>PSLL01000007.1:76917-117598 GCA_040289575.1 Candidatus Dadabacteria bacterium | reverse complement strand
GGCCGATCCCCAACCGCCAATTTCTCAACGTTATCTGTAATTGATTTATACATTTGTGGCCTCCTTTGATAAGTTCAAATCTGTATCATTCAGTATATAGATTATTCAATACTGAACATTCAGGATAAAAAACCTGAGATTCAGCCACCGTTGAATCTAGCCAGTAGGCGATTCAAAAGTTCCTTCTCCTCTTCATTAAAGGATTTGAGTATCTCTTTTGCCGCCGCCGTCAGTGCCCCGCCTCCAATCTCATAACGACGCCGACCCTTATCTGTAATCGCGGCAAGTACGCTGCGTCGGTCTTCGGGGTCATCTCTACGCTCGACAAGGCCATCCGCCTCAAGGCGGTCGACGAGCTGTGTAACATTCGATTTAACGCACGCGAGCTGCGCGGCAAGGCGTGTAAGCGGAATAGGCTCACCAATTCTTATTAACCGATCGAGAACTGCAAACTTAGGAAGGGAAAGACCGGTATCCTCCAGTGCAGACTCAAGTCGTGCCTCTACGCGTGAGGCTGTATACATGAGCCTTTTCAGCAAAAGCGCATTCCCTTCGATTTCTTTACCACATTCCTTTCCACAACTTTCGTTCATACCTGAATTATATTTCACTGAACTAATTTTGTCAAGTACTATGAAAACAAATGGATAATTCAGTGGCATTAACTATAGAAATAATGCAAATAAAATACTCTCAACACCTTGAAAAACAGGTTGTCATTAAAAAAGAATGATTTTGCCCATTCCATAGACACACCCCTTCTATTCAATCAATGTTGAATATAGCAGAGGTAATCTACTAGTCTTACGTCTCCGTATATTCTGGTCCACCACCGCCTTCGGGAGGGGTTAGGCGACCCCCCTTTGATGTGATAGCGCCGCAATGGATGCAGTTGGTGGGATTGACTTCGAGGTGTTTGTGCCCCTCTTTCTCAACCAGTTCATAGACCTGAGCCGGGCACATATTGACCCATGTTTCAGCGATAACCTCAGGCACATCTGTTCTCACTCTCAGATGACTTGGCTGATTGTCCCGTGTCCTATTGCCACTTGCGTATACGCTTGTGAGTTTATCGAATATGTATTTATTGTCTGGCCTAGGATATGTTTTATTTCCCTTGAACATCGGATGTTCGCTGTCTCTATGCACACGGAATCTCCATCCGGGGAATGCGCCGTTTGTCACGGTCATTAGCCCTGCAAGCATCGTGCCGGGCACAAACCCATACTGGAACGCCTGACGCATATTTCTTACCTTATAGAGGTCATTCCATATAAAACTCTCCCTCACGGCTATGCCGTATCCAGCCAGAGCGCCCTGAGACTGTGGGTCCCGTTTGGATTTCAGGACATCAAATATTGTCTCAGCCGCCAGGATTCCAGACCACATGGCATAATGAATCCCTTTGAGAGCCGGAACATTGACAAAGCCTGCGCAGTCCCCAATCATAAGAGCACCCGGGACATGAAAACGCTCGGGGAGTGAATAGAATCCGCCTTCCGGGATTGTCTTTGCCCCCCAACCCCGGTCTGCGCGCCTTCCGCCATTGAGTATCTCTTTAAGTAGGGGGTGGGTTTTTAATTCCTGAAGAAGGTCATGGACAGAGAGAGAGGCATCAGTATAGTCGAGTCCTACAACAAGACCGAGAGATACCTTATCCTCACCCATAGGATATATAAAGCTCCCGCCGAATTCGTTGTATTTCTTCCCCCCGCGTAGGGGCCAACCCATTGTGTGTATGACCCTATCAAGCGGCTTCGATACCTCCCATATTTCCTTCACTCCAAGGGCATGGACCTGCGGATTGGGTCTCTTTATCCCAAAGTGCTCTATTAATGCCTGCATCAGATGCCCCTGGGTTCCCTCGCCAAGGACTGTGACCTTTGCTGAAATATCGGAGCCCGGCTGAAAGCTCCCCATAGGATTGCCTTCTCTATCGAGTCCCTTATCTCCTGTTCGGACGCCCTTTACAATCCCCTCCTCCACTATGAGTTTCATACCGGCGGTCTCATTTAGTATCAATACACCCAGGGCCTCGGCCTTCTCTGCAAGCCACGCACCCATCTTGCTAATGGAAGCAACATAATTCCCATGATTCTGCATTGTCGGAGGGGTTACAGGGAATGGAAGCGCACCGCGTGATGTCAGGAAATATACCGTTTCCTTCTTTACAGGACCGAAGAATGGGAATTCGCTGCCTTTAAGGTCTGGAAAGAGCTTACGGAATGCAATGGGATTCACCACAGCGCCGGAGAGGAGATGCGCCCCAGGGTATTTTCCCTTTTCAATTATCCCAATAGGAATCTCCCCAAGGGATGACATTAATTCCGGCTCCTCGCCGAGGAGTTGAGCCAGACGAATCGCACCCGCGAGGCTTGCCGGTCCCGCGCCGACAAATAAAATCCCCATATTAATCCGATCCTCCGGCTTATCTGTAAAACCTGTTATAAACTCATCATGAGTGACAGGCGGCTTATAATCCGCTGGTATACTTGTGTTTGCCATGGTTGTCTCCCTTTTCTCAGGGGATTAATGCTAATTTGACAGTTGCTCAATAGAATGGATATAACTCATATTATAATAAATGAAATATTGAGTCAAGAAAATTCGGGAAGGTTCTTCTTAATAGGCTATTTACCCATCCTGTTTTTAACCTCGACAGCCTTCCTAAGCTCCTCTTTCAACCCATCTGCATTTTCGGCTTTTATCAAGTCTTCTATCCTTTCCAAAACCCTTTTAAACTCCCGAACAGCCTCCAGCGTATTTTCCCTATTTCCAAGAAATATATCGCTCCACATATCAGGAGAGCTTACGCCTATCCTCGTATAATCCCTGAGTCCCCCGCCAGCAAAGTCGAGTATATTGTCCGGTTCCTTTATGGAGGCCACGGCGTTTATTAGGGCATAAGCGACAATGTGAGGGAGATGGCTTACAAACCCAAACACACGGTCATGGGTCTCGACATCCATTGTGAAGACATGGGCGCCCACGGACTCCCAGATATTCTTAACGCTCTCCAATGCCTTGGGATTGGTTTTTGATGTAGGGGTCAGAATACACCTCTTCCCGTAAAAGAGTTTTAAATCTGCCGCCCAGACGCCTGAGCGCTCGGTTCCCGCTATCGGATGACCGCCGACAAAGTAGAGATGAGAAGGAAGGGAGCGTTCAACCTCTTCGACTATTCTTCCTTTTACACTCCCAACATCGGTGATTACGGTTCCAGCAGAGGCAATAGAGAAGACAGATTTTACGAGTCTTGGTATAAGCCCAACATGAGCGGCAATTATAACTACCTGCGAGTGATCAACTCCTTTTTTAATCTCCTTGGAGCCACCGTCAATTATCCCTTCCCCAATAGCATAATCTATGGCTTTCTCGTCTGTATCAACCCCGAATACCTCCCCTACATGACCTGATTTCTTTAAACCCCAGGCAAGTGACCCGCCTATAAGCCCGAGGCCTATTATGGTTATCTTAGAGAAGCTCATTGGATGCTAAGATTTCTTCAAAGCACTCGCGTACTTTGGGACGTGGTGATATAAATAGCCACTCTGGATGGATGAAGAACCCGGGTATAATGCTGGATTTGAGAGTCCCATTGCTTGCCTTTTGGATCTTATAGCCCTCTTTGAGAAGTTTGGGAATTTGGACAGTTTTCTCCCCCGGGTCAATAATCCAGATTTCCTTGGTCAAGTGCTCTCTATAAATCTTGAGTTTTCGTCCCAGATCGTTATCCCTAGTCGTTTCGGATATTATCTCCATCACCAGGTCTGGAGAGTCTTCAATAGGTATCTTTTATAATCCCTTCTCTTTCCTTCGCCATAAAAACTAAATCGGGCACGAGAATCAAGTCCCTTCTAAAATGGACTGTGGTGTTTGCACCGAGCACAGTCCCAATGTCTCTCTCTTTCACGTAAGATCTGATGAGAGAGATAAGAAAACCAAGTATTTCCTTATGTATTGTAGAGGCAGGTGAATTCATAATAAGCTCTCCGAAGATGAGTTCACATCGAGTATCCTCATCTGCAATCTCAAGGTACTCTTCTTCTGAAACAAAGGGTTTATGAATTGAAAAAGGAGGACTAATCTCTTTTTCTCCGATAAGTATCCTGACCGGCATACCGAGGATAGTTTACAGGACTGAGAAGTGAATTCAAAATTTTATCTCCCCAAAACCTTTTTTATAGCCCTGATGAACCTCTCATTCTCATCACGCAGTCCGACTGTCACGCGTATATGGGTTTTAAGCCCGTAGTTAATGACGGGTCTTACTATCACCCCTTCCCTCAGAAGGGCTTCATATATAGGGATAGGGTTATCACACAAATCCACAAGGATAAAGTTCCCAAAAGAAGGGGCAAATGGGAGACCGAGTTTCTTGAGTTCTTTTGTTAGGTATACAAGCCCTTCTTTATTTATTTCCTTAGACCTCCTTACATGCTCCGAATCGTCGAGCGCGGCGACGGCGGCTATCTGGGCAAGCGAATTTACATTAAAAGACTCCCTTACGCGGTTCATGTATGAGATGATTTCTCCCGAAGATACGCCGAATCCAAGCCTTAGCCCTGCAAGACCGTAAATCTTTGAGAACGTTCTAACCGTAATTATTGACTTTCCGAGATCCTGATAATTGAGAGAATTCGGATATTCAGGGTCATCAACATAGTCAAAGTATGCCTCATCTATAACGACGATTATGTCTTCGGGAACCCTTTCAAGAAACCATTCAAACTCGTCCCTTTTCACCATAGTCCCAGTGGGGTTATTCGGATTTGCAATGAATACGGCTTTAGTCTTGGGCGTTATACGTTTAAACATATCACTTAGGTCATGAGTAAGTTGAGGCATAGGGGATATTATCGCCCTTGCGCCGACGGCCTGTGTGACAATTGGAAAAACTATGAAAGCAAACTCACCTATTACCGCCTCATCTCCGGGCTTCATAAATGTCCTCGCGACAATCTCTATTACCTCGTTTGAACCGTTTCCAAAAATCAGATTCTCAGGTTTTACGCCGAGCCTCTTAGCGAGTTTATTCTTTAGATAAAATGCATCCCCATCGGGATAACGGTTCAGTTTAGCTAAGTATTCGCATACAGCGCGAAGGGCAAGTGGAGAGGGACCAATCGGGTTCTCATTTGATGCAATCTTTATTGCATCCCGAATACCGAGTTCGCGCTCAAGCTCTTCGATGGGCTTTCCGGGAACATAGGGAATCAGGTTCTTTACATATTCATTTGGCTGTATCAATGAATCCTCCAGAAAATTGTTAAACAAATCGCTCCTGTATCCTATAGGTTTAGAGGATCGATAACCTCCAGGAAAGGGAAACGATGAAAATCCGTATCCCGTGTGTATATTTGCCTGATTCCGTGCTCTCGCATCAATATGGCGGTATGGGCGTCGTGAATGAGGTTGCCGTGCAAACCCTGAATTTCTTGAAATGTCCTTGCGGCTATCTCAGCATGACGCTCCCCCTCTGAGAGCACGCGCAGGCTTGGCGAGACCAGGAGCGTAGAGATAAAGAACCAGGCTTGATCAACCAAAAGGGGACGCTGAAACACGCGCGTATGCGTACTGATGCGGAGGAATTCATATAGAATCCCCCAGGTTGTATACCATGGGAGTAAGTCCCTTCTCCATTTCTCTAATAAAGCCCGACAGCGTTCGTGTTCCTGACATCGGCTATCTGCGGTATAAATAAGGATATTTGTATCAACAACAAACATCAGTGCCCTTCCCTTGCCCGGTAAAGGGCATCCCGATCGGCAATATCTATGTAAGCGCCTCCCAAATCAAATACAGGCAGGGGCGGAATCTCAGACTGAGCACCATGAGGCGGCTCCAGCATTAATCGGAGTGCGGCTTCTACCAGTTCTGAAATAGTTGTATCGCGCCTAGCCGCTTCCTTGCGGAGGCGCTTTACGACGTCGCCATGTATAACAAGTGTTGTCTTCATTATGGAAAACCATACATAGTGTATGGAAAGATGTCAAGAATGAATCAAGTCTTAAGTCTCCGATTATTTTCATATCCGAGACCTAATCCGATTTTAATCTTTCCCCGGCAATGGCTTCCGTTTATTGTCTTTCATCGCCTTAAGATAAGTGATGATATCTCTTATAGTCGTCTCTCGGCCTTTCAAATCCGGATTTAAAGCGGGCATGGTCGTATTGTATCTTATGCTCGTCGGTTTATCTATCCATCTCATAAGCCAAGGCTCTTTAATGTACTCGGTGACACTGACGGGGTAGTTTAGCTCCACGGATTTTCCGCCGCCCTCCCCATTAATTGTGTGGCAGGTCATGCAGTGTTTGCGAAACGCCAAAAAGCCGCTCTTTACCGCTGCCGAGCTGTTCTTTGGCGGAGACATAGCAGGAAAACGGTCAGAGAAGTTGATAAGATCTATTGTGGTAACCTGATAGGGCCAGTCCTCCCCACCCTCAGCCCTAAGTTCAGGATGCCTAAGATTATCCCAAACTAAATAAAAAGGGCCAAGTTGCACGAGTTCATTATTCTGGAGCCTATTAACAAGAGTAAATTCTTTTTTGTCGGCACGTCCATAGACCAAATAAGCGAGATATTCTTTAAACTTAGCTGATGGTATAGATGGCTGATAGCCGTCTATACAGGTAAATAGTATCTCTTCAGTCCCTTTCCATTTCCCCCCATACACCTCTGTGAAAAGAGCGTTGAGGGTGAATCCCACATACTCTCGATTTTCCGATTCATGCGGTTCAAAAACCATAATCGTTTTAGATGGAATTAGCCTTTCAATCTGTTCCAAGGATAGGGTTTTTACCACTTTGCCATGATTCCTAAAAATCAGCTCCTCAGACTGTGCTGTGCTCGATGGTAGCATAAGGAAACTAGACAGAAGGGCTATAACAGTCCAGGTTTTTATAATCACCTTAACCCCTTAATATGTAGTCGGAATACCGCTTAATCACTGATTCCCACCGGATAAGAGCCCAGAATTTTGAGGAAAACGCAATTTTCTTTGACCTTGGAGAGGACATCTTTTACCTTTTCATCATCTGTGTGCCCCTCAAAATCCACAAAGAATGCATATTCCCAGGGTCTTTCCTTAGAAGGCCTCGATTCGATTTTTGTGAGGTTTATATTGGACTCAGCAAAGGGCAAAAGGGCTTTCTGAAGCGCACCCGGCTCGTGTTTGAGTGAAAAAACAACGGAGGTTTTGTCTAATCCGGTAGGACGGCAATGCTCCCGTCCGATTACCCAGAACCTCGTCGTGTTCTCAGGACTGTCCTCTATATGCCTTTCTACAACCTTTAACCCGTATATCGAAGCCGCAAGCTCCCCTGCTACCGCGGCAATCCTTTTATCGCGGGAGGCAAGGGAAGCAGCCTTCGCCGTGCTGGGCGTTTCACGAATCTCTACGTGTTTTAGGTGCTCACTTAGCCATTTCTTAGATTGTCCAAGGGGCTGAGGATGAGAAGCAACAATCTCAATATCCTCTATGTCCCCGGTTTTTGAGAGAAGAAAGAGGCTAACCCTTTGAAAGAGTTCAGAAGAAACCCGGAGGTCTGATTTTAAGAATGCATCGAGCACACTGCCTACAGAGCCTTCTACGGAGTTTTCAACAGGCACAACGCCGAAAGAAGCCCTGCCCTTTTTAACCTCTTCGAACACATCATCAACGCCCTTTACAGGCACAAGCTCAGCCGAGCTCCCGAACTCGCGAAACGCCACCTGATGAGAGAATGTGCCATCCGGTCCTAGATACGCTACCCTAATTTGTTTTTGAAGAGAGCGGCACCCTGAGATTATTTCCCGAAAAATGGAAAGAACCGAATCCGTAGGGAGCGGGCCGGGATTTGTCCTTTTGATATTTCTTTCAATCTCCCGCTCCCTTGCGGGGTCGTAGATATTAAAAGAGTTCTCCCGCTTTAGCTTACTGATTTCAATCGCAATCCTTCCGCGCTCATTTAAGAGTTCGAGTATCTTTCTATCAATCTCGTCAATTCTTTTTCTCCGATTTTCTAAATCTTCCGAAGAACCCATTTATCCTGCCGAGGGATGAAATTTGGAGAGAATAATAGCTATACGAGAAATGTATGTCAATTGCTTTTGGAATAGTATTTAATCAGCCGCCAATCCACACGAATGTTCACGAACCCATTTTTTTAAATTATTTTATTCGTGGCTAAATTATGCTCTAATCCACTACGTTCCCTTTTTCTTCTCCTCCTCGCCGCCTACAGGGGGAGCCTTTTCGATGACGGATTTTTTTACGAATATCGGAGCACCCATACGAGATGCAAGGGCAAGGGCATCGCTTGGACGCGCATCGATTTTTGAGACCGCTCCGTTTACTGAAATCTCTACCTGGGCATAGAAAACCTGATCGCGAAGGTCAACTATCACTACCCTCTCTACCTTTGCCTTCACCGTCCTTATAATCGCCGCAACCAGGTCATAAGTAAATGGACGGGGGGTTATGTCTCCGGAAAGTCCAAGATTAATTGCCCTTGCTTCACAGAGACCTATCCAGATTGGAAGCACCTTTTCCTGCTTTTTATCCGAAAGAATTACAACAGGGCTTTGGGCGTCCTGATCAAATCCCACACCCTTAATTACCATCTCCTCTTCTTCGGGCAGGGGTTTATTTTGCTTCTCTTCAGATTCGCCGGAAAGAGAAAATGAAATAACCAAAAGAACAAACAATACTTTAAATAATACATCACTTCTCATCTTTAATTCCTCCTCGGGTTAGGATAGCACAAAGGGAGAAAAAGCTCCAAAGAGAATCTTCTTATTGTACTAAAAGCCCACATCTGTCACTTTTGTATGTAGCTTATGGACGCCTCCGACCAATTAAATTAGAAGCGACGCCTGTTATCACTGGATGTATAATATATAAATATGACAAAACTAAGAGAGGAGGTAAGATAGGATGAAATGGATTTCTATATTCACGATTGCGTTTGCTTTCGCCGCCGTTTTGCTCTTTGGTATAAGACCAAATGCAATTGCGCAGGAATCTGCGGAAACTGTAATAGGCGAAGTTACTTCTATTGATGAAGGAACCATTGGTATAAAAGAGGACTCCACTCAAGAGGAATACCAATTCAGGGCTTCTCCAAATAAGCTAAAAGATATAAGTCCGGGATATAGAGTAGAGGCTAAAACCGCAAATGGAAGGGTTTTATCATTAATTATATTAGGCATGCCCACCCATGCTCAGGTTGCACCTTCACAGAGGTTTAAGGTTATTAAACAGGGAGACCGGACTATAAACCTGAAAATAGAGGGCACAGAAGGGATGTCTGCTCCTGGCAATCCTACTGAGACAGCCGTTGCTGCTATTCCAAACCTTTCGGGAACGGTGGTAGGTCAGGTCATCTCAGTTGATGAAGGAACGATCACAATAAAAGAAGACTCCTCACAGACAGAATATGAGCTCAGAGCGTCTGCGGATAAATTAAGAGATATAAGTCCGGGATACAGGATAGAAGCCAAAGCGATCAATGGGAGGGTATTGTCATTAACCGTACTGGGTATGCCTATGCAGGTTCAGCCCGACCCTTCCCAGAAATTTGAGGTTATAGTGAAATAAAAAATGACCAATTCCGCGGATTCCAAAAGTAAACACCCCAGTAGAGACACGCTACGACGTGTCTCTAAATAAGTGTGTTCAGCCATTAGGGAGATTGTAATGTTCTTAACGATTATAAGGGTGCTTATTATAGCCTTAGTTATCGGTGTATCTACGCAAGTAGAGGCCGAGGACTGGGTTATTCGCGACATCTATGGTGATACAGCCCCACTTCTGATACAACCGAAGAAGCCTATAAACTTAAGATTCAATAAGGAATCTTCTAAGCCAGATTACAAAAAAGAGGAAAAAACCCTAAGAGAAGACCTCGATGAATTTATCAAGGAAAACCTATTTACATATACAATGTTGTGGTCGGCAAGAGGAATTTATGACCCAAAAAATGTTGGGGCAGTTTTTACGCCTTCTTCTCTCCCCAAATGGTTACATAATATAACCGAATGGCAGAATTGTAACCAGGCTAAGTTTGAGCATCACCGCTGTTCCCCTGCGAGTAAGCCCTTTTGGGCTTTTCCGGTTTGGATGGCGATGCTATTCACGCCAATTTAGTACAGCATCCCATCTTTGGGGCAGGGACTTATCTTTACTATAGACAAATGGGGTATGATAGAGCCGCTTCAAGCCTCGCTTCTTTTGAGCTTAGCGTGCTTTTTGAGTACACGGTTGAGGGCTGGATGCAGTCACCATCAATCACCGATTTAATTGTTACGCCGGGTCTGGGGGTTCCTTTAGGTATAGCCCTTGAAGAAACTTCAAATCTGTTAGAAAAGAGTGATAGCCAGTTTATGAGGGGGCTTAGCTATGTTGTTAATCCAGCAAAGATCGTTATTCGAGATGGCCAACTCTCATGGTCGACTGTCCTAAGCAGAACTATTACATTTCAGTTTAGCTGGTAAGTATCAAGACCTTTACCTAACTCCTATAGTCCCTTTCACTAACCTAGGGCTGCTGAATGTCCCTACGATCTTACCCCTGAGGCTTCCATCGCTCTCAGGCAATAAGAAGGCACTAAGAAAACCAAGCACTCCCCTGCTCCCTCTATTGGTCCGAAGCCTCATATCAAGATCAATAGCCCCCTGATTAGAGATCTTCCAAAGAAGCGGTATGGTTCCAAAGAGCGTCAGGTCAATGCCGTTTCCCTTGAGTTTCCACTCATCAACCTTTGTCATCCCATTCTCTATATGGCTTCTGAAACTGGACTCTAACCGACCAAAGTCGGGAAGCGTCAGGCCTTCTATGAGTCTTATGTTTTTAACCGATAGGTCCTTTGCATCAAGAACAACCTGCCCCTTGGGCTGAGGATCAAACTCAATAGAAAAATTCCCCTCCACAATCCCCTGAATCGAGGAGTTTGCATCCCTAAGGGCAATGGAGACCGCGGGGACACCTTTTAGGTTTATTCCACTTATGGTCCCACTTGCCTTTATCAATTGCCCGGTCTTGGAGCTATAGATGAGCCTTCCTTTTGCTTCGCCTCCATAGAGATGGGCTTTAAAAGGAAGAGAGACCTTTTTTAAAATGAGATAGAATAGAGAAGGGCTTACGCTGAGATCGTCAATGCTTAGATAGAGCGATTTAGCTCTTGAGAGCTTAACATCCTGAAACTTAAAGCTAAATATCGGATATATATTCAAGCTCTTTATGTTCAAATCAAATGGGGTTCTCGCTTCAACTTCATATATGATTCTCTGTTTAAAACTCTCCGAGGGAAACGAGAGGTAAAGGAATACGAGAAATGTCAATATGAAAAAGAGCACATAACAGGCCGGAATAAAATACTTTGATTCTAATAAGTCCTTATCAAAGGTTAAATACCTCATGTTCTCCTTCCGAAGGGGAGGTCTTTGGGAACCTCCTTAATCTGATAGCTGCCCGCGTCAGAGCCCGTCTTACTCTCCAACTCGTCGGGTATGGCAAAGGTATGTCGACCCATACACGATTAATTAGTCGGCAGACTCAGCTCCGCCTAGAGCACCTTATTAAACTTAAAGGTCGACACACGAAATGAAACGTCCATTAAATCCGGATCATTAAATCTCGTCTGAGGACGCAACTTCGATACCCTGATAAAAGTGGGCATTGTCTGAAACCTGTAGAGGATATCCACCATTCTATCAAGGGGAATCTTTTTAATATCAACGTCCACGCTCGTCTCTTCACACAGGTCTCCGGACGAAGGGGTCCTCGACTTTATAGAGAAGTTCGCCCTATCAATTCGTGCATCCACAAGTGTTTTTTCAACCACGGAGATTAACGGCTCATCCCCGTTTTTTATAGTGTTTGTGAGTTCCTCTATTCTACGCCTTGACCGTAGGTATTCAGTGCGAAGAGATTCGATTCGCCTAAGATCGGACTGAAGCGCGTTCACCCTCTTCTCAAGCCTTGCACTTCCAGATGAAAAGAACTGAAAGACCACATAGAGAATCAAAATAAGAAAGCCTATTCCACCAAAGATCACAGCCCTTCTATCCCTATCCGAAACCATAGCGCGGTCGAATCTCTCGCGGGCCTGATTTAAAAGAGCCTTTAATCCCTCAACAGAGTCGTTTGCATTCATTTGAGCACCAGGGTCATCTGGAATTTTACGGTGTTATTTACGGCCGTCTCAGTTGATTCGCGGATGACCTGTTTAAACATCCCTGCGCTGGAGAGGGCTTTTTCAACCCTTGCTACCTCATCGTATGAGTCAGACCTCCCCCGCATCCTTACCGTCTTATCGTCTACAAAATTGACCTCATCTACGGTCAATTTGATGTTTGAAGGGAGGCTTGCGGATATATCTTTTAGGACATCAAGCGGTGTAGGCCCTCCCCTGATTTCTTCAACCAATTTTAGTCTATCCCTTACCTTTTTGACCTCGCTCTCCATGAACTCCATAGGCTTTGGAATTACCTTTACATTAGGAAATGTTTCCCTCACAGTCGTATTAATCTGGGCCTCTATCCTCTCTACCTCACTCTTGAGTTCAAAGTACCTCGCCCCGGCCCTGTATATGGAAAAGAGTATAAAGAGTGAAAAGAGCAAGGCAGGGACCATAAATACCCTCCTGAGTTCGCTATCCCTGCCTGTGTATTTGAAATCCCCTTTCCTTAAATTAAGCCTCCCCCTACCTATGGCGCTCCCGTACATAGCAAGGGCAAAAGACTGGGCAAAGATAGCAGAGTTATTTTCCCCCAGATCCGGAATAAAAAATCCCTTTACTTCCTTTTTTAATCTTTCCTCAATGTAATCGTTTATGCCAGGCATAAGGGATGTGCCGCCTGAGAGTATTACTGTCTTAATCTCCTCGCCAATCTCAATCTCAAAGAAATGAACCGTCCTCTTTATCTCATCAATAATCGGAGACACAGCCTCTTCGAGAACCCGATTTTTATCCCCCTTGAACCCCTCGCGTTTTATGGACTCGGCCACATCATGTGATGCCCCAAGGCTCCTTGATATCATCTCTGATATGAGCCCTCCGGCCTTTGACGAAGACCTTACGCGCCTAATTCCCCCTCTATCAAATAGAGAAAATCCCATTCGAGATGCCCCTATGTCTATTAAAACCAATGGCCTTTCCCCAAGAAGGAAACCGTCGAGGGCACCAAAAGCAAGAGGGGCAAACGTTATAACCTTTGGGTCAATCCCATTTGACTGGCAGATATCAACCAATTGCTTTATGTCTTCACTTTGTGACATGCAAACTATGGCTTCGCTCCCCTCCGGGCGTCTGACCAGATGATACCCGTGCACCTTATCGGAAAGGTCAAAAGGGGATACGTTTTCGAGTTCAAATTCGTATGTTTGGTCAATCTTTTTCGGGTCGGAAAACGGAAAGCTGAGCACCCGAATGGAGACCGGATTGCCAATAAGTGATACCGCAACATCATTTTTGGGAAGGAATTTCTCTGCAAAGATGCTCGTAAGCTCTGAAAAGGCTTGAAGAGAATCGGGGGTTTTTATCTGTAATATCTGGGATAAGTCCGTATCTGTTAACCCCCTTTTTATAAGGGCAATCTTTATAGTATCGGTTCCAATATCTAGTCCTACAAATCTTCCATACATTATTATTCCAATCCGGTCCGCGACAAGGATCAGATAACTCTAAATTAAGTAGAGAACTTAATTTAGAGTTATAAATTTAAAGCAGATGAATTTTAAAGTCAAATAAATTATATCTAATCGGCGCGATTAGTTTTCCATGCCGCTGTTAAGACTGTAGAGACAGCTAAATTGCCCTACTAAGTTTCAAATCTGCACAGCCCTCATTAGTGTTACAACCTGAACACGTGAGGCGCCGAAATCGAGAAGCACCCTTGCGCATTCATCTATAGTCGAGCCGGTGGTGAATATGTCATCTATAATTAGAACGGATTTCTCCTTTATTTCCCGTGAATCTCTTAGGGAAAAGGCTCCTCTTACATTTTTTCTCTTTTCATCCCCGTTTTTAATCTCAAACTGGGGTCTTGTATCTCTTACCCTTCTAAGCACAAACGGATTAAAAGAGACCCTCAAATATCTAGATAAGCCCTCTCCGAGAACTACAGACTGGTTGTATTCCCTTTTTCTCAGCCTGCCGATGTAGAGCGGAACGGGAATTATAATGTCCGGCATGTCCAAGTCATCCGGAAAATTCTCTATTAGAATATTTGAAAGCGCCTCTCCAAGGTTCAATTTCCCCTGATACTTAAATTTATGGAGCATATCCCGCAATAGGCCATAGTAAAAGGCAACTGAGCGCGCCTTATCAAAATAGAACCTACCCAGAAGGCATTCTCCACAGAGATGAGCCGGCACCGATTCCACGCGGGCATCTTGATCTGATGTCTCGGTAAGATCAAAAGGAACCCCGCACCTTAGACAAATAGAACCCCCCTTAATAAACCTTATTTCCGATAGGCAGTTATTGCAGACTCTTCTATCCTTCGATACAGATTCGCAAAAAGGACATACACTAGGGAATATGAAATCCAGCATCGAAAATCAGAAAGCAGGATACAGAATACAGGAAAAATACCGCTAAATTCTGTTTCCTGTATTCTGTCTACTGTATCCCGCTTTCTACACCCTCATTGGCATAATAACAGATACATAAACTCCTTCTTCAACGACTGGCTTAATTACCACAGGGCTTAATTCATCGGTTATTCCTAACTGAACCATATTGCCGCTGATAACCTCAAGAACATCCATCAGATACCTAGCGTTAAACCCCAGCTCAAGAGAATCCCCCGTATAATCTACTGGCACAACCTCCTTTGCCTCTCCAAGCTCTGGAGATACAGAGGCAAGCGTCATTTTTTCGCTCCCCACACTCATCTTAATACTCTTTGTCCTCTCAGCGGAAAGAATAGAGACGCGTCTTAGCGCACTTAAAAACTCTTCTCGATTTATATGAAATGTTATCTTTGTATTTTCTGGAATTACCTGCCTGTAGTCGGGAAAATCGGCATCAATAAGCCTTACAACCAGAGAAATTCCGCTACTTTGGGCAACGAAATCGGTTTTCCCGCACCCAATCTTGACATTCTCATCGAGCTTCACCATCTTTCTCAGTTCTGACACGCCCTTTTTGGGAACAACAACGCCTTTTTTGAGTTTTATATCATCTTCAATATTCTTCTCGGCCAGAGAGAGTCTGTGTCCATCTGTAGCAACGAGTCTCAAAGTCCTAATCCCCCTTTTTTCAAAATAAATCCCCGATAGGTTCCGTCTTAGGTCATCGGGAGAAACTGCGAATATGGTTTTTCCTATTATATCGTCAAGCGTTCGGCTTTCTACCTGAAATAGGCTGTCCAAAGGCAGTTGAGGAGTAGACGGAAAATCCTCGGCGGGAAGCCCCGCGATTTTAAATGTCGCACTCTGTGCCCTAATCTGAGTCCAATGGTTTCCAATCTCCTCAATCTCAATCTCGCCCTGAAGAGGAAGCTCCTTTACAATCTCATAGAGCTTTCTAGCCGGAAGGGTGAGACTGCCCTCTTTTAGGATACTCCCATCGCACCAAGTCGTCATAGTAGTTTCAAGATCGGTTGCGGTGAGTTTGATTTTTCCATCGGAAGCAAGAACCAGAACATGAGAGAGTATAGGCATAGTAGCACGTCTTTCTGCAATTCCCTGTACCAACCCCAACCTTTCGGCGAGTCTTATTGTTTCCACCCTGAATTTCATCTCCTTCTACTCCTAAAAAGAATAAATATTAAAATACAAATAGCAGTAGTAGTAGGGACTGTGAAATTGTGGATAAGTCAAAGGAAGCCTTTATAGTATTGGGTTTTCGAGGTTGATAACTCTGTTGATAAATTCCGGAATCTATACACAACTTATCTACATGTTTTTTATCCACAATTTCATCCACAGAATTTCCCACAGGGTTATACACAGACTATCCACTCCTTGATGTGTTGATTCTTCTCGATACAGCATTTACCATCTCTTTAAGTGTTGGGTCTTCTCCTATCATAGTTTCGATCTTTCTTACTGCGTGTATTACCGTAGAGTGGTCCTTCCCTCCGAATTTCTCTCCGATTTCTGGAAATGATGCCCCTGTATACCTCCTTGCAAGGTACATGGCGACCTGCCTTGGAAGCGCAACGTTTTTCACCTTCTTTTCTGATTTTAGTTCCTGGAGCTTTATCCCAAAGAAGTTGGCAACCTCTTTTTGAATGGACTCTATGCTCATGACCTGCCTTGTGTGCTCTTTTACTATGTTTTTTAGAACCTCTCTAGCAAGCTCTATCGTGATTTCCGTGTTTAAGAGCTTTGCATAAGCACTGATGTTTGTCAGAGTTCCCTCGAGTTCTCTTATGTTGGATGTGATATTTTGGGCAAGAAATAGTGCAACATCATCCGGGAGCATTATCTTTTCGGCTTCCGCCTTTTTCTTGAGTATCGCAACCTTTGTCTCAGTCTCAGGCGGTTGAATGTCGGTAATGAGTCCCCACTCAAATCTCGATCTCAATCGCTCTTCGAGATATGACATATCCTTGGGAGACTTATCGCTTGAGATTACTATCTGCTTCTTTGACTCATAGAGTGTGTTAAATGTATGGAAAAACTCCTCCTGTGTGCTCTCTTTTCCTGCAATAAACTGTATGTCATCAATAAGGAGGACGTCGCAGCCAAACCTGTATCTGTTCCTGAATTCCTCCATCTTATTGGACTTTATGCTGTTTATCACCTGGTTTGTAAAATTTTCGGCGGATATGCAGCATATCCTTGCCACGAGTGTGGTCTTAAGTATATAGTTTCCAATTGCATTGATTAGATGGGTCTTTCCAAGCCCCACCCCACCGTATATAAAAAGAGGGTTATATGCCTCTCCGGGTTTTCTTGCCACTGCAATCGAAGCGGCATGTGCAAACTGGTTGCTTGGCCCTACGATGAATCTCTCAAATGTATAATTCGGGTTGAGAAACCCCGAGAAGAGTATCTCCTTCTTTTCCCTAGGTTTCGACTCTTCTTCAATCTCTTCAACTGAAACCGGGGAGGGGGCATCAGATATAATCTTGATCTCAAACTTCCTTCCACCAATCTCTTCTACAGCTTTACTTATAACGTCCATATAGTGGTTGGTTATCCAGTCTCTCTCAAACGGGCTTTTAGCCTTTAGCGTAATAGATTCGTTTTTCTGCGACACGGGCTTTAGAGAATCAAACCAGAAAAACACCTGAGGGTTTGATTTCTTTTTTATCCTCTCAATTACCTCTTCCCATACAATCTCATTGGGTGTGTCGGTCTTTTGATTATTAGCAGAAGAAGGGCTAGAGGGCTTTACAAATAGGCCTATTCCTCTAAATGCTTCTTTATCGTTTTCATCTGGAAAAAGGGATCTAAGATTGCGTCCCAGGGTTACTTTCTTAGCCAAGAATCCTCCAAAAACCAACAACTTTTCCACAACTTATCAACAGGGTGTGGATAACTCACTTGTCAATATCAGAAGCTTAATATTTAAAATTCCCTCCCCCAAGATTTATCTTCTGGCGAGCATTGGTAAATCCTAACAATGCCGAATGAAATTGTCAAGATTTTGTAAAAAATCTAAGTTCTTACAGTGTCTTGCAACACTAAAACTCTGTAAATCGCCATCTTTTAGTTCTGTTTTTTGAAATTTTCTTAAAATAACATGAGCTTAATATAAGTTCAAAGTAGTGCGAGGTGCAAAGTGTCCCCGATCCAGTTGGGGATGCACGCATCGAGCTGATTATAGGACACAAGGTGATTTTCTTTTGAGGGATTACGCCTAAGGAAGACTTGCCGACACAGATTTGAAACCCAATAGGCGTTGATTTAAAATGATTGAACACGAAAAAGGCTTCGGAGTGAAAGAACAAATCAGTCTATAGAGACGGGTTTTAAATCCGCCCCTGATATTTAAGGAGAATTTAGAAATATGGAAGTTTCTTATGATCCCCAATGGATTGAACAGAAGTGGCAAGAAATATGGAATGAAAAAAGGGTCTATGAAGTATCGGAAGACCCAAGTAGAGAGAAATACTATGTTCTCGAGATGTTCCCCTACCCTTCGGGAAGGATTCACATGGGGCATGTAAGGAACTATACGATTGGCGACGTTGTGGCAAGGTATAAGAGGGCAATGGGGTTTAAAGTGCTTCATCCTATAGGATGGGACGCCTTTGGACTTCCCGCGGAGAACGCCGCGATTGAGCGCGGGATTCATCCCGCAAAATGGACTTATCAAAATATTGCCCAGATGAAAGAGCAGCTCAAAAGGCTTGGGTTTAGCTATGACTGGACAAGGGAGGTCACAACCTGTGACCCCTCTTATTACAAGTGGGAGCAGATGGTCTTTATAAGAATGCTTGAGCGTGGACTCGCTTATAAAAAGGCATCGGTCGTAAACTGGTGTCCATCATGTGAGACGGTTCTAGCAAATGAGCAAGTAGAAGATGAAAGGTGCTGGAGGTGTAAATCCGAGGTTGAGCAGAAGGAGATGGAGGGATGGTTTTTCAAGATTACCGACTATGCCGAGGAACTCCTTGATTGGATTGAGAAGCTAAAAGACAGATGGCCCGAGAGGGTGCTTGCAATGCAGAAGAATTGGATAGGAAAGAGCACTGGGGTTGAAATTGATTTTCCATTAGAAGAAGAGATAGATGGTGAGACGAGCTTAAGAATTTTCACCACGCGTCCTGATACGGTTTTTGGGGTGACTTTTATGAGTCTTGCCCCTGAGCACCCGCTTTCAGAGGTATTGGCTAAGGGAAAACCTCAGGATAAGGGGGTTCTCGAGTTCATACATAGGGTACGGGGGCAAACCGGTATTGAGAGGGTATCTGAGGAAGCAAAAAAAGAGGGTGTTTTTACGGGTGCCTACTGTATAAACCCATTTAACGGGGAGCGCGTACCGATTTATATTGCTAATTTTGTGGTTATGGAGTATGGGACCGGCGTAATAATGTGTGTTCCCGCCCATGATCAGAGGGATTTTGAGTTCGCAAAGGAATACGGATTGCCTATAAAGGTTGTGATTCAGCCGGAAGGTCAGGAATTGAATCCAGAAGATATGAAAAACGCTTATGAGGAGCCGGGGATTATGGTGGATTCCGGTGAATTTTCGGGGCTTCCTTCAGAAATCGGGAAAGAAAAAGTTATAGAGTACATTGAATCTAAAGGATTTGGTAAGAGGCAGATAAATTACAGACTGAGGGATTGGGGCATATCGCGACAGAGATATTGGGGCGCACCGATACCTATTGTTTATTGTGAAGGGTGTGGAGTTGTTCCTGTGCCTGACAAAGACCTTCCCGTTGAGCTTCCTCTGGACGTTGAATTTACTGGAAAGGGCGGCTCACCGCTCTCTAAAGTGGAGGGCTTTGTAAGAGTAATGTGTCCTAAGTGCGGTAGAGATGGTAAAAGAGAAACAGATACAATGGACACATTTGTTGAGTCCTCTTGGTATTTCCTGAGATATGCTTCTCCTGATTATGACAAAGGGATGTTTGATGGAGAGAAGGTTAAATACTGGCTTCCAGTTGACCAGTACATCGGCGGGATTGAACATGCTATCTTGCATCTTCTCTATGCCAGGTTCTATACAAAGGTTTTAAGAGACCTCGGAATGTGCGATCTCGATGAGCCGTTTTTAAATCTACTTACTCAGGGGATGGTTATTAAGGACGGGGCTAAGATGTCAAAGTCTCTTGGAAACATAGTTGACCCGGACGATATGATCGCGAAATACGGGGCCGATACCGTCCGTATTTTTATGCTCTTTGCCTCTCCCGTTCAAAAGGACCTCGACTGGAGCGACGAGGGGATCGAAGGAGCATACAGATTTTTAAACCGTGTATGGAGGCTTGTTTATGATTCTAGGAAGCGGATTGCGGATTCTGGAAAAAACGTAGAGACACCATTAATGGAGTCTCTAGGGGCGCAATCAAGAGAGCTTCTCATTAGGGTTCATAAGACAATAAAGAAGGTCACAGACGACCTAGAAAGGTTTCAGTTTAACACGGCGGTTGCGGCTATTATGGAGCTTCTGAATGCCGTATCTCGATTTGAGCCCAACGGCTGTGAAGATATGGTGATTCTCCGAGAATCGGTTGAAGCCATAGTGCGCCTGCTCTACCCTATGGCTCCTCATATATCTGAGGAACTCTGGGAATCTCTGGGTCATGCGGAATCGCTGGTCGATAAGCCTTGGATGGAGTGGGATAGGGAGATTGTAGGGAGCGCAGAGATGACCATTGTAATTCAGGTCAACGGAAAGGTGAGAAGCCAGGTTCTAATGGACCCCGATTCGGATGAAGAGGAGATAAAACAGGCCGCTTTTTCTGACGAAAGGGTGAAAAGTTACATTGCCGGAAAAGAGATCAAAAGGGTAATAGTCGTACCAAAAAAACTGGTGAATATTGTTGTGTAGATGTTCTGCTACAAAGATAAATGAAACTTAAAAATTGGGTAGCTCACCGGTCTTGCTGGTGGGTTAAACCCAAGCGGCAGTGTTACCCATATACGATAACTATAATTTTACAAACTTCTTACAAAAACTCTTGACTTGGGGGAGAGAGGTATATGATAGGTGCTAGGAGGGGAAAAAGTAATGCCATGGATTGATGAAGGATTTGAAATTCACGATTCAAGATCTGACCCTCAATTACTCAATTACAGGTCTTGGCAGCGTTCATAGAGACCACTTCATCGGCACAATCTGGATCCCCACTCCAACCCGCGAACTTGGAGCCGGAATTGGCAGTAGCAGTAAGAGTAACTACAGTGTTGGTTTGGTAATTCTCACTACAGTCATTACCACTGGGCTAAGTTTATATCCAGCCTTATAACCCTCTAAATTGTCATTTCAAGCGTAGCAAACCATATAGATTGAGATTCCTTTGAGTCTGTCATCTATCCCTCTTTTGAGTTGAGCCGGATTCATAAGTTGACTTTGCATTTAGTTTCGTTTATCAATTTCTTTATGGCTACAAGTATGCTAATTGTTTATGAGCCACTTGATAGATTTGGACAAAGGAGGAGTTACTGGAATAAATATATTACTTTTTACGAGCAATACTGGGGTGGACCTACTTCACCGTATGGAGTGTGGTTTGGAAAAGAATATGAGATCTTTAGAAAAGCACTATCAAAGCATCTTGGAATTGACGAAGGGGAGATCGAAGATTGCTTCTTTATGAAGGATAACGAGGGTAAGTACTATATTTCCCTTCGTAGTTCTATAATAAACACTTATATCTTGTACCATGAGAATTATATACCACTCCATTGGTTTACCCTATTTAAGGATGAAGAAAGAAAATTCTTCTATACCCACTTGGGATTTGGGAGAATTCATTATTGTACAAAAATCAATTTCAGTCTTGAAAGGCTAAAAGAAGCAAATGAAATTATAAATAAAGTCTTTCAAAAATATGAAAAGGCCGAGCTAAAATCACCTCTTTTCCTCAAGCTGAATAAGATTCGATCCGAAGCTCTCGAACTTCACGCTTGGCTTTCAGGTTTTGACTTATCTGGGTATCTGCTCTTGGATTATGGAGGGATATGCTCTTTTATCAATCCTTATACTATGAAAGATGAGCGTTCAGTAAAAGAGATATGGGAAATGCTTGCTTATATAAACAAAGGCCAAATGGAAGAAGTGCAGTCGGTGCTACGGGTTATAATCCAGAAGTGGGAAGAGATAAAAAGAAAGGCTGCCGGAGGTATTCATAACACTATTCAGTAAGTAGTTTTCGATGATTGATTTGTCTTTTTTAAAAGAAGTCTCAGTACCTAAGGCTTTTCTCTCCGATTAATCCTATATTAGGATTTTTAAAAGTCTTCTTGTGCTGGTTAAGATCTCATCTGAAAACATCCGGCTACCTAAAATCAGAAATAGCAAGAATCGGGTTGCTAGAATAAACGGTAAATTTTATATTTCAGTTATGACAGGAAGGTGAGCAGAAGGAGCCAGATATTGCAGTCAAAGAATAGTTTGACCTTATCATCGAAGGATTACTCTCGAATAGAGCAAGTTATTCTCTTTCTCGAGCAGAACTTTCGCGGACAGCCTAGCCTAAAAGAAATCGCCGACCATGTACACCTAAGCGAATACCACTTCCAAAGGTTGTTCAAACGTTGGGCGGGTATCAGTCCTAAGCAATTCTTGAAGCTCTTGACTATAGAATATGCCAAGAGACTTCTTGAAGAATCTAGGAGCTTACTCGAAGTCACATATAAATCAGGATTATCAAGCCTAGGTCGTCTCCATGACTTATTCGTCACGGTTGATGCTATAACGCCAGGAGAATTCAAGAACAAAGGCGAAAGTTTGGAAATTATATATGGGATTCATCCTAGTCCTTTTGGTGATTGTCTACTCTCAGTTACCGAGAGAGGAATATGCGGACTTTCTTTTGTTGCCCAAGGAGGGGATTGCGAAGAAGCCATCAAAGATCTCAAAAGTGAATGGTTTGGGGCTAAGTTCTCAGAAAACTCAGGTATCACCCAGGCGTTATGTAGATCAGATTTTTGTCTCTTCTAATAAGAAAGATAAACCCAAACTGAATTTGTATTTGAAAGGAACCAATCTCCAAATACAAGTTTGGAAAGCATTGCTGAGTATCCCTTCAGAATTTGTACTATCTTATACAGACATCGCTAATTTAATTGGGAAGCCTTATGCTGTACATGAAGTTGGGAAAGCAATGATGGCAAATCCAATTGGTTATATCATCCCATGTCATCGAATCATTTACAAGATTGGTATCATAGGTGATTACAGGTGGGGCTCTGCAAGGAAGCGAGCTATGCTCGGTTGGGAGGCAGCACAGAAGACCAGAAGTTGTGAAAAAGTAAAATCTATAAATTTGGATCTAAACCTACCAATAATAGGAAATATAGAACATTTTGATATGGACAAATCGAACAAAAAGTTTTTAAAAATTTGGGATGAGGGGGATTAGTTCAATGAAACTCGAAGATAAAGTAGCCCTTATCACTGGTGTAAGTCTAGGACTGGGAAAAGCAACTGCTCTTCTTTTTGCAAAGGAAGGTGCAAAAGTTATAATCACAGGTCGTACTGAGAAAACTTTAGAGGAAACCGTGGAAGAAGCAAAGAAGGAAGGCTTAGAAATTGACTACCTTGTAAGTGACGTTTCAAAAGAAGAAGACTGCAAAGAGGTAGTTGATTATGTAATTAATAAATACGGCAGAATTGATATACTTTTTAACAACGCAGGTGTCCTCTGGGTATATACAACACATGAAACACCCACTGATATATGGGATAAGACATTTGCTGTAAATGTACGAGGTACTTACCTTACTTGGAGAAAGAGCTGCTCCTGGATGTGCCGCGTACATTGCAACCAAAGGAGCCATCGCACAGCTAACAAGAGCCATGGCAGTTGAATACGCAAAAGATGGAATTCGTGTTAATGCAATATGCCCCGGAACCACTGTGACACCGATGGTAACAGGACTATTTGATCAAACTGAGGATCCACAAGCTAGCTGGAAGCTATGGGAATCCTATAATCCAATGGAGCGACTTGGAAAACCGGAGGAAATTGCTCGTGGAGTGTTATTTCTCTGTGAAGAGGGGGTTGAATTCATGACAGGAAGCATGCTACATATAGATGGCGGGTGGATTGCAAGATGAATTTGGTTATGAGAAAGTTATAACTTATACGATCTTACACCCAATAATAAGCCCGAATATTTCTCGGTCATTTAGCTGATATTTGTTAAATCTCTCTAAGTTGCTGTAATCATTATATTTCTTTATTATGCAAATTTTGTTCCGCTTCTACTTGATATAGAATGTATGATATTGATTTTATTAGATTTTCACAGAAATTATAGCGACAGTGTTAACAAGATATGGCTAAATTTAACAAACGTCAGTTAGTTGATATTTCTTCATTTATTGCTACCTCAGGGATTGGAGCAGTTCTCGAAGATAAATGTATCTTCAAATAAGCTGGCAAGACCCCGTGCGGCTTTCTCCGGGTCGGATGAACCAAAGATGCTCGTAATTACAGCAATCCCGTCAACCCCTGTTTCAAGGACAGAGGGCGCGTTTTCTCTTGTTATTCCGCCAATGGCAAAGACAGGAATCTTTGCGATTCTTCTTTTTGCCTCTCTTAGAACCTCAAAAGGAGTGGGTTTTCTATCAGGCTTTGTGGGTGTAAAAAAGGGTGTTCCGAAAACCACGTAATCTGCCCCTTCCCTCTCTGCCCATAAGCCCCTTTCAATCTCGCCGTAGCACGAGACCCCAATTATGGCATGGCCTCCAAGGAGCCTTCTTGATTCAAGAATTCCTGGGTCGTCACGTCCAAGATGGACTCCATCGGCTCCTATTTCTTTTGCGAGTTTTGGCGAATCGTTTATAATTAGTGGAATACCGTACCTTCTTGTAATCTCAAGAAGTCCTCTTCCCAATCTTATAACTTCCTCTTCTGGGCTGTCTTTTTCCCTGAGTTGTATTATTTTAGCCCCGCCCCGGACGGCTTTTTCTACATTTTCTATAAACCTATTTCTCGGGATGAGCTTTTTATCGGTTATTGCATAAAGCCCCTTCAGCAGATGACCCATTCGTTTTAATGATAACTAAATTAATGGATTTCTACAAATTCCATGGATTCGAGTTCTTATCCGCCACGAGAACCGGGCATAAACCTCATAAATCCTATGTTCTCGTTCAGAAACATTAGTGACACTTAAGAAGTATGAGCAGTGGTAAAATAGGTGTCACTATGAATAGATACGCAACGGCTCTACCCAGAGGCAGTTACTTAGCCTCTTTAGAAAGAAGAATCAATATTTCAAAAGAAGTTAAGAAAAGATTAATGTGGTTTGATTACTAAAGACCTACAGGTAATGCCAGGAAAGTTTGCAGATATTATGGCATCTCCCCTCTCAGACATTCTACCGTTGGAAGAGGAGGTTTAATCCCCATGATTTAAGTACATTAGAATCAAGAACATCTAGGCCACATAGGAGAAGAAAACCACAGACTCCAACTGAGGTTATGGATAGGATTAGACAACTAAGGGGACAATACCCAAGATGGGGAAAAGATAAACTGGTAATACTTCGAAGTAGTGAGGGGATCAGTATTTCTACATCTACAGTTGGAAGAGTGATTAAGAGGCTAAAACAAAGAGGGATTTCTTTTAGAACCCGTTAATGATGCAATGGTGAAATTAGCTAGAAAGCGGAGAATTAAACGAAGGTATGCAGTAAGAAAACCAAAGGGTTATGAAGTTAAATCCCCCTGGGGATCTGGTTGAGGTAGATACACTGACCATTAGGCTTCTTCCCAATCAAGTAAGGTATCAATTTAGTGCAACAGACGTAATAAGCAAGTGGGATGGGATAAGAGTGTACTCAAGACAAACAAGCTTTTGTGCTGCTAACTTTTTGGATTATCTACAAATGACATATCCGTTATTTGTTCTTCCTCCAAGATCACCAAGGCTAAATGGATGTGTAGAGAGAGCCAACAGGACTCATAGGGAAGAGTTTTATGAGCTAGAGGAAATAGAACTAAGTTTGGTTGAACACAATAAGCAGCTTCAGAGGTGGGAACATACTTATAACTATGTAAGGCCACACCGGGGGATTGATTATCTAACGCCAAATGAGTATTATCGAGATTGGTTAGATAAGAGCAAGGAACAAAGGAGGTAATGTGTCACTAACCTACTGAACGAGTATATTGACTTGAAATGGGAACACGGGTTTGATAGAATCAAACCCGCGATAGATGGTTATAAAATTTTATGGAGGTATGGTCGGGATGAAAGGGACTCAAATATGTTTTAGTCGCTTAAGGATCCGGGCGGCCTTATTAGTTATTCTTATGATCTTCTTTATTCCCCCGCGAACACAGGCTGCCGGACCACAGATTCCATATTCCTTCTTTCTTGAGAATCCTTATTCCATAACGGGCATTAGGGCAAATGTTGAGTTGGTAGACCTAGACAGCCCGCCAAGCGGGGCGTTAATAATGAACCAGTACAGGGTGGATATAAACCTATTTAAAAATCTAATAGGTGTATATGCCAAGTTTCCTTTTACGGGTGTAGTTAACTTTGGCCCTGGCACATTTGATTCTGGCACAGGCACAAGGCTTTTTCTAGCCAATGAGAAGGACGATTATAATTTTGGAAACATAGGAATCGGGGCTAAGCTTGCTCTGCTCAATCTGGATTATGCAATCCTGACGGGCGGATTCGAGGTTTTGATCCCTACCGCGAGAGATGGTTTCGGCGCAGAGGCGGCAAGGGCGTATTTCAGAGACCTACCCTATTTTGTTAAAAAGGCTACCACCTTAAGCCCATATCTGGTGTTGGGAACGGGCGCGGGTATTTTCGGCTTTCAAGCAAACTTCGGTGCTGAGATAATTACAAATGCCGAGAGAATCGAGGGCGATAACACTGAACTTAGGTTCAAATACGGTGTTACTGGAAGTGTAACCCCCGAGCTTCCCGTTCCATTTTCGATCTCGTTTCTCTTAGAGGCGCTCTTTGTGTCAACCACCTCTTTTAATAATAATCACACGGAGGCCTTCATTACACCCGGCATTAGACTGGGCGGTAAGATAGTGAGCGTTGGGATGGGTGTTCAGATTCCTGTGGGCCAAAATGTAAATGATTTTGCCAATGCGGATTATTTTCTCGATTTAATAATAAGGTTTGGAACATAGTGCTTGCATTTATCTCGGGGCGGACGTCCGTTCGCCCCTGAGGTTATCATTTACTGAAATTAATCCAACCGATGTGTTTTAATCCATAAATGTTTCTAACCGTGCTTTCCTTGGGTATTCTTCTCATATTATGACTGCTGAGACTGTTGTGTTTGCAAAGGACTTATATAAGAATTTCGGCTCAATCCGCGCTGTAGACGGTGTTTCTTTTCAGGTTATGCTGAGGGAGTGCTATGGGTTTTTAGGCCCAAATGGGGCTGGGAAAACGACGACAATCCGTATGATCCATTGTCACAGCCCTCTTGGTTCGGGAACTTTGAGGGTCTTCGGTCTGGATGTAAGGGATCAGAAGAGAAGAATAAAGGCGATGATCGGTGTAGCCCCTCAGGAAAACAGCCTTGACCCCGACCTGAACGTGATTGAAAACCTGATTGTCTACTCCCGATACTATGACATTCCTAAGAGAGATGCTGAGAAAAGGGTGAGAGAACTCCTTGAGTTTATGAGCATAGACGAGAGAAGAAAGGAGCAGGTAACAAAGCTCTCCGGGGGTATGCAGAGACGTCTTGTAATTGCAAGGGCACTCATCAACGAGCCTAGGCTCTTGATTCTTGACGAGCCTACAACGGGGCTTGACCCACAGGCAAGGCATCTTATCTGGCAGAGGCTTCGCGAACTGAAGAGGAAGGGGGTTACCATGATACTTACAACGCATTACATGGAGGAGGCTGAGCAGCTCTGTGACAGGGTTGCGGTTATGGATTCGGGAAAGATTGTTGTTGAAGGCCCCCCGAGGGAGCTTATTGAGAGATATGCTGGGAGAGACGTATTTGAGATAAGGCGCGCAGAGGACAATAGGGTTCTTGCTAAGCTTGATGGGCTTAGTTTTAGCTCTGAGAGGGCAGGGGATACGGTTTACATATTCTCATCAGATGGCGATGAAATAGGGAGGAGGCTCCTTTCATTAAGGGACCTCGAGGTTCTCCATCGCCGTGCAAATCTAGAGGATGTGTTTTTAAGACTGACAGGGAGGGAGTTAAGGGATTAGAGCCATGTAATGTTGTGGTTAATTATTCTGCCCGATATTTTCAAATATCGTCTTTTCCACCTCTCTGAGATCGGGCGGCAGTTCCACGGGGGCATTGGCGTATTTTGATACTATACCCTCAAGCCTTCTCTCGTGATATCCGATTTTGAATTCAACGAATTTAAGACCGTGGGCAGTAGAGATTATCACGACCCTATCTTTGGGATTGAAGATTTTCCTCTCAAGGAGCTTTAGGAAAGCTGCAATTGCCACGCCCGTGTGGGGGCAGTTAAATGTTCCCGTTCTATCCACAAGCGCCGCGGCGTTAGAAAGCTCTTCTTCGCTTGCCTGTTCAACTATTCCATCAAACATCTTTAGGATTTTGATTGCCTTATTTACACTCACGGGGTTTCCAATCTGAATTGCACTTGCAAGTGTCTTCTGTGCCTTTACGGGATGGAATTCTTTGAAACCCTTGAGATAGCTGAGATATAGAGGGTTTGCGCGCTGAGCCTGAGCGCATACTATTCGGGGGAGCCTCTCAATGAGGCCAAGCTCATACATAATGAGAAAGCCCTTTCCGAGGGCGGATACATTTCCCAGATTTCCACCAGGGATGATTATCCACTCCGGTACCTCCCAGTCAAACTGCTGGCAAAGTTCAATACTCACCGTTTTTTGTCCCTCAACCCGAAGAGAGTTCATTGAATTTGCAAGGTATATATTATGATCAGTGCAGATTTTTTGAACCATCTCCATACAGCCATCGAAATCCGTATCTAGCGAAAGCACTAGGGCACCATTTGACAGGGGCTGTACAAGCTGAGCAACAGATACCTTATTCCTAGGAAGGAAAACAATTGCCTGAATCCCCGCCGTTGCGCAGTATGCAGCAAGAGCAGCCGAAGTATCTCCGGTGGATGCACACGCTACGGCCGGAATGTCTGCTCCATCTGCAATCATCTGCCTTACAACCGAAACTAGAACGGTCATTCCCAAATCCTTAAAGGAGCCTGTATGACTGTTCCCACACATCTTTATCCAAAGGTCTTCTATCCCAACCTGTTTCCCGAATCTCTCTGCCCAGAAAAGATTGGTTGCGCCTTCATACATTGACACGACATTTTCGTCTTCTACGTAGGGACAGACCCATTCCTTTTTTCCCCACACAGAGCTTCCGTAAGGCCAGACCTGACGCCTGTAGCGGTTATCAAAAAGCTGTTTCCACTCTTCCGGGGTTTTTTCTCTAAGGGGCTTTAGATCATGAACTACTTCAAGAAGATTTGCACATCTCTTACAGCGATAAATTATCTCATTGAGCTGATATATCTCACCGCATTCTTCATTTATACACTGGAACCAGGCTCTATATTTATTCATTTTCCTAAAACAAAATACATCTTGGGGTTTTGGATGTCAACGCTCCAATTATGATGCGTGATACACAGCGCGGGATATAAAGATAAACCATGAACCGCCCATCTTGCATCGCCTCTGTTACGGACTCCAGGGCGTATAATCTATTTTGTGAATTCTCTCAAGCGAGAACGATACAGAGCGGGAGAGTTTTTCTCCGTATTCCGTAATCCACTCCGTAGGGGCGGCAGAATAAAAGTAATCAAGTGTCATCCACTCACCGCGGCTATTTATTCCTCCATCTACAACATTTACCAAGAATGTGGTCATATCGCCTCCATCCATTGCATTTATCACCCTGCAGTCGGCATAGCCCAGGGTGTCTTTAAGAATAGGACTTCCTGTGATCCCTGGCTCGTATGGAGTATTTTTAAGCTTCTCTCTTTCCCGGCCTGTATAAAAGCCGAAGTTTCTTACCAGTTGAATCTGGTCTCTTCTTAGAAGATGCACGGCAAAGGCTTTGCTGTTTATGATAAATTCATGTGTATAATTCCCTTTCCAGATTCCTACAAGAAGCCTCGGAATCGAGTGGACGATTGATGCAGTAACAACGGTCACCGCAATCTGTGCGTTCACCCTGCCATGATATGAACTTGTAATTGCAACCACGGGGGAAAGCGACCAGAATGCTCCTGCAACGGATGCTCCTTCTTCTTTGCTCATTGAAGTTTACCTCAATAGAAACTGGGTTAGGTGCCTTACTACTTAAGAATAATATCACGATTCTCTATTAGGCGATAACTCTTTATTGACCGTGAAATTCTTCAATGATTTAGTAGAGGTAAAATAAAATGTTCTTGACTTAGATTGTAAAATAAGGTATCAATCTAATTATAAAGCTACAAAAGGAGTTAAGGAGGAGGTAGCCCTTATGAAGAAAGTAGGAGTCCTTCTAGCGGGGTTTTCTGTCTTAGTTGTGGCTCTTTACGTAATTGGTTGCGCAAGGCCGAATGAAGAACTTACTAATGCTGAAGCGGCTCTTCAATCCGCTAAGGAGGTAGGAGCGCCAGAATTGGCTCCCGCTGAGTATCAGGCTGCCGAGGACCTCATTAAGAGAGCTAAAGACCTGATGGCCCAGGGGCGGAATAAAGAGGCTCGCGAGCTTCTCGAAGAGGCGAGATTCAAAGCTATAGAGGCGAAAGGCAAAGCGATTATCGCAAAATCGGAATCAGCAACGACCCCGCAGGAGCAGCAGGCAAGAGAGCAGAAGCTCGAGGAGTTGAAGCAAGGGGGGGGATTATCGAAGGGTCTTGACATTGGGCTTCAGGACGTATTTTTTGATTTTGATAAATCCGATGTGCGAGCAGATGCTAGGGGTGTCCTTAAAGCGGATGCAGAGATTATAAAGAACAATCCCGGCGTTTTGGTAGTAATTGAGGGCTATTGCGATGTGCGTGGCACCGAAGAATACAATCTGGCGCTGGGTCAAAGAAGAGCCGATTCTGTAAAGGCGTACCTTGTTGGACTTGGTGTTTCACCTTCAAGGCTTGAGGCCATAAGTAAAGGTGAGACCGAACAGTGGGCTCCAGGAAATACGGAAGAGGCATATCAGCAGAACAGGAGGGCACATTTTATCCCTACGTCAACGTCTCCACAGGCAGTTCGATGAACTCGCTAAGGCTTCCGAGTAAATAAATTGAAACTCAAGTCCATTTTTGTTTTATCTATTTTTGTTGTCTTATCTGGATGTGTTGCCTCCCAAGAGGATGTGAGGGGGATATACGGGAGACAGGCTAGGCTTGAGGCCAGAGTGGCGCAATTATCTCAAGAGGTTGGAGCGCTAAAGGCTCAATCTACAAATGACAGCGATCTTAGGCAGCGGATTGCACAGATTGAACAGAGATTAAGGGATATGGAGCAATCTAATTCGGATATAAGTGAAAGATTAAACAGGTTAGAGAAGAGGAGCGAAGAGATTTCGAGCCTTCCCTCTCAACCTGAAGTACCTGCGGTGGGCGGAGTGGCTCCTACAGCTGTTAGCAGTGAAGAAGCCCTATTTAATGAAGGCTACAAGAGCCTGACCGAAGGCAGATATAAAGACGCAAGAGACCACTTTAAGCTTTTCCTTAGCAGGTATCCGAATTCTGCCAAGGCTTCCGACGCGCAGTACTGGCTTGCGGAATCCTACTATAGACAAGGGAGCTTTGAGGAAGCAATCCTCGCATTTCAGAAATTTATTGATACTTATCCAAAGGACAGCAGGGTTCCGCTTTCTTATCTAAAACAGGGGCTTTCGCTTATTAATATTGGGAGAAAAGAAGAGGCGAGGCTTTTTCTTCAGACTCTTATTGATAAGTTCCCAAAATCGCAGGAGGCCAAGGTAGCACGGGAGAAGTTAGCCGCCCTTGGTGGAGAAAAGCGTTGAGGGTGTAAATAGGATTTAATAAATAACAATAACCTTAAAGGAGGTACAGTAGGATGAGAAATGACAAGTTATTTCTCAGTGTCTTTCCGTTAGTGATTGCTGTATTGCTTTATCTTGTAAGCTGTGCAACTCCTCCTCCAACAAAGGAGGTTGGCGAAGCCGAATCGGCAGTCGCCGCGGCAAAGGAAGCGGGAGCGCCCGACTGCGCTCCGGATGAATTTGCAGCCGCACAGAGTGCGTTGGCTAGGGGGAAGGCTCTTGCAGGTGAGTTCTGTCATGAGCTAGAGGCGCGCAGAGCTCTTATTGATGCGAAGGCAAAGGCCGATGAGGCTCGGTTTAAGTGCCTTGCTTCAAAGAAAGCTCCTGCCCCAGTTCCACCGCCTCCAGCGCCGACTGTAGAGGAATTTGGACTTAAAGATATATTCTTTGATTTTGATAAATACAATATCAGGCCGGATGCTGAACCTGTGCTTCAAGAGGACGCCGAAATCTTAAAGAAGAATCCGAATGTCACTATAGTAATCGAGGGATATGCGGACATAAGAGGTACAAGTGCATATAACCTGAGACTAGCACAGAGAAGAGCCAATGCTACGAAGGCGTATCTGGTTAAGCTTGGAATTGACCCCAGCAGAATACAGGCTGTAAGTAGAGGAGAGACCTCGAAATTTGCTGCCGGAAGCACTGAGGAGGCTTTCCAGCTAAATAGAAGAGCCCATTTCATTCCAACGAAGCCGGGAGCTTCGCCGGGAGCGAGGATCTTCTTCAAATTTAACGACGAGAGCAAGCCTGCTCTATGAGAGCTCTATAAAGAAAGTAACTAGAAAGGGTAGGGGCGGTTTCCCAACCGCCCCTCTCTATATATCTGCGCCTATTTACCAGCGTGGGGGGGAGACTATAGGATTGCTTTTTAGATGATTTGTAGTAAAGCCAACAGACTTATTTTCACATTAGTCCTACTTGTTAGTTTATCCATCCAATTGTGGAGATTCTTGACAATTTTTCCTGCTCCATGTTAAATATTTCCCGTTTTTTGCTCCCGCCCAAGTCAAGAAGGTAGAAATGGAATTACAAACCAAAAGATCAAGGAGACTCTACAGGGCTGCAGAGCACCTTATGCCTGGCGGTGTAAATAGCCCCGTTCGCTCATTTAGGGCTGTAGAAGGTACTCCTGTTTTTATTTCAAAAGCTAAAGGTGCCTGGGTTTATGATGAGGATGGAAACAGATACATAGATTACGTAGCCTCATGGGGCCCTCTCATTCTGGGACACGCTCATCCTGATGTTATAAGGGCCATAAAAAGGGCGGCAGAAAATGGAACGACTTATGGTGCTCCATGTAAAAAAGAGGTTGAGCTTGCAAGGCTTGTTGTGAAATCATTCCCCTCGATTGACCTTGTGCGGATGACAAGCTCAGGTACGGAAGCCACAATGAGCGCAGTCAGGCTTGCTAGGGCTTATACGAGACGTGATTTAATAGTCAAATTCGAGGGGTGTTATCACGGACACGCCGATTATCTTCTCGTCAAGGCTGGCTCTGGGGCGACGACATTCGGGATTCCGAGCAGTCCGGGGGTTCCTCAGGATTTTACGAAAAATACCCTTCTTGCCAGATACAACCACCTTCAATCTGTAGATAGGCTTTTTGCCGAACACGGAAGTAATATTGCCTGTATCTTGGTTGAACCGGTTGCTGCAAATATGGGTGTCGTGCCGCCCAAAGAAGGTTTTCTAGAGGGCTTAAGGAAAATTACCGAAGACTCAGGCGCGCTCCTTATCTTTGATGAGGTCATTACTGGATTTAGATTGAGCCTAGGCGGAGCGCAGAAAAACTATGGTGTTATGCCCGATATTACGTGTCTTGGAAAAATCATAGGGGGTGGGCTTCCCGTGGGAGCTTATGGGGGGAGAAAGGAGATAATGAGCCTGGTCTCTCCAATTGGCCCTGTGTACCATGCCGGGACCCTCTCTGGAAATCCCCTTGCAATGGCGGCGGGGATTGCGACACTGAACAGGCTTAAGGATAAGGAAACCTATAAGAGATTGGGTGAATTAACTGAGTATATCGTTCAAGGGCTTAGAGGGATACTAAAAAAGCTGGGCATTAAAGCACAGATAAATTCTGCAGGTTCTATGTTCACCCTGTTTTTTACGGGACGCGAGGTGGTTGATTATGAATCTGCACTCAGTTCAGACACGAGAATGTACTCGAGATTCTTTAAAAGGATGCTCTCAGGTGGTATTATGTTTCCACCATCTCAGTTTGAGGCTCTATTTCTTTCACTTGCGCATACTGAGAGAGAATTAGATATGACGCTTGAAGCTGCTTATAGTGCTTTAAAAAATGTTAATAGTTGAAGGTTAGCAGTTGAGGGTTCTTGACTATTGATCACTATAAGTCGCCAATTATCAACTCTTACTTGTGGAGGCGGATTAAGGTTAAAGGGGGAAAAGATTTAGTATGGCTCAAGTATTTTGTGATAGGAACAGAATTAGCATTTTCTGTTATATCGGGGCTTATACTGGGCCATTTTGTTGATAAATGGATTGGAACGAAGACACCCTGGTTTACCTTCATTGGGCTTATAGGCGGGGTGGTTGCGGGATTTGGTCTACTCATGAGTATAATAAAAAGAAAAAATGACGACGGTAACGAAACCGATAAAGGCACTGAAATTAGGTAGGGTAGAGAAGCAGGGGCTTATTGTCACCGCAATTCTCATGTCAATAAACGCCCTCATAGGCTCGCGCGATCTCTCTTTTGGAGCCGCAGTGGGAGGAGGATTGGTTCTTTTAAACTTTTTATCAATTAAATTGATAGTTAATGCCCTTATCGGAGGAGGCTATTCAAGGGGTTTTAGCGTATTTGCCATCTTAATTAAGATGGCAATACTCATTGGGGTAGTTGTTTCTCTTTTTATGTTTGTGAAGCTGAATATATACGGCTTTCTTATAGGGGTCGTGGGCGTAGTAATAGTTATCATTGGAGAGGGATTAAGAGGCGATAAAGATGGAGCACTTTAGCTGGTTTACGTTATTTGGACTGGGGCGCTATGACCACGTCTTAGGCGCGGTTTTAGTGGTCCTCTTTTTAATATTTGCCGGATATAAGATAAAGCAGAACCTCTCTAAGGAAGGCTCGGTTCTTCCCGATGAGAAACTATCTTTAAGAAACGTCTTTGAAATTCTGACTATAGATTTTCTCCTCGACCTATTTACGAGCATGATGGGGTCGCGCGAGAAGGCCAAGAGGTATTTCCCCCTTCTTGGAACGAGTTTCATATTCATTCTTTTTGCAAATCTTCTCGGTCTTATTCCCGGGTTTCTTCCGCCTACGGGGAACTTCAATACCCCTGTTGCCTGCGCGCTTGTGATATTTGTTATGTATAACTACTATGGGTTTAAAGAGCACGGTTTAGGCTATTTAAAGCAGTTTGCGGGTCCCTTGATCTATATTGCTCCTCTTATGTTTATAATTGAGCTTGTAAGCCATTTTGTTCGTCCCGTATCCCTTTCTCTCAGGCTTTTCTGGAATATGACGGGAGACCATCTAGTTTTGGGAATCTTTACCAATCTTACGCATCTTCTAATTCCCGCGCTCTTTATTGCTCTTGGACTTTTTGTCTCTGTTCTCCAGGCATTTATATTTACTGTTCTTTCGGCAATATATATATCGCTTTCAGTGGCACATGAGCATTAGTGGAATGTAGGATATAGGACACAGAATACGGGGGAGAAATAGTGATGAATTCTTCTGTTCGTATATATTTGTGTTCTTGTCTAAGATTAATTGCTGGACTCATTTAATTCGAAGGAGGTGAAAAATGAAAAGGATTTTCTCGGTATTTGGCATGTTGGGAATTGCCCTTTTAGCGGTGTTTGTTCCTCAGGCATTTGCCGCAGAAGGAGCCGGCGATCTGGCAAAGACTGGGCTTGCTCTGGGCAGCGGATTAGGAATAGGGATTGCGGCCGGTATCGGCGGCTTGGGTCAGGGGCGCGCCGTTGCAGCGGCACTGAGCGGGATTGCAAGAAATCCCGGAGCCTCGGCAAAGATTTTAACTCCTATGATTATCGGCCTTGCTCTTATCGAGTCTCTTGTCATTTACGCTCTCGCTATTACATTTTTACTTCAGGCAAAGATTTAATCGGGAGGGTAGGGAAAACACAACATACTGCCCATTGCTTTCCCATTATCTAAACTTAGCCAAATGAGATATTAAGGGGAATAGGCGGGGTTTCTAGCCCCGCTTGCCTCGATATGCTTTCTCCAATCTCGAATGTGAAGAGTGGAGAACACATATAATTTTCAAAGACCGAATGCTTCTCTTACCGATCAAACTCTATTTGAAAGTTTGCAGGGAAAGCTAAAAGAATTATAATTAGCTTAGGGATATTCTATGATATTACCGGTGTTTGGTGAACGTTGCCTATCTATTGACTTTACTTTTTGATTTAAGCTGTAATCATCAATTATTTAAGAGGACAGAATAATTGGCTGGAGCACGGATACTGGTAGTTGAGGATGAAGGCATCATATCTGAGGATATACAAGACACCCTCAAGAGATTGGGATACGACGTCTGTGCCATTGCCTCCTCGGGGGAGCAAGCCATCTCTAAGGCACAAAAGACCCATCCAGACTTAGTCCTTATGGATATTGTTTTGGAAGGGGATATGGATGGGATAGAAGCTACCAGGGAGATACGCGCTCGTTTCAATATCCCTGTGATATATCTCAGTGCTTATTCAGACGATAGTACAGTTCAGAGGGCTAAGATAACAGAGCCAAATGGTTATATACTAAAGCCATTTGAGGAGAGGGACTTACGCACCACAATAGAGATGGCTCTATACAAGCATAAGATGGAGAGGAGGTTAAAGGAGAGTGAGCAATGGCTTAACACAACACTCAAGAGCATAGGGGATGGTGTAATTACGACTGATACTTATGGGGTCATAACATTTATGAATCCGGTTGCTGAGAGGATGACTGGGTGGAGGTATGAGGAGGCTTTAGGTAAGGATTTAGGGGAGGTATTCAATATAATAAATGAAGAGACCCATTCCCTCACTGTGAACCTATTAACTAAGGTACTCAAAGAGGAGGTTGCCGTAGATATAGCTTCAAGTATTAATCGGTCGGAGAAAAGGGCCTTGAGACAAAGATACTTTTATTGCTACATACCCTGGATGAAGAAACCATTATAAATGTCCTCTCTTTAGGTGTTCAGGGATACTTAACAGCCACATCAGGCACAAAGCACCTCATTCAAGCAATTAGGGCAATAAGCAGAGATGAGATTTGGGCTGAAAGAAGGATTCTAACAAAAGTTATGAGACGAGTTTTAGCTCCAAGAGAGGAGACATTGATTATAAAACCTAAGCTCACAAAGAGAGAAGAGGAGATTCTAAATCTTATTGTTCAGGGCTACCGTAACAAGCCAATTGCCGATAAGCTCTTTATCAGTGAAAATACAGTAAAGAATCACATAAGGAACATATTTAGAAAACTCGGTATTAATAATAGACTGAATCTTATCCTTAACTTCGGTAAGAGTATTTCTAAAACCCATTTCTAGTACTAAGGTCGTAGGAATATTCCATTATATTATTTCATCTCACTTGCCCGGAACCAGCGCATATATAGACTTTCCATAGAAACTGTAATATGATTAACCGATCCGATGAGAATTAGCATTGCTTTAACTGTTCTGCCTATTTTCCTGATGGATTGTTATACCGGCGGGTTGTTCACTGGGAAGGATCAGCTGCTTAAAGAAACCTCTTCGACCTATTACAACATGCTTATGTGGAAATATTATGATAGGGCTTCTGTATTCGTAGATGCCGATAAAAGGGAAAAGTTTGAAAAATTCATTATGGAGACTAAAGATAATCTAAACATTACGAGTTATGAATTAAGGGAAGTAGTTTTTGATCCAGACGGAAAGAAAGGATTGGTCAGGGTTGCTATAAATTACTATAAATACCCCTCAGTTTCTGAAAAGACCGTACTCCTTGAAGACCCTTGGATTCTAAAGGGAGGGAAATGGTATGTCTATTCAGATTTCAATTATGGGATATTCAGATAATTCAGTCAGGGGGGTTAAACAGGAAATTTTTCAATCACAAACCTTTTTGCTTCTTCTCTGTCCTTCACATTTCCCTCAAGTTGGGCCTCTTCTAATGAATCGAGAATCTCCGAGAAAATGGGACCCGGCTTATATCCCATTTCAATCAGGTCATAGCCGCTGAGAATCGGCTTGGGTTTTATATCCTCTTCTTTCAGTTCATCGAGCTTTTTCTTTACAAAATCATAGGCCTCGGTTGAGCCGTGGCTTGCGAGGCAATCAGCAAGGTGGAGCCTGAGATGGTCTTCAAAATGAGGCATTCCAATAAAGCGTTTTAGTGTGCTCTCTTTCATATTGAAGACATCTTTGAACTTTAAATGCTCCCTAACAAGGGCTTTTATTCTTTCAGTCTCTTTGTTCGAGAACCTGAGCCTTCTGCAGATTCTCACAGCCAATTCAGCCCCGACTTTATCATGTCCATTGAACCTGATCCTATCTTCAATACTAAAGGTATCGGGTTTTCCAACATCGTGGAGAAGCGCTCCAACGGATAGTTCCAAAGAGGGTTCCCCATTTGTAATTTCAAATACCTTGTCGAGCACGAGACAGGTGTGTGTAAAAACATCACCTTCGGGATGAAACTCGGGGGGCTGAGGCACACCATGCATTTTGTCAATCTCAGGGAGTACATATAATAAGAGACCGGTTTCTCTTAGAAGTCTGAGACCGGATCCCGGATTTTTTTGGCTTATTATTTTCACAATCTCATCCCTTGTCCTTTCAACACTCACTTGTGAGATTAGTGGGGCGAGTTTTCTCATTGCCCGAAGGGTTTCTTTTTCCATTTCATATTTAAACCTGGCTCCAAACCTCACTGCCCTCATCATTCGGAGTTTATCCTCATTAAATCTCTCATATGGGTTTCCAATTGTCCGAATTATGCCCTTTTCTATATCCTCGGTGCCTCCGACGTGGTCAATGGCTTCTTCTGTAATCGGGTCATAGAGTATGCCGTTTATTGTAAAATCCCTTCTCATTACGTCTTCCCGTTCTGAGGATGTATAGATTACACTGTCGGGGTGCCTCCCATCGGAATAGTTTTCATCCCGTCTAAATGTGGCGACCTCAAATTTGTACCCGTTCTCAAGAACCAAAACGACGCCAAAGCTTGCCCCTACGGGCACCGTGTTTGAAAAAATCTCCATGATTTCTTCAGGCCTGGCATTGGTAGTAATGTCATACTCCTTGGGCGGAATTCCCATAATGGTGTCTCTTACGCATCCACCCACAAAGAATGCCCTATAGCCTGAGGCTCTAAGGCGCCCGACTACACTTTTTGCCGTCTCGAATAGCCCGTCGGGAAGGGGCTTCAGTCTAAATACATTCGCCATCGTTTTTTATCCTGAATATTTATTGTATACTACGATTCCGTTTAGCTAAAGCCGTATCGTGTATCTTGCTTTTTCATTCATGCCTGTTTGTGGCTAATTAAGAAGACATGGACATACAAAAAAACATACCTAGTATGATAGCAAACCGTATTAAGAAATATGGCGGAAAGCCGCTCTTTCAACATAAGGTTGGCTGGAGCTGGAAACAAATAACATGGCTGGACTTTGAAAAAATCATAAAGGATATCGCCTCGTTTTTTATGAGTTTGGGTTTTGCTCCTGGGAACACCGCTTTAATGGTCTCAGGGAACCGAACGGAATCTATTTGTGCTGAATTTGCAATCTATCTCATTGGCGGGATTTCAATCCCAATTGCTGAGAATGAATCTCAAGATGCGATAGTCCGGATTGCCAGGGATTCAGAGAGTAGGTTTATATTTGTAGGAGAGGAATCTACACTGAATAAATTCCGAAATATCAAGGATGAAATCCCGAGTTTAGCAAAGATCATATCCTTTTCGGATTCTAGTGTTGGAGAAGACGAAAAGGTTATTCCTTTTAAAGGGATTCTTAAGTTCGGCTCGATAAAGAGAAAGGGGCTTGAGGATGAGTTGGCTAAAACGGCAAAAGGCGTTTTGTCCAACTCTCCAGCCGTGGTTTTCTACAATTTCAATTCGGATGGGAGAATTAACAAAAAGGAGGTTACACACCGAGATCTGGTCGAGGCTATACGTATGGCTTCAGAGAGACTTTCATTCATTAATGAAGAGGACCAAGCCTTTTCCTACTTACCCTCTGTAGGTTCGTTTGAAAGGTTTGTGAATTATCTCGGTGTATATATGGGGATCCGAATTACTATAGCAGAAACCAAGGAGGATTTCTTTGAGGATATTCTTGAAGTAAAGCCCACCGTTCTTTTTGAAGCAAAAAGTGGTCTCGAAAATATATGTTCGAAGATCATATCTAATTCGGGAAAGGGTTCGCCAAGCCAAAAACTAAGAAGCGCACTTGGAGGCAGAATTAAATATATCTTTACGGATTCTCCCCCAAGAGGCGATATAAAAAATCTCTTTTCTAAAGTGGGCACGTCTTTAATCGAGGTCCCGGAGCTAGTCGGACTATAACGGCAATTTTCAGTGACCCGCGCAGTGGACCGCCCATCGCTCTTAAAGTAGTGCCTGAGCCTTCTTCCATATTTCCTCGACCAGATCGCCCGCGGGTATCGGTTTGGCCATCGCCGCCGATTGCCCAGCCCACACCTGCATCCGGTGGTAGTCGCCAGCAGCAGCCCCTGCTTCCCTCATATGTGCTGTGAGACCCCGTTGCACCGGATAGGGGGCTGGGGGCGGAGCGTTTGGTCCTGCCGCTGCCTTCACAAAGTCGGTGGCAATTGCCCGACCCAGTCGCCCCGTGAAGACGCGGGTCAGCATCGTGCCTTCCGGTTCTAGATTATCCAGCGCATTGGCCCAGGCGCGGTGGGTTTTCGCCTCCGGACATCTCAAGAATGCTGTTCCGATCATTACCGCGCTTGCTCCAAGAATCAGCGCTGCAGCAACACCCCGACCATCTCCAATTCCTCCCGCGGCAATAATCGGAATGTCGATGTGGTCTGCCAGGCGCGGCAGCAGAGCAAAGAGGCCTATTAATTGTCGTTCTGCTGCTGACGACTCGAACGAGCCACG
>PSLL01000007.1:65376-76773 GCA_040289575.1 Candidatus Dadabacteria bacterium | reverse complement strand
GGCGGGAACAATCCCATGATGGAGGAAACGGCCGTCGGATTCAATTCAATGAATGCCTCACATTGCGCCTGAAAATCCGGTGGAGCCACGTCACCCGCCGTCGCCGGTACTTCGGGGCCCCATGACGCAAGGAATGCGCGAATGCGTGCTTCCGCCTCCGCATCGCGATGCGGCTTGGGGTCGGGGATCCAGACATTGAGTTGGAAAGGGCCGCTGCTCCCGGCCCGAAACTCTTTCACCCATTCACGGATTCCGACTGGCGGGGTCAAGAGTGCACCCATAGCCCCCATCCCTCCGGCATTGGCCACGGCGATGGAAAGGCTCACCGGGCATGCACCGGCCATAGGTGCTAGCAGAATCGGAACCCTCAGACCATACTTAGCACAGAATCCCGCTACACGGTCACGCGGATGAGCGCTCCTGTTTGGCGATTCAATTGTGTTCATTGATAGCTCCGTCGTCACCGAGTTGTCTTATATGAAGTTTAGTTCGTATAACACTCTATTTTGTTTAAGAATATACTTAAAAATATCATACTTAAGTCAATATGATAAGAGAATCAACAAACAACGTTACAAGAAGCCGCCGGATTGGATTCGTGAGCAGCGTGACGATGATCGCGAATACACCATCGCTGAATGCCTCAATCCGGTTGAGGCGCAATTCGCCCTGTGTAAAACGCTCCAAGAATCGCATAAGCCAACCACTGCCCTTTATCTCGTTGTGTAGCCGCCGTTGGCAAAGATCGTCTGTCCCGTAATCCACCAGCCGTCGGTCGCCAGGAATTTCACTATGGGAACAATATAATTGATGTCGGTCAGCTTGCCATTCATGCTCTGCGACTTATGGTAGGCAATCGAATCCGGCGTCTCAGCGGGATAGAAGAACGGGGTATCCATCGGCCCGGGCGCAATGTTGTTGACTGAGATGCCGCGCGGGCTGAACTCCTTTGCCGATGCACGCGTGAAATGTTCTACCGGCACTTTACTGCCTGCATAGGTTGAGTAAAGCCCTTTGAAAGCCGCTAAAAGTGAGGTCACAATAATGATGATCTTGCCGCCATCATTCATCTGCTTGCCAGCTTCATGGATAAAGAAATACGCCGCCTTCGCATTAATGGCAAACATGGTGTCATATTCTTCCTCGGTGGTTTCGACAAACGTGGCTTCTTGAGCACCTTGCCGACTGTATTGACCGCAATGTCGAGGCGGCCATAGCGCTTGACCGCTTCATCAAACAGCCTGATGACTTCAGAGACCTTGGTCAGATCACCCTGAATGGCGAAGGCGTCGCCGCCCGCGGCTTGGACGGCTTTCACAGTCTCATCGGCTGAGGCTTTCGTACTGTCGCTGTTGTAGTGGACAACGACGGAAGCACCATAAGCACCGAACGACCTGCTTATAAGCCCTCCTAGATTCTTCGCTCCTGTGCCTACAACGACAACTTTTCCTTTTAGTGCTTGATTAGACATGCGTTTTACCTCCTTACGTTTTGTTTGTTGCCTATTTGTTGCGATTAGGCAATCTTCTCACCCACCATGAGCAGAATTGGAACGGCAAAATAGATTTCGTTGCCGCGCTGATGAACGTTAATTCCTATTTGATCCAATTCCAGATCGGACTTGAAAATCTCTCGAATCCACTCCATGTCTCCGGGATTCGGGAAGGATGCTCTCAACAGTTGTTCGAGTTCTCCCTCAACCTTATATCGGGCTGTTCTGACATTCGAAAGGCCAGAGGCAGCAATCATTGCCGCCATCTCGGGAAACGTGAGCGCGTGAACATAAGAGGGTCGCGCAGTTTTTCCAATCGGTCGTATGCAGATACCTTTTCTGGCAGTTGCACAACATCAATGACCATCACCCTGCCGCCGGGTTTACATACCCTGATCATCTCAGCCAAGATAGCCGCTGGATTGAGAAAATGGTGAAAACTATAGCGCGTCAATACAACCCCGAAATGGGAATCCAGAAACGGTAGCGGTAACACATCTCCGACCTGCCAAGAGAGATTAAATAGTTTTTTCTCCCTTTGGCGCTGCTTGGCCTGTTCGATCATTTGGGGTGTGATATCAATACCCGTGACATGCCTTGCGTGCAGAGCAAACTCACACGCCACAAGCCCAGGGCCACAGGCGACATCGAGGACATCATCCGTTGCGGATACCCCAGACAATTCAATCAGCATCTGTATTGATTGCGAGTGCCCAGGTAGATTGGCAAATGGTACTGCCTGCCGGGAGAACTGTTCGATGATTATCTGTTTATGGTCTGATGCGTGTTGCATTGTGGTTTTCTCCATTGCTTAGTTATCGGATTCCCCTATTGATTCATTTTGCACTAAGAGATCAAAACAACTGCCTACTGCCTTGACAAGGGGCTTTTGGAATCATGTATCATTCCTAATCTTCAATATCCTCAACAGAGCATTTTGCCTTTCCGATATGGAATTTTATAAGAACCTTATCCCCGGATTTTAGCCCTTTTGATTCCTTAATAACTTCCATTGAGGGGAGCTTGTATGTGATGCTGTAGCCGCGCTCCAGAACCTTAAGCGGGCTAAGTGCGTCTATCTTCCCGGAGAGTGCTTGAAGTTCCGATGCCGCCGCATCGAGCTTTATCTGAATCGCCCTTTGGAGATCAAACTGAATTCGAGATATGTCCTTCTCATAGAATTCAATTCGTTTTTTCAGCATCATCGCCATCTTGATTTCCAAATCTTTGAGTTCATCTATAAGCTCACTCATCTCCCTTACCGCAATCTCGGCTGCCATCGAGGGGGTAGAGGCGCGCATATCCGATACAAGGTCTGAGATTGTAATATCAATTTCATGCCCTACGGCAGAGATTACAGGAACAGGAGACATACTAATCTCTCTTGCTACGGCCTCTTCATTAAAGGCCCAGAGGTCCTCTTTTGAGCCTCCGCCTCGTGCTACGATAATTAAGTCAATTCCCTCGATTCCATAGAGCCTCTTTAAGGCTCTGACAATATCCTGGGGGGCCTCTTTGCCCTGAACGCGTGTCGGAATCAGTATATGGAGGTTTGGAAACCGTCTTCCAATCACCTTTAATATATCCCTTATTGCCGCCCCTGAGGGAGATGTGACAACACCGATCTTCTGAGGCAGAAAGGGTAGGGGGCGTTTTCTCTCTTCTGCAAACAATCCCTCCGCCAAGAGCCTTTCTTTGAGCTGCTCAAGGGCAAGCGCCTGCGCTCCAACGCCTTTGGGTTCTATATATCTGACATTTATTTGGTATATCCCCTGTTTTTCGTAGACGCCCACCTGTCCGCAGCATATAACCTCCATCCCGTTTTCGGGTCTGAATTTTATGTACTGATTCATCCATTTAAAACAGACGGCGGAGATTTGACTGTCTTCATCTTTTAAAGAAAAATACCAGTGGCCACTTGAGTAGTTGCCTCTAAAGTTTGAAATCTCTCCCACGACCCAGATGAAGTCGTATCCCACTTCTGCCTCTATAATGTCTTTAATCCTCGCAGTAAGCCCTGAGACCGTGTAGATTTCTCCTCTTATGAGGCTTAAAAAAGAAGGATAATCGTTCATTGTAAAAAGAGTATTTGAGATAGGAGGGATATAGTCAAGTAGCGGTTGTCCTTGTATCATGGCAGACAAGGAGGCTAGCCCCTACATTTTTCTTCCATTTCAGCCTAACAGATTGTAAAATTTCTACATACTCAATTCAGGAGGAAATTTTGAATCGGATTAATCCTCGGATATTCAGAGAATACGACATAAGAGGCGTCGTTGGAGAAGACCTTAATGAAGAGATTATTGAGAGAATCGGAAAAGCCTACGGCACATACATGAGAAAAATGGGAAAGAATAGGGTGTCACTAGGAAGAGATTGCAGGCTGAGTTCCCCCGCGTTTGCCAAAGCCATAAGCGATGGAATTACCTCAACAGGCATAAATATCATAGACATAGGCATGGTTACGACGCCTATGGTTTATTTCTCACTGTTCAACCTCGATGTAGATGGTGGGGTTATGATTACGGCAAGCCACAATCCATCTGAATACAATGGGGTTAAGCTCTGTGTGGGAAAAGAGGCGCTTTTTGGGGAGGAGATTCAGAAGATTAAAAGGATTGCGGAGGGCGGTGACTTTGCAAAGGGCTCGGGCTCGGTTGAGGCGACCAGCATAATGGATAAGTACCTGAATTTTCTCAGAGAAAATGTAGAGATAAGGCCGGGAATCAGGGTTGCAATAGACTGCGGAAACGCCATGACAGGAATTATTGCGCCTGGGATTTTAAAGGAATTTGGATGCGAAGTAACCGAGCTTTACGTCGCCCCCGACGGAAGGTTTCCAAATCACCATCCCGACCCGATTGTAGAGGGGAATCTCAGAGACTTGATAGACACTATTCAGCGCGAAAGACTCGATTTAGGAATCGGTTTTGATGGAGACGGCGATAGGATAGGCGTCATTGATGAAAATGGGAATGTGATCTGGGGCGATATGCTCCTTGCCATCTTTGCAAGGGATGTGATTGAGCGAATTCCCGGGACTAAGGTAGTCGGTGAGGTGAAATCTTCAACTAGGCTATATCGAGAGATAGAGAGGCTCGGTGGAAAGCCCATTATGTGGAAGGCCGGACATTCTCTGATGAAGAATAAAATGAGGGTAGAAGGGGCGGTTTTAGCCGGTGAGATGAGCGGGCACATATTCTTTGGAGATAAATTCTTTGGATATGATGATGCAGTCTATGCGGCGCTAAGGCTCCTTGAGATTATTTCAAGAACAGGGAAAAAGGTATCTCAACTCCTAGATGGAATGCCTCCCGCATTCTCTACTCCCGAGATCCGGGTTGAGTGCTCGGATGAAATGAAGTTTAATTTGGTAGAAAAGGTAAAAGAGGAATTTAAAAAGGAATACAAGGTTATTGATATAGACGGTGTGAGGATTGAATTTCCCGACGGCTGGGGGCTTATAAGACCATCCAACACACAGCCAGCTTTGGTTCTCAGATTTGAGGCAAAGACAAAAGAGAGGCTTGAGGAGATACGCTCACTTATTGAGGGAACCTTAGAGCGGGTCAAAAACAAACTAGATTAATATAGAGATACATGATTGATTTAATGGATCGCAATCACATATATTATTTCAATCTGGTTTACCTCATCTCCGATATAAGGTTTGACTCGTTTTAAACTCTAATTTAACCTAAGATTCCATGAGTGTGAGAACGAGATTTGCTCCAAGTCCAACCGGAGCGCTTCATATAGGCGGGGCAAGAACCGCGATTTTTAACTGGCTTTTTGCAAGGCACTACGGCGGAAGATTTATTCTTCGGATCGAAGACACAGACCGCAATCGCTCGACTGAAGAATCTATATCTGAAATACTAGATGGTATGATGTGGCTCGGACTCAATTGGGATGAGGGTCCGTTTAGACAGTCTGACAGGCTCTCAATTTATCAGGAGTATGCCGAGAGGCTCCTTGCATCTGGAAAGGCATATAGATGCTATTGCACCCCTAATGAGATTGAGAGGAGAAGAAAAGAAGCAGAAAAGCAGGGAAGGGTCTACAGATACGAGGGCACATGCAGAAATCTGAAATCCCATTCCCCAGATAAGCCATTTGCCATTCGACTCGCGACGCCTGAAGAGGGGAATATAGAGGTTGAAGACCTAATCAGAGGAACAATATCTTTTGATGCCAAAGAAATTGATGATTTTGTCATTCAAAAAACCGACGGATTTCCGACATATAACTTTGCCGTAGTGATTGATGATGCTACGATGGATATAACACATGTCATACGGGGAGACGACCATATTGCAAACACCCCGAAACAGATTCTCATATATGAGGCTTTATCACAAAATATTCCCAAATTTGCGCACGTCTCAATGATCCTTGGCTCTGATAAGACAAGGCTGAGTAAAAGACACGGCGCCACCTCGGTCGTCGCATACAGGGAAATGGGCTACCTTCCAGAGGCGGTTGTAAATTACCTTGCCCGCCTCGGCTGGTCTTATGGGGATCAGGAGATTTTTTCAAAGGATGAATTGATTGATAAATTCACCCTCGACAGCGTAGGAAAAGGCGCCGCCGTTTTTAATCCCGAAAAACTCTTGTGGCTAAACGGCTGGTATATAAGAAACAAACCAGCCGAGGAGATTGCAGAGCTTGTAATTCCATTTCTCCATAAGAAGGGATTTCAAGTTGCTCTCGATGAAAGGTTTATAAAGATTGTAAACATACTTCGAGAGAGGGCAAAAACGCTTGTAGAGCTTGCCGACTCTGCGGAATACTTTTTCGCCGATGAAATCAAATATGAAGGGGCAGCTCGAAAGAAGTTTCTCACATCAGATGCGCTTCCGATTATTGAAGAACTCATAAATAAACTCTCTTCCCTTCGTGATTTTACGGTTCCAGAATTACAGAGGATATTTGGAGAAATCACGGAGAAAAGAGAAATCAAGCTCGTTCAAATCGCCCAGCCCGTAAGAGTCGCTCTTACTGGAGGAACGGTAAGCCCCGGAATCTTCGAGGTGATGGAAGTTCTGGGAAGAGAGAAGGTATTGGAGAGATTAAAAAGGGCGGTCTCTCAGATTCCAAAGAATTAGTTCTATCAATACTTATAAAACCCCCTTCCCGTTTTTCTTCCCAGCCATCCCGCGCGAACCATCTGGCGGAGAAGAGGAGCGGCGCGGAATTTGGGATCCTGAAACTCACGGTAGAGGACATCTATCACATCAAGGGTCACATCGAGTCCTATTAGGTCTATAAGTGCAAGAGGGCCAATCGGCTGATTTGTTCCGAGCTTCATTGCTTTATCAATGTCCTCGGGCGTTCCCACGCCCTCTTCAAGGGCAAACACCGCCTCATTGAGCATAGGCATGAGGACACGGTTTACTATAAATCCGGGAACATCTTTCGTTATAACTGGGTCCTTTCCAAGAGCCTTGGCGAAGTTATAAGCGAATTCCACCGTTTCATCCGACGTTGCAAGGCTTCTTACTACCTCTACGAGCTTCATAATAGGGGCAGGATTAAAGAAGTGCATCCCTACCACCTTATCCGGTCTTTTTGTATTTACGGCAATCTCTATAATCGGAAGCGAAGACGTATTTGTAGCAAGGATGACAGCCGGGCGCGTAGACGAATCTAACTTTTTAAAAGTCTCCTTTTTTACATCCATATTTTCAAATACGGCTTCTATAACCAGATCAACATCACCTAGATCCTCAAACTTTGTGGTTGTATGAATTCGAGATAAAATGGAATTTCTATCTTCCTCTTTTATTTCTCCCTTTTTTATGAACCTTCCCAGGCTATCCCCTATTGTTTTTATTCCACGACCGAGTGCGGAATCGGAAACATCTAGGAGAACAACGTCCTTTCCATTTGAAGCTACAACCTGAGCGATCCCAGAGCCCATTGTCCCCGCTCCCAGAACACCGACCTTTTTCACATCCTCTACATTCATGATAGCCTCCTAATTAAAGTTTAAAACAGTATTATACCTAATAGATCGAAGCTTTCCTTTTTGTCAGCAAGGGTTATTTGACAATCTATATAACTTATGCTAGTTATTAATGTTTATACTATTTTTAGAGGTTTTCTTTTAGACGGCTATGTTTGAGGGGATTTCTGAAAAGCTCAACTCAACTTTAAAGAAAATAAGGGGCTATGGAAAGCTCAGTGAGAGCAACATCCAAGAGGTGCTCCGTGAGGTACGCCTCAGCCTTCTTGAAGCCGACGTGAATTTCAAGGTAGTAAAGGATTTTATAGATTCCGTCAGGAAGCGCGCCATGGGGCAGGAGGTAATCGGAAGCCTTAGTCCCGGACAGCAGTTTATAAAAATCGTCTATGAGGAGCTTGTAAGAACACTTGGAGAAAAAAGCTCTGAGCTTGACCTTAGGGCTGCCCCTCCGGTGGGCATAATGCTTGCGGGGCTTCAGGGTTCTGGAAAAACCACGACTGCCGCAAAGCTCGCAAAATACCTCAAGCAGAATAAGAGGAATCCTTATCTTGTCCCTGCGGATGTTTATCGCCCTGCCGCTGTAGAACAGCTCCGTGTGCTTGCCCAGCAGGTTGGGGTCGGTGTATACGATACCGAGCCGGGCAAGGACCCGGTTGAGATTTGTAAGGATGCAATGTCTGCCGCTGCTTATGGCGGATATGATGTCGTGATCATGGATACAGCGGGAAGGCTCCATATTGATGAAGAACTCATGAATGAACTCAGGAGAATAAAGGCTGAAATCAATCCCCATGAGATACTTCTTGTCGTAGACGCAATGACGGGTCAGGATGCGGTAAATGTCTCGACCAGCTTTAACGATGCCCTCGATATTGATGGTGTAATACTTACGAAGATGGATGGAGATGCAAGGGGTGGAGCTGCCCTCTCGATTAAGACCGTAACGGGAAAGCCTATAAAGTTCTTTGGGGTTGGAGAGAAGCTCGACGCCCTAGAGGTGTTTTATCCAGAGAGGATTGCCTCTCGAATCCTCGGCATGGGCGATGTGCTCTCCTTTATTGAAAAGGCTCAAACTGCGTTTGAGGAAAAGCAGGCTGAGGAGATGGCAAAAAAGCTTCTTAGGAGGGAGTTCTCGATTGAGGATTTCAAAGAAGCGATGATTGCCATGCGTAAGATGGGTTCCCTTGAAAGCATGGCGGAGATGATTCCTGGAATGAAACAGGTTGCTAAGAACCCTAAGGCTCTCGAGGCGGCTGAGAAAGAGATTAAAAAAACGATTGCCATAATTAACTCTATGACAAGGGAAGAGAGAAAAAATCACACAATACTAAACGGCAGTCGGCGCAGGAGGATTGCAAGGGGAAGCGGCACAAGAGTTGAGGATGTAAACCGGATGATTAAGAACTATGTTCAGATGCGGGATATGATGAAAAATATGGGAAAGATAGGAAAACTCGCAAAGAGAATGATGAGGTTTATGTAAATTCAGCCACGAATTGACGCGAATGATGTGAAATTTATTCTATTCGTGTAAATTTGTGTTCACGCGGCTAAATAGAGAGAGTCAATTTAGAGGGAGGTAAAAACAGTTTGGTTAAAATAAGACTTACGAGGATGGGATCAAGCAAGCAACCACTTTACAGAATCGTGGCTGCCGATTCGCGCGCGCCGCGCGACGGAAGGTTTCTGGAAATTTTGGGTTATTATGACCCGAGAAAAGACCCTCAGATAGTTAATGTAAAGATTGAAAGAGTAAAAGACTGGATTGGGCGTGGTGCAAAGCCTACGGGAAGGGTGGAGAGGCTTATCTCAAAACTAATATAGGACTTCAGTTGAGACAGATGTGAGATCAAGGGGAAGTTGAGGGATAAAAATCAGGAGGTAAGGGATATGGAGAAACTAAAGGAGCTAGTAAGCTACATTGCGAAATCGCTTGTGGATAGCCCGGAGAAGGTAGAGGTGCGAGAGGTTGCTGGTGAGCAGACATCGGTGCTCGAACTAAAGGTCTCTCCTGAGGATTTGGGAAAGATTATTGGAAAGCAAGGAAAAACCGCCAAAGCCATAAGAACAATACTCAGTGCCGCTGCCGCCAAAATGAAGAAGCGGGCGGTGCTTGAGATTCTTGAATAAAGGAATTTCTCAGTGAGAGAAATGGGTCTTATCCCTTTTGGAAGGATTTCAAAAGCGCATGGGCTTTTAGGGGAGCTGAGAGTCCATCCCTTTAGTCGTCAATTAGAGAACCTTTCAAGGCTGGAGAGGATTTTTATACAAAAATGTGGGGAAGAAAAACCTCAGGAGTTTAAGGTAATCCGAAGGAGACTCGAGAAGGAATCGGCTATAATAGGGCTTGAAGGAATTAGATCAGTAGATGATGCTGAGAAGTTCCGCGGATGCTCAGTTATGGTTGATACCTCCGATCTTGTGCAAACGGAAGAGGATGAATACTATTGGTTTCAACTCATAGGACTTATGGTCTATACAACTGATGGAGGATATGTGGGGCGTGTAGAGAATTTAATTGATAGAGCACCGCAAAGCCTCCTTGTGGTCAAAGAAGATGAAAAGGAATTCTTAATTCCAATGATTGATGCTCTGGTAAAAGAGATAAACCTTAAAGATTCACGAATAGTTATCTCTCCCTTGAGCGGACTCCTCGATTAAAGATTAATATCTACAGAGGTTACAGAGAAAGAATTTTTAATTAAACTCTCTGTATATAAAATCTTCAATGCTCTCTGTGATAAAAATGGAGATTGGAAAGCTATGAGGTATGACATTCTTACCATTTTCCCGAAATTTTTTGAGTCTCCGTTTTCATTCGGGATTCTAAAAAAGGCTCAGGAAAAGGGCATAATAAAGATAAACATACACGACATAAGGAGTTTCGCTTCAGATAAACACAGTACGGTAGATGATAAGCCTTACGGTGGAGGGGGCGGTATGGTGTTTAAACCTGGACCGCTTGGAGATGCTATAGAATCTGCAAAAGCCAACGGTGCGAAATCCCTTGTTGTACTTACAACGCCTCAGGGTGAGAGGTTCTCGGATAAAATCGCAAGGGAGTTTATAGAGTACGACCAACTCATAATAATATGCGGAAGGTATGAGGGGGTGGATGAAAGAATTAGGGAAATCTACGTGGGTAGAGAGATTTCAATCGGCGATTATGTGCTCTCAGGCGGGGAGTACGCTGCCTCTGTTATAATTGATGCTGTCTCAAGACTCATTCCCGGAGTCCTTGGGAATGAGGAGTCACCTTATGATGATTCATTTAGAGAAGGGCTTCTTGAATATCCACAGTATACAAGGCCGGAGATTTATAAGGGAAAAGCAGTTCCCGAAATTCTGCTTTCTGGAAACCACAGAGAGATTGAAAGATGGAGGAGAGAAGAGAGTATTAAAAGAACCTTTTTCAGGAGACCGGATTTGCTCGATAGAACCAGGCTTACAGTCGAAGAGCTGAAACTAATAAGTCTGCTCAAGAGGGAAAACCCGCCGTCTTTTAGGGTGTATGTTGCATTAGTTCATTATCCAGTTTACAATAAAGATCTCCAAATCGTTACTACCGCTTTTACGAATCTGGACGTTCACGATATATCGAGGGCGTGTAGAACTTATGGAGTAAAGGTATTTTTTCTCGTGCATCCTGTTGAAGAACAGAGGGTGCTTGTAGAAAGGGTGCTTCGGCACTGGACAGAGGGACCAGGGGTTTTATATAATCCGACAAGAAACGAAGCACTTGGCATTGTTCGGATAAAAACCTCTCTATATGAGGTCTTGGAGGAGATCGAAAGAGTAGAGGGTTCAAAACCCAAGATAGTTGTAACCGATGCGAGGTCCAGAGAGAATTTAACAGGCTACTCAGAACTCAAGGAGAAGATTCTCGGGGGGAAGGAGCCTTATCTAATTCTTTTTGGTACCGGCTGGGGGATTGCCA
>PSLL01000007.1:61572-65366 GCA_040289575.1 Candidatus Dadabacteria bacterium | reverse complement strand
GAGGTTATGGAAAAAGCTGATTACACGCTCAAGCCGATTGAAGGAAATACTGATTACAACCATCTCTCCGTAAGAAGCGCCGCAGCAATTATACTCGATAGACTACTTTCAATTTAAAATAATGAAAAGGAAAATATAAGGAAAGTAATTAGTCACGAATGAACACGAACATGAAGAATACAGGATACAGTAGACAGTATAGGGGAAAAACCTCAAGTCCCCGCATCCTGTATTCTGCATTCTGCTTATTTCACTCGTGTAAGTTCGCGGTAATAAAGAAGGAGAAGTAAGATGAACGTTATAGATGAAATTGAAAAAGCTGCTCAGAGAACAGATTTGCCACAGTTTCGCCCGGGCGATACCGTTACTGTGCACTATACAATCAAAGAAGGGGATAGAGAAAGAATCCAGCTCTTTGAAGGTGTTGTAATTGCCCAAAAAGGCGGCGGCCTAAGGGAGACTTTTATTGTGAGAAAGGTCTCTTATGGGGTTGGGGTAGAAAGAATCTTCCCGCTTCACTCACCGCTTGTAAAAAGGATAGATGTTAAGAGAAAAGGAAAGGTAAGAAGGGCAAAGCTCTACTACTTGAGGGGACTCTCAAGAAAGGCAAGCAGAATAAAGGAGAGAACGGCGTTCGATAAAGAATCAATCGAGAACAATAAGTCTGAGTAATTGTAAAAATATTAAAACGGGAATGTCTCAACTCACCCTGCCTAATCCCGAGTTTTTTCAGAGGGTCTTTGCCCAACCGTCAATAATTAATTGCTCTTTGTTTTGTATCTCTATATTGAATTTGTATTAGTTGTCAACCGGCCAGAAGCCGACGATCAACCATCAGTTGGGGTTTCATCACTGGTTTCTTCGATTCTTCTGTCTCCTCTTTCCTTTAATCTTTTTGTCACGTAGATCATCCTCTCAATGGCTGTATAAGCGGAAAGAACTAAGATTATGGCCAGAGCGAGTTTAAGCAGGTAATCCCCCGGTCTAAGCCCAAGCGCCGATGTTGTCAGATTGCCAAATAGGTTAAATACCGAAAAGGCGCCTAGATATACTATTCTCTCTGTTCTCTGCATCATCCCCACTTCACAATCAATCCCCAAGCTCTCCGCCCTTGCTCTTGTATAACTTACCATTGTTGTCGCGCCAAGAATGAGGAAGACGAGATACGAAAATGGGGTTCCATGAAAATAGCTAAGCAGTCCTAGATAAATGAGTATTTCGGCAAATCTGTCCAAGCAGGAATCAAAAAACGCCCCGTATTCACTGCTTAGCCCCTGCGCCCTTGCAACGCGGCCGTCGAGCATGTCAAAGTTTGAGCCAGCGAGAAGAACTATTCCGGCAATAAAAATCCAACCCAGATGGAATAGAAATCCTGCTATGGCAGAAACTATCAGAGACGTAATCGTAAGGATATTCGGATGTACCTTTTTCTCAATTAGGTAGTCTTCAATAGGGCGCATTATGAGTATCCACCAGGTCTTAATCTCGCGCCCTAGGAGTTTTGACGTGGATGGCCCCTTTCTGCCCTTAGCCCTATCTAATACCTCATCAGGGGTAGACATTACAAACTCCATATCGGGTTTTGTCTATTAGTATAATTGAATTTTAGCTCTAAAGACAGAAGAATTAAATCGGCTTTTATAATCGTAGGTGTGTAGTTTATCAATTATTCAATGTAATAGAGTAATAAAAGCCGATTCCATGGATGGCTCCAGGTCCCTTAATTTATTCATGTAGATTTTAGCATCTTTTATAGTTTTAAACGTTCCTATCCTTGCTCTGTACCAGGTGCCTTTTCCGGGAATCTGTGCCTTTATTACAAATGCCGGATATCCCTTGGATATTAAGTCTTCCGCGGTCTCTTCCGCTTCCTTTTCTGTTTTAAAGGACCCTATTTGAATCGTGTATTCTCCGCCGGACTCGGTTGGGGGTATGGTCACTGTATTCTCTTTTGTGGCTTCTTTATTTTCAATCTCTGTTCTTATCGGTTTCTCGGTAAGCGGCGTAGGGGATGGAATTGGATTTTTACCTTCCTCGGTGGTTTCTTCTTCGGTTTTTAATTTTATTGGCTCTGGGGTAGAAAGGAGGGGGGCTTCTCCTTGATTGATTTTTACCACCCGAAGATTATTAAAACTTCGCTTCATTATCAGATTCCCCTCTTTGAGTTCTATCTCTGTGGGCCCCGCGACTTTCTTGGGGGTTTCAACGATGAGCTTCCTTGGTGACTCGGCGATAAGTCTGGCCTTTTGACCACCAATCTTAATTGCTGTGGTATTAAAGTTTCCATCAAACGGCCCTCCAACCCAGATTGGTTTTCCCACTTGTCCAATCATCGGGAATTGGTAATCCCCCGCAGAAGGAGTCGCTGTTCTCTCAGCGGCAGGTGCGATCTCAAATGGAATTTGAGCCCTGGCTACCTCCTCCCCGTTTTTATCTCTAAGAACTAGGTATATCGGTTCGCGGCTTAGGGCGGCAGGAATAGTCCATTTGATAACTTCCTCAGCCACAGATGTCCTCTCTTTTCCTATTTCAAACAGGTATCCGTTTAACTCATCTGCATTTCTGTGACGCTCTTCTTCGCTCTGGCCCATCGGCTCTGTATTTACCGTGCCCGAGATGGTATCGCCTACAGTTATATCATCGGGCAGATTTACCGTAACCCTGCCCTGAGTGACATCGAAGACAATGACATAGAGTCCCAAGTCGGTTTCAAAGCTGGATGAAACCTTGCCTTCCGCAAAGACGGCTACAGGAAGGAAGAAAATTAAGATCAGCATAAATGGCGCCGGTTTTCTCAATCGTTCACCTTAATGAGCACCGATTTTATATCAGGGTCCTTTTTTAAATTGTCCCCATAGAGTTCGGCTTCCTCTCTGGTTTTAAACGTCCCTACTCTTATTCTGTACCAGGTGCCTTTTCCGGGAATCTCGACTGATTTTATAAATGCAGGGTATCCTTTAGATATAAGCCTCTTTACGATTTTTTTCGCCTCTTCTTCTCTTTGAGATGCTCCTATCTGAACCGTATACCTCCCTTCTGTTTTCTCCCCAGGAGAAACCGCTATATCCTTTTTGGCGGCTCCTTTAGTCTCTGCTTCCATACCCTTGGGGGGAGGCGGCGGGGATAATTCCTCTTTCTCTTCTTCTTCAATAGGAGTCGGGGTTTGCGTTTGCTCAGACATTTGTTTTCTTTCAATTATTCCCTCTGGTGTTTTCTCAGACTCTTTAAACTCAGGTAGGTTTTTCTCAGATTCTCCTTTTCTGACTATGCGAGATTGAGATCCACCGAGTCCTTTCCCTACAACTACACCCAGACTGAACGCAAAGACAAATAGGATCAAAAACCCTAGGAATAGGTACACAACCTGACGATTGCTCGAATTATTTCTATCACTCATCTGTTACATCCTCTGAGGTGCGGAAACTCCAAGTAACTTAAGTCCATTTCTTATAACGGTTCTAATACAATCAATAAAATAGAGCCGGGCACGGCTGAGGTCCTGATCGTTGCCGAGGATTCTGTTTTTGTTATAGTAGATATGAAAATCTGAAGCGATCTCTTGTAGATAAAACGCCACTCTATGGGGTGAAAGTGATGAGGCGCTTTCCATTACCACTTCGGGAAAAATCAGGAGTTTTTTTATAATCTCAACCTCCTCGGGGAGACTCAAAAGGTTTAAAAACTCATTTGAGGGGAAAATCCCTCTTTCCCTGGCTTTTTCAAATATACTTCCAATCCTTGCATGGGCGTACTGGATGTAATAGACGGGGTTTTCACTCGATTCCCTTTTTGCC
>PSLL01000007.1:31123-61558 GCA_040289575.1 Candidatus Dadabacteria bacterium | reverse complement strand
AATCCAGATCGAAGTCTAAATGGGCATCTGAGCTTCGCATAAGGAGAAAAAACCTCATCACATCGCGTCCGACCTCCTCCATAACCTCGCGCATTGTGACGTAACTCCCAGCGCGCTTTGACATGGAGACTTCCTGTCCCGCTCTTATGAGTCTTACGAATTGGATTAGAACTATCTCGAGCTGAGAGTCATCAAGCCCAAGCGCCCTTAGGGCAGCCTTGAGACGCGCAATATGTCCATGGTGGTCTGCTCCCCACACGTTTATAAGCCTTTTAAATCCCCTTCGAACCTTGTCGTGGTGATATGCAATGTCTGAGAGAAAATACGTCGGGCTTCCATCCTTTTTTACGAGCACCCAATCCTGGGAGTCACCGAATCGGGAAGCCCGAAACCAGAGTGCTCCGTCTTTTTCTTCAAGGGCATCCTGCATTCTGAGTTCGTTTTTTATACAATCAATTCTATTTTTATATCCGAGTTCTGGAATAGGTCTGTATAGTTTCTCCAGTTCGCTGTACCAACTATCGAATGTCACACCAAAATCGGTTAAATCCCTCTTTATTTCATCGAGGAGTCTTCCCTTAGCGTATTCCCTGCAATACGCAACGGCCTCTTCCTCGGGAGTCCCTCTAAGAAGCCCCATTCCCATTTTATCTTTGATCTCTCCGGCAATCTCTTTTATGTATTCTCCGTAATACCCATCTTCAGGCATCTCTCTCTTGATTCCAAAAAGCTCTTCATATCTTCTATAAACGGAAAGCCCGAGGAGCTCCATCTGCCTTCCCGCGTCATTTATATAGAATTCACTTATAACATCAAAGCCCGTGGCCTTTAGAATTTCTGAAATTGCGTCTCCTACGGCGGCGTTTCTCGCGTGACCGAGATGTAGGTATCCCGTCGGGTTTGCGCTTACGAATTCAACAATTACCCTCTGTCCGTTTCCCAAATTCGAGTTTCCAAAATTTTCTCCAAGCCTCTCTATTTCCGAGAGTTTATTTGCAATTGCCTCCTCTTTTATGAAAAAATTTATAAAACCGGGGCCTGCGATCTCTATCTTTTTAAATAGATTCTTTCTCTCTTTGTTTATATTTTCGATAATGAGTTCTGCAACCTCACGGGGATTCTTCTTTATCTCCCTCCCAAGGACTAGGGCAATATTCGTTGAGAAATCCCCAAATTCCCTTTTTTTTGGGACTGTAATTGAAATTTCTATAGGAGGGAATACAAAACCCATTCTTTCTATAGCCTCTATGGACTCAGAGACTGCCTTTTGAACGTCCTCTTTCATTTTGATACGGTCTTAAAAATTCAATTGAGTAGCCGGTTGAGATTTGCAGGGGTGTTTCGCGAAATTTCCCCACATTACTGCCCTTTCAATGAATCGGATACTTAAAATTACACCATACTTGTGAAATTTACAACAGCCTCAATTATATCCTCGCCTCTCACTAACCTCTGCTCGTGCTACTGCCATGTCTTCGAATATTCATTCTGTAAGGTCGTATAATTGGGCACCGGCAGTTTTGTTCCCAATTACGATTGCAGTAAGTGTGTTTGTTCCGTTTCTTTCTCATACAACTAACGCTATACACTTCCTGCATTATTTTTATACAACAGAGCCTCTTCCATTTACATTAAAAGGGCTCGGTGTTACTTTAATATTATGTTCTGTTAGGTGGTGTTGATAAAGGAGGAGAGAGATGGATGGATGTAGATACCTCACGGATTTGATGAGATTATTTGCTCCGAATCTACGGCGCAAGCAGATACGGGGGCGTAGATGAGATTGGGGAATTTATGGAAGGGTGCAAAGGAAGAGAAGGCGTTTAAAAATAAAAATTAATTCTCCCGCCGCATCTTCTGCTTGCGAGTCAAGGAGACTTTCCGTATCTACACGGTTTAAAAAATGGACTGAAAGTAGCATTATGCCTACACGGCATATAAAAGTAGAGCAAAGAGAGCCACTTAGGAGTTGTAAATGCATCCGTTATGACTTATACTTAGCTTTACTCAAGGGCAGATAGAGGGTAGGGAAAAGGGGGTGAGGAAGAAATGAGAGTTAAAATTCTTTTCTTAATTCTGGCGGTAATGCTGGGCTTTGGGATTACATATCTATACAACAACCCGTATCATCCCGATAGTATTATTATCGTTATGGCAGCCGCTATTGGAATTATATTCGGCGCTGTAGCATTTGGAGTTTTGTGGGGTCTTGAGCCTAAGGTTGATCAAATTACTCCGAGGTCAATACTTGGAGGCGCGATAGGAATGGCTATCGCCTCGCTTGCTTTTTTTGCATTTAAAGAATTGATTGAAGGTTTGAGGATTCCGCACATCGCTCCGTATATCCTTATTGTGGCTTTTCTTTGGCTTTTCTATATAGGAATAAGGATTGGAATGAGAAAGGGTTGGGAAGCCGACCAGATGGGAAAGAAGTCTCTCGCTAAGGGGGACTCCGGGGGGCCCAAGATACTCGATACGAGCGGATGTTGCCGAGGTTGGGTTTATTGAAGGGCTTATAATCGTGCCCAAGTTCATAATTAAAGAGCTTCAATACATAGCCGATTCAATTGATCCGATTAAGAGGGTAAGGGGAAGAAGGGGACTCGATGTGCTGAAGCGTATGCAGGGGATTCCCAATATCGTAATTAAAATTACGAGTCACGATTTTCCGAAGATAAAAGAGGCGGACTTAAAACTCGTAGAACTCGCAAAGAGCATTAAAGGGATCATTGTAACGAATGATTTCAATCTAAATAAAGTTGCAGGGCTTCATGGTGTGAAGGTGCTCAATCTCAATCAACTTTCAAGCGCGCTTAGACCCGTGGTGCTTCCGGGCGAGACAATCAGTATACGTGTCGTCAAAGAGGGAAAGGAAGAAAATCAGGGCGTGGGTTATCTTGAAGACGGAACTATGGTTGTTGTGGACGACGCCAAGAGGTATGTAGGAAGAGAGATAGAGGTTTCCATAACAAGTGTGCTTCAGACCCCTACGGGGAGGATGATATTCTCAAGGGTTAAGGAAGAGGGCATGGTCTCTGGTTTTGGAGGCTAAGAAGGCAATTGATGATAACGTGTATAAAATGATGCAAGACACGATTCATGATGCACGGTACATGAAAGATTTACATGCATCCTGTGTCCTGATTTATTTCATTCATGACTAAAATTTATATATGATTAAAGTGAAAGCCGCCGCAATAATAGCCGCAGCAGGGTGGGGAAAAAGATTCAGTGTAGACAGGAGAAAACAGTTTCAGCCCCTCGACGGAAAGCCGGTTATTGCCCATTCGATTGAGAGATTTGAGGAGTCTCCGTCAGTAGGAGAAATCATACTTGTCGTTTCCGAGGATTCGATCGTTTACTGTCGCGAAGAAATAGTGAAGAAGTTTCAGTTTAAAAAGATTGCGGGGATTATCCCCGGCGGTGAAGAGAGGCAGCATTCTGTAAAAAAGGGGTTTAGTTCGATCTCAAACGAGACCGATATAGTCATAGTCCACGACGGGGTGCGTCCGTTTATAACGGTTGACCTGATTGAAGGGTCTATAAAAGAGGCTCTAGAATCAGGCGGGGCGATTGTCGCCGTCCCGGTAAGAGATACGGTAAAAGAATCCTACGAGGGCTACATTAAAAGAACTCTACCGCGTGAGTCTCTCTGGCTTGCCCAGACCCCTCAGGCTTTTCGGTACGATATTCTAAAGAGGGCTTATGAAATGAGTGAAGAAGACGGATTTCTCGGCACGGATGAATCATCGCTGGTTGAGAGGCTCGGTATACGGGTAAAACTTATATGGGGTTCTCAGATGAATATGAAAATCACTACAGAAGAGGATTTGCTCATGGCAGAACTGGCTTTGAAGGAGATAAAAAGATGTTATTAGCCACGAATGAACACGAATAAAATGATGCAGGATGCACGATGTTTTTATATCATGTGTTCTGTATCGTGTATCATGCATCCTGCCCATTTATGTAAATTAGTGACTAAGTACAAAAAAATCATGTACCGAGTAGGCATCGGATTTGACGCTCATAGATTCTCAAAAGAACGAAAACTCATCCTTGGAGGGGTGGAGATTCCGTTTGAGCTAGGACTTGAAGGGCATTCGGATGCCGATGTCCTCACACACGCGATATGCGACGCCATACTGGGGGCAATTGGGGAGAGGGATATTGGAGACCATTTCCCGGATAGTGACCCCAGATACAAGGGTATGTCGAGTTTAGTTCTTCTCAAACAGGTGACAGCGCTGTCGAATTCCAGAGATTTCAAGGTTGAAAACATAGATAGTGTAGTAGTATGTGAAAGACCAAAGCTCTCTGGATACATCTCTCGGATGAAAGAGAGACTCTCTTCCATAATCCAAGTTTCTGAGGATTCTCTGGGTATAAAAGCAACAACAACAGACACCATGGGTTTTACTGGCAGGGGAGAAGGAATAGCGGCTTATGCAGTAGTTCTTTTGAAAAAGGCATCTATTTAGTCACAAATGGACGGGAATGGAGATGAATAAAACGATACGGGATATACATGATATACAACTCATGATAGATGGGAGTTTTTGTATATATTCTCCATCTTTTATTAATTCCATTCATATCTGATTAAAATGGATTCCTTTCTCCTAAAATACAAAATCCTTGGTTCGCTCCTTGGATTTATATCGGGAATATTAATTGCTGAATGGGCGGGGAACGAATGGATTCTGATTGTGCTTCTCTCCCCTATCTTTGGTGTCTTATCCCTTTTTAAACCCAAATTCGGCTTCTTAATATTCATTCCAGTCGGGATTCTATTTTCTGCAAGACCGAGCCTTCCGGAAAACCACATCTCCCACTTTACGGGAAAGGAACTCGACATCGAAGGGGTTCTATTTAAATCCCCGGAGAGTAGGGAAAAGGGATCGAGGTTGTTTATTGATGCTCAAGCCGTTTTTCTAGGAGGGAGAAGGGAGCATGTATCGGGGAGGGTAATAATATCTACGGAGGAGAGGATATGGGGGCTTGCAGATGGGGATAGGGTCAGGGTGCTCCATACAAATCTCAGAATCCTAAGGAGTTTTCAAAATCCGGGCAGTTTCAATATCAAGCGCTACTACGAAAGACAGGGGATTTACGCTACCGGATTTGTTCCGGCAGAGGAATGGATTATATCATTCGGGAAGGACGAATTCTCGAATTCCTTTCTCCACGCGATAGACAGTCTCAGGGTGAGGTTTGGAAATTTTGTAAGAAACAAATCCCCTTTTCCCCTAAGTGAAATAATAAACGCCATGTCAATTGGGGATCAAGGTGCGGTGCCATCTGAATTAAGGAATCAGTTCTCAAAATCCGGAATCAGCCACATTCTTTCAATTTCGGGGCTTCATGTGGCGGCGGTTGTGCTCGTTTTTTATATCGTGATTAAATGGACTCTTAAGCGCTCCGAATTCCTTCTCCTTAGGTTTCGGGTGCCAAGACTCACAGCCGCTCTCACAATCATTCCCGTTTTCATATACACAGCCCTTGCGGGATTCGCTACACCTGTGGTACGGGCATCTATAATGGCTACGGTTTATTTAATCTCAATAGTTATAGGCAGGGCGGAAAATAAATTAAATACGCTTGCCGTTTCGGCCTTCATTATTCTACTCTGGCACCCATGGGCGCTCTTTGAACTCTCATCCCAACTCTCTTTCGCCTCTGTTCTCGGAATAATCGTTATAGATAGGTTCTATCCGCTCAGGCTAAATACGTTTAAAGATAAGCTCTCATCAAGCGTAAAGACCACTATCGCCGCATCAACCGCCACCTTGCCGTTTATAATAACGTCTTTTGGAGTTTTCTCTCTTGTATCTATCCCTGCAAACCTCATCCTTGTTCCTTTCTCTGAATTTCTTATAGTTCCTCTTGGGCTTCTTTCTTTTTTAGCCTTTGTGGTATCCAAAACCATTGCGATGCCTTTTCTTTATGCCGATATTCTCCTTACGAAATTATTCCTCTGGGGAAACAGCCAGTTTTTAAAAATCCCTCTCTCTTCTTTGACTGTCCCGTCTCTAGGTAGTGTAAGCTGGGTGTTCTATGGGACTGCGGCGGCAATCCTTCTTTTTCAAAGGACGTATCCCCAGCTCAGATTTTTCCTTCCCATTCTCATTCTGGGATTTCTCCTCACCTCAGCTTACCATATCTTGAACAATCCAAAGAAGGGATTTCTGGAAGCGGATTTTCTCGATGCCGGAAGCAGAAGTATAATCTTCATTCGACTTCCCGAGGAAAAAACGATTCTCATTGACGGGGGATTTGCATATCATGACACAGGCGGCTACATAGAAAAAGTGGTTGTTGCCCCTTTTCTCCTTAAGTCGGGCGTTACAAGAATTGATTATCTGATTTTGACCTCACTTGATAGGGATCATCTAGAGGGTGTCAAAAGCATAATGCAGAAATTTAGGGTGGAGAGATTCTGGACAAACGGGAGGAAGCTTGACGGGGAAATTTGGGAGATGATTAGAGATAAAAATATTACCTGGAAGGATATATCGGATGAAGTAGAAGCTCTCAATTTAGAGGGGGTTCAAATTGAGTTTCTAAAGCCGAGGGGAGAATTTACATATGAGGATTCATCAAGGCCCTATCCGATTATAGTGAAATTAGATTTCAAAAGCACGGGCTTTCTCTTCGGGGAGGGCATAACAGAAGAGAAGGTGCAGTCTGAGCTTATTGAGACGTATAAAGATAGAATCAGAAGCAGTGTGCTCTATCTCTTTGTGAAGCAAAAGGATATTACTGATTTTGTAACGGCGATTTCACCGATGATTATAGTGACAAACTCCGGCTTCCAGAATTTTAATGAATCGCATTACCCGAGGAGAATAAACGATTACGACAAGAAGACACCAGATATTTTTCAAACGGACAAGCAGGGCACAACCACGGTTCTTACGGATGGAAAACAGATTCGAGTCAGAACGTTTTTAGATAAGGATAAGGAATTGGTATATTAAATCTCGATATATGAGGAGGTATATAGTCCTTATAATTGTAATTGCAATTTTGGTGTATCTCTTCCTCCCTTCAAGGGATGATAGTCGGGAAATAGAGTCGCGATTCACGGTGTTATGGAAGCAGGAAAGAAAAAGGATTTAGATGGTGTGATGGAGCATTTCTCAATAGAATATAGAGACGACTACAGCACAACATATCCCGTGGTAAAAAACATTATAAAGAACATCTTCGCCGGGTTTGATGGCTTTGACGGTAAATACTCTGATTTAAAGGTATCGATGAACGAAACGGGAGAGGCGGAGAAAAGGGCGGTTCGTCTGAATTGGGGAATGGAAATGTTTGACAGAAATCGCGCTTTACATCTTTTGTGTCGGCAAAACCCCTAAAGACAATCCTCTTATAGTGCCTTATAACGTCAACTAATAAAGAAAGTTCATCGTTGTAGATATATATGAAGTTACACTCGATTTCCTTCTTTTTAAATTCAACTTTATGCATGTTGCGATTCTTCCCCCTCCCTCAATACCATTTAAACTAATCGTCTTCGAGTCTGCCGTGAATAAAATCGCTTAGAGCCTCAATTGTCGTATTCTTGGCCTCTTCTACGGTTCCTACGAATATGATTTTCCCCTTGTAGAGAAAAGCGACTCTATCTGAAATCTCGAATGCACTCGTAACATCGTGAGTGATAATGACCCCGGTTACTCCAAATTTTTGCTGCATCTCTCTTATTAGGTGATTGATTCTGCTTATGTTCGGTGGGTCAAGTCCCGTTGTCGGTTCATCATAGAGCAGAATCTTTGGCTCCATAGCCATTGCCCTTGCAAGCCCGACGCGCTTTTTCATACCGCCGCTCAGATCCGATGGGAGTTTATCCTCTATCCCTGGAAGTCCTACAAGCTCAAGGTTTCTTGAAACTATCTCTTTTATCTCATTTTCGGTGTGTTTTGAATGCTCCCTGAGTGGGTAGGCTATGTTCTCACACACAGTGAGGGAATCAAAAAGGGCCGCTCCCTGAAAAAGCATTCCTATTTTTTTTCTCACATGTACAAGTTCATTCTCATCCATCGGAACGATGTCTTCGCCATCTACTATAATCTGGCCGCTATCGGGCTTTATAAGGCCGATGATCTCTTTAAGAAGAACGCTTTTGCCTGAGCCACTGCCGCCGAGTATAGTTATGTTCTCATCTCTTCTAATCGAGAGCGTAACGCCCGTGTGGACTTCTTTTGAGTTAAAAGACTTATAAACATCTTTGAGTTCTATAATAAAATCTTCTTTCATAACCCAAGCCTTTAGATAATAAAGCCAAAATGGCTCCTTTGTCAAAAGATAATGTATTACGATTTTGAATTGATTCTCTTTGACACCCTCCGATTAGAAAGCTATAATATTTTAATAAAATCTCTTAATTACAATCTCTTAGCGGTTATGTTTGTTTTTCATTCTTTATATAAATAAAATCTTGATAGAAGGAGGTTCATTATGGCACACGAATTACCGAAATTGCCCTATAGTTACGACGCGCTTGAACCGCACATTGACGCCCGTACAATGGAGATTCATTATACAGGACATCATCGCGCTTACGTAAACAACCTCAATGCGGCTTTAGAAAAGCATCCCGATCTACAGAGCAAAAGCGTTGAGGATCTGATAAAAAATCTAAATGCAATCCCCGAAGACATACGTACCGCCGTTCGCAACAATGGCGGGGGGCATCTTAACCACACTATGTTTTGGCCCATGATGAGTCCAAACGGCGGGGGTGAGCCTAAGGGCGAGTTTGCGGGTGTGATTAATTCTGCTTTTGGCAGTTTTGCGAACTTCAAGGATCAGTTCTCCAAGGCCGCCCTCGGTCGGTTCGGAAGCGGTTGGGCCTGGCTCTGTGTGGATAAAAGCGGCAAGTTGATCATAACTTCGACGCCCAATCAGGATAACCCCATATCCGACGGCTTAAAGCCTATTCTCGGTCTCGATGTTTGGGAACACGCCTATTATCTCAAGTACCAAAATCGCCGCGCGGATTACATTTCGGCCTGGTGGAACGTGGTCAACTGGGATCAGATAGCTAAAAATTACGCGAGCGCAAAATAAGGTTTCTATGTCCTCGCAATAGCTGTTGCTAAATCCACGATGGGTGTTATTCCATTAGGGACACATTGCAATGTGTCCCTAATCTTGTCGTTCTGTTCTATGTGTGTACGCTGTACAGAGATGTAGAGACGCCGTTAATGGCGTCTCTACTGTATGGAAGGTATATAGGTTCTAGCACAACAGTAATTCCAGAGCCTTTTCATCACCGTCGAAAATCCCGATGACCTTCCTAACTGGCGGTGGAAAAACCCTTATCAACGTTGGTGTAAGTATAATCTCATCATACTCGCCCAGTTCTGGATTTTTAAGTATATCTATAATATTGAGGCAATATTGATCTCCAAACTTGTCTTTCAAAAACGTCTTGACATTCTTTGTGACATTTGTTGAGTTTGGTGTTTGTCCCGCGATATAAAGCCTAAATTCATACATAGCCCCCTCCATTGTTAAAGTGATTGTGGTCCCTCCAGAATGCCTTTTGTAATCAAAACAATCTGATCACTACTAAGGGGTTTTTTAATGATCTCGAAACCTATTCCATCCTCTGCAGCTTCTTTGAGTTGGTCAAAAAACTCTTTGTGAAAGGCTGTCACAATGTAAACAGGTACGGTTTTATCTATCTTTCTCAGTTCTCTTAGTGTCTTAACTCCATTCATACCCGGCATCTTAAGGTCAAGAAAAACCAAATCATATTTATTGGTTTGTATCATATTGAATCCCTTTTCTCCTGATTCTGCCGCCTCTACTCGGTAGCCTGTATCCTCAAGCGCCAATATAAATGATTTTCTTACCGCCTCTTCATCATCAATCACTAAAATACGCTTACTCATTTTCTTTCCTCCCTTCTTTTGTCCAGTACTGTTGACCATGGAATCCTTTCTTTCCTTCTGTCTATTGGCAATAAGATCCTAAATTTCGTTCCTATCCCAGACCTACTTTCACAGGTGATTTCTCCTCCGTGTTCCTTGATGATACTGCGGCATACAGAAAGACCGAGCCCTGTTCCCTCTCCGACTGGTTTTGTTGTGAAAAATGGATCGAAAATCCTTTGAACATTCTCGGGAGAGATGCCGCAACCGGTGTCGGCGACTATAACTTGGACGAACTCTCCTTCGCGTTGTATATCAACATGAATCTCCTTTCTATTGCTGTCTCTTAGAGCATCGAGGGCATTAATTATGAGATTTAAGAACACCTGTTGTATATTGTTCACCTTCATCCAAATGGAGGGGATTTCCTCAGTGCTATGACGAGTTACCAAAATACCCTCTTTCTCAATACGGTAGGACAACAGCCTGAATACCCGATCAAAAATCACAGTACAAGTTTCCTTCTGACGTGCCTCCGGGCCTTCTTTTTCCATACGTGAGAATGTTAATAGGTCCTTTATAATATCAATGCAGCGATTCGTTTCACGCTCGGCATCTTGAAGGATACTGTATCTTTTGTCCTCCTTGGATGTGTGTTTGAGACAGTACTGAATGAAATTGAGTATACCCATCATTGGATTGTTGAGTTCATGAGATACACCGGCAACTATCGTCCCCACCGCGCTCATTTTCTCCGCCTGAATCAGCATCTGTGTTGTCTCCCTAAGATGAGCGTGGGCCTTTTCAATCTCCTCCTTCTGCCTGAACAATAGCGCTTCTGCCCGCCTGCGCTCGGCGTTCTCTTGAATCAAAAGCTCATTGGCTTTTGAAAGCTCGGCGGTTCGCTTCTCAACCCGTCTTTCTAACTCGTCATAAGCCTCCGGCAGCACCCCTTCTGTCCTCTTGCGCTCAGTGATGTCGCGGACTACTCTAATAACAGCAACCTCTTTTCCACTTTCATCTTTAATGACCGACCTGGAAAGAGAAATCGGAAATTCACTCCCATCCCTCCGCTTGTGATAAATCTCGTCTTTCAAACCAAATTCCCCAAGAACATTGATGTCTCTGCCCACAATATCTCCTTCCTCATATCCATAGGTCTTACAGAACGCTTTGTTAACAAATATGATCCTATCATTCATATCCGCAATATAGACACTATCATTAATACTCATAATTGCATGTGATAGCATTCTGAATTGTTCTTCTGATTCCCTGCGTTTAATTGCACTTTCTACAGTTATCGGTAGAACTTTTAGGTAATTACGCTCTGGGTCTTTTATGAGATAATCGTAAGCCCCCGCTTTCATAGCCTTAACGGCAACTTTCTCATTGCCACTTCCCGTAGTGACAATAACCGGCGTGTCTTTTACCAAGTCGAAAATGTCAAACGCCGTGCCGTCTCCAAGGGAGTAATCCACGATTACAATATCGAATCTTTTATTGGAATCTAGAATTTTCTTAACCTCTGAAACAGATTCGGTCGTTGTATAGCAGTATGGAAGATTTTCATCCTTAACCAATCTCTTAAAGGCCATCTGGTCAACCTTATCATCTTCGACCAATAAAATCCTTATTTTCCCCTCATATCCTTCCTCTGTCATCCGCCCTCTATCCATTGCCCTCTTCTCTTTTATGGACCAGGAATAACAATCATTCCGGCAACTCACTTAGCGTCCAGTACATATTAATTGTTCTTATTACCTCGACGAACTGTAGATAGTCAACTGGTTTGATCATATATCCCCCAACACCCAAATCAAAGCTTTCGATTTTATCCTGATCCTGTTTGGATGTCGTCAAAACTACAACTGGAATCCTTTTTAGTGAGTTGTCTCGTTTTGCTACTCTTAGAAACTCTATACCGTTCATCTTGGGCATATTTAAATCCAAGAGAATGATGCCGGGTTTTTCATGCTTCTCATCTCTTAAGAACTCAAGTGCCTCCTCGCCATTGCCGACGATGATTAACTGATTGGTGACATTTATATCTTTAAGTGCCCGTTTAACGGTTATTTGATCAACGCGATCGTCTTCGACAAGGAGAATTGGTTTTTGACTCTTCATCTTCTACCTCCTACGACATCGCTGAAAGCCGAGTTTCTTGTTTCTCCCTTTGGCAGTGTAAAAAAGAATGTGCTTCCGTAACCGACTTTTGATTCCACCCAAATCTTCCCGCCATACATCTCGACAATTTTTTTCACCACTGAAAGACCAATGCCCGTACTCTCAAACTCATCGCGTGGTGATAGCGTTTGGAATATCTGGAAGATCTTTGCGAAATGCTTTTCATCAATCCCCGGTCCATTATCTGCGACACTAAATCTCCAATAGCCGTCGTTTTCAATGCAGCCAATTTTGACCTCTCCTTTTGGCTTATCCATGAATTTTATGGCATTGCTTAATAGATTTTGAAAGACCTGTTGGATGCGTGTCTTCTCACACATAATAGTAGGTAATTCGTTCTCAATTTTTACATTAATATTTTCTGGCGAGGCAATAATATCAATCACTCCTGTTACAAGCTCGTTGAGGTTTATTTCTATCTTATCCTCTCTGATGCGCCCAACCCTTGAGTATTGCAGAATACCCTCAATTAAATCGTGCATTCGCTTTACCCTGCTGAGGAGCAGGTTCATTTGCTCTTTACCGTCTTCATCGAATTTGTCGGTGTAATCGGCTAATATCCAATTCGCCAGCGAACCGATTGCGCGTAGGGGAGCTTTGAGATCGTGTGAAACGATATATGCGAAATCATTTAATTCTTGGTTAACGCTTTCTAATTCTCTAAGGAGTTGTGTCTGCCTTTCTTCTGCCATTTTGCGCTCGGTGACATCACGGACAAAGCGATAGTGACCCTTAAGTTGCCCGTTCTTGTCAATATTTTTAACGATTGTTACCTCTTGATAAAAAGTGGAGCCGTCCTTGCGAAAACCCCTTGATTCAAGCTTTACCTTTCCGCTTTTCAGCATTTCCTTATGAGCATTTATCTCTCTTTCGAGGTCATTGGGGTGCACGGTTTTCTGCCATTCCATACCAATCATCTCATTAACATTACAACCAAATATGCTTGCATACGCCCTGTTTACGCTGAGATAACGGCCCTGTATATCCAAAAAACTGATACCATCAACGGCATTTTCAAGGGCGGCATTGATTTCATACAACTTTCCCTCTGTCCTCTTACGTTCCGCGATGTCACGGATAATGCCGCTGTAGAATGTTCTTTCTCCTATTTTCCAATTGGCAAGTGAAAGCTCCAGTGGAAATTCACTGCCGTTTTTCCTGAGTCCGCGCAGTTCAATCGTTTTTTCTATAAAACTGGGTTTGCTGCCGATTGAATTAAACCACTCCAGCCCTATATCGTTTCTGTGTTGTTCGGATATCAAGAAATCAAGCGGCTTGCCCAGCAGTTCTTCTTGAGTATAACCGAATATGGTTTGCGCGCCCTTATTACATGAAATGATGTTTCCGCTGTCGTTGGCCAAAATAATTGCGTCGTTTGCCGACTCTACCACGGAGCGGAATTTCATCTCCGATTCTCGCAGTATCTTCTCTACCTGCTTGTGCTCGGTAATATCAAGTGCTGTCCCTAGAATGCCTACTTGCTTCTCTTCTTTATTAATCAGCGTGTTCCAAGAACTCAAACACCACTTCGTCTGTCCATCTTTGGTTAGAATACGGAATTCCTCTCCCGAGAGGCTCTTGCCTTGAAGCAGATTTTCCCATAGTTGTGTAATCCTTGCCTTGTCATCCGGATGGATGTAATTGATAAAGTCCTTCTCATAGAGTTCCTTGGTTGTGTACCCAGTCAATGCCTCGAAAGCTGAATTTACATACTGGAGTTTGCGGTTCATATCGTATACAAAAACGGTCTCTTTTATGTTTTCGGTGATAAGTTGAAATTTATGGTCGGACTCTATAAGCGACCTCTCCATTTGCCTGCGCTCAATGGTTTCTTTCTTTATCTCTTCTCTGAGTGACTCGATTTTATTCATATGAAGTCGCACTGTTTGGGCAAGGTGAATCACCAATGCAAGCAACGAAGCTGTTATGAGTCCTGTGACCAGCAACGCCTTGGCTAGGACGGATTGCGCCTTGGTAAATATCTCCGGATTTGACCGGATAATGGCATATAAACACAAGACGACTACCGTAACACCGAGACCAACAGCAGCCGGAAGCCATCGCATCTTGGTGGGGGAGCCTTTTATATTAGTTGCTAGGGAAGCGCTTTTTCGGTTTTTTCCTCTGCCTCTCCTGGATAGGGTTGCACTGATCATTAATATTTTTAATATTGCAAGAACTATGCCATAACGCTTCCGTTTCTAACCTATTTAAATCATCTGATTTTTAGAAGGGGGCAGGATTTGAGTCATCGTCTATAACAAATTTTTGTCAGGGGTTCAGCGGTTTTTAGATGTCTTATTCAGACGGTTTCTAAGTCGCGGATTTGCTAATATCGATGACCAAGTATCCGCCTACTCCAGGCTTTTCATCTTTATAGGGATCATTTCTTTTATCTCGTTGTTTTCAATTGTGATTATTCTTATCTCCGGTTCATCCTTTCCATGTGGACCCGTTGCGGCGGTTTGAATAACAAATGGCCTATTTTTCTCCCACCATCCTTTTCTCTCTTCCGATGTCGTTTTACTAGCCAATTGGTCGCTGTAGTTCCAGCAGTATATTCCCACCTCTTTCCTTTTATCCTTGCGGTCGTAGTAGGACTCGAGCCGGAACTCTATATCCTGATGTGCGTGTCCTGATAGGACTAAATCTACCTTGTACCCCTTTTTGTTTGTTAATCCTGTAAGCACCTCAAGAAACCTCTCCCAATTGTATGCAAGAGAACCGTAGCTCAGGTCTCTGTCCCTGTAATCTATCCAGCCGTTGCCAGTTTTCTCCTTACGGAAGTCCTCGTAAAGCTCTTCTTTTACGTATTTTCCCCTTATGTTTACAGGCGGCGTGTGCATAACTATAAAAGTGAGGCGTTCACCCTTTTTCTGTTCAAAATAGGAATTGATAAGCTCCATCTGGAGGTCGGTTATACAATCGGTGTCGGGAGAGCCGCCTATTGCATCCCAAAGGTGGGAAAAAAAGGAGTAGTTATCCTTCCCGCCATCGAGAAACAAGAGGTCGGTGCTTCCAAACCTGACAATATAGTCTAAGTCCGGATTTACACGCCTGAAATACTCCTTTAGCCATTTTATATTGGCGGTAAGTATTGGGTCCAGATGAAGTACCTTCGTTTCATCGAGATAATGGACATACTCCTCTTTTAGCCCGAAACTTTTAAACAGCTCCTCCTGGCTTAGGTTGTAATGATAGGGTCGGAAATCATGGTTTCCAGTAGTAGTAAAGATTGGGATTGTGAGTTCATTATTCTGGTTTAGACCCCTTCCCAGAACAGAGTCGCAGAAGATAGATAGATTCGATTCCTCAAAAGAGCATACGCTCATATCTAATGGGTTCGTCTTATAGAATTCATCCGGCTGATAATAGTCAACTATGTCTCCAGAGACGATCAAAAAATCTATTTCATCTGAGTGGCTGTTGACGTACCGGATGAGGCGTCGAAAGTTTTCATTAAAGTTAATAAGACCCTTTTTGGCATCTTCATAGACAACCTTGGGCGCTTTGCCCTTTATCATTTCGAGTATCTTATCGTTTCTCCTTGCAATATGGAGGTCTGTTGAATGTATGAATTTCAGATTATCTCCAATTGATTCGTAGACGCATAGGGCATGGTTATTTTCCCTTGTCTTAGAGCCGCGGGTGAGAATTACATCAAAAAGGCGCTTTTTCTTGCCATTCAGTACATCGCCTCCTCGAAAACAGACGGTCACTTCCCAGAAAGGGATTTCCCTTCTCCCCAGTTCAAGGATTTTGTGTATGATTAAGTGGGTTTCAACGTGGTTAAAGGACACGTCCCTTTGATGGTTGACCTTTGCTGACTGCACGTTGATGACTTCAAGCGGAAATTTTATGTCCTTCTGGTCAACGGGTCTAATTAACAGCTTATAGTTTGACAGGTCTTTAATATCGGTATCGGAGTTCCTATCGTCCGGTTCAGAAGAGATTATAAAATTGATGCCTGAGACGAGCCCTGAGACCGTGGTTATTATGGGCTGGCCGAGATTCGGCCGCGTTATGTATAACATTACTTATCCCCTTCGCTTTATATAGCCAGAGATTTTTGACACCTTTATATATAATAAAGGGGATTTCTTGTCAACTATAGCGGTTTTCGGTTGGATGTAATATACTGAGATTGCTTCGCTGCCCCTTCGGCTCGCAATGACAACCTCTTATAATTGGTATAATAATGGAGTCGGCGGCTTTGGCTGAAAAATCTGGGACTAGGACGGCGGTTCCCTTAAATTCGATTATTACTCCTTGGCGAATCGCTTATCCTGTCACCTTTTGGTCAAAACCGGGGTTAATCCATATAAAGGAGGGAGAACATAGATACATTACTTGGCATATGTCTTGGAATCGGCCTGAGCGCGGCATGTGGATTTAGGGTGTTTGTGCCTCTTTTTGTAATGAGCATCGCTTCCCTTGCCGGACACCTCACCCTGGCGCCGGGCTTTGAATGGATCGGCACATATCCCGCCCTTACGGCTTTTGGGGTGGCTACGTTCCTTGAGGTCTCCGGCTACTATATCCCCTGGGTTGACAATCTACTCGATACAATAGCCACACCAGCCGCAATCATCGCAGGCACTGTTGTAATGGCCTCATCCGTTTCCGATATGAGCCCGCTTCTTAAATGGGCGCTTGCTATCATAGTAGGCGGCGGGGTTGCCGGTACGGTTCAAACCGCCACGACTGTAACGCGCCTGGCTTCAACTGCGACAACATGGGGTTTAGCGAATTCTATTGTAGCAACGGTTGAAGCGGGAGGGTCAATTACTCTATCCATTTTGGCTATTGCTGTTCCTGTGTTTGCCGCTTTTGGGGTCATTGGAGTCATCTATTTCGGTGCAAAAAGGGTATTGAGAGGTTACAAAAGAAGCAGGAGCTTAAAGCATAGTTGATGTAAGTATCCGTTTTGAAAGAAAATGTCTATCCTTCCATACAAAAATACCCTCATTAAATGTGAAAATGAGTGTGAGTCTACTTATGCGGTAAAACCGTTGAGGGCTTTGTAGATTCCCCTAAGACATTTGGTAACCCGAAGAATCTCTCTTATAATTAAGCAACTCTAATTTGTGTTTCTTAAGGAGGAAAGATGGACGATCTATTTAAGTCGCCTGCATTTGAGAATGCGGTTGCGCAGTTTGAGAGGGCTTGCGAAAACCTGGCGCTCGAAGATGGGCTAAAGGAAAGGCTCCGGCTTCCCCAGCGCACTCTGGTTGTGAATTTTCCGGTGAGAATGGATAATGGAAAGATTAAGGTCTTTACAGGATACCGCATACAGCATAACCTGACGCTTGGGCCGTGCAAGGGCGGGGTTCGATACCACCCCGATGTTGATATGGGGGAGGTGGCCGCGCTTGCTATGGGGATGAGCTGGAAATGCGGCCTTGCAGAGCTCCCATTTGGCGGGGCAAAAGGGGGCGTAGCTGTTGACCCAGTAAAACTATCACTCGGCGAAGTCGAACGCCTTACACGCAGGTACACGGCGGAGATCCTCCCCATAATCGGCCCTAATAAGGATATTCCCGCCCCTGATATGGGAACGAACCCCCAGGTCATGGCGTGGATGATGGACACATACAGCATGACTGAAGGCTATACGACCCCTGCAGTGGTTACAGGAAAGCCGGTTCTCATAGGAGGCTCTTTAGGAAGAGAAGAGGCTACGGGCTTTGGAGTGGCATACATAGTTGAGGATGCACTGAGGCACTTTGGAAAAACGCTTTCAGAGACACGGGTTGCCATTCAGGGGTTCGGCAATGTGGGGACATATACCGCCCTAAAACTCTCGGAACTGGGTTGTCGAATTGTTGCCGTAAGCGATATATATGGTGGGATTTATAATCCTTCTGGTTTGCCGATTCTAAAACTGATTGAGATTCCAAGACAAAAAGGCAGAGTACAGGAGTTTAAAGAGGCTGATAAAATAACCAACCCTGAACTCCTGACAATTGAATGCGACATTCTTATCCCTGCGGCAGTGGGAAGGGTAATTACAAAGGAAAACGCTTCCCAATTGAGATGCAAAATGATCGTAGAGGCTGCAAACGGGCCTACGACAACGGATGCCGATGATATACTTGAGGAAAGGGGAATCCCTGTAGTTCCTGATATACTTGCAAATGCCGGTGGGGTAATTGTTTCGTATTTTGAGTGGGTTCAAGGTCTTCAGGAATACTACTGGTCAACGGATATTGTTTTTGCAGAGCTCCAGAAGCGCATGCACAACGGGTTTAGGAAGGTATCTAATTACGCGAATGAAAAATCGGTCTCACTGCGTACGGCGGCTTTAATGCTGGGTATAAACCAAGTAGCGCAGGCGAAGATACTGCGCGGATTATATCCCTAAGAATTCCCAGAACTACTAAGATATGTAGCTCTCCATCGCTTTGATCCGAACAGGTTTGGGATACGACCATATCTTGTCGAAATTGACGAATTCGCCGTGAAATTCCGCCTCCTCTTTGGTCCAAATCTCTTTCATCGCAAGAACACGCTCGCGCAACACACGCCACCTCTTCTTGAAATCGGCGCCATGATTTCCCATTTCCTCTGCGTTCCAGCCCCCTCCAATGACGAATATAAAACGGCCTCCTGACAACTGATCGCAGGGCTTTTCCGCCAGGCCAGGGACTGCGGCGGCTTGCCGGGATATGTGTGTGTTCAGGTACCCATAGAGATTCAAAACCGCGCTCTTCAAGTGCGCGTGCCAGATCGGCAGGGTGCATCGTATATTCTGTTGCAAAGATTGAAGCTCCAAATAACATCTTCGCCTCCTTGTGAAAGATCTGGGCAACCACGATCCAGTTAAACGAATAAAAATCTAAATCCCAAATTTTATCTATTCACCCCAACTGATAGAGATACGTGATTATTATACATGTTTGTTTAACCGATCTTATGGATGAACTTTTTCTATTGGTATTATCTCATACATTATTTGGGTTAATTCTACTTCCTCTCATGCCCTCCGCCTCTTAGAATATGGAATGCATGAAGCACCCAAGGGAATAGGGCGTCCATTGATTCTAAAACCCCTCTTGAGCTTCCAGGGAGGTTTATAATTATGGTCTTCCCCCTTACCCCGGCAACTTCTCTTGATAACATTGCATAAGGAGTCCTTTGGAATCCATAAATCCTCGCTGCCTCAGAGATTCCGGGAATCTCTCTCTGTATCACCGTTTTTGTGGCATCAACGGTTACGTCCCTTGGGCTGAGCCCAGTCCCACCGCTTGTCAGAATTAAATCTACCTTCTCCTCATCAGAGAGCCTTATAAGCTCCCTTTTTATTATGTCAAAGTCATCAGGGAGGATTTTGTATTCTACGACATCAACAGGCTCTTTCTTGAGTTTCTCAACTATAATCTTTCCGGACTTATCCTCCTTTTTGCCCTCAGAGACCGTATCGGAAAGCACAAGGACTGCGACCCTAAGAGGGGGCTTAAGATGCTGCCTCCACTCGCTCTTTCCGCCTCGTTTTTCAATGAGTTTTACCGAGGTAATCTCGAGTGAATCGTCAATCGGTTTTAGCATATCGTATATGGTTAGAGCCGCAATTGAGGCTGCGGTGAGAGCCTCCATCTCCACGCCCGTTTTCCATATAGCCTTCGCCTGAGTTTTGATCACAATCTTTTCTCCAATTTCAAAATCCACGGAGACCCAGTCTAGTGGAACCTGATGACAAAATGGAATGAGTTCTGGGGTCTTCTTAGCCCCGAGAATTCCCGCCACACGCGCCATCTCAATTACATTTCCCTTTGGCACACTCCCGCTTTTAACCATATCAATTGTCTCTGGTTTCGCCTGAACGGTAGCCTCAGCAGTTGCCTCTCTGAGGGTATCTAATTTTTCGCTTACATCTATCATGGTTTTATTCCATAAGTGACTTATGGTATTCTGCTTTTATTCTATTGCCCATCTATAGATTTTGAACACATTACAGTTTACAGAATTTAGACTAAAAAACTACATTCGAAAGAACCTTACTTATCATACATTCATCTAATACATAAGAAATGGTTGACATCTCTAAGTACATTTAATCTGGAGGCGTGAGGTATAGCGTATAATTAATTGGAGGGAGAAGCGGAGCTGGAATGAAGACTAAGGACCAAGAGAACAACGATAGAGAAGAAAATAAGGAGAAGGCTATCATAGAAGAGAAGCAGCCCCAGGTCGTCGAGTTTAGCCATACAGATAAGACCGCCGTCGAGCCTGGGACATCTCGTGATAGCGGCGAAGCCCTCATACCTCAGAATCTAATCTCCCGACGACACCATTGGGTTGTCCGTCTTACACACTGGTTCAACGTGTTGGCGCTTACCATAATGGTGACAAGCGGACTGAGGATATTCAATGCCTATCCTATGTTTGCCCGTAGGGGAGAGACATTCTGCTGTTATCCATTTGAGGGGATTCGAATTCCGGAGTGGCTCACATTTGGCGGATGGCTGGCAGGGGCACGTAATTGGCACTTCGCTATGATGTGGCTCTTGGTACTAAACGGGCTGGTGTATCTGGGGTTTATATACATCCACGGCGAGTGGCGGGAGCTGGTGCCACGGCGCGGAGACCCTCGCGGTGCCTGGGAGATGTTCAAGTTCTACATGTTTGTACGAAAGGAGCACCCAAAACAGAGGAAGCATAACACACTCCAGAGGCTTACATACTTCGCAATGCCGCTTATCGGTATTGTCGTGGTGCTCACGGGGGTCGCAATCTGGAAACCGGTACAACTTGGATTTCTCACGAATCTGTTCGGGGGGTATGTATGGGCGCGATACTGGCACTTTATGGCAATGGTCGCGCTGGTAGCATTATCCCTTGTGCACATATTTATGGTCTTTGCTGTTGATCCCTACTCCCTACCTTCTATGATTACCGGCCGTTATAATGAGAGGTACGCTCCTGAGAGACGTAATGCACGGCCTTTTTATAACCTATTGCCAGGCCGGGGGTCTGCTATTGCCGGGGAGAAAGAAAAATGAAGATAGACCGCCGGAAATTCCTATATCTCAGCGGAGCATCAATATCAGCCGTGCTCTTTTCTGCATGCGACTCGGAGGGACCGGATTTTACACGTGGGCTCCTTCGCTTTGTGCAGAGGCAGAATGAGAAGGTAGAGCGCGCCCTATTTCGCCATAGGGCTATTGATATAGGGAAAGGACACTTGGCTGGAGATGCACTTCCCCAATACTACATCTCGGATATGGTTCCTGTATGGGATGAGTCGGTATTTGGCAAGTGGGCACTAGAGATTACTGGCTCTGTACGCCGGATGCTGCGTCTGACGCTTGAGGATTTAATGAAGCTTCCAAGCGTTACCCACCGGGTAAACCATTACTGCGTTGAGGGATGGACGGCGACAACCGAGTGGACGGGGGTGCGTGTCAGCTATCTGGCAAAGATGGTCGGCATGATGCCCGATGCAGAGTACGTAGACTTTAAGTCATTCGATAGCGGCTATCATGAGAGCTGGGACATAGAAAGCGCAATGCACCCGCAGACTCTTGTGGTCTACGGGCATGAAGGAAGGCTTCTTGAGCCAGGCTACGGAGCACCAGCGCGTCTTCATTCACCAATAAAGCTGGGATATAAGAGTACTAAGTATCTCACACAAATTGTGTTTTTGCCCTATAGAACTGGTGGATATTGGAGTGATCAAGGCTATGATTGGTACGCGGGAACATGATAGTAAAACAGCAGAGATTCTCTTATAATTTATGGAAGGTAGATGAATATTTCGGCTATTTTCAAGATCTTATTTTTATCAGTTATTCTATTTATGACAATGCAATCTATTTCATATTCGGATACAAGGCTCGAAAAAGCCACATTCGCCGGGGGATGCTTCTGGTGTATGGTGTTGCCTTTTGAAAAACTAGAGGGCGTCGTTGAGGTAATAGCGGGTTATGCAGGAGGGCATAAAAAGAACCCGACTTATGAAGAGGTCTCAGCCGGAGGAACGGGGCACATAGAGGCCGTTCAGGTCACTTATGATCCGTCCAAGATAACCTATTTACAGCTTCTTGAGGTATTCTGGAGGCAAATAGACCCGACCGATCCGGGCGGTCAATTCGTTGATAGGGGCGCGCAGTACAGAAGCATTATTTTTTATCACAATGATGAACAAAAAGCCCTGGCGGAGAGATCGAAAGAGGCGCTGGATAGATCGGGGATATATAAAAAACCGATTGTTACGGAAATCGTTCCGGCTTCTGAATTTTATAAAGCGGAGGAATATCACCAGGATTTTTATAGGAAAAATCCTATAAGATACAAATATTACAGATACTTTTCGGGCCGTGATCGATACCTTAAAAAGGTATGGGGTGATGATATGAGAAATAAATATACTCAAGACAGTAATGAGATATATAAAAAACCGACTAAAGAGGAGCTCAGAAAGAGATTAACTCCATTGCAATATGCAGTTACACAGGAAGGGAGTACAGAGAGGCCATTTAACAATGAGTATTGGGATAATCATAGGGATGGGATATATGTTGATATAGTTTCCGGAGAGCCGCTATTTAGCTCCCTTGATAAGTTTGATTCCGGAACTGGATGGCCGAGTTTTACGAAACCCCTTGAGCCAGAAAACATAGTAGAAAAGATAGATAAGAGCTTCTTTATGACAAGAACAGAGGTTAGGAGTAAACTCGGGGATTCTCACCTTGGTCATGTTTTTGACGATGGACCCAAACCGACTGGGCTTCGATATTGTATAAACTCCGCTGCCCTTCGTTTCATTCCGAAAGAGGATTTAGAAAAAGAGGGATACGGCAAGTATAAAAAGCTCTTTGAAAAATAACAAAGACGGATATACCTAAGAGAGCATATATGAACCACTTAGTAGATAAATTTGGAAGGACGGTTACGAAACTCAGGGTCTCTGTAACAGACAGATGTAATATGCGGTGCCTCTACTGTATGCCCACAGAGGGTCTTAAGTGGACGTCAAGAGAAGAGGTTTTGACATTTGAGGAGATTACGCGTGTCGTGAGATTATCCTCAGAACTAGGGGTAAGGAAAATCCGCATTACAGGGGGAGAGCCGCTTTTGAGAGAAGGTGTGGAAGAGCTGATCCATATCCTCTCTCAGGTGCCGGGGATTCAATTCGTCTCAATGACTACAAATGGGTATTTCTTAAGGGAAAGAGCCGAAGCCCTGGCTCAAGCGGGGCTTCGCGGGATAAATATCAGCCTTGATTCCCTGAGGCCTGAGAAATTTAAGAAGATAATAAGGCGCAATTACTTCGACCGTGTCATTGAGGGAATTTATGCGGCGGAGCGCGCAGGCCTCTATCCGATAAAGATAAATGTAGTTGTTATAAGGGGCTATAACGATGATGAAATAGAAGACTTTGCTCGGCTCTCCCTTACGAAGCTTTATAAGATCAGATTTATAGAGTTTATGCCCCTTGATGGCGGAGGGATGTGGGAGAAAGATTTGGTTGTAACGAAGGCCGAGATTCTCGAAAGGGTAAATCGCGTCTCTGAAATAGTTGAGGTTATAAAAGGCGACGGAGGCCCTGCAAGAAATTACAGATTTAAGAATGGCAATGGAGAAATAGGGGTTATAGCCTCTGTGTCTCAGCCGTTTTGTGGTAGTTGTAATAGAATCAGGCTTACGGCTGATGGAAAGATTATGACATGCCTCTTTGCGCTTGATGAGCATGATGTCAAAAGGCTTCTGAGGAGCAATGGCACGGATGATGAGATTAAGGATTTTTTGATAAAGGCTGTAGGCACAAAATGGGCTGGACATCTTATAAACCGTCCGGGTTTTATCAAACCTAAGAGGCCAATGTCTGCTATCGGGGGGTAGGGCAATTAGTGTCAATTATATAATCTCCTCGAAAGGTAGTTTGAGCTATTAGTTAAGAGAACTTTAACAGTCCTTTCATATCGGATTAATTTTCTCTACCTAAACTCTGATAAAGAGTTCGTATTTTGATTTTACCTTAGTGCTTTGGTATATTTATTGATATAGTTTGAAATATAGGAAAAGTTGCCAATTTGAACTAAAAGCTGAGTGATTGCAATAGGAAAGATTAGTTTATATAACCATGTCCAACCTATAAATCGAGGATTGAGATTCCGCTCAGACTTTTTTCCTTTTATAGAAATCCAGAAAATACAAAAGTCTGTTTTCAATACCAAAACGCAGGAGGGGCTATAGAAAAAATATGCAACAAGCTATCATAGAGGCCGAAAACGGGGTTACAAGAGAGCTAAACTTTGAGGATAACGGGATGCTCAAACAACTCTACGGCGAGCATAACGAGAACCTCAAGGAAATAGAAAACGTCTTCCGGGTGAAAATCTACTCAAGGGGTGGAAAACTCTCTCTGAGAGGGGAAGCCCAAGAGGTTGAATCGGCGGAGAGATTTCTCAATGAAATCTATCGCCTCATTTCAAAGGGTTATTCGCTTGATCCCGGTGACATTGAGCTTGCCGCAAGGGTCGTGATCGAGGATAAAACCCCGCTTGAAGATATCTTCTTAGACACCGTGTGCATATCAACGAGAAAGAAGGTGATTGCTCCCAAGAGCCTTGCACAGAAGCTCTACATTGAAGCCATACGCAGGCACGACATCGTTTTTGGCATAGGCCCTGCCGGAACTGGAAAGACATATCTCGCAATGGCTATGGCAGTCTCGGCTTTTGTAAACCGCGAGGTAAATCGGATAGTACTTACAAGGCCAGCAGTAGAGGCTGGAGAGAAATTGGGGTTTCTTCCAGGAGACCTCTATCAGAAGATTGACCCGTATCTGAGACCACTTTTTGACGCCCTGTATGAAATGATGGATTTTGAGAAGGCTACGAGGCTCATAGAGAAGGGAGCAATAGAAATAGCACCGCTTGCATACATGAGAGGAAGGACATTAAACGACGCCTTTGTAATTCTCGATGAGGCTCAGAACACTACGGCTATGCAGATGAAGATGTTTCTTACAAGGCTCGGGTTCAGCTCAAAGGCCGTAATAACGGGAGACGTTACTCAGGTTGACCTTTCTGTAGGTGAAAGGTCGGGACTTCTCGAGGCCGAATCCCTACTTAGGGGAATCGAGGGGATTGCATTTACGTACTTTTCAAAAAGGGATGTTGTAAGGCACCCTCTTGTTAAGAGAATAATAGAGGCATATGAGAATAAGGGAAAAGAGTAGAGGTTATCTATACTTTTTTCTTTCCTACTATCTTTACGGCAATGTTGGGACGGGTTCCTGAGACGTCCTTTAGCCACCCATCTTCGAAGATGATCTCTTTCCCATCTCTGGTAATCTCGTGCACTCTAAAAGCCTCTTTTTGCTCCTTTGGATCTGAGAAAGGGGCATCAACCCAGATGCCCCAGATAATATCAACGTCTATCGTTTCAGGGTGAGAGATTGTATAGCTTTTAAGCTCGGCCAACAGTTCATTCGTCTGGGAATTGTATATCTTCAGAGTCATCTTACTTATCACCCTCCGATTTGATTTTTCATTGTCAGGCAAGTCTAAATCAGTTTACCATAGTGTGTAAGAGAAGTAGATGCGCAGCCTCATGCTTGACCCGATATGGCAGTGTGCTAAAATCAAACGTGATATTGTTCAATTGCCCTGCCGGTAACTACAATTCTCAGGTTGGGTGTTAAGTGGTATCTAATTTTAATAAATTGCGCGTAGTGGCCTTTGAGAGCAGGCGCGCCAATGAGATAGAGAAACTAATCGCATATTACGGCGGTGTGCCAAGGGTTGCGCCCTCTATGCGTGAGGTGCCTTTATCTGAGTCAACTGAGGCGCTAGAATTTGCGGAGAATCTGTTTAATAAGAGGATTGACGTTGTCATTTTTCTCACCGGTATAGGCACTCGCATCCTATCAGATGTTATTGCAACGCGGTATACTCGCGAGCGATTTACAGAGGCCTTAAAGTGCATCACCATTGTCTCTCGCGGTCCCAAGCCGGTTGCGGTGCTGAGGGAGATGGGGCTAAAACCCAATATACTCATTCCTGAGCCAAATACCTGGCGCGACATACTCTCTACCCTAAGCAGTGCTCTTTCGCTTCAGGGCCTTAGGGTTGCTGTGCAAGAATACGGCATCTCCAATCCCGATTTGATAGAGGGATTGCGCAAATACGGTGCACTCGTCACAGTAGTCCCTGTCTATCAATGGACGTTGCCAGAAGACATTACGCCGCTTCGCGATGCAATCGGTGCAATAATAAGGGGAGAGGCAGATATTGCCCTTTTTACAAGCTCACAGCAGGTACGCCATCTAATTCAGGTTGCCTGCGCTGATGGATTGGAGCAGCCCCTTCGTGAGGCGTTCAAGCAGATCGCTATAGGTTCTATTGGGCCAACCACAACAGAGACACTGCACGAGATAGGCCTTAAGGTAGACTATGAGCCCGACAGCCCCAAGATGGGCAATCTTGTACGTGAGATGGCAAGGCGGGGGGCGAATCTCCTACGCAAGAAGCGGGTTGCATATGTAAATGGCGTAGACACAAACCTATGGCGGCGTATTGATATGGTCTGGACAACTGATGCGGTTTGTCGTCTTTCTGCTTCTGCCCAATCCGTATTTATGAAGGCCTGCCGTCGCGAGGCGGTTGATTATACCCCGATCTGGCTTATGCGGCAGGACGGTTCATTCGCGAGTACCGTGAACTGCGCGCCAAGGTATCGTTCCTAGAGCTCTGCAAGACTCCCGAACTCGTCTCTGAGGTGACGCTAATGGCCGTAGACCGCCTGGGGGTAGATGCCGCCATAATATTTGCGGACATACTTCTTATTCTTGAACCTATGGGTGTAGAATTGGAATTTTCGAGAGGAGATGGTCCAGTTATAAAAAAGCCTGTGCGCACGGGTGTGGCAGTGGATGCGCTTAGGGATTTTGAGCCGGGCGCATTGAGCTTTGTCTATGATGCTGTTCAAATTACTCGGCGTGCACTTGACCCAAATCTAGCGCTCATCGGATTCGCTGGTGCTCCATTTACAGTCGCATCCTATATCATCGAGGGCAGAGGCTCGCGCAATTATGAAAACACAAAAAGGCTTATGTACTTTGATCCGGGCGCATGGCATATGTTGATGGAACGGCTGTCTCAGGCGACAGCCGCTTATCTCAACGGTCAGATTGCTGCCGGCGCGGATGCGGTGCAGCTCTTCGATAGCTGGGTGGGGTGTCTTTCACCCGATGATTATCGCGAGTTTGTGTTGCCCCATATGCGTCGGCTCATTCAGAGTCTTACCCCCGGCGTGCCCGTCATACACTTTGGCACCGATACGGCTGCGTTACTTGAGTTGATGAAAGAGGCAGGGGGTGATGTGATTGGGCTTGACTGGCGTGTGGACTTGAAAGAGGCATGGAGGCGTCTCGGTTATGACATAGCCGTGCAGGGCAATCTCGACCCTGCTGTGCTTCTCGCCTCGCCAACCGAAATTTCCCGTCGTGCCGTAAGGATTTTGGAAAAGGCTGAGGGGCGCCCCGGGCACATATTCAACCTCGGACACGGCGTGCTTCCGGGCACACCCGTTGACCATGTGCTTACGCTCGTGGATGCGGTGCATGAATATTCAGTTCCGCGGAAAGATAAATGATAAGTCGGAGTAATCCCAAGATACTTACGTGGCCATAGCATTTTTCGATTGAGTACAACACAAAATTAGATTGCTTCACCCCTCGCAATGACTCGTTCAGTTTGTCATTGCGAGGGGTGAAGCAATCTAATTTTGCTCAACTGACTGTAGCGTATCCAGGTGCAAACCGATTTAATATAATCAATAAACGGGGCTGCAACTGCTCGATGAAGACTTCCAATTCCCCTCAACAATACTTATCCTTCCAAAAGGACTTACTACAACCTGTCCACACCTTTCACCATTTTTACCACTGGCTGGTTGTATATTAACCGTTCCACTGGCACCGCCAAGTGTGCCAGCTGGATTAAAATTAAATGTTTTGCTGGCTGGTGATAGAGTTACTTGTTTGACGTCTATTATTTGAGAGCTTTCAGTAATGTAACAACTAGAACAGGTACCTCTGTTGCTGTTGCCCCTTTGTGTTACTATAGTCAGGGTCTTAGCTGTTGAGTCGAATGTTAAAACCACCTGATACTCCAAACCCTGCCTTGCAGACTTGAGTTTTATGAGTTGAAGCGAGGATGAAATCGTCCTTGTTACATTGTCTGTTGAATGGCGCTTATAAAATTTCCCTGCCAGTACTCCACCCAGTATAATAAGAGCACTTGTAACTCCCATCACAAACAGAATCTCTACTACACTAAATCCATCTCCTTTTTCCATAGAAGCCATTATAGCACCTTATCTTTATAAAATCTGTTCCCAGAAAAGGGTCTGGGTTCTTGTTGGAAACGGAGGAAGCTGCCATACCAGGAACTGTGAGCCCCCGGTGGTTGAGTTACCGGTAAAGGCTACAGTCAAGACCACAGAACCACGGGCACCAAATGTAAGCTGTGCAGGTGTTGGCATCCCCTGTGCCACGGTTCTTCCGGCAGCTGCATTTTGTTGAGTTGAACTTCCCTGAATAAGATTTTTTGCTCCGGGTATTCGCACTAAAGCGGGCTGTCCCGACAGGTAATCTAAGGCAAATATGTTTCCTACTCCAGTACTTTGCGCACAGACATTGGTCAGATTGGTGTTTGGGGCAAATGTTGTAAATACAAGCACCCTGTTTATTACCACCGGGGAGCCAAATCCCTTTTCACCGCTTGGGGTAGAGACATTATTAGGGAAATTAACTATAAACTGCCCTTGATTATTAACGGTACTACCGCCTGAGGTCGTAAATTGATTAGATACCCCCGATTGAGCTACGAGATTGATAATCTGTCCTGAGGTAAAATTGGATTCTGTCTGCATCGGGGCTGTCACCGCGGTACCACCTGCAAGAAACGCGGGAATATAACCGTCAATGAAGTTGTAGAGCTTTCCAAACTCCGCCGTGCCGGTTGAAGAGTTGGTGGTAAGGCTCGGATCCCTCCTATCTCCGGTTATAAATATTACATGCCTCTGACCGAGGTCGTCCAGTACGGCAGTCGGGGCGAAGAATATCGGTTGCCTATTGGTGGTTGGAACGTTATTGGCTTTGGTGCACTCTGTAGAGGAGTTTGCACAAAACGCTATATCTCCTGTCCAAACGCTCTTACCCGTGCTGGGGTTTATAGGGGTTATATTTGCGGTTCCGCGAAGGCCGGTTTTAGTAACATCGTTGCTAGCATCGAATATAGGCTGCGAGACATCAAACCTCCAGAGCCTTCCGCATGTATCGCCCTCATAGACTATATCTATAAACCCATCTCCATTTAAATCAAACGCACCCACTTTGCTTGGCATATCGCAAATCATCCTAGGGTCGGTCACAGTGGCGTTTGGTGCGCTCGTTGTATCGTGTGCAAACTTAAATATTATGTTCCCCGTGGCTATATCTATGACATAAAAGGCATTACCTAAACTAACCCCGCTACTTGCGCTAAAATTCTCAGGTGGTATGGTCGGGTCGGCTCCACCTCCTACAAACATGACCCATCTGTCCACTATAATGGCATTGCCGTTTTTATCCTTTGTGTTCATCCTTACCCTTCCAATTGTCGGGTCAGACCACACATTCCCAAAATTCTTATCAAATACAGTCCAAAGGTGCCTTGGGTAATCCGGGCCATTGCTTAATTTCTTGAGGTTAGCTTGGGTTCTATCTACATTGGTAACATCGAGGGCTATATAAGCCCCACCACCATTTCTAAAACCGGAAAGGAGAACCGAATGCCACTCCTTTCCGCATGGGTCTATAGTGCCGTCGGTATCCGGATTACTTATGCAGCTAGAGTTATTTTGAATCCCATTCTGATAGCCATCAATCCAAACATCGGCAACCAGGGGCGAGCCGTCAAAAAATGACCTCTCCGGCTGGTTATCGGTTGTAACAAATGTCTTAAAATCACCGAACCGATAATCAGGCGGATTAATATTCGGAAGTATAGGTGGAGGCGACGGGGAAGGCGACGGCGCGGGTGAGGTAAGTGTGTCTGGGAGAAATGTAGGAGGGGCAAATCCAAAGAGTTCTGTCCCATCCCCTGCGCTAAAGAATGGGAGCGATTCATTCTGCAGTGTGAATGGGTTTTTCTTTGGGTTGGTTGCGGAGGCATTTACAAAGTCTCCGGCGTTGAATGCATGCAAGAATCCGTCATTGGCTCCTACATAAACAACCCCGGTCCTGTTTTGGAAGGCTCCGGCAAAGTTTTGAAAACCGACATCAAAGAATAGAGGAGAAGGAGAGCCGACTACTACGGGGGTTGAGTGAAACACATCGCCAAGACGGACAGAACATGTATCAAGGCTA
>PSLL01000007.1:27334-31113 GCA_040289575.1 Candidatus Dadabacteria bacterium | reverse complement strand
CCCGTTTGAGGGTCGGGACAGTTTGTACCCATCGTACCCATAGGGTCTCCCACCGGCAGAGTCCCGGTGTTTCCGCTCATGAAATCTACAATCTCATCTCTGATACAGTTTTTAACACATGTCTTACAGGTCGAACTCGTTACAACGCTACAACTGGATGTGCAGTCATCTATGCCGCCGGTTGTGCAGAAATCGGGTATAGGATTAGTTACATCGCTATCTGTAATGCCAAAGAGTGAGGGCGGGAGGTTATCATCGAATGTAGTCCGCTCGCCCCTGTATCTTATACTGACAACGTTACTCCCGCTTTTTACGGTATCAACCGTGCTTGAATTCGTTATATCTACACTAAAGAGGTTTCTGGGGTTTTGAGTAAGGTTCCTTTCGGCTAAATTCTTTCCAGCCTCCCAGTAGAAGTTCTGAGAAAAGTAATTTAATGAGCCATTAGTGTTAAATATAGGGTTCTGCTGCGGCGTATTATCAACGATTATCTTGGCGCCTATGTTATTGGGGTCATCTATAAATGCGTAGAGTGCCAGTCTTCCCTGCCAGATACGCGATGTGGTAATCGGTGTGAGAATGGATAAAAATACCCTGTCTCTAAGGGCCACGCTTGTCGATGACTGAGGTGCGGTAGGCGCGACACCGGAGGTGCTAAATGTCTTAATAAACTGGAGTATGGTTTGAAGGGCGGTAGAGAGTTCTTCGGTGCTATTTGCAAAAAAGGCGAACCCATCAAGTGGTTGTACGGATGTAAACGGTGCTCCCGTATCAAAGAAACTGTTATCAAATATATTTGTGCTTTGAAAGGTACAAACACCGCTTTCATTGGGCGTCTTACAACCCTGGAGTTGCGCACTGGAGGGGCTTGTATCAATACCAAGAGCCGTACCAAGGTTCTTAAAAACCTGAAAAGCGGCCCCGCTCGGGATCATACTATTTATGTCCACAGTCCCAATAGTGGTTCCATCGGGAGCGGTGTGTTTTATTATTCCTGTCGTGCTGGTTCCACCCGCAAGAGCCATAGCATTGAGTGTTCTCTTTGCCGTATCGTCATGAATCCCGATCCCGATTACAAACGTAAGAATCTCTTTTTTGAAGGTCTGACCGCCGTTTGGCGCCGGGTTTCTTGCATAGTAGGTTCTGAGGTTACTTACAGCCTGGACTGAACTCCTTCTGTTTGCATCGGTTGTTGCATTACCGTTGCAAGAGCCGCTGGTTGCGCTGCATTGCCCTGAGCATGTATCCTCTCCGTCTGTTATCACAATCACGAATTCGGGTCTGCAGGAGATCGCAGGATCGGTTTGAAGCTCTACCTTATAGACCCCAAGGGCATCGTTGTTTATGACATTTCCACTGCCGGAGCCATTGCCATTGTTATCATCAAGACCCAGGGCATAGGCTAATGGTGTACCGCCTTTGGACTGACTTCCCCTAAAGAATTTCCAAAAGTTCTGAAGGTCGGACTGGCTTTGACCTGCAAATCCACCCTGAGCGATTTGAAATGTGTTGTTACTCGTACAACCATTCCAGCTTGCTCCTGAATATGTCATGGCGCGGAGTCTTAAACCCAGAATTGAGGCATCATTATTTGTGAGCTCATCAATTATGCCTTCTGCCGGGCTTGTAGGGAGCTTAAAACCGCTTCCCGTTCCTTGTACCTGGACACTAACATCCCTAAAAGGGGTTTGCATCCAGTTCTGGCAATTGATATTTGTACTTACCCCGTCAAAGAGCTTACTTGGGTCACTGCATGCCTTTGAGGCAAGGGAGTTATCCGCGTCTAGGAGGCTATAGATCACATTGAGGGCCACGTCGAGGCGTGAGCTTCCAAGTTGCGGCACTCCCGTGCAATTGGGGGTTCCACCTGAGCACGCAGAGGCTTTATTTGCATTAATAGCCTGTGAGGTCTGCATACATGTTTTGAATCTGGTGTAGTCACTGCTCGTATTGCAAGCGGGGTTTGTATCACCACTGAGTTGACAATTTGCAGGGGTCATACACTGTGTAAGACCGGCAGCCGCCTCTACTGCCGCCGCCGCATCCCGCATCTTAGTTGATGTGTTGCAATTTGTCAGTGCATAAGTTATTTGAGTCGATTGGGTGCAACCCGAACCACCGCAAATCGTCTGAAGTGTCGGACACATATTGAAACTGGGTTTTTGCTGTTGAATACAATTCAACTGATTATTAAACTCGCTTTGTGTGCTGCATATACCGTCTACACAATTTTGAAAGCCGCATACATCCGTACCCGCGGCGTTCTCAATACAGTGCGAGGATTTTATGTATTGGTCAGATGTTCCGTCAAGGAAGAAGTTTTCACAGGTTGAGATAACATTTGTATTGTCCCAGTTGCCTATCTCAGTACCCCCGTAGTTTAGTGCCATAGAGCCCGAAAGGTCGAGAACCATAAGAACGTCTGGCTGTCCGCCTACGAATTGGGAGATTAGTATATTTTGGTCCTCTACCTTGTTTTGAATAATGGGGTTTCCACGGGCGCCAGTTACAAAAATCAGTGCGATTAAAGCTAGGGCTGCTTTCAATTTATAGATTCTCCCTTTCAGAAAACTAGACCTAATAGACATTGCTTGCACCTCCGGGAATAAAGCTTTCAAACCCTGCGGATATCTCCGTTCCTGTGTTTATATTGGAATTTGTATCATTCATGTCTTTATCCCCGGCATCCTTTCCAGTAACCAGGAAACTCGTTGGAACCAGTGCAGCACCTCCAATACCACCGGAAGGAAGACTCACGTGTTTTAACGGTCTTCCTAGCGTCTTTATCGGTGGTGGAACCTGTAAGAAGGGAATGGGGCCATTGGAGCTACTATAGTCTCTCGGACCAGTTCTGCATTGTGCTCCGTTTGGAAGTGTGATTTGTATGCCTGTGGTAATGCCGCTCTGAAGCTGGAAATAGAGCGTTTCAATCCCTACGATCTCGAATTGTCTTCTTGCCTCATCAATGCACCTTTCGGCGGCAAGAAAGGCCTCCTGCCCCTGCTTGTAATTAGACATCATCTGGAAATCCACATTTGATGTGAAAGAAACTGAGATTGCCAGTATAGAGATTATAAGAAGTATTATTAAGGCTAGGATTAGGGCAACTCCGTTCTCTTTCTTCAGATTTTTCATCCTTAGATCTCCTTCTTTTGCGCATCAAATACTACAATTATCCAAAATCCTCTCTTGCCATGTTTCTTATATAAACAGTTGTTGAAAAAACCCTATATATGTATCCCGCTCCTAATGATGGAAACGTATCCGATGTAGTGGATGTTGTTCTTTGAGGCACATCGCCGATTCCTGTGATTGTCTGTACAGGGATGCGAAGTCCCTCTGTTAAAAGGGGTTTGACTCTAGATCTTACTAGTAGGTAGATTTCAATGGTTCTTATATCCTGTTCTCTACTATAACAGGGGTCTGATTGGCTTGTTATTGTGCTCTTAAGTGTGGCAAAGTCCGGAAACTTACAATTTGCTCTATCCAATGGGACACCGACTTTTGTAATACCTCCGGTTGGGGTTTGAAGATTAAAGACAAATTGAAGGTCAACTATCCCTGGAGCGTCGCTGCCTCCGGCAATAGGCTGAGGGCTACCCGTTGCATTCCAAGCAACCTCAAGCTGTTTTAGGGTCGTATCAACGTTAAATGTCTCTGCCTGTACTATCGTCATCTCTGATGTCTGAGAGGCAATAGACGGTATAAAACCATAATTTACTCCATTTACAGACACACCGTTTATAAAATTGCTAAAGCTGGGGAAACTTGCCGGAAAA
>PSLL01000007.1:0-27306 GCA_040289575.1 Candidatus Dadabacteria bacterium | reverse complement strand
CTCTTCTATAATTGAACTTGTACTATCTGCAATAGTGGCCTGCATTGTAGTTGTGTTAACTGTTCCTACCCTTAGGATTGCAGCACATTCAGCACAGAATTGTGGGGTAGTCCCGCAGTTCACACTAGAATCTGGGTTGCAGAGATTAATCCGTGACCTGAAACCGAGTAGATCTCCGTTTTGTATTAATGGGGTTCCTCCGGACGGAAACCAATCCAATGGAAGCTGTAAAACCAGAGGTGGCCCCGGGCTTACAACTGACCCTATCCCCGGGGTAGAAGGCAACCGGGGAGCTAGGGGATTGGCGGCCTTTGTGGTATCCTCCCCCCTTGTTATATCCCATGTGTATATCGTGAGGCAATCGGGAGGGGAGTTTACCGTTCCAGCCTTGGTTGTATCTGTTGTTGCACAGCCAGTAGAGAGGCTTCCTCCATTTACAAACTTTATTGAAAACGGCTTTCCCTGCCTTGCGCTAGTATTTCTAATCTCTGACGCTATGTAGTTGAGTGCGGCTCTGCCCGTCTGGTCTAAGTCTACATCCTCCTGTGTGAAATTAGATTGCTTTTGCTGCTGTATAAATGCCACCGTCAACCCCGTAAGGATGATGGCAAAAATAGCCGTTGCGATTAAAAGTTCAACCATTGTAAAGCCTCTAGTGTTCATCAAAAATCTCCTTTCAAACAAAATAACTAGGGGATATGTGGAACACGGATCTGAGACCAACCCGGAATATAAGTGGAATATGTGGTGTCTATATGAGCAGTGACCTGATATGACTGAGTTGCAAGCGTATCCTTTATACTCAGGCTAGTTAAACCGGTTTTATTAAATTGGGTCTGCGTTTTCACGGCATATGTGATCGAGACTGTGACTATATTTGGAACAACTGTGGTATCCACGTTTGTTGTTGCCTGCTTGATCAAAAATAGAGCCGGTCTCTTTGCATTAATAGTGTTTGTAAGATTGGTCTGGCACTGAGTTTTTGAGGTTGTAAAATTCAGATTCTTGGGGTCAAAATTCTGAATATCTATAGCCGCACACGTGGTTTCAGTAGTGCCGTTGGTCGTAGTAGGCGTTATAGCCTGTAATGGATCGCAGGGACACGCACTACAAGCCGAATTGGTTGAACCACTGCAATAAGTGAAGTCGGGGCTTCCTCCCGACTGTGCTGTTGCATATGCCGTAGAATTGAGTAGATACCGGCGCTTTACCTCCGCCATGTCCCTATCACTTACAAATTGAATTATATTTGTTGCGGTTGTTCCGTTCTCCGCATATTGTTTTTGCCTGAGTGAGAGGGCTTCCATCTCGGCTAAACTCAAAAAACCGATAGCCATTATAAGTGTGGCAACAAGGATTTCTATTAGGGTGAATCCATCCCGGTTTTTAATTCTCGACATGTCTTGCTTCCCAGGAATTTTTGATTACGGGTATCGAACTCGAATGGTAGTAATTTGCAATTTCTATACCAGAGAAATTTGAGATTTAATCGGTTGATGTTATTAGAGATTTTTAGGACTAAGGGGATTAGAGCAACAATAACTGCATATAGTGTGAAAACTTCTTCACACTATATGCAGTTATTATAGATGCGCTCCTAACTTATTATTTTATCTCGTATCTTGGAAATAACCCATCGCCCTTTTCTACTGGGCATCCGGGTTTGGTTATTCCCCACTGTCTTGCATAAGAGAGGCGTTGGGATTCAATCGGTTCTGGAGAACCTATCTTTTTCCAGATCTCTTCAGCTGACTTAGGGATGAATGGATATAAGAGTATGGCAATTATCCTTATTGACTCAACAAGAGTCCAGAGCACTGTATTTAGCCTTTCCCCTTTTCCGGCCTTTTGAAGGCCCCATGGGGCGGATTCATCTATATATTTATTTACAAAGGCTATGAAATCCCAGATTATGCCAAGAGCCTTGTGGAATGCGACTTCATTCATCGCCTCTTCTAATTGCCGGGCTGTATGAAGCGCCTTTTCTCTTACATTCTCATCGGGCGTCTCAAATGAGACGGGTTTTGGAACCCTGCCCTCGGAATATTTCTCTATCATTCCAAGGCTTCGGCTGACAAGGTTTCCAAGCCCGTTTGCAAGTTCTCCGTTTATCCTCCCAATAAGAGCGCTCCTTGAGAAATCCCCATCGAGTCCAAATGGAACCTCCCGAAGGAGGAAGAATCTCAGGGTGTCCGCGCCAAACTCATCAATGATGGCATATGGGTCTACGACATTCCCCTTTGATTTTGACATCTTCTCTCCCTCAATGGTCCACCAGCCGTGGGCAAACACATGAAGCGGAATGGGGAGTCCTGCGGACATAAGAAACGCAGGCCAATAGACGGCATGAAACCTGAGAATATCCTTTCCCACAAGGTGGATATCGGCTGGCCAGGTCCTGTTGAACCTCTCTATATTGTCGGGAAACCCGGCTGCGGTGATGTAGTTTGTAAGCGCATCAAACCATACATAGATTACGTGTTTTGGATTGCCCGGCACGGGAATTCCCCATGAAAAGGACGTGCGACTTATACTTAGGTCTCGAAGCCCGCCCCTTACAAAGCTCACAACCTCGTTTCTTCTAAAGGACGGTTGAACAAAATCGGGGTTCTTCTCATAGAATTCCAAGAGCGGCTCTTCATATTTAGAGAGCCTGAAAAAATAGCTTTCCTCCTTTAGCCTCTCCAATGGACGTCCGCAGTCGGGGCAAATTCTCGAGCCTCCGAGCTGTGTCTCAGTCCAGAATGTCTCATCAAACACGCAATACCAATCTTCATATTCTCCTAGATATATATCGCCCTTTCCCTCAATCCTCCTAAAAAGTTCAATTACGGACTTTTTATGCCTCTCTTCAGTCGTTCTTATGAAATCATCGTTCATTATATTTAGCCTTTTCCAAAGCTCTTTGAACCTAATCACCACCCTGTCCGCAAGCTCAATTGGCCTTTCACCAGATGCCGTTGCCACCCTCTCTATCTTCTGCCCATGCTCATCTGTGCCCGTGAGGAAAAACGTTTTATCCCCCTTGAGCCTCCTGAACCTCGCAATTACATCCGCCGCAATGGTCGTGTACGCGTGGCCTATGTGTGGGACGTCATTTACATAGTAGATCGGTGTCGTAACATAGAAGGTTTTTGACATATAGGGCTATCCCAAAAATTTATTTTGTTCTCTGTAGGGGCAATTGGCTTTGCCGAAATACCTGGCCACTACCCGCATTTTCATGAATTGCCCCTACTCTGTAATCTTCAAAACCAGATTCTCAATCACGATCTGCTTATTTACGTTTCTCTGAAATACGGCATAACAAGCCTCCTCAAGAAATTCGATTTTATCTAATATACTATCTACACTATGCCTGTCCGCAAGATTGCGTGTTATGGAAATCAGGTCTCTATTCGATAACGAATCCTCATCGAAACCAATTTTGATCAGAACCATATCCCTAAGCCAGAGTAAAATAATGTCAAATATCAACATGAGTTTTTCCAATTCCTCTGAAGCTGAACCCTTTAGGATTGACTCTGCAAAACCGAGAACATCGGAAGCGCAGTCTGGGTTTATTCTCGAGAGATTCATAATTATCTCTTTTCTCTGGGATAGAAGATTTTTATCCAAAGAAAGTGCCCTTCCCAGGCTTCCCCCTGAGAGCCTTGAAGCAATTATGCATTCATCGGGCGATAAATCTGTTCTTTTCTTAATCTCTTCAAGGATTACATCCTGAGGCAAAGGCTTAAATTCAACTGACTGACACCTTGATCTGATTGTCGGAAGAAGAGCCTGGGGTTGAGAGCAGATAAGAACTATAACCGAATCGGAAGGAGGCTCTTCGAGAGTTTTAAGAAAGGCATTCTGGGCACTCAGATTCATCCTGTGTGCGTCGTCTACTATTGCCAATTTAAACCTTCCCTCAAATGGCCTAAAAAAGAGCCTCTCTTCCACCTCATCGCGTATTTGATCAACCTTAATGTCCTTTACACCCTTGTGTTCTATAAGGAACACATCTGGATGAATACCCTTTTCTATCTTTTTACATGAGTTGCAATCGCAATGCCCGCCGTTTGAGTTCCCCTGTAGGCAGTTTAGAACCTTTCCAAACCCAATTGCCATGAGTTTTTTTCCTATCCCATCGGGACCGAAGAATAGATAGGCGTGGGAAACGCGCCCTTCGCGGGAGGCCCGCAGGAGAGCCTCCTTTTGAAATTCATGACCGATTATATTATCGAAAGACATCGTGATTATTTAGCCACGAATCTACACGAGATAAAAGCCAATTTATTGGTAGGAGCAACCCGCAGGGTTGCTCCTACTATTGGCTAATGCCCCTTTTTAGACAAGCGCTCAAGCACTATAGCCCTTATCTCTTCATGTATCTCATCAACGTCCCTTGTGGCGTTTACCACCCTTACCCTTTTCGGTTCTTTTTGTGCGATAAAGATGTATCCCTGCCTTACACGCTCATGGAATTCTACGGGTTCTTCGTCCATCTTCGTCCTTCCACTCCTCTTTTCGAGCCTTGAGAGCGCGAGCTTTACAGGGAGATTAAGCAGTATCGTAGTATCGGGTTTCAGGCTGAGCGCCGCTGTCTTTGAGACCCTTTCAACAAGGTCTAGGTCGAGCCTCCTTCCATACCCCTGATACGCTATGGTTGAGTCCGTAAACCTGTCGCATATTACGACATGACCCTCTTTGAGCATGGGCTTTATGAAGTCCCTTACGTGCTGGGTCCTGTCGGCGCAGAATAGATAAAGCTCTGCCAGTGGGTCTAAATCCAGGTCTTTTTCCTCAAGGAGCATCTTGCGTATAAGCCTTCCAAGCGCGCCCCATCCGGGCTCGCGCGTAAGGGCTACTTCATGCCCCTGCTTCACGAGAAACCTCTTAAGAAGCTCAGCCTGAGTGCTCTTTCCGCTTCCCTCTACGCCTTCAAATGTAATAAACATACCTTATATTATCTGGTGTTGTGGATATACAAAACTCCCTTTCACATAACTTGCCCACTCTATACTAATGGGTCTTATTAAATAAAGAGGGTGGTTCTCAGGCATCTTAAATGTGATGGTTGCATTTTCAGTTCTCACAGGTCTTGAGACAAAGGGGATTGGAAATTTTATGATATGAGTCGCTTCTGAGGTATCCCCTTTCAATCTCCCGTGTGTAAAATAGTTAAGATGCCCTCCCACCGCGGCTTGAAGCTTACTGTCTACATCGGCGGGTTGCTTCAACAAACACCTGTCCTCCCACTTCGAGAACTGCTTTAAGTTTTCCTTTTCTCTTTGTGAGTGTTGTAACCCCCGGTTCGGCAGGGATTCCCACGCTCCTGGTAAACTCCCTTACGACCTCAGAACTATTAAAATATCCAACCCAGAACCTGCCCGGCTCGCCTGCATCCGAGCCCATTATATATGAGTCATGGTCCTTTATTTGAACGGTTATATATGTAAGTGTGTAGGCACCAAATCCAGAGGTTTGGGATGGATCTGGGACTGTATATAGGTTAATAACGACCATATTATTTGGATGGGGTTCAAGCCTCTGTGGAAGAAGTGCTCTTATAGCACCTGGGTCTGATTTAAAACCCATCATAAGCATCCATGCATCTGTTACCAGCTGAGGGGCTGGTGGAACATGATTCTTTGTCATTGCTTTGATCCTCCTTGTGGTTTTTTAGATTTAAAGGAGTAAGCCCGGGCCTTTCTAGACTCAAAAATCCTAACATAAGAACTCGAAAATATAAATCTAAAAAATAGCGCCACGTTGCAACGTGCCCCTACCTAAGATTTTCAATTCTTCATCCGTCATATCTCTCCATATCCCCCTTTGAAGCCCTCCGAGTTTGATTGGGCCTACTGCGATCCTCTTCAGTTTCAATACGGCGTGCTCAAATTTCAGTAGAAATCTCTTGACCAGACGGTTTCTGCCCTCGTGGAATGTTATCTCGACAAGCGTGTTTTGTGCCTCGTATCTAATTATCTTTATGTGGTCGGGCTTTGCAAACCCATCCTCAAGGCGTGTTCCCGCCTTCATCCTCTCAAGCGTTTTTCGCTCCACTCTTCCCTTCACAAGGGCCACATAAACCTTGGGCATCTTGTATCTCGGATGGATTATGGTATTTGCAATCTCTCCGTCATTTGTAAGGATTAAAAGCCCCTCTGTATCATAATCGAGCCTCCCAACCGGATAGACCCTCTCCGGTATGTCCTTTATCAATTCCCGAATCGTCTTTTTGCCTTCTTGTCTAAGGGTCGTGAGGTAAAGAGGGGGTTTATTGAGGACTATGTATCTCTTTCTCTCAGGTCTTATAATTTCGCCGCCTACATCAATTGTATCCCTTTCCGTATCAACTCTATATCCGAGTTCTTTTACGACAAGACCGTTGACTCTAACCTTCCCTTCTTTCAAAAGCTGATCCGCATTTCTCCTTGAAGAGATGCCGCACATAGAGAGGTATCTGTTTAATCTGACTATCACCTTATGTATTTCCTAATCCAAGAACTCATTGTCCTCGAACATTGGATAGTGTTTTTTTGTTCAAAGTCCAGAGCTTAAAATTGTTTACTTTCGCTGCGGCTCCGATTAGCGCATCTGCTATTGTTACATTATGGGATTTTCCATACTTGTTAATGAACTCACCAGCAAGCCTTCCAACCTGTTTATCAATCTCAATTATATTGAAGGATTGGAGAAAGTTTTCTGTCTTCATCTTCTCTTTCTCTCTTACTCCAGCATAAATTTCAGCTATCTGGACAGACGTTATAAAGACATGGCCTTTTGTTTCAAGAACTAACTCTGTAAATCGTCTTTTTATAGTTTCATTTCCTTTTAAAATCCATATTAGAATATCTGTGTCAACTACTGTCATAAGTTCCTATCTCTTCGGAGGTCTCTTATGTATTCTTGAGTGTCAAATTTCCTATCTTTCCATATACCATAAACGTCCTCTGTTCTTTTTAGAATCTCATTAACTCTTTGATTCATTTTACCTTTTATGCTCTCCCGTATAAGTTCAGATATAGTCTTGCCTGTAATTTTGCTCTCTTTCTTTAAAAGCTTATAAGTGTTCTCGTCTATATATATTTGCGTTCTTTTCATCTTATACCTCGTTATTATGTATACATACATTATATCACTTTTTCCTACCTTTCAAGCTCTAGTGAATTAGAATGACGGGCGGTAGAAGGAGTATGTATAACCCGCTTAACTTACACAAAATATTGACATATCACTTTATAATATGTAACTTTGATTCTCTAATATGAGATTTACACTAAGCTGGCTTAAAGAATATGTGGAGTTTAATAACCCACCCGAGGAGATTGCGGAGAGGCTCACTATGGTGGGGCTTGAGGTAGAATCCATTGAGTATTTGGGAAGAGGATTAGAGGATATAGTTGTAGCCCAGATTCTCGATATAAGACCTCATCCGAATGCATCAAGGCTCGTTCTCTGTGAAGTTACAGACGGCCGGAGGAGATACAACATAGTCTGCGGGGCAAAGAACATGAAATCTGGGGATAATGTCGCCCTTGCAAGAGTAGGGACGAGGCTTCCTCCCAGTGCCAAGTTTCCTGAAGGGGTATTGATTCAGTCTGCAAGGATTCGTGGAGAGACATCAGAGGGTATGCTCTGCGCGGAGAATGAATTGGGGCTTGGCAATGAAGGGGAGGGAATCCTAATTCTTCCTGAGTCGGCAAGGGTTGGGGCGAGATTGATTGACGAGATGGGGTTAAATGATGTTGTTATTGATGTAGGCGTTACGCCAAACCGCCCGGACTGTTTGAGTGTTCTTGGAATATCAAGGGAGGTTGCGGCTATTTTAGGGAAGAGGCTTAATCATCCCGATTACACAGTATCCGAGGAAGGGGATGATATTAGAAGCCTTGCTTCAGTTGAGTTAATCGATTCAGAGGGATGCCCTAGGTATTCGTGCCGTGTGATTACCGATGTAACAATTGCCCTCTCACCTAAATGGCTAAAGACCCGACTTGAGACATCAGGCATAAGGTCAATAAACAACGTAGTGGATGCCACAAATTTTGTCCTCCTTGAATTGGGACAGCCGCTTCATGCGTTTGATTATGATTTAATTGAGGAGAGGAAGATAGTCGTAAGGTCTGCAAAAGATGGGGAGTCCATAGAAACACTTGACGGAGTAAAGAGAAATCTGAGCCGTGGGGATTTACTCATATGTGACTCTCAAAAACCCATTGCGATTGCAGGGGTGATGGGTGCGGCAAACACCGAGGTCTCAGAAGGGACGAGAAATATTCTCCTTGAGAGCGCGTATTTTAACCCTATAAGGGTGAGGAGAACATCCAAGAGGACAAATCTGAGGTCTGAGTCGTCTTACAGATTTGAAAGGGGGGTTGATCCTAATGGGGTTGTAAAGGCGCTCGATAGGGCCTCCGAGCTTATAAGAGGGCTTTCGGGAGGAAATGTGGCTAAAGGAAGAATAGACATATATCCGAACCCGATTAAACCGAAGGAGCTGAGCGTTTCAACAAGGCGCGTAAATTCAGTTCTCGGTACTGAGATTGAATCTGATAGGATAAGACATATACTCGAGGGACTTGAGATTAAGGCTCTTAACACTAAAGACGGCGAGATTTCATTTAGGGTTCCGACATTTAGGGTAGACATTACAAGGGAGATCGATCTAATAGAGGAGATAGCAAGACACTATGGATACAACTCCATTGCAGCAACGCTTCCCGCCGTCTGTATGAAGACAGAAGGGGTAAAAATAGAAAAGACACTTGAAGATAGGTTAAAGAACACCCTCACCTCTCTTGGATTCCTTGAGGTGATTAACTACAGTTTTGAAGATCCAGAGTATCTCAGCCTATTTAGTAAGATTAGGCCCCTGAGGATCCTCAATCCGCTTAATAAAGAAGGCTCCGTTATGAGAACCAATCTCACCGCGGGGATTTTGAGGAACGTTATTTTTAATCTAAACCATCGGGTTCAAGACATAAGGATATTTGAAATAGGCAGGGTCTTTATTCCCTACGAGGATGGGCTTCCTGAGGAGATTAGAAAAATCGCCGGAGCGGTAATGGGTAGACGTCAGGCAGAGATATGGGATAAGGGGGAATTTGATTTCTTTGACCTCAAGGGTATTTTAGAAAGGGTGTTTGAGGTCTTCTCCATCTCGGAGGGCATGGGGTTTGAGGAGGCGTCTCAAATCAGGTTTCTCCATCCGGGCAAATCTGCAAAGGCCCTTTTTGGAGGCGAGGAGGTGGGGTTTTTGGGGGAACTGCATCCTGAATTTCAGGAAAGACTGGGAATTTCAAAGGGGATTTACATATTTGAGATTGACCTCGATAGGCTCTTCGTCCTCCAGAGGGGTGCAGAGAAGAGGTTCCATCCGCTTCCCAAATTTCCTTCAGTGAGGAGGGACATCGCCCTAGTTGTTGATGAGAAGGTGTCTGTTGGGAAGATCTTAGACGAGATAAAGAAGGTCGAATCCTCTTTAATTGAGGGTGTAAATGTATTTGATGTATTTAAGGGCAAGCCTGTAGGTGAGGGGAAAAAGAGCGTAGCCGTGTCCATGATTCTTAGGGCATCGGATAAGACTCTCACGGATGAGGAGGCAAATGAGGCTCAGACAAAGGTAATAAAGAGACTCGAATCGGCTCTTGGGGCGGAGTTGCGCAAAATATAAAAAGAGAGGAAAAAGGGATGACGAAAAAAGAGCTTGCCGATGTAATCCATACAAGAATCGGGCTTTCAAAGAGGGAGGCGGCTGAGATTGTTGAGTTTTTCTTCGAGACGGTGAAAGAAAAACTCACTAGCGGAGAGGGGATTAAGATTCCCAACTTCGGGAGCTTTCGGGTCCAGAATAGAAAGTCGAGAAAGGGAAGAAACCCGGCTACTGGGGAAACTATAGAAATCGTTGAGAGAAAAGCCATTGTGTTTAAGCCTAGTAAGTTTCTCCGCAATATCCTAAATAAAAAGTCATCTAATGAATGAAACGCATCACCAGCTCTCTTAGGCGGAATTTCCTTGCAGGGCTTCTCGTTACTATTCCCTTTGGACTTACAATATTTATACTCTTTAAACTCGCCAAATGGATTGTCGGACTTGTAAGCGCTGCTCCTGCTAAGTTCCTGATAAAACTGCTTTCAGAGATTCCGCCTCCACTATTTCAATTTGCAACCTTTGCAATAGGCATTGCGGGAACAATACTGATTGTTCTTATCGCGGGGGCGGTTGCGAGGAATTATATTGGTCGAAAGCTCCTCGGCTTTGGCGAAGGGCTGATCTCAAGGATTCCTCTGGCAAGGACCATTTATACGGCGACTAAACAGATAATTGAGACTCTTTTCCTCGGCACCGGATTTAAGGGTATAAGCCGTGTCGTGATGTTTGAGTATCCGAGGAAGGGGATATATTCAATAGGGTTTGTAACAGGGGTTCTACAGCGCACAGAGTCGGGGAAACGGCTTTTAGGCGTATTTCTTCCTACGGCTTTTAACCCGACCGGCGGATATTATATTATGATTCCAGAAGACGAGGTCAAAGAGCTTCCAATAAGCGTTGAAGACGCATTTAGGATAATAATCTCTGGAGGGCTTGCATCTAACATCTCAGACGAATAGGAGGAGATGGGCGCCATTGGCTTACGGGAAAGGGCGTCTGATTTCTCCTATTTATCGAAATCATTAATCAAAGTGAAGGCGCTAGAGTCGGCGAGAAGGACGATAAAGCGGTTTAATATGCTCTCCCCTTGTGAGACGGTTGTTGTAGGGGTTTCAGGGGGAGCGGACTCTCTAGGACTGCTCTACATACTCGCCGAGATTGGGGAATATAATCTGAAACTCATTGTTTCACACCTGAATCACGGAATAAGGCCTGAGGAGGGAAAGAGGGATGCCAGATTTGTAGAAGAGGTTGCAAGACAGCTTAGTCTTCCATTTGAAATCAGAGAGGCAAATGCACCTGAGTTTAAAAGAGGTTCGAATCTCTCACTTGAGGAGGCCGCAAGAATCCTCAGATACGGGTTCTTTAAAGAGGTTCTATCTAAGTATGGGGCACAGAAGATTGCAACCGCACACACCCTTGATGACCAGGCCGAGACCGTTCTTATGAGGATCATAAGGGGAAGTGGTACAGCAGGGCTCTCAGGGATTCCTCCTGTATCCGATGGATATATAATAAGGCCGTTGATTGAAACAACAAGGTACGAGATTGAGGAATACTTAAGGGCAAAAGGGGTTAAGTGGATTGAAGACTCGACAAACACGGCGACGGATTTCCTTAGGAATAGAATAAGGCATGAGCTTATTCCAAGGCTTCAAGAATACAACCCAAGGATTAAAGAGGCGCTCTCTAGAACGGCGGATATACTCAGGGCTCAAGAGGGTTTTATAAGGAGTAGGGCAAGGAATTGGTTTGAGTATGTGTTTGGATCTACAGAAGGCGAACTGGTTGGCAGTGTATCTCATTATAGACTTATCCCTGAGGCACTGAGGCCTGAGTTCTTGAGGATGGCGATAGAGAAAATAAAGGGGAATCTAAGAAGGGTCTCATTCGTCCATATAGATTCTGTAGATGAGATTCTCCTTTCTGAGATACCCTCAGGTGAGATTTCTCTTCCCGATGGAATCGTAGTGGCAAAGGGTTATGACCTTTTTTTGATTACTAAGAGATTAGAACTAGGGCATGGATTCTCATACAGGATTCCGTCTTCCGGTAAGTGGAATTTCCCCGAATTTGAGTGTGAGATTGAAGTCGTTGAGGCGGGATCTTTGAGTAGTGATAGATTCATCGGGGTGTTTGATGCAGATTCAGCTGAGTTTCCGATTATTGTGAGGAACTTCTCTCCAGGAGATAGGTTTATCCCACTTGGTATGAAAACGCCCAAGAAGCTGAAGCGGTTTTTTATTGACGAAAAAATCCCCCGGTTCCTCAGAAATCGAATCCCGATATTCCTTAGCAGGGGCGAGATCATGTGGATTGGGGGTATGAGGATAGACGAGAGGTTTAAATTGAGGGGGAAAGAGGCTGTAAAAATCAGATTGGTCAGACCGAGGTGGTAGAAAATAATGGCGGGAGGATCTCAAGTCCTGGCTTTCCCTCTTTTATAAACTCAACCATAACGAGTTCTGATTTTTCATGTGGGTTTGGATATACAAACCGCGCCCTCTTTGGCTCAAGCCGTTTTTTCTTGGATTTTATGATGAGTTCTCCAAATCTCATAGCCGGATATATACAGGCGCCCCGTTTTAGAGGCTTGAGTAGATACCTTATCGCTTCCAAAATATCGTTCATATTGCATAGAATCTCATGCCTTGACAGCGCCTTTTGGGATGCGGGGCTTATGAGTCCCGACCCGGTTTCTATATATGGGGGGTTGGTTATAACGTAATCAAAGGAGTTTGGAGGAAAAAGGGACTTAATCTTTCTTATGTCGCCCTCGACAATCTCGATTTTCTCCTCAAAGCCGTTGAGACTCACGCTTCTTCTTGAGAGTTCTGCAAGCTCTTTTTGAATCTCAACCCCGACGATTCTCTTTCCAAGCCTCCTTTGTGCCAGGATAAGAGCCATAACACCTGAGCCTGTTCCAAGGTCAATCACCTTATCGTTCCTCTTTACGCCGGCGAAATCCGCAAGCTGAAGGGAGTCCTGAGAATACCTATATCCGTGTTTTTTCTGTATGATTTTAAGCCCGTATGGGCCGTCCAGGGTTTCATCTTCTTCGAGTTCTAATTTCATAAAAACAAATCAGGATATAGGATGCAAGATTCAGGATACAAGATGCAGAATACAAAATACATCGTGCATCATTTTATTCGTGATAATTCGTGGCTAATATGCCTTCGTTTCTTCCGACCTTTTCGTGTTGAGCAACTCAATCATCCTACTGACGTCCGTTGTTGGAAGCTTACAGACATAGTTGAGGCAAACGTATGCGGTGGCTTTGCCGTCAAGGCTCGATTGATTTTTTGTAAACCCCGCAATTCGGGTTATATCGGGCGATTCCTTTTCGGTTGGGCGGAGGAGTACTACCTTGTTGGGCACGAATTGCCTTCCTATGGCGTTTAACATGGCTCTTGTATCTTCCGACTGGGTGTTGCCGACAATGACCACTTCATAAGAGGGGCCTAATGCGAAATCTAGGGCAACCATGAGTTGAGTGAATGCTCCGGGGAATTGCTTGACTGTATTGGAGAATGCACGTCCGATTTTCGACGCCTTTTCCTCAAGGTCGGGATTTGCCGTTATACGGCCCAGTTGAAGTAGGTTTAACATCGCAACAGAGTTACCCGATGGAATGGCACCGTCATAAATCTCCTTTTGCCGAACGATGAGATTCTCGCCGTCGTCTGCCGTAAAATAAAACCCGCCTCCCTTATCATCCCAAAAGTGTTTTATTAAATCGCTATTGAGACTAATGGCGGCCTGAAGATAGCCAACATCAAATGTGGATTCATAGAGTTCTATGAGTCCCCAAATGAGAAATGCATAATCATCTAAATTCCCTGCGATGTCGGCCTGACCGTCCCTATATCGGTGCAGGAGTCGTCCATCCGGCTTTCGCATGTTTTTAAGTAGAAAATCCGCCGCACGGCGTGCGGCTTCGGTATAACTCGGCTCATTAAATGCCTGCGCCCCTTTTGAGAGAGCGGCGATCATAAGACCGTTCCAGTCCGTAAGAATCTTATCGTCTTTATGGGGATGAACGCGCCTTTCACGCACATCAAAGAGTTTCTGCCTTGCCATCTCAATTCGGGATTCAATCTCCGTCTTGGATATTTTTAACTGGGAGGCAATCTCAGCGAGTGATTTTTTTAGGTGCAATATGTTCCCACCCATTCCTTTTCCGGTTGCCTCTTCTCTGAAATTGCCCCTCTTTTCAACATTGAAGACACTGATAAATAAATCCGCATCGTCTTTGCCCAATATCTGTCTGATCTCTCCCTCCGTCCAGAGATAAAACTTTCCCTCCTCCCCTTCGCTGTCCGCATCCTCGGCGGAGTAAAAACCCCCTTCCCGTGAGGTCATATCGCGTAAAACGTATGTGAAGATCTCACGTGCCGTTTTTTTATATTCCTCTTTCCCGGTTGCCTGATAGGCCTCTATGTATGCCATTGAGATCATCGCCTGGTCATAGAGCATCTTCTCAAAATGAGGCAAAAACCATTCCGCATCTGTGGAATATCGATGAAAGCCGAATCCTATGTGGTCGTATATACCTCCCTGCCGCATCGCATGAAGGGTTTTTTCTACTATCTCCAGGGCTTCCTTATTATCGCTCCGCTTCCAATAACGAATAAGAAAAAGGAGATTGTGAGGGGTTGGAAACTTTGGAGCGCTTCCAAAGCCGCTGTGCTGTTCATCAAAGCTCTGTACAAGTTGTTCGTATGCGGTCCTCAAGGTAGATTTATCCAATTCTTCGCCGTGCGATTCCTTCATCCCCTGCTGGAGTGCGGATGTGATTTGGTTGGCTGAATCGAGCACCTTATCGTGCTGCTTTGTCCAGACCTCTTTAATCCTCGGCACAAGGGTCAGCATCCCCGCACGTCCAAAACGGTCTTCTTTTGGAATGTATGTGGCGGCAAAGAAAGGCTTTTTGTCTGGGGTCATAACGATATTAAGCGGCCAGCCGCATCCCCCTCTTGAGATCATTTGACATACCATCATATATATACCGTCAATATCGGGGCGCTCCTCCCTATCTACTTTAATCGAGACAAAGGCGTCGTTCATGAGTTTCGCGACCTCATCGTCCTCAAACGACTCCTTTTCCATTACATGACACCAGTGGCAGGTCGAGTATCCGATAGAGAGGAAAATCGGTTTATTCTCTTTCCGGGCCTTCTCAAAAGCCTCCTCTCCCCATGGATACCAGTCCACCGGATTATACGCGTGCTGAAGCAGGTATGGACTTTTCTCATGTATTAGACGATTGGGTTTTTTCATAGTCTTTGGCTCAGGCGTTTCAGGCATCGTTTTCTCACTTACTAAACAGGATAACATTAATATAGTGATAATCCTAGCGGAGGATGATAATAAATTTCTTCTTTTTGGTTTCACCGCTTACCCCTTGTAATTTTTATAACGTTCGGGAGTACCCCATTGTCGTGAACTAAATCCCGTCTTTTCAATCCAAACCTTGAAGATAGTGAATTGCTGCATCTAATTGAGCGTCCTGAAACATTGGGGTTGACTGGTTGTTAATCTCCACATCCGGGGTTAAGCCAACTCCCTCGGGACTTTTTCCATTGGCAAAGTAATAAATGGCTATTGTCAGTTTAAATCCCCCTCCATTACTGAGTTGATTTACGCTCTGTGCGCTGCCCTTTCCGTAAGTCCTCTCACCAAAGAGTCTGAAGCCTTCGAGTTGCAATGCACCGGCCACAATCTCGCTTGCAGAGGCTGAGTTTTTATTTACAAGAACAACACCCTCCCAATCCGCATACTCACCACGACCATTTGAGATAAACTCCTTACGATTATCATTCCCCTCTTTAAGATGTAGAGTGAGAAAGGGCTTGTTCTTTTCCTTGATAAAAAGCCCTATCAACTTAGCAGCCTCCTTGACACTCCCTCCAAGGTTGTTGCGTAGGTCAAGAATAACCCTATCCACTCCTTTTGCCCTAAATTCTTTTAGTATAGGAGAAATCCTGTCATCTACTAAGTCGCCCTCAAAGGAGTATATTCGGAGATAACCGATTTTATTGTTGTATATCTTGTGATCAACGAGCCTTATGTCAATATTAGAGCGGGTAAGGGTGACATTGCCAAGCTCTTGACCGCTGCGCCATATATTGAGCGTTACCCTTGTCCCAACAGGCCCACGTATACGGAGCGTGATCTGATTACTTGACTCTCCTATCACCGACCGCAGCGGTTTCCCATATTCTCCAACCGCCCTGATTTCATCATCAATCCGTAGGGTGCCGTCTTTCTCTGCAGGGGAACCGGGAATAAACGCCTTAATAATTGCCCCATTCGAGCCGGTAATCATACGTATACCGACTCCTCCATACATCCCGCCAATATCAGCGAGAAAGAGCCTATATCCCTCTGGGGAATAGTACTCGGCTGACCTGTCCTGTGGGAAACACCGGGCAAGAATAAAATTCTCCTTCAACCTTCCCTGAAGCTCTTCTACAGGAATGCCCTTTTTGGCGTAGTTGGTAAAGCAATTTTCTAATTTCTCTTTGCTCTTGTTACTTAAACTATAATAGGACTCTTCCTCTATAATTCTAGTTATCTCATCATAGGGCTTTACAGTAGAGGCTCCGGATACAGAAACACCTAGAAGTAAATCGGTGATTCTTCCCTCTTTTTGAGGTGTGACACAACTATCCATTAGAAACGTAAATACAATGACCCATATCACTGCTATCCGTCTTACCTTCATTTTCCAAAGTCCCTTTTTAGTGAAAGGATACTGATTCTATTTTATATAGAGACGCCGCTCCGTTACAAACATTTTTATACTAATTTCCTATTGAGATGTCTCATTAAGACACCTGCACGCCGACTATCCAAGCGCAGAGGGTTACTGGAAATAGCGATTATAAAAGATTATCAAACAAGGGTGCCTAATAGAATAGGGATTTTTCTTGGAGGCGCACGTTTGGGATTTTTATTATGTTTGGGCGGGATTGTTCACACCCCTCTCCTTTCTTCTGAACAGGAGGTGAATTCTTTCAAGAGAAGAGTACCCCACGAAACCCCCTAGCATCCAAAATAGGGGATCTACTATCCCGTCGTGGATTATTTGAGGACGATTTACGGTATGATGACAGTAATGGTCTACAAAATCACTTATCTCTTTTATACACCCTATACCGAATGCTGCAGCCCAGCTATCAAATGCGTATCCGATAATAGCCCCAAGTAGGAAATGGCCGCTCTGGTCAGTTATGTTCATGTGTTTTTCGGTAATTACTACCTTTTTATCCGGGGAAAGCCCAAGGGAATTCAAAATCTCAATCTTATCCAATAGATTTGTCCTAGCAGTTATACCAATCAGAATTGAAAATAATGCAGAGATAAAAGCCTTATTTTTTAGTATATTGCCTCTCCTCGTGCCAAGCTCCCTAATTAATGCCTTGATGGTATCTACTCTTCCTCTGAATATATCGTCTTTGGTTAGAATCACTACCGTAAGGAGGAGCAGAACGAATAATAAGCCCAAAATATTCATGCACTTATTATACAATTAAATATGTCTCTATCAAGAAAAGGCGGGCTTATCCCTCTATCTTCCTATACCAATTGTTGTATATTGATGGATAGCCTCCATAAGAATCCTCTTCTTTACCGGTTTTGTAATATGGGATGTGCACCCCGAATCAATACTCTTTTGCTTCTCCTCTTTAAGCGCATGGGCTGTTAGGGCAACTATAGGCGTACTCTTCAACCCTTTGTCCTTCTCCCACTTCCTAATCATCTGTGTGGCACTATAGCCGTCCATCACAGGCATCTGAATATCCATAAGTACGATGTCATATTTGCCGGTTTTAAACTTCTCTACCGCTATCTCGCCGTTTTCTGCTATGTCTATTTGGTGTGGTGTATTCTTAAGATATGACTGTATGAGCAGGCGGTTGTCTTCTGAGTCTTCTGCAAGAAGAATGCTCAGGGCATGTTGATCATCTGAGGCGGTAGGCTTTTCTGCAATCTGTGGTTCCTCGGGAGTGACTTCTGTTTTATTAATAGCGCCAGATATAGTGTTGATTAGATCATACCTCTTGATTGGCTTAACCAGATAAGCTGAGATGCCTAACTCCTGGCAGCATTTAATATCATTTTGCCGATTATCGGATGTAAGCATCAATATGGTCATCCCCGTAGTTCCCAGGTCTTTCTTAATATATTCTGCTAATTCAAATCCATCTATGCCAGGCATACGGCGATCCAATAATAAGAGTCTATAAGGCACCCCTGATTCCTCGGCCTGTTTGAGTTTAACAAGCCCCTGCTCACCGCTTTCAGCCTCCGTCACTAGGGCACCCCATCCAGACAGCATCTCTCTCAGAATGAAGCGGTTTGTGGCGTTGTCATCTACCACTAGTGTCCTTAGTCCCTTTAAATCCGCCGGTGGGGGAGGAGATATAGGCTTGGGTTCAGATTGAATTCCAAATTGGGCTGTAAAGTAGAATGTGCTTCCCTCACCGAATCTACTTTCAACCCAGATGGATCCTTTCATTAACTCGACTAATTTCTTAGATATGCTTAGCCCAAGCCCGGTTCCACCGTACTTGCGTGTGATGGAGGAGTCAACTTGGGTGAAATTATCAAAGATAACGCTTAGCCTTTCTGAAGGAATGCCGATTCCTGTGTCTCGAATCGAGAATAGAAGGCAGATCCCATCTTTAGTTTCATTATTATTTTCAACGCTTAGTAGCACTTCGCCTTTTTCTGTGAACTTGATAGCATTTCCCACAAGGTTAATAAGAATCTGACTCAAGCGTTTTGGGTCGCCAACTAGGTTAGTCGGCACATCAGGCGATATATAGAAGTTAAGTTCAATACCCTTTTCATGGGCTCGCACAGCCAAGATTTCAACGGTTTTTTCAATGAGTTCACAAAGATCAAAGCCAATGTTCTCCAGTTCAAGGCGACCAGCCTCCACTTTAGAGAGGTCAAGTAGGTCATTGATTAGATTGAGAAGGGAATCTCCTGCTCTCCTGAAGATACGGACATATTCACGCTGTTCGGGTGTCAGATTAGTTTCCCAGAGAAGATCAGCCATACCGATTATGGCATTCATAGGAGTGCGAATTTCATGGCTCATAACGGCAAGGAATTGGCTCTTGGCGCTATTGGCGACCTCGGCTGCTTCTTTGGCCTTTTTTAATTCTTCCTCTGCCCGCTTGTGCTCGGTGATGTCACGGACTACTCCAATAACGGCAACCTCATTTCCACTTTCGTCTTTAATGGCCGATCTAGATAGAGAAACCGGAAATGTACTTCCGTCTTTGCGCCTGTGGTAAAATTCATCTTTCAGACTGACTTCTCCAAGAACATTGCTGTCTCTGCCCAGGATGTTTCCTTCCTCATGTCCATAGGTTTTGCAAAACGCCTTATTAACAAAGATAATTCTGTTATCCATATCAGTTATATAAACACTATCGTTGATACTCATAATTGCATGGGATAGCATTCTGAATTGTTTCTCTGCTCCTTTGTGTTTAATCGCACTTTCGACGGTTATAGGCAGGACTTTGAGATAGTTGCGCTCTGGATCTTTTATGAGATAGTCATAAGCGCCTCTTTTCATAGCCTTAACGGCAATCTCCTCATCACCGCTTCCGGTGACAATAATAATGGGGGTGTCTTTTATTAAATCGAGGATGTCAAATGCCGTGCCATCACCCAGCATGTAGTCTGTAATTACAATATCGAATCTTTTAGAATCTAGGAATTTCTTAGCCTCTGAAACAGATCCAGCTATGTCATAGTCGTATGAAAGACCCTCGTCTTTGACAATACGCTTAAAGGCCATCTGGTCAACCTTATCATCTTCGATTACCAAAATTCTTATTTTTCCCACGTCTTACTTCCCAGATTTGGGTTCACTGCCCTGACGGCTCGGTTCTTGTTCTTATCGTTTCTTCTACCAAAATAGTGGATCTAGTACCTGTCCACTTCTCAACTGTCTCAATGAGTGTCTTCTTCTTTAGGGGCTTAGTAATATAATCATCCATCCCATTCTCAATGCATTTATCACGATACCCATCCATAGCATGTGCCGTAAGGGCTATTATCGGAGTACGCTTTAAGCCCTGACGCCTCTCCCATATCCTGATTTCTCTTGTCGCACTGAACCCATCCATCACCGGCATCTGTACATCCATCAGGATTAAATCATATTGAGACCGGCGAGCCGACTCCACTGCTACCTCTCCATTTTCTGATATATCCACATCATAACCTGCATTCTCAAGTATCTTCCTTCCCAGATTCTGATTATCTATATTGTCCTCTACCAGCAATATCCTTAGTCCTTTCTTTCTACTTATCTCCACTGGTTTTATACTCTCGATAATCTCTTCTTTGATTCTCTCCTCCTTACGTAACACCCTCATTAATACATCAAAAAGCCTCGATTGTTTCACTGGCTTTGCAATGGACTCTGAGATATCCAGCTCCTTTATCGCATCTGATTTCAGTGCTCCCCATGATGAGAGCATAATCATCTTTATGTTCCTGAGGCTTGGCTCTCTCCTTATAGACCGTGCTAATTCCACCCCATCCATCTCTGGTATCTGGTGATCCAATATCACTAAATCAATACTACCGTTTTCTCTCATCAGATACTCAAGTGCCTCTGTACTGCTTTCTGCCCCCTTTACATTAAACCCCCATGCACTGAGTGTCTTCTGCAGTATGACCCTGTTGTTTTTATTATCATCTACTATCAAAACCGACATATCTTTGAAATCAGGATAGATAAACTCTCCCTTCCTCTCTCTTTCCTCTTCTCTTTTCTCAAACCTTAAGGATAAACTGAAATGGAATGTTGCGCCCTTACCCTCTTCACTCTCTACCCATATTCTACCTCCCATTAGTTCAACTAGTGACTTTGATATGCTCAGTCCCAGCCCCGTCCCCCCAAACCTCCTTGTAGTGGAACTATCTATCTGTGAAAACCTATTAAATAGCTTTGCCTGATTCTCCTTAGAAATCCCTATACCCGTGTCTGATACTATAAAATGGAGTCCTGCTTTATCCTTGTCATCCGACTCTGTTCTTTCTACTTTGACAGATACCTCTCCTTTCTCTGTAAATTTGATGGCATTTCCTAAAAGATTTACTAATACCTGTCTTATTCGAGTCGGATCACCTATGATCCAATTAGGTACCTCCGGTTCTATGTAGCATATCAGTTCAAGCCCCTTGTTATGTGCACGAACACCCAATATCTCTGATACTCCCTCTACCAATTCCCTGAGATTGAATGGAATCTCTTCTATTTCTACCTGCCCCGCTTCAATCTTTGAGAAATCGAGTATGTCACTTATCACACCGAGAAGGGCTTCGGAAGAAGACTGAACCACCTTAAGAGACTCCCTCTGTTCGGGTGTTAGTTCTGTATCCAGGGTTAATTCTGTCATGCCTATTATGATATTAAGCGGCGTGCGGATCTCGTGGCTCATGTTGGCCAGGAACTCCGATTTCATCCGATCTAGCTCTTTGAGTCTTCGGATCACCTCTAATTTGGAGATGGCGGTAGTTATTTCCAAACCGATTTTACTGAGTATATCAATCTCCTCTTGATTGAAAGGGATCTCACGTCGACTGCCAAAGAGTAAAGCACCGATGGCCTTTCCTTCTACCATGATTGGAATACCAAGCAAAGGATGGTAATTGAGCATTCGTCCCGCAGGCCCAAGGAATGAGTCCTTTTGCACGTCCGGAATGTGTAATACCTCTTTCGATTCAATAACCTTCCAGGTTACCCCCCGTCCTTGTGGGATGCGGCTGGCTCGCTTCAGATACTCCTCATTGAGACCGTGATGGGCCTTTAGCACCGCCTCGTTCTTCTCTACTAGATAGAGCCAGAACAGATCAACATAATCGAGTGCTTTCAGGATATGATTGATTGCCTGCTGTACAACTGTCTCTATATTCATGCCGCTGTGGATAATCCGACCCAGTTCATATAGAAGTGTGAGATCTCGGTTTTTCTTTTCCAGGCTGTATGAGAGTTGACGCAAAGATTCGGTACTGGCTTGCAAAGCCTCTGCCTGCCGTGCGTTATTAATTGCCACCTCTATTTGCTGTGCAACAATCTCCGTCAACTTTAGTTCTTCTTCATCAAAGGCATCTTTTTGAAAAGAACTTATGTTTATAGCCCCTATTGTTTTGTCTTGGAGGCGAATAGGTAGGGATAAATAGCTTTTTATCCCTGCTTCCCTTCCGGCAGGGCCTATAACCGTGTCCTGGTCTACGTCTGCACAATACCTGGGCTTTCCCTCTATAATTGTCTTCCATGTAAGTCCATTAGGATAGGGGATTCTCCCTGCTCTCTCAATATACCGATTGGTAAAGCCTCTATGGGATTTTATAACCGCCTCTTCTCCTTCGACAAAGTAAATTGCAATGTTGTCCACCCCATCTATATTCTTACTCATTGCGTCAACAGCGTTTTCTAGAACGTCTTGGAGATTGATTGACCTGTGGACAGTCCTTGTTACAGCACTGAGGATTGATTCATAACGGTTCTTTTTGGATAGCTGTGCAAGATTTTCTCTGAGCATCTCCTCCACTCGTTTGCGCTCTGTGATGTCAGACATATAGATTCTGGTCTTGTTTTCCGGGACATACCATATCTTTTGTTCATATACTGTATTGCCTAAATCAATTTCACGAATTAAAGATTCTTGTTCTCCATTCTGAAATGCAGTGATGATTGAGCTGATGTTATTTAGAATAGGATGGTTGGGTCCGAGTGAATATAAGTCTGGAAATTGATTCCGTGCAGCTGGATTTAAGTAAGTCACATTACCGAACGGGTCTATTTCAATAACCGGATTGGGGTTCTTCTCAGGAAATGAAGCCAATCGAACAAGCTCCGCTTCCGTCCGCTTGCGTTCAGTAATATCACGTACAACACCGATAAGGATACGTTTTTCATGTAGTCTTATCTCGCTGATAGACAAACTCATAGGAAAGGTTGAACCGTCTTTACGCTTTCCTCTAACCTCATGTCTGATATTTTGTCCGGTACTTGGATAATTGCACATATCTTTACCTAGGTCGGGTATCAACATATCTATATTATGACCTATAACGTCGTTTTCTCTGTAGCCGAAAATACGTTCTGCCGCTTGATTGAATGATTCAATAGTACCGTTTTCATTTATAGTAATGATACCGTCTATTACATTATCCATAATTGCTTGGACTCTAGTTTCGCTTTGCTCTTGAATCCTTCGATTGAGTTCTAAAAGCTCTTTGGACATAAGCTCCATAGAACGATCGGTTAGTCACCTCTTCTTGTCAAACTCCTCATAAGTGGTATTTATCATCTCAATCAAGGTGTCATAATCAACCTTGCTATCGGATGTGGAACGCAGAGCCTTTTTTAACTGTCTTTCGAGTAACTTATGCATTATTAGCGCTCTGAAATTAGGGTTATTGTCATGGTTTGGTTATGCAGTTCACAAATCCCCGTGGAGACATGCGGTGATATTTCCCCGTATGAATAAAAACCAATCTGGGCAACATCTCGCCCCAGTATTTCGCGGACTGCCTCGACCTCATCGGCGATACGTTGACCGAGAATCATCTTGCGTCCCACGCAACTGATTAAAATCGTCAACTTGGCTTCATCGCCTTTGCTTCCCTCACTCGCGATCTTAGCCGCTGCTCCCGCACCGTCAATCAAACGGTCAAAATTCGCCCTCATGAGCTGTGCTGTATAACCCTGAGGAATATCTCCGGCAAATGTCATGCTTTGATCATCCTCACTGACTGATAAAACAGTGCGTACGACACCAGTAGATTCATTATTTGCATGACGCACCATAAGCGGAAATAGCAGGGCGCTACCGGGGAGATTATCGGCCTCATCGCCTAGGTATCTTTTATATAATTCGAAGACAGGGTTACCGTCCAGCTTATACAATATATTCCCTTTAGACCTTGTAATGTGTCTTTCTGGTCCGAATGGGTCCCAACCGCCCACTGAGCCGTGACCGATGGTGATAGCGGGCCCATAGAATCTAATACTGCGATACGCCCCGGCTCGGGTTTTGAATTGCATCCAACACGTGTCATTTGAAAACGTGTACCGTCTCCGGCGAGTCCACCCGTAACGGGTATGTTATTGCCAACAATACTGACAATGCCTCGGACCAATTCACTGCCGTTTACTCTTATACCCTCTGAAATAACCAGGACCCCGCGCAAACCCGGATGGCTCAACTTTTTACCTATTTGAACCCCGGCCCTGAAAGAGTCTGTCATTGTGCTAATCGAGATTGAGGCTACCGATATAGGGGTATTTTCAAATTCAATAGCGCTGACAACGACACTCCCAGCATAAACATCCTCGCCAATGATCTTACCGGCACTGGTAAAGCCAATAATATGGGTATCGGGATAGCGGTCTCTGAGATCAAAATAGCGTTCACCAGATTCCAGTACACCCGACTCGCCAAAAAAGAGCACTAATTGTGGGTGTATATCTGTGTTACTGGTCTGCAGTGTCTTTTGCCATCCGTTTTCTGTATTCCACATTAATTGCTCAATTTGCATAACGTTGCCTCATTAACTAAGGATTTATCTTGCATTACTATGCTAGAAGAACTTTTTACCCGATTGCGCCCCTCCTGCTTTGCTTGGTAAAGGGCATGATCGGCTTCGGCAACGAGGTCGGCGAATGAAGAGTCACGATTGGGGACAACTGTGGCGACTCCTAGACTGATAGTGACTCGATCTGTAACTTGAGAACGGGCATGTGCAATCCCCAGTGCCTCAATTCCAGCACGCATCCCCTCCGCCAGAGCGGCTGCCCCATCTGTATCCGTCTTCGGCAGGAGGGCTACAAATTCTTCACCGCCATAGCGGGCTATTAAATCTGTAGGTCGTTTCAACACGCCCTTTAGCGAATTCGCCACCCGCTTTAGACAGTCATCGCCCATTTGATGGCCGTATGTATCGTTGTAAGCCTTAAAGAAATCAACATCTATGAGTATCAAAGATAGTGGAGTTGCATCTCGTATGGCGCGCCTCCATTCCTGCTTTAGAACCAGATCAAAATGACGACGGTTGGCAACACCAGTCAGCCCGTCGGAAGAGGAGAGGCGTTGTAATATCTGATTCAACTCCTCGAGTTGTTGTGTCAATTTCATTAGCTCCTGCTCACGTGCCTTACGATTGTCTATCTCGCGCTTAAGTCTCAGTGCTGAAGACACCCGAGCCAGGAGTTCTACTTTATTTAGCGGCTTGGTAATATAATCAGTAGCCCCAGCAGCAAACGCCATCTGCAAGTCCTTTGCTGTAGCCGTCACTATGATGATGGGAATATCCCTGAGGTATTCAAATGACTTAATCAAACGGCATGCTTCAATGCCATCCATCTCCGGCATCACTACATCCATTAGAATTAAATCTATATCTGTAGAGGCGCTTGCAAGATTATCCATTCCTAGTTGCCTAAAAGCTTCAAGGGCTGAATTGGCGGTTAATAAATCCTTGTATCCGGCATAATTCAGAATGGATTTAATCAGAAGTTGGCTATCTGGTGAGTCATCAACAATAAGTATCTTCACGGGTTATCCTTTCCGGTTTGTTTTCATCTATGTGTTTGCAAGATACGTGCCAGAAAAATAACGGATTGATACAAGAACACAACCCATTGAAAAGATTAATAATTTTATTCTCTCCGGGTCTCAGACCGGATAGAGATAACGTTTATTGTAAAACCGACTATTTAAGTAACAAAAATTGGTAATCTAAGGGTTTTTTATATAAGAGACGCGTGAATCACTGCCCTCAAGGAGATTCATTGAGAGTTTTGCCTCGCGCGCCTTATTTTCATCAACAAAGTATAGGAGGACAAGACCGAGTATAAAAAACACTATGATTGAGAGAATCGAGTTTCTCGCATTGCCCGTTATCTGACGGACGATGGCGAACACAAAGGGGCCGCAGATTGCCGAGAACTTGCTAAAAACCGTATAAAACCCATAGAACTCGGCGCTTGCTTCCTCCGGGATCATTGAACCATAGAATGAGCGGCTCAGAGCCTGAGACCCGCCCAGGACAACCCCCACCATAATGCCTGCGGTAAAAAACTCTACAGCCGTGTTTATGAAATATGCATATATTACAACCAGACACCAGGGCACAAGGGCTATCATAACCGCCCTTTTTGTGCCCACAAGGTTTGCGAACCGACCGAACATAATGGCTCCGACTGAGGCGACTGCCTGTATAGTAAGTAGCGTTATGAGAAGCGCAGTCGTAGGGAGCCGAAGCTCTTCTTTTCCGTAAATTGTTGCCATATTAATCACAGTCTGTATGCCGTCATTATACAAGGTGTAGGCAATGAGAAAAAGAACGAGGTACCTAAACCTTCGAATGCGTTTTGCGGTTCTGATGAGTTGTGAGATGCCCACAGCGGCGTATGCCGCAGGGGGAAAATGCCAGTTTTTATACCGCTCAGGCAGTGTGTTTGCACTCGGGGTCTCAAACAGGTTCTTTGCCGCAAATAGTGTGAATCCCGCCCACCAGAGCCCCGTCCCTAGAATCCCTATCCTTACGGCCTGTGTTTGTGAAATCCCGAATTTACTGTGTCCCGCAACAAGCCCGAGGGTGATGGCAAAGTTAAGCCCTCCGCCCAAGTAGCCATAAGAGAATCCCTTTCCTGAGACTGTATCCATCTTGTCGGGTGTTGCAATCTGTGGAAGGAATGCGTCGTAGAACACATTTGCCCCTATGAAGCACAATTGGGCTATAAAAAAAAGGAATAGGGTTCTCCATATATCTTCCGATTCTGAGAAATAGAGAAGAATCGTAAAAAAGGAACCCGAATATGCGAAAAGGAGTAAGAATCGCTTTTTTGCTCCTGTAAAGTCGGCTATGGCTCCTAAGATAGGGGCAAGGAGAAATATGATAAGAGCCGCTCCTCCTACGGCAAATCCCCAAAGCGTGGTTGCGCTGTATGTAGTTCCCCGAATGGTTATGCCATCCGGGCCTACGACAATAGAGGCAAAATATGCGGGGAGTAGACCCACTGCAACTGTGGTAATATATGCTGCTCCCGCCCAGTCATACATGCACCAGCCAAAAATTACTTTGGGGTCATTCTTTGGGGGAAGGACCTTACCCATTATTTTTCTTTTGCCTGTCCAACCTTCGAGGATTTATATTCTAATAGAAATAGGACGTTATTTCGAGCACGGTTTTTGTGGAAATGAGCGTGTCGTTTTGGCATACTATATTTTATGGCTGAGGGATATGAGCATGAAGGCTATTTGGCACGGTGTGGTTCTGGCAGAGAGCGATGATACCATTGTGGTAGAGGGAAATCATTACTTTCCGCCTGAGAGTATTAAAAAAGAGTATTTTCGGGAGAGCAAGACCCATACTACCTGTTCGTGGAAGGGAGTGGCCAGTTATTACGACATTGTGGTTAATGGCGAGGTTAATAAGGACGCCGCCTGGTATTACCCTGAAACCAAGGAGGCAGCAAAACACATAGAGAATTACATCGGGTTTTGGAGGGGGATACAGGTAGTTAAATAGTATTGCTCTGTTGCAAAGATAATATATAACACGATAGAGGGGGTTTTCTAACCCCTTTAGATTCTATACCAAAATGTAGGGCTCTTT
>PSLL01000021.1:35344-43882 GCA_040289575.1 Candidatus Dadabacteria bacterium | reverse complement strand
ACAGAGAAGACTTGGGATAGGGCTAAGACAGGACTTAAGTTCAGCGCACGAAAGTGATTTATGCATAAATGTATACAGGGACAGGATAGTGTTATGTTCCTGCTTACACAATCGCCCGATTTCCTTCTCCGAGCCTGCGAATTCCTTGGCTGAGAAGTCTGTATTTTAAACGTGAGGATGCCTATTTTTTAATACCTTGTGCTTAATCTCTAAGCACAATTTGAGTGCAAAATTCGCAAAGAGGGCCCATTTTAGGCAATTGAATGGGACTGTGAAAAATGGTATGTTCTTTGCCTAATAGGATACGAGGAGGTGCATTTATGAAAAAAATAGAAGCCATAATAAAGCCGTTTAAACTCGATGACGTTAAGGAATCCTTAAAAGAGATAGGTGTACAGGGACTAACAGTTACGGAAGTCAAGGGATTTGGAAGGCAAAAGGGACATACAGAACTCTATAGAGGAGCAGAATACGTCGTAGATTTCTTGCCTAAGATAAAACTCGAAATTATAATTCCCGACAACATGGTGGCAAAGGTGGTTGACGCTATAATGGACAGTGCTAAGACTGGCAAGATTGGGGATGGAAAAATTTTCATTCTTCCTATGGAAGAGGTCATAAGAATAAGAACTGGAGAGCGTGGCGAGGATGCTTTATAAAGGAAAATAACTCAACTAGCCGAGGAGGGCATTATTAAATGGCTATAAAGAAGAACAACTTAATAAAAAGAAAGGGAGGTACTAACAGTATGTTTCCCAAGAGTGTAGGAGATGTACTAAGATTGATAAAAGAGAAGAATATCGAGGTTATAGATTTAAGATTCCTCGATTTCCTCGGAACGTGGCAGCACTTCAGTGCTCCCCCACATGAGCTTGAAGAAGATACGTTTGAGGAAGGTCTTGGCTTTGACGGCTCAAGCATTCGTGGATGGCAGTCAATCCATGCAAGCGATATGCTCGTTGTTCCTGACCCAACCACAGCAAGGATTGATCCGTTCACGTCCGCCCCTACTCTAGCGGTAATATGCGATGTAGTTGACCCAATAACCCGTGAGCCCTATACGCGCGACCCAAGAAACATTGCAAAAAAGGCTATAGCCCATATGAAAAACATAGGCATTGCCGATACTGCGTACTTCGGGCCTGAGCTTGAGTTCTTTATATTTGATGATATTAGATACGATCAGACACCAAACTCGGGATACTACTTCGTAGATTCCATAGAGGGGCTTTGGAACTCAGGAAGGGATGAGAAACCGAATCTGGGATACAAACCGAGATACAAGGAGGGATACTTCCCCGCTCCGCCTACAGATAGCTTTCAGGATATAAGGTCGGAGATGGTTAAAGTCCTCGAGGAACTCGGGGTTATGGTTGAGAAACACCATCATGAGGTTTCCACAGCCGGTCAGGCAGAGATTGATATGCGTTTTGCCCCACTTGTTGAGATGGGCGACAGAATGATGTGGTATAAATACGCATGTAGGTGCGTTGCTAAAAAACACGGAAGAACAGTTTCATTTATGCCAAAGCCCATATTTGGAGACAACGGCTCCGGAATGCACACACATCAATCCCTCTGGAAAGACGGTGAGCCGCTTTTTGCCGGAAACGGTTACGCGGGTCTAAGTGACCTTGCTATGCACTACATTGGAGGGATTCTAAAACACGCCCCGGCGCTGTGTGCGTTTGTCGCGCCTACTACAAACTCATACAGAAGGCTCGTCCCCGGATTCGAAGCCCCTGTGAACCTCGCGTACTCCGCAAGAAATAGGAGTGCTGCTGTGAGAATCCCGATGTATTCACCGAGCCCAAAGTCAAAGAGAATCGAGGTAAGGTTCCCGGATCCGTCATGCAACGGGTATCTCGCATTTGCGGCAATGCTTATGGCGGGTCTTGATGGAATTGAGAAGAGAATCAACCCCGGAGAGCCGCTTGATAAAGACATATACGCATTGGGCCCCGAAGAACTTGCCGGAATTCCATCCGTTCCGGGTTCACTCGAAGAGGCCCTCAAGGCCCTTGAGAAAGACCATGAGTTTCTCCTAAAAGGGGACGTTTTTACAGATGATGTGATTGAGACATGGATAAGCTATAAGATGGAGAAGGAGGTAAATCCGATAAAGCTAAGACCCGTACCCTATGAGTTCATGCTCTATTTCGACACTTAAAAAGCCTTCGGAGAATGAATAGAAAACAATTAGAAGGCGGCAACCAAATTGCCGCCTTTTTATTTTTGTGGTTTCGAACCCATTATAACGTTCCTCTCCAATCCAATTTGAAATACACCATATAATAAGTAAGACTTCTATATTATATATATCATTAAGCTACCATTAGGTTTAGAAAGGAATACACACTGAATACCATTGAATTCACGCTACTTATTTGGCTCGGCTCAGTGGCGGCGTGCTTTCTGGGATCACTGACCGGACTAGGCGGAGGGGGTCGTATCATACCGCTCCTGACCCTGGTATTTGGAGTAGATATTCGATATGCGATTGGAGCATCGCTTGTTTCAGTAATTGCAACCTCCTCCGGGGCTGCTGCCGCTTATGTCAAAGAGGGATATAGTAATATTCGGATCGGTATGTTCCTTGAAATCGCCACTACATTTGGAGCATTGGTTGGGGCTTTTGTAGCGGCAAAGATACCCACCCCCGCAATTGCGGTGATATTTGGAATTGTTCTTATCTACTCAGCGTATCTATCAAGCCGCCCCCGGCACGATATACTCGGCGATGATCGACCTGACCCGCTTGCCACACGACTGAGGATGGATGGAAGACATCCCACCCCACAAGGCCTACAGCTGTATCATGTACACAGTGTCCCAGCCGGATTTAGTTTGATGTTTGTGGCTGGCGTGCTTTCCGGACTGCTCGGAATTGGATCAGGAGCCGTTAAAGTGCTTGCTATGGATCAGTTCATGCGAATCCCGTTTAAGGTCTCCACAACCACCAGCAACTTTATGATCGGAGTAACCGCCGCCGCCAGCGCCGGGGTATACCTGAACCGCGGATACATTGATCCCGGCCTAGCCATGCCGGTAATGCTGGGGGTGATACTCGGTTCGCTTATTGGCACACATGTACTGGTAGGTGCCAAGACCCAAATTTTGCGTATTGTCTTTAGCATTGTCATCGTAGCACTGGCAATTGAGATGATATACAACGGCTTAACCGGGAGGCTATAATATGTCTCAGCCTAGAGGTTCATATACCGATGAGCAAATGGAACAGACAATAGGCAACCTCTTAAGAATGGGGGGTCGTCATAGCTGCGGTGACGGTGTTTGTGGGAGAGATATTGTATTTAATCTATTATGGTACTACTTCTCCAGATTACCGTGTATTCCGTGGAGAGCCGTCGGATTTACGTAGCCTCCTCGGGATTGTATCAGATGCCGTGTCTCTACGTAGCCGTGGCATAATCCAGACTGGACTCCTGTTACTCATTGCCACCCCGGTGGCACGGGTTACGTTCTCAGTTTTTGCCTTTGCACTCCAGCGTGATTACACGTACGTCATTGTGACTTTAATTGTACTCGGAGTGCTCATATACAGCCTTGCCGGAGGGCATCTGTGATGGTACATAGAGAAAAAACATGTTTTCTATGGAGACTGTCTTGGCTTACTTTTCTTCAAAGTTTCTAGAAGTATATCAATAAAAGCCAGTGTTTTAATTGCATCTCCTCTAGTAAATCTATCCATTTATTCTATAGGGAGCGAACTTTATATAGCCTTTAGTTCTTCATAAATCTCCCTTAATCTATCCATTTGTTTTTTTGTTAATTTTGGCATACTTCTCTCTCAAAATACTTGTTTTAAGATCAGCCCAAATAGAGAGTTTTTTACGGGAATGCATAAATGCTACCTTGCCGTCAGTACAATATATATAAGAATCGCCAATGCTCCGATTGCCATGATGGCGGCATAGAATCTTAAAATTCCCGCCTGTGCCGCGCGCACTATACCAGCCGCCCCTTTTGCAATATCCGCAACCCCGTTTACAATGCCGTCAATTATCATTACATCAAACACAGCCCAGAGTATATTTCTCGATAAATAGGTAAACGTTCTTACAAAAACCACATCATATATTTCATCCACAAACCACTTCCCATAAGAGCCTATGTAGAGAGGGGATATGAACGGATTTTTTGCAATCTCTTCGGGAAGAGACGGTCTTACAACATAGATATAAACCGCAATTCCAATTCCCAAGAAGGCGGCGGCAGTTGAAAGCCCGACAAGAGCCCAATCCCCGATTATGTAATGTGATATTCGACCCATTTCTTTTACAAAAATCGAAGGGGCAAGAAACCCCTGGAATACGCCTGAGGGAATCCCAAAAATCTTTCCCATGAATTCAGGGAGACCTATGTATCCGCCTATAACCGAAAGAACCGCGAGAATTAAAAGGGGAATGGTCATTGCGGGAGGCGATTCGTGTATGTGATGCTTTGTTTCCTCCCCCATACGCGTTTCACCCTCAAATGTGAGAATGTAGAGGCGCATCATGTAAAGAGCCGTGAGCACCGCTGTAATGAGCCCAATAATCCAGTGAACTATGTAGCCTCTTTCATAAAGGGCACTGAGGATAGAGTCTTTACTGAAAAAACCTGAAAAGAGCGGAACACCGGAGATAGCAAGGGTTCCTGCCAAAAATGTGTATGAGGTTATTGGAAGAAATCTTCTTAAGCCTCCCATCTTCCTTATATCCTGCTCGCTGCCTAATGCATGTATTACACTTCCCGAACCCAAAAATAGAAGCGCCTTAAAGAAGGCATGTGTCACGAGATGAAACATCCCGGCGGCATAGGCTCCGGCCCCTACACCCATAAACATATATCCAAGCTGGCTTACGGTTGAATAGGCAAGAACCTTTTTAATATCATTTTGAGTAAGGGCAATCGTCGCAGCAAGAAAAGCCGTAAATGTCGCAACCGATACAACAACCATCTCGGCTGTAGAAGACTCAGAATAAAAGACGTTACACCTCGCTATCATGTAAATCCCCGCCGTAACCATTGTCGCAGCGTGTATGAGCGCACTCACAGGGGTTGGTCCTGCCATCGCATCCGGAAGCCATACATAGAGAGGAAACTGGGCGGATTTTCCGACCGCACCCACAAATAAGAGGAGGGCCACCGCTGTAACAGCAACTCCCGGAACAGTACTCATGGATCCGGCATCTAAAACCTTCTTAAAAACCTCCTGGTAGTTCACGGAGCCGAATATGAAAAATATCAGAAATATTCCCAGTATAAACCCAAAGTCGCCGATTCTATTTATGATAAATGCCTTTCTCCCGGCGGTTGCCTTTGCGGGGTCATCGTACCAGAATCCGATAAGGAGATATGATGCAAGACCGACCCCTTCCCAGCCGACAAACATAAGGGGGAAATTATTTCCAAGAACAAGAACGAGCATAAAGAAAACAAACATATTTAGGTAGGTAAAATACCGTGAATATCCGGGGTCTCCGTGCATATAACCGATTGAATAGATGTGTATAAAAAAGCTTACCCATGTAACGACAAGCGCCATAACAGACGAAAGCGGATCAAAGAGGAATTCAAACCTCGCCGTAAAATCCCCGGAGGGAATCCAGACAAAGAGTTCCTCAATAATCTGTCTTTGGGCTGGGTCAAGCGCGCGGAGTTTAAGAAACATGATTGATGAGATTATTGCCGAGATCAGAATTACCCCGCATCCCAGAACGCTTACAATCCCCCTTTCCGTATGTTCATTCCCGCCCAGAACCTTTCTCCAGAGACCTGAACCAAACACAAGCCCGTTTATAAGTGCACCGATTAACGGAAAAAATATTATCCACGCAATCATTTTTATCCCTTAAGCAATTTTAAAACGTCAATATCGAGGGTTCCGTGATGGATATAAATTACAACGACAAATGCAAGCCCGACCGCCGTCTCGGCCGCGGCGACTGTGATTGACATTATCATAAATACTTGTCCCGTCATATCACCGAATTGCCTTGAGAATGCCACAAAAGCGATGTTCGCAGCATTGAGCATAAGCTCCAAAGACATAAGGACGATAATCAGGTTCTTTCTTGTAATGACCCCGTAGGTGCCTATGATAAAGAGAATAACGCTGAGAACCAGGTAATGGCCTATGGAAATATTCATCAATTCAATCAAGCCTCCTTTTAGCTATTGTGACAACGCCGAGTATAGCCACAACGATAAGTATAGATGTAAGCTCAAATGGCAAAAGATAACTCCTAAATAGAACCTCCCCTACTCCTTGCACAGTCCCAAATGCTTCGGAATGTGGCATCGGCGCGCCGATAAAGGCCTTTTTAAAACCCATTGTCGCAAAATAGCCGGAGACAATTAGAATCAATACAAGAATGCCCATTTTAATAGGGACATTCCGGGCATCAAACCTAAGCGCTTCCTCTCTTAGGTCGAGAAACATCACTGTAAAGAGAAATAAGACCATTATCGCCCCTGCGTAGACAAGAACCTGTATGACAGCAATAAATTGGGCAAGGAGAAGAATAAAAAGAACAGCCGTTGAAAAAAGCGTAAGCACAAGGGCAAGAGCGCTCGATACTGGGTTTTTAGAAGATACTACAAGAATGGCACCAATAACAGACAATACCCCAAACACATAGAAGGCTATAGATTCCATTGAGAGTTTCCTTTAGTTATCACCTTTAGGCTTCCTCATATTAAGCTTTAGTGTTACGCCACCGGGAGGTGGAGTGAGTGTGCCAGGGAGTTCTCCAATCCATTTCTTTGCAGCCTCAAATCCGGGAAAGAAATGACCCATAAATTCCGCTGCCTCATCCTTCGAGAAGAATAAACGCCAGAGAAATTTCTTATCATTTTGTGGAACATACCAGTGAAAATACTGCCAGCCATTTACCATAAGGTCTTCGGTAAACTCCGCCTCGCAATCAACGCCGAGGCACACAGCTCCTATTGCATCAGAGCTATGGGCAAGGACAAAGGCTTTTATATTTTCCTCATAGGGCGCGCATTCAACTGTAGATGGGTCCACATAGAAGAATTTCACGCTTTGTGAGTCTATCTCTTCAATCAAATCATACTCAACGTTTCTTTCATCAAAAATCCTTTTATTCGTCTCATCCATAAAAAACTCCCCCGTTACCTGGCTCATATAAACCGCAACTAAAGTGGAATCCGGAATACTCCTTATGGTATCATACATTGCCTCAATGTTCCTTGGGCTGAATTTGTAAATCATCTTTTATCTCCTTTATAACGCTCGGAATTTAATCCGCTTATGCAAATGCAATCCGCTCCGGTGCATCTACTACCAATAGTCATACCTCTACACTTGCTCATCGCTAGAGACTGCAAACTCATAATACTCCTTCAGTAATTCAATTATATGTGGAAAGAGAGTATAGTCAAACTCCCATATGAGCCTTCCGGTTCTTTCCAAAGAGGAAACGGCAACAGCTTGAAAGTCGCGCTCCTTTGTCTGACCGTATTGATCACTGGGCAACACACCTACAATGTCAAAATCACCGGTTTGAACAACCACACAATAGCCAAACTTTTCAAACCCGGCGGGCTTCTGCCCATCTTTGAATTTCATAATCTCACCCTTGACCAATCTCATCAAGTTCTCCCTTTTAAACACGAATGGACACGAATATTCCTTCTCATCGGCTCTTTTCTACTCCCACTTTATCACAATAATTCTCGACAGGGCACACGCTGCATTTAGGAGAAATAGGACGGCACAGATGCTGTCCAAAGGCTACTAGTATGTCATTATACTCTATCCAGTATTTCTTAGGAAGTTTCCCTCTGAGTACCATTTCGGTTTCGTAGGGTGTTTTAGTTTTTATGTAACCCAACCTGTTGGATATTCTGTGGACATGAGTATCAACACAAATTCCCGGCTTTCCATAGCCCAATGTGACAACCAGGTTTGCCGTTTTTCTTCCTACGCCCTTCAGATTCAAGAGTTCATCGATGTCATCGGGCACCCGTGAATCGTATTTTTCCACAATCTCGCGGCAGATATAGAGGATCGTCCTAGCCTTTGTCTTATAAAACCCGACCGGATATATAGCTCTTTCAACCTCTTTTACACTGAGTTTAAGCATATCGTGGGGATTGTCCGCAATCTCAAATAATCTCTTTGATACCTTGGCTGTAGTTGTATCGAGAGTACGGAGACTGAGTATAGTTGATATTAATACTTTAAAGGGATCACGAGATGTCTCAGCCGTAAGAGTGACAATAGGCACGTCCCAATTGCGGCTTTCTCTCCTGAGGATTTGTATGATCTTATGAATATCTCTATCTTTCAAACTCTATAACCTTAGTTGCTCGGATAGTCCTTTCCTCTTACGTGGGCTCTAAGCAGAGTGTATTTAATGACTCCTTTGGGCGATTTCTGCTCATGGTATATAAGCCCAACTCCCTTCGCATACACGTCTTTAAACCAGAATCCATTGGTCTTTGGAATAGTTACAACCATAAGGTCATTGAATTTCCCCGCCGGAGTTGAAAATTGAGACCTTT
>PSLL01000021.1:30580-35300 GCA_040289575.1 Candidatus Dadabacteria bacterium | reverse complement strand
CGGGGTATAGAAGCCTACAATTCCACTCTCAGACAAAACATAAATATCCCCTACAGGATCAATCCGCATGGCAATCTGTCTCTGACCGAAGAAGTTATCAAATATTGACCATCCGTCCTGAGATATGGAGAGAATAGAATAGGTCTCTTCACGTGTACTCCCATTAGATTCAACCCTATATGTCCATACACCCCCTTTATCGAGCGGAAGAAACTGAGAGGTGGCCATGTTTCTATATCCACTGAGCACATTTGTATAACTTGCACCCTGACCGATTCCGCTGTTCGGTGGAACCGGAGGCCTTGGTATGTCTTCAAAGAATCTCACATTTGCCTTTTCTACATCTAACGGATAGAGCTTTACCGCAATGTATGGGGTCAGTTGCACACTCTGGGTCTTTGAGGCTGTGGCAGAGGGTCTCAATATGAATCTAACCTCAACGTCGTTCCCTTTTCTCTCAACGCCTGAGACTTGCACCGAGCCTTGTCCCCTTCTACTCGGTATCAGAACAACTACCAACTCCTTCTTGAAGTCAACCGCGGGAATTTCACCCGAAATCCCCAGCCTGCTCCATATCTTTTTGAGTTCCTCTTTATTTTTAACAACCGCACTTTGAATAGGTTTTTTTGTAAGCCCCTGAGAAAGTATAGAAAGCTCTATACCAGAAGACATAGCAAACAAGATAAAAAGCATAGATATGCCTTTTACAATCATGTTCTTTAGCTCCCTTTTTCTCTTAATTATACGCCCGACGCCAATTGAACAAAAGATTTAGGAAACAGTACCTCTAATAATGAGCGAAATCGAGTGTGGGAAACTTCTTAAAGGAATGAGCCGATTCAAAAAGGCTTAGTCCAAGGCTCATCTAATACAATCGGCAATCAGATTCTTGAGCTCCTCTCCGGGATTAGATGCCCTCATAAGTGTCTCGCCTATAAGAAAAGTATAAATTCCCTCGTCTCTTAGCCTCCTTATATCTTCGCTTGAACTAATACCGCTTTCGCTGACTACCACCTTCTCCTTTGGAATCAATTTTATGAGCCTTGTCGAGACATCAAGGCTGACATTAAATGTTTTTAGGTCCCGGTTGTTTATTCCTATGATTCTGCTCTCGGCAAGAAGCGCCGTTTCTAACTCATCCTCGCTGTGCACCTCTACAATGGCGCTCAGACTCAGAAGCTCGGTTAAGACCTTGGTCTTGAGCACCCCAGCAATTAGAAGGATTGCATCAGCTCCGTAGAGTCGCGCCTCGTAAATCTGATACGGGTCTATGATGAAATCCTTCCTCAAAAGCGGTACCGAAACCTCATACCTTACGTCGCGGAGGTGCGTCAAGTGGCCTTTAAAAAACCTCTTATCTGTGAGGACGGAGATTGCAGAAGCCCCACCACGGACGTAGCCCTTTGCAATCTGAGAGGGATTGAATTTCTCACTCAAGATTCCCTTTGAAGGCGAGGCGCATTTAATCTCGGCTATAATCTTTACCTCCCCATCCGATCTTATAGCTCCATGGAAATCCATAGGGGGTCGAACATTCTCAATCTGAGAGGAAAGGAGGTTCAGAGAATGAGACCTCTTTGCTCTTTCGACTTCAATCCTTTTGTTTTGGAGAATCTCATCGAGTATCATTTTCTAAGAATTGTCATCGGCATTTTAAGAAAAATGCTATTTAAGAAGCTCAAAACTTGACCTTCCAATAGGTTTTTTGCTAATTAGCTTATTGCGAATTACAAGAGACATAATGAAAAGAAATATCAGGTCGGCCGTTATTATAGGCTACTGAGGATCTACTCTTCTTCACCCTCTTCGTCCCATTCCTCATCCTCGTCAAGGAAATCCTCATCATCTTCTTCGTCCCATTCCTCATCTAAATCCTCGTCCTCATCCCACTCATCATCTTTTAATGTTATCATTAACTCAAGTTCCATATACCTTCTCCTCAATCATTATCTATCTGAAACCATACATCCTGGTATTGAAAAGTCAAGCTTCGCATCTTTGCTTTGACCATACCTGGCTTTTAAAATATCCTAGTTTTACAATGTCATTCAAGATCCCGTAAGTAAATGGATTTTTTGTGGAATTTATCGTAATCTAAACTAATGGCACAAAATTATAAGAGTACGGAGGTACTAGCAATGGATGCGCTCAAAGATGCGGCAACGGTTGCGGTAAAAGACTGTATGGCCATAAAGCCAGGTGAAAAGGCCTTTGTTATAACCGATGAGCCACTTAGAAAAATAGGCTATGTTCTCTGGGAGGCTGCAAGGGAAATCGGGGCTGAGGCAGTAATTGTGGAGATAATTCCTAGAAAAACCCATGGAGAAGAGCCGCCGGAGCCTATTCGAGAACTTATGAAGCTCGTGGATGCGATACTCATCCCGACATCGAAATCCCTCAGCCACACCGACTCTCGGCGTGAGGCGAGTAGAAACGGGGTAAGGATTGCCACCCTTCCGGGGATTACCGAGGACACAATGGTCAGAACACTCAGAGCCGACTACTATGGAATTGCAAAGAGGAGTAAAAAGATTGCCGAAATCCTAACGCAGGGCTCAAAGGTCAGAATTACAACCACTAAGGGAATGGATGTTACCCTAGATATAAGCGGAAGAGAAGGATACGCAGATACGGGGCTTAATCACAATCCCGGCGACTTCAGTAACCTTCCGGCAGGTGAAGGGTATATCGCCCCCCTTGAGGGAAAATCGGAGGGTATAATTGTGATTGACGGTTCAATGGCTGGGATTGGAAAACTCAACGGCGAGATTATAAGAGCAGTTATAAAAGACGGGTTTGCTATGGAAATATCAGGAGGCGAGGCTGCAAAGAAGCTACTTTCCCTTATAGAGCCTTTCGGAAGACTCGCATTCAATGTAGCCGAGTTGGGAATTGGAACAAACGATAAAGCACGAGTTACGGGAAACGTGCTTGAGGATGAAAAGATCATGGGTACTATTCACATCGCCCTTGGAGATAATAAAAGTATGGGTGGAGGAGTAAGGGTTGCAAGCCATTTAGACGGTGTGATTATTCAGCCTACAGTTTATGTAGATAACAAACTCATAATGAAAGATGGAGAATTGGTTATTTTTTAGTATGACAACTATTCCTCACTGCAATTGCCATCTGTTGTGCTGTCGCCATTGATAATCTTGTGCAAAATCGTCAAGAGGTTATACGCCTTATAGGGCTTCGATAAAAAAGCCTCCACCTCAATCCCTGTAATCTCAGCGAGTTTGTCCCTTTCCATAAGCCCACTTGCGGCAATGATTTTAACCTCCGGGTCAATTCTACGGAGTGCCTTAACGCCCGCTGGGCCATCCATAATCGGCATAACCATATCCATAATAACGGCCTTAATCTCCGCCCTGTTTTGTAAATAAGATGCCATTGCCTCTGCTCCATCACTGGCTGTAATCACCCTATAACCGTTTCTCTCCAATATCGTTTTCATAACCTCACGAAGCGCGGCCTCATCGTCAACGACAAGGATTAACTCCCCATGTCCCGAAGGGGGTTCGGGTTCATTTCCCTCTAATTTTCGTGTTTCATTCGTTTCGATAGCTGGCAAATAGACCTTAAATTGCGTTCCTTTTCCAATATCGCTATGTACGTCTATAAATCCCCCGTGGCCCTTTACAATTCCAAAAGCCGCTGAAAGACCGAGCCCTGTACCCCTACCCGGCTCCTTCGTTGTAAAGAACGGCTCAAAAATCCTGTCCATTATTTCTGAAGAGATGCCCCCTCCGGTATCGGAGACAGTAATAACTACATAAGGACCGACATTGACATCAATATTCATACGTGCAAAGTCTTCATCAATAAATACATTCTCAGCAGATATACACAATCTACCGCTACCTAGTATCGCATCGCGGGCATTTACGCAGAGGTTCATAAAGACCTGATGCAGTTGAGTGGGATCCCCATATACAGTCCAGAGGTCTTTGGGTATATCACTGTAAATCTCGATTGACTTTGGGAATGTCTCTCGCAGAATCTTTTCAATTTCTGAGATAACATATCTCAATTGAAGAACCGTACGATTCCCTTCAGGACCTCGGGCAAACGATAGAACCTGCCTTATTAAGTCGGCTCCGCGTTGGGCGCTCGCCTCAAGTGTGTTAAGTAATCTCTGGCTATTTTGATCTGTAAGTCTTTTTCGCAACAGTTGCAATACCATCATTATTGGCGATAGGATGTTGTTGAGGTCATGTGCAATACCACTGGCAAGCGTGCCTATGCTTTCCATACGCTGTGCCTGGAGGAACTGGGCTTCGAGCCTCTTTCTCTCCATTATGTTTGTATCAATGACAAGCACTGATTTGGGGTTTCCATCGCTATCGCGCACAAGTGTCCAGCGACTTTCCACAATAATCTCCTCTCCCCTTTTGTTTACATGATGTAATTCCCCTACCCATTCCCCTTTCTCTATAACGCTCCTATAGGCCTCAATGAATTGAAATGAGCCTCTCCTATATAGAAGTTCATTGATTTTTTCCCCTATAGCCTCTTTTGCGGTCCAGCCATATAGATTTTCAGCACCTTTGTTCCAAAAGATAATACGGTGTTCCAAGTCTCTGGCTATAATGGCGTCCTGTGCTTTATCAAGAAGGGTGGCCTGCTCCCGTATTTGCTCCTCCACCATATTGCGTTCAGTAATGTCTCGATAAGTAACAATCCCCCTTAGCTCACCGGTTGCAGTCCGAAACGGTTT
>PSLL01000021.1:27451-30552 GCA_040289575.1 Candidatus Dadabacteria bacterium | reverse complement strand
AACCAGCGCCACTGGCCATTTTTGTGTTTATACCTCAATAATACGGCCCGATCCGAAGAGTGGGTTCTAATCATCTTCTCAAATTCGGCAATTGCACCAGGACAGTCATCGGGATGGACAAGTTCAAAAATGTCCCTACCAATAAGCTCTTCGGGTTCATAACCCAAGACATCTCTAAGATTTGGACTAATATATAAAAACCGCTTGTCAATACTTATCTCACATATGAGGTCGTGTGTATTTTCAACAAGCGTACGATACCGCTCTTCGCTTTCACGCAACCTCTCCTCTACTTGTTTACGCCCTGTGATGTTTTCTACTACAGCCATACCTCCGACGACATTTCCATCGGTATCGCGCAGTGGAGAAAGACTCAGGGATAACCATAGCCTTGCTGAACTATTAGTGGCTTCATAGAAGCGCTCTTCATGACAAAACTCCCCTTCAAGTGTCCTCTTCATTGCGGGTATAAAGCCCTGATCATTTATTTCCCTTATATTGAGTCCTACAACCCTGTCATAAGATGTCCCTAAAATCTGGATCATCCACTCGTTGCATTGAGTTATTATGAATTCCTTGTCATATATGTATACTCCAACAGGCAGTTGATCAAAAATGGTCCTATAGATTTCCTCGGGCTGCTGAATTATCTCTACCCCTTTGGTATTAAGCTCAGTGGGGTTGTCTCCTTTCTCTTCAACCTTTTCAAGAAGTTGGTCAGACTCAAGTCTCGTCCGATTTGTAGATCCCTGCAAAACCCACCTCTGAGTATTTGATTCTAATTATAACATAGGCAATGATCATACCAGAAGGAAAAAGGTCAATTGAAAATACAATTTATTGAAAAAACAAAGACTTATCATACACAGATGAAGTTTATCTTTAAAAAATACCTGCATCGAATTTGACTAAATCCGACATTCATATAACAAAAATTGTGTGTATGGTATTAATTTTATCCCAAAATCCAATCCAAAACCGGGAACCCAAATATAATAAAGACACAGATAATACGCTGATCCCCCGCGGTGTATAGACAGCTATCTATTAGGTATTGATTCTCACACCTTGATTGCTCTCAATACTCATATAAACTACACCCCTCCATGAAACATGAAGAAGAAATCACACGTGCCGCAGGAATCGTAGGGTATTCTACTCTGCTTAGCCGAATAGTTGGTTATGTAAGGGATATGGTAATAGCGTATTTTTTTGGTGCAAGTGCTGAGACCGATGCATATTTTGTCGCATTTAGAATTCCAAACCTCCTTCGCAGACTCCTTGCCGAAGGCTCACTTACAGTATCATTTATCCCCGTGTTTACCGAATACCTGGAGAAAAAAAGCAGAGAGGAAGCAAAAATGGTTTCCGATATAACATTCACGTTCCTTTCTATGGTTCTAATCTTAGTCTCTATTGTCGGAATCTTACTCTCTCCATTTATAATTGAGCTTTTTGCCTCGGGTTTTAAAGGTGAAACTTTTAATCTTGCTGTAAGGCTTAATCAAATAATGTTTCCCTTCATCCTTTTCGTGTCCCTTTCCGCACTGACAATGGGAATTCTAAACTCCCTAAACTATTTTTTCGCCCCCGCCTTTTCAACTGTGATCTTTAATGTTGTGAGCATCGCCGTAATTTTTCTCGTTTATCAAAGATTGCATACTCCAATTTTTTCTCTTGCCATAGGTGTTATTATTGGCGGATTTACACAACTTATTTTCCAGATCCCCTTTCTAAAAAGTAGGGGTTTCCTCTTTGCATTTAGAAAAAACCTACGCCATCCAGCCGTAAAAAAGATAGCCCTCCTTATGGCGCCTCAACTCTTTGGAGTAGCTATATACAACCTAAATATTCTCGTAAGCACACAATACGCATCTCATCTCCCCGGGGGAACTGTGTCATATCTGTATAATTCGGAAAGACTGACGGAGTTTCCTCTGGGACTCATCGCAGTATCCATAGCAACTGTCCTGCTTCCCAGTCTCTCCTCTCAGGTATCAAAAGGAGATATAGAAAAATTTAGAGAAAGCTACTCCTTTTCACTGAGACTCATGCTCCTTACAATGATTCCCGCCCTCACAGGGCTCATAGCCCTTAGAGTTCCAATATGTAATCTCCTTTATCAAAGGGGTGAGTTTAATTTTGAGGCCACCCTTCGCACATCCCAGGCACTCCTTGGATATGCCGTTGGGCTTTGGGCAGTAGGTGGGGTAAGGATAACGGCCCCTACTTTTTACGCCATGCAGAATACCAAAACCCCCGTTGTAATTGCCTTCTTTGCATTTATCGTAAATGCCCTTCTTGGATATGTACTCGGATTTACGTTCGGGCTCAAACACATGGGGCTTACGCTTGCAAGCTCAATATCTTCGACATTTAATTTCTCCCTTCTCTTCTTCAGCTTGAGTCGACACATAGGAGATATAAAGATAAAAGAGATGCTGACCTATATCCTTAAAATATCGTTGGCGTCTTTAGTTATGGGCATTGCAGCATGGAAGATTTCCACATTCTCCAACTGGTCTCAAAATGGAATCTCTATGCAGAAGCTCGGTATATTTTTACTCTCCACTATAGGCGGAGTAGCAGTTTACATCTCAATTGTGAGACTCCTGAATGTAGATGAACTCGGTTTTCTTTTCAATATGACAATGCGGAAACTCAAGAGATAGGGTTGCACTCTAAGTATTATCGATTGATTTGAAATCCATTCCTAATACAACATGTTTAACCGAATTTTAGGACTACTCGTACTTTCTTGACTACTATCTTGATTTTAAAGTAATATCAAAGTGTCATGGGAGAAGTGTACTCCTTTCAAGAGAAACTCAGGACTCTCAAAGAAGGATACGAAAAATTCTTCCGCGATGACCCATCTTTGGCTGCTTTTGCTTCTCTTGGAGAAAATATAAAGAAGTAGGGAGACTAACAATGGGGCTTGGAGATATTCTATCGAATCTGTTTAAGAAAGAAAAGGAAAAAAGAGATGAAAAATATATAGAGAAAAAGGTTCTTTTAGATGAGCAGAGAAAAGACGAGTCATTGGAATCTACCGATGAAGAGTATCCTGAGTCCCTTTTAGCGCCTTTTGGCGGAGAAAT
>PSLL01000021.1:0-27438 GCA_040289575.1 Candidatus Dadabacteria bacterium | reverse complement strand
CATGGGAGACCTTTATATGAGGCAGGGTTTATATGAAAGGGCTATCAGAGTTTTTGAAAAGCTCCTCGAACGTGATCCAGAGAACCAATCGCTTCATATAAAATTAGAACAGGCAAAGGCCCATTTATTAAGCGAAAAAGCCAGTTTTCAGACCAAGAGATAACCAGGATAGAAATGAAAATCCTAATAATTCACGGACCGAATCTTAATCTTCTTGGAAAACGCGAGCCTCAAATCTATGGCAACACTACGCTTGAAGGAATCAACTCTCTATTAAAAAAAGAGGCCGATGCGCTTGAGGTTGAGATTGAATTTTTTCAATCAAACTCGGAGGGCGAAATCGTAACCGAAATCCAGGAGGCGATGGGTAGGTTCAATGGAATAGTTATAAACCCCGGCGCATATACACACACAAGCGTTGCAATAAGAGACGCCATAACTGCCGTGGGCATCCCAACGGTTGAGGTTCATATATCGAATATCTACAGGCGCGAGGACTTCAGAAAAAATTCTTTTATATCGGGCGTAGCGCTTGGTGTTATATCGGGATTCGGAAGCGACAGCTACCTGCTTGGGCTTAGAGGATTGGTGGATTACTTAAAGGAAAGTAATGGAATGAATCAGAAAACTTAAAAAATGAAAAAGCACTGGATTGTAGAGAAGGAAAACCCGAAGCTCAAAGAAAAACTCTCTAGATCACTTGGAATATCGCCTATTTCGGCTCAGATTCTCCTAAGCCGAGGAATTAAAGACGAGGCAGAAGCGGAGTCATTTTTAAAAAGCGGACTTTTTGATCTCCCGTCCCCCTATCTTCTGAAGGGAATAGACAGGGCGATAGAGAGGATTAAGAGAGCAATAGAAAGAGGGGAGAAAATAGCGATATATGGGGACTATGATGTTGATGGCGTTACTGCTACGGCTCTTTTCTATAATTTTCTTAAAAACCTCGGTGCTACCATAACGTATTACAACCCCGATAGGCTAAAGGAAGGATACGGCGTAAATCTCGATGCTATAAGAAAACTAAAAAGCCAGGGCGCTTCGCTTATAATCTCAGGCGACTGCGGGATCACAGCATATAAAGAGGTCGAAGAGGCAAAGAAACTAGGCATTGATTTCATCGTTACAGACCACCACAAGCCCCCCGAGACACTTCCAGAAGCCGTTGCGATTTTAAACCCACATCAGACAGGGTGCCTTTATCCGGGAAAAGAGATTGCCGGAGTGGGGGTGATTTTTAATCTGGCAGTTGCCCTCAGGCGCGCCCTTAGGGATTCGGGCTTCTTTAAAAAAGAAGAGCCAAATCTAGGTGACTACTTAGACCTTGTCGCCCTGGGAACAATCGCCGACTGCGCATCTCTTACAAATGTAAACCGGATATTTGCAAAAGAGGGAATGAAAAGAATGTCAAACCCAAGGCGTCCCGGAATAGCCGCACTAAAGGAGGTAAGTAGTGTTAGCGGAAAGATAAATGCTTATGATGTGGGTTTTAAGCTCGGTCCAAGGATAAATGCAGGGGGGAGACTCCAGAGTGCAGGTGTTGCCGTAGAACTTTTAATATCAGATGACTTGGAAAGGGCAAGAGAGCTTGCAAAAACCCTAAACAATGAAAACTCAAAGAGGCAGAGAATAGAAGAAGAGATATTCTCCGATGCCGTCTCCCAGATTGAGGGGAATCCAAGATTTCTCGAATCTAATTCCCTCGTCCTTTCATCCCACAATTGGCATCCGGGCGTAATTGGAGTTGTGGCATCGAGAATCGTCGAGCGGTACAGGAGACCCGCGGTACTCATAGCTATTGGGAAAGGAGGTATCGGAAAGGGTTCTGGGAGGAGCGTTGAAGGAATAAATCTATATGAGTCTCTTTCTGAATGCAGAGAGTCGTTTGAGCAATTTGGAGGACATGAACTTGCCGCCGGAATCTCTATAAGAGAAGAAAGGATTGATGAATTTAGAGACAGATTTGAAAGGGCTGTAAGTGAGCGAGACGGGGATTTTATTAAACTAAAGATTGATTGCGCCCTTGATTTAGCCGATATTACCGATTCCATAGTTTCAGAGCTTGACCTTATTGCCCCATTCGGTATAGGAAACCCGGAACCGCTGTTTTTATCGAAATCCGTTGAAGTAATATCACAGAGGCTTTTTAAAGACAGACATCTTAGCCTCAAGCTCAGACAGAAAGGCGCTGTCTTTGATGCAATCTGGTTTAATCTTAGAGAATCGATTACGCTGCCAGACCGAATTGATATAGTCTTTATACCTGAAATTAATATTTGGAACGGAAAAAGAGAGATCCGCCTGAAAATAAAGGACATAGATTGGTAATAATATTTAAGGCATACGGCTTGTGTCTCTTTTTCATTCCCTCATCGTAAAAAATTCATTACAACTGCCCGCTGATACACCACATTTTATGTATATTTTGTGCAGATTTACACACCTCTTATAGTGTATTACTGCGCAGATAAATACTGTTCCTTTTTCTCTGAGCGATTCTCTATCTATAACCTACTGTAAAAATTAAAGATTAAGATACGGAGTCTGCTGGTATAAACATTGCCATAGGCAAAATCACAAGACTCTTTAAGACAGGCAAAAATTAAAATGAAAAGAGTGGCACTAAACAAATTGATTAAAACTCAAAGAACGCTGATGCATCCATTTTGAGGAATTTTACATCACAAATTGAGGAGAGAAGTCATGCGGGATATAGAATTTGGTATCGGCGAGGCATTTGAAGTTGAACCTTTCATCGAAGGGAATGAGATTTTTATTGAAATTGAGCCTGAAGACGGTTTTGTGGATTCTGATCTCGACATTGAGCTCTCGGATGAGGTTAAAACACCTCAAAAAAGAGAGGAGATTCCAAATCACGACTTAAGACTCCTAAACTCTTACTTCAAGGGAATTGGTACCGAATCACTCCTCACAAAGGATAGAGAAGTTAAAATTGCGCTCAAGATAAAGAGGTGCAAAGCAAGAGCAAGGGAGATACAAAGGACTATTGATGGAATTCTCGGCAAAGGATCAAGTCGGAGCACAAAGAAAGGACCAAATAAAAACATGCGCACTTGTAAAACAGAAATAAACTCTAGACACCTTAGGATGCTCAAAAACCTTGCTGAGGCATATTCAAAGAAAGCAACACAGTTTAGAAACATCTTTATCAAAGCAAACCTGAGACTCGTCGTAAGCATAGCCAAGAGATATGCCGGCCGCGGACTTCCTTTTTTGGACTTAATTCAGGAGGGAAATCTTGGGCTCATGAGGGCGGTAGATAGATTCGACCCTACAAAGGGCTACAAGTTCTCTACATATGCCTGCTGGTGGATACATCAGGCAATATCTAGGGCGATCTTTGACCAGACGAGAACCGTAAGGATCCCGGCTTATGTGCTTGAGAAGTCCGGCAAGATTCAGAGGGTGCGCTCAGGGCTTGAGAAGAAGATCGGAAGAAAGTCCCTTCCTGAGGAGATTGCAAAAAAGGCAAAGATGTCCGTAGAGGGCGTAAAACGGGTGCTCGGAGCCAACGAGAAGATAGTACACCTTAATTCTCCCGTTTGGCAGGGCGAGAAGATGGCACTTATTGATTTTGTTTCGGATACCAATGCCGTTCCAGCCGATTCATTAATAGCCGCCGCCTCAATTCCAAAGAACGTAAACGACGCACTGTCTTTGCTCAATCCAAGAGAAAGGGAGGTTATAAAAATGAGGTTTGGAATAGGCTATGAAAACATCTCTACGCTCGACGAGGTCGGAAGACATCTGGGATTAACCAGGGAGAGAATCAGACAGATAGAGAAACATGCTCTTGAGAGGCTCGGAAGGTGTAAATTAGCCATCGTCCTGAGAAGCCTGATAGAAGAACATAAATAAAAAGGGTATCAACGCCGGGTTTTGGTAGACCCAACGTCCGGCATATAAATCCTAATATCCACCAGTCTTTTGATTCATATAGAATTGCATTTAGTTTTCCGTTATTGACAAATATATCAACTTACATCAGATTGCCTTCTGATAAATTGTCAATATGGTATAATAGGTTATTTGATACTAAGGAGAGCCATATATGGTTATAAAGATTTTTAGATGGAAATTTGATGACAGCATCTTTGAAGAATTTGAAAACTACCTGTTGATTAAGGGAAAGAATATAGATTCTATGGATGAAGGCGACATTGATGAATTTTTGAAAGGGTTTAACACTAATTCAAATATAGTAAAAGAGGCTTTCCTAAACACAATGGCCAGGCGAGGGCTCAGCAAATTGATATCTTTCGGTATTGAATTTGACTGCCAGTGTAATGGCTGTGGAGGGATCGTCCACTCTACACAGGGAATTGAATTGGAATTCGATCAGGAGTCATATCTGGTCTGCGAATCATGCTCACAGGTCGTTATGAAGGTAAAAGAATACCTCAATATGGGGCGAACTCACAAAGAGGCCTCAAAAATAGCAGAAGAAATCTCAGGAGGAAAGACTCAAATAATCTTCTATGAAAATTGATCGCCCATTTCGGAGACACGGTTCATGGGTGTATATTTTGAACCTGTCTTATAGTTGAACCACACATCTCAACAAAATTTCGTCTCCACAAATGTCGAGCTAGATTTATATACGTTTCCTTAGGAAATTAGTATTATCTTCTCTTACCTTTTCCCTTTGCCTTTGCTGATTTTACAGGTTTTTTAGGCTTACTTCTCTTCCCCATTGTCCCGATCGACGATATGAACGAATCCACAGGGATTGCAGCCAGGCTCATAATCTCCACGGTGCCGCGGGAGCACAGATCTACCGAGATTTTGCTTATTGTTTTGTTGTCCGGCGCCTCAACTATGTTCAGGAAATCATAAGGACCGAGGGTAGCGTATTGCTTCATGACCCTCACACCCATAGCCTCCAGTTCTTGATTTACCTCCCTAATTCTCTCCGGTCTATCCTTTATAGTCTTTCTCCCTTCGGGTGTAAGCTTACTTAACATTATATAAGTACTCATTTATCCGTCCTCCTTAAACCTTAATTTACATATTATTTTTATATCACCTTTTGGGATCGTTAATCAAGGGGTTTTTTCTTCTGTATAGAATCCTAAAATAATGCATGACAGACGTAAGACACACTGCTGAAAGAAGGATGTGCTACCCTTTTAGATTTAATAATGTATAATTTGTGTTCATAAACAAAAAAAAGAGGAGATATAAAGGAAGGTGCAGTCTATAATATGGAGGTATAACAGTCTACTTTTTTCTCTATTTTGCCTTTGTGTTTTAATATCGAGCGCTTGGGCTAAAACCCCCACTCCCCAGGATGAGATCATCGTGAAAGACTATAAGTGGGGCTCCGGCAGCGCGGGCACAGTGGGTATAATTAAGGAAATCACACTAGAGAACAAAGGCAAAACCGCCTACAAAAACATCGAAATAGAAGCGAATCTATATACAATAAACGACGTACCACTCGGTTCCCTGAGGTCTACCATTCATGATGTAATCCCTCCCGGGAGCACGAAAACCTTTTATAATGTCAATCTCGGATTTATGCACTCGGATCTTCAGAAAACCACTATCAGTATTGTAAGGGCTGAGGTACTAGAGACAGTCTTCTCTGCGCGTCCATCAGATCTGATAGTAGTAAAGAATTGGGAGTGGTCAGGAGGACAGTATGCTACTGAGGGGATATTAAAAGAGATTACACTTGAGAATAAAGGCGAAATCAATTACAGGGATATAGAAATACAACTAGAGTACTTTAGCCCAAGCGGTGAGAAGCTTGGTCCAACCACAGCCGTAATCCATGGTATTCTCCCAGCAAAGAGTGAAAAGACGTTTTATGGGATAAACGTCGGATTCAGACAGCCCCAGGCAAAGAAGACCGTAATTACTGTTACAGACGCATCGCGCGCGCCTGTTAGAAAACCCCGTGTGGCTAAGATAGGGACTCCAGTCCAAAAGCCGGGCAAAAAGGTTGGCACAAAAGTCGGGGCCTCCGGGGAGTTTAAAAGCAAAACTGAAGAGAAACAGGCTTCTTCACCCTCTAACATAGCCAATCCCTCGGGGGAGGAAGGCACAAAAGGAAAAGAGGTTGTGGTCGCACCCCCTAAAGAAGGAGAAACCACCAACAATATAGAAGCCCCGAAAGAGCAGCCCACACAAGAAGAGGAAGAGGAGGAGCCGGTACCCCAGGACGATATCATTGTAAAGAATTTCAAATGGGGAGGCGGAATTACGGGAACTATAGGCGTGGTCCGAGAGCTCACACTTGAGAATAAAGGTGATACCACCTATAGCAATATTGAGATTAGGATAGATTTTTATTCGAGGTCCGATAGAAGACGGCTTGGTTCCAATGAGGTCACGATTCACGACATCCTCCTCGCCAACAGCGAAAAGACATTTCGGGACGTTAAAGCCGGATTCCTCAACTTCCTGCCGGAAGATATAGAGATAAAGGTCGTCGGTGCATCAGTTGTGAAGTGATTAATGCCGCATATGGAGGTGTAGGTTCAGATTTTACTAGAAGCGGTCTGATAAATCATAGTCAGACAAGAATGCCTAAACCTGTCTATTATAGACCTTCTTGTCTGTTCCTGTTATAATATAGCTTCTAACTATTCTGATCCTGGCAATCAATGGGAAATTCATAGCCCATCAACCTGCAACGCTTTTAAAGCACTATTGTCTTGTATCAGGGTTAATAAAAGGGAGCTATCGAACGGAGTTATAATCTATAGTTTATTTGCCAAATTATCATGGAAAAAGGGCAAGTAGACAAAAATCTTGGATTCTTAACTGGCTTTTTTGAATACTCTCTAAAGAACGGATTTACAGACGCAGTACAGCATCTGGGAATCAACTCAAGACAATTAATTTCAAATCTATGTCTCTTCCTTTCCTTGAGCACAGAAACTAAGGAATGTCTTGCATTCGCCCATAGGAAGATTAAAAAAGGTTATCTCTCTTTTGTTCTGAACAATATAAGAGAATTCGCCTTAAAGACTGGCGTAGATTTAAATCCATCTGAATATACAATAGAGATTCTGCCCGATGGAAAAGCCATTGGTGACGAAGGCTTCGCCAAGCCGGGGTTCATTTTTACAGTCCCGGTCTTCATAAACGGCAAAGCGGCTATGTTTTTTAGTTTCTCAAAACACGACCGCACCCCTCCAAGAGAGGAAAATATCTCTAATCTCAATTTAATAGTCAATTTCCTCTCCGCCCTCAGGGAGCGTGAAGAGAAGGAAAGGTTAGAGAGAGAAGGTATTGAAAAGCTGGCTCTTATTGACTCACTCACCGGGATTTTCAACCGCCGCGCTTTTTATCAAATCTTTTCTCAGGATATATCGGAGACGCGAAGAAATGGCACCATCATCAGCCTAATAGTATTTGACATTGACGGATTTAAGCAGATAAACGACTCTCACGGCCATGTCTTCGGCGACATGGTCCTAAAACAGGTAACATCGAAATTTAGAAGCATGCTAAGAGGAGAGGATAAGATATTCAGATTGGGCGGAGATGAGTTTGCCATCGTTATGAAGACAGATAAAAAGCAGGCTCTTTCAGCAATGGGACGGATTCTAAAAGGGATTTCAGATAATAGCAGACCTCGAATTACCCTCAGTGGGGGAATCGTAGAGATACACCATTATGAGAGCACGAGTATTGATAATGTCGTAAGACAGGCCGATAAGGCTCTATACCTGGCCAAAGAGGGCGGGAGGAACCAAATTCTTTTCTACGAGGACGAGGGGCTAAATACTAAATCTGACGGATCTATATCTGTCTCCCCATCAAAAAGGGATTTACATGCACGGGCATTCAATCATAGTTTCAAACTATGCAGTACAACTGGGAAAAGAATTGAATCAAGCCGAGAAAAGACTCGAAAACCTTAGACTTGGCGCAACTGTTTACGACATTGGAATGGCAGCAGTGCCAGAAGAAATCTTATTCAAAACCAAAAAGCTTACCTCGGAGGAATACATTATAATTAGACGCCATCCAATAATGGGAGAAAGAATAATTCAACGGTTCCCTATTCTTCGTGAAACCCTTCCAATAGTGCTCTACCATCACGAGTGGATTAATGGACGTGGCTATCCCTTTGGTCTATCCGGGGATTCTATACCAATCGAAGCAAGAATAGTAGCCGTAGCAGATGCCTTCCATGCTATGCGCAGCAAACGCTCTTACCGCTCAGCCCTCCCTAGAGAAAAGTCAATTTCCGAAATAATAAATAGCAGCGGGACGAAATACGATCCTCAGGTGGTTGAAGCCCTTCTTAGGTTGATTGAAAAGAAGTTAATAGCCTAGAAGTATTAAGCTTGAGTTTTAGATAAGGTAACAAATTTATTAAGCCTCTCTCACTTATTCTTTTTCAAAAGGAAATTTTCTTTTTCCGTTTTACTTCGAGTTCTGTTCACTATATAACTATAACACGGTGTTTGAAATAGCTAGTTTTACTAATTGATAATTTATTTCACTTGCAATTTATTTGCAATAATATAGAATAGTGTCTAAAATTCAAACAAAAAGGAGGCGGTAAAATATGGCAAAGGAAAAGAAGCACATGAAGGGAAAGGTAAAGCACGGAGATGTAACCCAGCGCGTAGGAGTTGAGCAGATCGAAGCTCGCGGCGTAAACGTAGAGGAGCTTAGGGAAAAGCTCATTGATGCTGCAGGCGCCGAATTCACTACCTATTATTACTATACGATTCTCCGCATGCATCTTGCCGGACACGAAGACTATAAGGAGATTTGCGAAGACGCAAGGTTGGAAGACCGCGCTCACTTTGAGCTTATAACTCCCAGAATTTACGAACTCGGTGGTGGACTTCCTAAAGACATCAGGGAATTTGCCGACAGGGCATCATGTATGGATGCATATCTGCCCGACAATCCTACCGCTGCAAATATTCTACAAGTTCTCCTTGAAGCCGAAAGATGCGCGATCAGAACCTGGAGCGAAATCTGCGATCTTACATTCGGTAAAGATCCGCGCACCTATGACATGGCTTCTCGAATCCTTCAGGAAGAGATAGAGCACGAAGCCTGGTTTATCGAATTACTCAGTAAAGAGAGAGATGGTGCAATACGTCCATCCGGACACTTCCGACGCGGGGAGCCAGGCGAAGCACCCTACAGCAAGAATAGAGGATTCTATAATCCCTAAAATCAATCTGAGTTCGACGTGAGAACACTGAACTATATATAGGGACACGTTGCAACGTGTCCCTATTATGGTGATTTATTCCCCAATTTATATACAACTCACGTTAAGAATCCTTAGTCTGCTGTTCCACCAATAATTTCCTTAATGAAATGAAAACCTATAAGGTCGAGCTAATTATCCCAGATATGGGTACGGCTCACATAGAAGTCGGAGAAGACGAATACATATTAGATGTCGCTTATGAGACAGGATATACAGATATTCCATCTATGTGCCTGCAGGGGTTCTGTCTTACCTGTGCCTCGCGCCTTCTTAAAGGAGAAGTAGACCAGTCCGATGCTATTCGCTATTATCCGCAGGATAAAGAAGCGGGTTTCATACTAATCTGTACTGCAAGGCCCCGCTCGGATTTGTGCATTAAGACCCATCAGAAAAAGGAGATGCAAGGCCATCGCCACAAACACGGGTTGCCATATCCTCGTGGGTAATAATGAAATTATTGGATTTGTGTTCGCCAAAAATTAGGTCGGGACCAATTAAATAGAAGCCGTTTTCTATTCCTTCTCTCCTTCCGCAATAAAAGCAAAGTTTTCAAGAAGCTTGAGCCCCATGATACTGCTTTTTTCAGGATGAAACTGGCAGGCAAATATGTTTTCTTTCTGAATCGCTGATGTGAATTCTATTCCGTATTGAGTTCGTCCCGCAATAATACCTTTGTCTTCAGGCTCCGGAAAATAAGAGTGAACGAAATAGAACCAACTCCCGCTTGTAATGCCACGCACTATAGGGAGCTTTGAATCTATATATACCCGATTCCAACCCATATGTGGAATCTTTAATCTTTTATTAATTGGAAATCTAATCACCCTCCCCTTTAGAATCCCAAGCCCCCTGATGCCCGGTGATTCATCGCTCTCCTCAAAGAGAAGCTGAAGCCCTAGACATATTCCCAAAAACGGTTTTCCACTATATATGAATTTTCTAATCGGCTCTGATAAGCCGTATTCTTCAAGGTTTTTCATACAATCCCCAAATGCCCCCACTCCCGGAAGCACGAGTCCGCTTGAACTTAAAATCCCTTCCGGATCTCTGGTCAGAGCAACAGAAAATCCAAGGCTCTCAAACGCCTTTTTTACGCTTCTTAAATTTCCCATTCCGTAATCAACTATAGAAATCATCAAATTCCCTTTACCTAACCCCGAATGAGAACGAATCTAGACGAATTAAGTGATTAATTTATTTCATGGCTAATTACAACTTTCCCTTAGTTGAAGGAACCTCCTCGGAGCGCGGGTCAATTCTCGATGCCTTATCAAGGGCACGGCCTACGGCTTTGAAAGCAGCTTCAATTATGTGGTGAAGGTTGTCTCCATATTTTAGCTCTATATGCAGATTGCATTTTAGGGCCGTAGAAAGGGATTTAAAGAATTCTTTCCCAAGCTCTACATCAAAATCCCCTATCTTACTCTTGGGTGTGCGAACCCGGTAGACAAAATAAGGTCTTCCGCTGAGGTCTACAGATGCAAAGACAAGAGATTCGTCAAAAGGAACAAACGCCTCCGCAAATCTCGTTATACCTTTTTTATCTCCGAGAGCCTTAAGGAAAGCCTCACCTAAAGAAAGCCCTACATCTTCCACCGTATGGTGAAAATCCACATCAATATCGCCCTTTGCACTGAGAGATAGGTCGAAGTACCCGTGTTTTGCAAACTGCGACAGCATATGATTGAAAAAAGGGATGCCGGTCTCGATTTTATAATTCCCTTTTCCATCAAGGTTAATATCAACCGAGACTTCTACCTCCGATGTTTTTCTCTCAAACTTAGCGCGCCTTTCCATTAGACTAAAATCATATCTGAAATCCTGGGCCTATCAAAACAACTGTACGGGCAACCCGTAGTATTTGATATAGCCGACACAGTTAGAGAAATATCAGTGTATGAAATGGTAATAATTAACCCTATTATTTCCCCGATACCAATTTCACTTCTTCTATTGACCTAAGCGATGCCTTTGTTACGATGAATTTATGGTTTTTATATGTGATCTCGTCGCCGACTTTGGGGATGGAGCCCTCTTCCGAAAGAAGAAAACCGCTCAGAGTATCATACTCTCCCTCCGGAATTCCAAGCCCCAAGTCTTCATTTACCCTTTCTATCTCAATCTTTGGATTTATCAGATACTCGCCCTCCGCGACTTTTCTCCATAGCCTTGTGCCCTTGTCGTATTCATCTTCAATCTCACCCACTACCTCCTCCAGAATATCTTCGAGGGTTATGACCCCTACGGCTCCTCCATATTCATCCACAACCACGGCCATACCGGAGGGCCCTTTTTTCATCTCATCAAGAAGCTCATCAACAGGCTTTGTCTCAGGAACATAAAACGGCGTGCGCGAGAAGTTCTTTATAAGATCATCAGGCTTCGCGCTGAGCAGATCAAAGGCATGGAGCATTCCCGTGATATTGTCCACCCTTTCATGATAAATCGGAATTCTCGAATGCCCCGTCTCCTTTATCATTTTTACAGCCTCTCTTGCCTGTGTGTTTTCGCTAAGGGCGCAGACCTGAATTAGCGGAATCATAATCTCATTTGTTCTTGTTTCAGAAAACCTGAATATCCGTTTTATGATTTTTTCCCTGTATCCACTCTGGGGAGCCGCGCCGCCACCCTCAATTGCGTAAATCAACTCTTCCCTTGTTATAAACGGATTTTCTGTGCTACCAATAAATTTCAGAAGCCCTTTTGTAAAGAGGTTTACCACAAATAAAATAGGGGAGAAGATTTTGGATACAATCCAGAGCGGATAGATTACCCAGAGAACCATACAGTTCGCCCTTTTTTGAAAAACGGCTTTAGGCACCACCTGACCGAAGATTACAATCAGTGGAGAGAGTATTAAAACCGTATAAAATTCCTTTCCTACCCCGTACGTGTCTTGTATGTAAAATGTTAGGACAATAGTGCTCGTAATAAGCGAGAGATTTATACCGACAAGCGTTGTGCTTATGAAACGCTCAATTTCTAAGAATGATTTGAGCACGAGCTTTGCCCTCTTTGATCCCGTTTCAGCAACGGCCTTTAGCTTTATTTTATCGCATGAAATAAGCGCGATTTCAGAACCCGCAAATAGGGCCTGAAGAATAAGACAAGCCGCTACCACTATAATGACTACCTCAAGCGACATTGACCGCCTCTTTTTCCTCTTTTATCCTTTCGACTTTTATCTCTGTGATTCTTTTTCCAAAAACCTTGTTCGCTATAAAGAGTATTCTTCCATACCTCACATGCTCCCCCTCCTGGGGAAGCCTTCCAAAAAGATCGAATACAAACCCGCCTACGGTCTCGTGGTCCCCTTCGGAAGGCAGAATTGATTCTTCAAGTTCGTCTCCCAAGCTCTCAATCCCTCCAGACCTGAGCACCGTAAAAAGAAGCGTATCGTTAAATTCATCTATCTTCATGCTTCCCCGGATAACAATCGCTTCGCCTTCCTTTTTGATTATTGGTTGTTTTACAACCCTCCTTTCGTCTTCTATCTCGCCAAAAAGTTCTTCAAGAATATCCTCCATAGTAATAATACCGTCTACCCTTCCGTATTCATCCACAACCACCGCTATGTGTACCCTCTTCTGCTGAAACTCCCTTAATAGATCAAAAGCCCTTTTTGTCCGGGGAATGAAGTATGGTGGTCTTACAAGAGCCTCTAGTACGGTTCCATTCGTCTGAGCTACAGAAAGGAGGTCTTTTGCGTAGAGGATTCCAATTATATTATCCCTATCGCCCTTATAAATAGGAATTCTTGAAAATCCTCTTTTTTTGACCTCATAAATCGCATCTGTATTGAGCATATTCGCGGGAAGAAAAAAACAATCAATCGCCGGGGTCATAATCTTATATGCCGGGACTTCTTCCAGTTTAAAAAGGCTGCCCACGAGCTTTCTCTCAATATCTGTAACCACCCCTTCTTCGCTCCCAAGCCCGACCAGCGCCTTTACCTCATCGGGATTAAACCCGGATTTATGTTCATACTCAATCTTTCCGCTAAGAAGCCACGTGATTCCGATTGAGAGAACCATTATTATCCATCTAAATGGGGTGATAAGTATGTAAAATAGGTTTAGAGGATAAGAAACAAGGCTTGACAGGAGCCTCGGATACTTTACACCAAGCGTTTTTGGACCTATCTCTCCAAGAAGGAGAAGACTAGGAGAGGCAATCCCAATAGAGATTAATGTATTTATTTCCTCGGAGGCACTATTTATTACCTTTCTTACGGTTGACGCTACCATACTTGTATAAGCGACGTTTATTACCTCATCCATAAGAAGAATTGTAATTATCAGGTTGTAAGGGTCCTTAAGCAGCCTCTCAATCAGGGTCGCACTTTTTTTACTCTCTTTTTTCATTCTCTGGCGCTGATGTCTTCCGAGTGAAAAAAGCGAACTTTCAGACATAGAGAAAAAGCCCGAAAGCATAAGAAGAATAAATATAAAAAAAAGGCTGTAACTTAAAGGTAAATCGCTCATTTTAGGCGCTGAAGTGAATAAAGCCCCTGTGCTTGCCCCCTATATCTCTTCCATCCGAATCCAAAACCCTAAGGAGCGGCCTATCTGTTACACGTCCGATCTCCGTAATTTTCATGTCGAGTTTCATTGAAACCCCTTTTATCTCTTCCCCTTTTTCCTCAGGAGACGTAAAAAGAAGCTCATAGTCCTCCCCCCCCGAGAGGGCAAGTTCATATGGATCCTGCACGAAATCGGATATTCTGTTCTTATAGTTGGGAGAGAGCGGTATATGCTCCACATATATATCAGCCCCCAGCCCATGTTCGACTGTTATACGCTCAAGGTCGAGGATAAGTCCATCGCTTATATCTATCATTGATGTAGGGAGCCCCATCCGGGCAATCTCCCTTCCGAGTGATAGTCTCGGCTGAGGCGATACATGCCTTGAAACCAAATAGCCCTCCCTTTCATTTTTTTCCCCCCTCTTTAGAATTCTCAATCCCAGCGCCGAATCCCCGACCGTTCCGCTTACATAAATAATATCCCCTGGCCTGGCGCCGGTTCTTTTAACCATAATATGAGGTTCAACCTCCCCTAAAACCGTTATGTCGAGAAAGAGTTTTTCGGATGCACTCAGATTTCCTCCAATGAGAGCCAAATTAAATTCATCTTCCGCCCTTTTAAACCCGTCCATTATTCCTTTTAGAAAGCCTTCATCCTCCTGCCTTGGGAATCCGAGAGAAGAGAGAAAAAATCTAGGTATGCCCCCCATCGCCCCTATATCGCTAACGGATACAGCAACTGCTCTTCTGCCGATGTCTTCGGCAGAAATCACCCCTTTTAGGAAATGTACGCCCTCAACATGTGAGTCAGTGGTGACGAGGAGGAGACATTCGGGGTTTATCCTAACCGCCGCAGCGTCATCCCCAATCCCTAATGAAATACATTTTGATACCCTTTTGAACCGCTCTCTTATTGACCTTATAATGCTTAACTCATCTATCATATCTAAAGCTATAAGTAGTCCTTATGTTTTCAACTAATAACCTGAGTTCAAATAGAGACAATAAAATCCTAATTACACTTATTTAATAAATAGACAACTTAATCGTGCTCAGGAGATTGCAAGAATTATCCATGAATGTTGACACTAAAATTACATTTTCCATAGAAGGGCTTGAAATATCTAGATAATTTTAACATTTTTCCCTAAATACCATTTTAGGGCATTTGACTTTGCATGTCAAACTCCCTTCCCTTTCTCGATGGTGTTGGCTATGTTAAGCTTTTAAAATGTTTGAATTTCTTAAAGAAAGGGACTTTGAAAAGGAGGATAGAGATACATTCTAATTTAAGACTCTCGTTTCCCGATGCGCTATTTGAGTTTCATCTCATACATACTGAGAAATTTCCCTTCTATAGAAAAATGGCAAATGAGATGGTAGAGGTTTAGACGACCTTTTCCCGATTTTACCTATCCTTAGGATAAGTGTGCCTCTTAGACATAGATTTAGCACGATTATAAGGTTACCAGAGTTTATCAAAAGCGTTTTTGACACATCTCACGCAAAAACCTAAAATGTAATGAGATGAATGGAGTCGTTTTGTACTTAATAGATGGAAGCTCCTATATCTTCAGGGCATGCCGTAAGAAGCCTGCACACATCAAAAGGATTCCCGACAAACGCCATCTATGGCTTTACCTCCATGGTTTTTAAATTCCTAAAGGATTATAAGCCAAGGTACTTGGCAATTGTTTTTGATTCAAAGGGCAAGACATTTAGGGATGACATATACCCCCTTTATAAGGCAAACAGGGGCGAGGCATCGGATGAGCTTAAGGTTCAGATCCCCAAAATACTCGAGATCGTTGATGCTCTTGGAATTCCAAAGATTCAGATGGAAGGATATGAAGCCGACGATATTATGGGAACTATAGGGAAAAGGATGGAGGAGGACGGAGTAAGTGTCGTTTTTGTTACAGGAGATAAGGACTTCTGCCAGCTTGTATCCGAGAGGGCTAGCTTACTTGACACGATGCGCAATAAGAGAATGGGAATCAAAGAGGTCATGGAAAAATTCAATGTACCACCCGAGAGGGTAACAGATGTTCTTGCACTCTCCGGAGATACAGTGGATAACATACCCGGGGTGCGCGGGATAGGAGAAAAGACTGCCTCAGAACTCATAAGCAAATTCGGCTCTCTCGAAGGGGTCCTAAAAAACATTGATAGAATCCCAAAAAAGCAGGGAGAGTTTATAAAAGCGAGCATTGAAAATGCGATCTTGAGTAAAAAGCTGGTTACGATAGAAACAAACGTGCCAATAAAGACGGGGCTCGAGGATTTCGAGTATAAGGGATTTGATAAAGAAAAACTAAGGAGGATTTTCGAAGAGCTAGAATTTAAATCCCTCATTCGTGAAATAGGAGAACCCCCTAAATCTGAATCAGGGGTAAATACAAGCCAATCCAAAGAGAATGGAGTTTCATATAACAATTACCATCTGGTTTTATCCGAAGAAGAGTTGGATAATGTAATTGAAAGAATCAAAGCGACCAAAGAAATTTCAATAGACTTTGAAACTACATCTGCTGATCCCATGATAGCTGAGATTGTGGGGATTGCACTTTCGCCAGCCCCCCACGAGGCCTATTATGTTCCTGTGAACCATAAATCGGCAAACATTGATCTCCCTAAGCAACTTGAGATCAAATATGTAATTCAAAAGCTAAAGCCGATAATCGAAGATGAGACAATAGGCAAGATAGGCCAGAATCTGAAATATGAATTCATAATACTCGAGCGATATGGACTCAATCTTAGAGGGATTTCCCATGATACCATGGTTGCCGCCCATCTCCTTGATTCATCGAGGCTGAGCTACAGCCTTGATGAGCTCGCAATGTACTACCTAGGGCACAAGACGATTACGTATAAAGACATAACCGGAACGGGCAGGGATAAAATAAACTTCGAAGAAGTAGAATTAGAAAAGGCAAAAACATACGCCTGTGAAGATGCGGACGTGGCTATGATAATTAGCAAAAAACTCAACACTCAACTTGAGGAACTAAACCTCATCAGTGTGTTCAAGAACATTGAACTCAAATTCATAGAGGTTCTTGCAAGAATGGAAATCAATGGTGTCAAAGTGGACTCCAATCTCCTTGAGAATATGTCAGTTGAGTTTGAAAAAGAACTCGAAAAAATTGCCAAAGACATTTACTCAGAGGTGGGATTCGAATTCAATTTAAACTCCCCTATTCAATTAAGAGAGGTTCTTTTTGACAAATTGAGGCTTCCCAAGAAGAAGTTGACCAAGACCGGAGAGGCGTCTACGGATGTTGAGGTTCTGGCGGAGCTTGCCAAATTCCATCCGGTTCCTGAAAAGGTGCTTCAGTACAGGGGGGTTTCGAAACTCAAATCCACTTATGTTGATGCCCTGCCCAAGCTCATAAATCCCAAGACGGGAAGGATCCACACGTCATTTAATCAGACCGGAACCTCTACCGGGAGGCTGAGTTCAAGCGAGCCTAACCTTCAGAATATTCCCATAAAAACACATGAGGGAAAGAGAATAAGGAAGGCTTTTGTCCCCGAAGACGGATTTATTCTGCTTTCCGCCGATTATTCTCAGATAGAACTGAGGCTTCTTGCCCATTTCTCAGAAGACGATAGCCTCGTTGGGGCGTTCTTAGCCGGAAGCGACATTCACAGCCGTACGGCCGCAGAGATCTTCGGTGTCTCCGAAGACCTGGTATCACCTGAGATGAGAAGGCTTGCCAAGACCATCAATTTTGGAATCATATATGGAATAAGCCCATTTGGACTTGCAAAACAGATTGGAACATCAAACACAATTGCAAAGAGTTATATAGATGAATATTTCAAGCGTTATAGAAAGGTAAGAGCATACATGGAGAGATCTCTTCGTGAGGCCGAAAAGCAAGGATATGCCATGACAATACTCGGCAGGCGCCGTCCGATTCCCGAGCTCAAATCCAAAGACAGGATAACAAGGGGATTCGGGGAGCGCACTGCAATTAATACACCCATTCAGGGTTCTGCCGCAGATATAATAAAAATCGCGATGATTAGAATCCACAATCAACTAAAGGGGTTTAAATCCCGGATGATCCTTCAAGTCCACGACGAGCTTTTGTTTGAAATACACGAGAGCGAGGTTGACAAAATCCCAAGGATGATAAAAAAAGAGATGGAGGGAGCATGGAAACTTAGAGTGCCACTCCGAGTTGACATTGGAATGGGCAAAAACTGGGCAGAGGCACACTAGAGAATTGTAGTGGCGATCCCATTTCTATCGTGGAACTTGACACTCCTTAAACGTTCCTCTCTCCATAAGACAGCGATTTAGTAAGATTTTCTAAAAAACCTTTGAAATCCCTTAAGATGTATGTTAGCATCCTTGCTCTAGTATGAGAAGATTCTATATCCTATTCTTTACGTTTGTTCTTCTCCTCTCTACATGTCAAATCGTTTTTTCAAAAAGCAATTCTGAGCTTTTCGAAGAGCTTTCGGGAATCATTTCCAAGAGGGCATCAAAAAACGGAAAACTCGGAATCCTCGTCAAATCCCTAAAGACAGACGAAAAGATATTCGAGTACAACTCCAACGAGCTTTTTATTCCCGCATCAAACGCAAAGGTAATAATATCTGTTGCAGCCCTTTCGATCCTTAAACCCGAATACAGATTCAAGACCGAATTCTACTCAGGCGGAGAAATCTCAGAGGGCGTGCTATACGGCGGACTCTATATCAAGGGCTATGGAGACCCCACACTCAACACCGAGCGTTTAAGATCCGTAGTCGATGAATTTAGAAAAATGGGCATAAAGCGAGTAAAGGGCGGAGTGATTGTGGACGATTCATATTTTGATGATGTTCGATACGGAAAGGGATGGAAAAAACAGTGGGAAGGAGACATCTATAGTCCTGCAATAAGCGCGCTTTCCCTTAACTACAACACGCTTGACCTAAACGTCTATCCATCAAGACTCGGCAGGATTCCGATTGTAAGTACGGAGCCAAAGGGTGCAAACATCAACATTATAAATAAAGCAGTTACAAGCAACAGAAGAAGTAGGCTCATGGCAGTTTGGCTCGAAGAAGGAAAAACAGTAATGGTTCAGGGGAGTATATCTCCACGGGTCTCCTCTTATACATTCAAATTAACAGTTGGAAATCCAGCCCTATACACAGGTAGCGTTTTTAAAGAAACTCTTGAAGAGGCCGGGATAGCTGTGGAGGGATTCGTATCTACAGGAGAGGTCCCTAAGTGGGCAAAGACTTTTTATACTAGTTTTTCCGATCCTCTTTACTTGATTATCGCCGAATATAACAAAAACAGCGTAAACATCATAGGCGAAAACATAACCAAAACACTTGGAGCACAGCTCAAAGGAACCCCGGGAACATGGGATAAGGGAACACAAGTCGTCTCAGAATTCCTCAGTAAGATTGGTATAAAAGGCGGATTCGAGATAGTTGATGGCTCCGGGCTTTCCCCGCTTAATCGAGTTTCACCCCATGTCCTGACAGATGTTTTGAGGTACGCATATAAAAATCAACTTATTTCTTCTCAATTCCTCAACTCCCTTTCAATCGGTGGGGTAGATGGAACTCTTAAGAGGAGATTCAAAAGATCAGAGGTTGAAGGAAAGATTATGGCAAAGACCGGCCATCTAAATAATGTAAACACGCTCTCCGGATACCTCTTTACAAATAGTGGAGATGTACTTGTTTTTTCGATACTGGCAAACGGACTTGGGCCGAAGGCAAAGGAGATTCAAAATAATCTGCTTGTAAGACTTGTAGAGTGTTGTGATAAGAATCACTACAGGATTGATTCGAATCTGAAATATCCATCTAATTTGCCAGAATAAAAGTGTAGGGGTATAACAATTTCCATTTTAATCTACATTTTAGAGGCCGATTGAACAAGCATTCCAAATTCCTCTACAGATAGAGTCTCAGCCCGCCTTTTACGGTCTACTCCAGATACCTTTAGAATCTCTTCTACATACTCTCTTGGAAAAATAGAGAGAAGGGAATTGCCAATCATTTTCCTCCTTGATGAAAAGGCCGCCCTTATGACTTTTCTGTAGAGTTCTCCATCCGAGATGTAAACCCTTGGGCTTTGAAGTGGTATTAGCTTTACAACGACTGAATGAACCGCAGGACGGGGCCAGAAGGCTTCCGGCGAGATATGGAGCTCAACGGTCGCATCCATATACGTCTGAATGAGAACCGAAAGCGAGCCATACTGTCTGCCTCCCGGGGGAGCGCAAATTCTCTGTCCTACCTCACGCTGAACCATAATGGTCAAAAGCGAGAATATATCTCTTTCTTCAAGAAGCTTCAAAAGAATCGGGGATGAGATGCTGTAGGGCAGGTTTGAAACAAGCTTAATTTTATTCTCTTGATAAAACTCTCTCAACTTAATTTGAAGGACATCCCCGAATATAATTTCTATGTTCTTTAGATGAGAAAGGGTCTGGCTGAGCCTTTCCAGAAATCTCTTATCCTTCTCAATTGCTACTACCCTCTTTACCCTTTCCGCTAAAAAGACCGTTAGTGCTCCAAGCCCGGCACCAATCTCCAGTACCTCATCCTCATTTGAGAGTCCTGCAATCTCCCCGATGCGCTCGAGCACATAATGGTCTTTTATAAAACTCTGACCAAGGCTTTTTCTGGCACGTATTTTTTGAGATGTGAAAAACTCCTTTGGGAAAGAGGATCGCATTTTTAATAACGGATTACAACATTCCTATAATTTACTCTGTGGACAAAGAAGGCAAACCTTCAACTGATAGAATTAGCTTAACGACACCGCTGTTGCAAATCACAACAATGATAGCCCTCTTAAAGAACTAATTTACGACCTCTTTAAGAAGAATATCTTCATAGTGAATGACTCTATTTCTTCCCAAGCGTTTTGCTTCGTATAGAGCACGGTCTGCCTTTTCAATAATGGAATCTTTTGTAGATGAGGATGAGTTCTCTACATATGTAGAGATGCCTATAGTTAGAGTAACACGCATCTCTTGTCCTTTGAATCTTAGAGATATGTTCTCCACCTTTTGCCTTATTTTTTCGGCTACCTTTTTTGCCCCCTTTTCACTCGTATGAGGAAGGATAATGGCAAATTCGTCCCCTCCATACCTTGCCAGTATGTCTATACGCCTTAATTCTTCAGAAATTGCCCGAGCTAAGGATTTAAGAACCATATCCCCTGCCTGATGACCATGGGTGTCGTTCAGCTGCTTGAATTTATCCACATCTACCAGAACAAGTGACACACTTTCCGGAAACCTGTCAGAACGGGCAAGCGCCTCCGAGAGCCTTTCATGAAAGTACCTATAGTTATAAAGCCCTGTGAGTCCATCCGTTATGGCAAGCTCTTTTATCTTGAGGTAGGCAAGAGAGTTTGATATGGCTTTAGCCGCCTCCTGGCTCATTATCTCGGCAAGGCTCCTTTCTCCATCGTTAAAAACCTTCTTTGTTTTTCTACCTATTAAAATGCAACCGAGTATATTTTCCTCTTCATCCGGCCGTGTCTTTGGTTCTCTGAAAATCGATTTTATATCCTTGATCCCACATGCAAAATCTATTTCTTTTCCCAAAACGCTTCTATACTTCTCTCGTATCGAAAAGTCTTCAGAATAGAAATACTTCCTCGTCTCAATGACCAGTCCTATCAGTGTATCGTAATGGGGAACTATTTTACCCTCAATATCCTCCCGCCTTTCTTTTCCAGCCCTCTTTAAGACGCTTGTACTTGTCTCTCTATCCAAAAGTGTTACTGCTAAAGCATCCGCTTCAAGAACCCTGCCCAATGTGTCCATTAGGTGGTTAAATATAACATCAAGCTCCAGCGTAGAGCTAATCTTCTTAGTAAACTCATAGAAAGACGTAAGCTCTTTTGAGCTCAGCTGAACCTTATGAGAGAGGTAGTATTTGTTAATTATTGACACAATCCTACCTGAAACGAGAGAGACAATCTGTTTCTCTTTTTCTTCAAATGCATCTTCCCTTAGACTATCAATCAAAAGTATACCGATTGGTTCATGCCCGAAAACCGCCCCGTCTTCCTCTTCAAAGATAAGGGGAACAGCAAGAAATGACTTTACGGGAACATCTTTTGTATAGTAGATTAGATTTTCTTTGCGATTCTTCACATTGCCTACGAGGATCGGGGTTTTCGTCTTTATCACCCATCCCAAGTATCCAGAGCGAATGCGAAGCTTCTGATCTCTATCTATGCAGTTTTCACTATTCGATATGAAATCCCCAATTTCAAAAAAATCATCGCTTGTTTTCATATAAAGCACTATGGTATGGGCAGATACAATCTCATTTAGTACCTCTATTGAGCCTCTTATCTCACTCCAGAGCCTCTTATTCTCTCTTGGACTAAACCGAACTGTCTCTATTCCCTCTCTTCCTCTACTACCTGCAATCGAAATCGGTTCGACTATCTCCTTCGCGCCTTGTATCCAGACTTTTTTATTCTCCCGTCTGAAATAGCCTTTCACTATATCTGATGCTCTATAGATTACAAAAGACACAATAAGCAACACAAATAGAACCGAATATAGATTGAATGTTCTGAAGGTGCCCTTATAAATTAAAAATAAAAATATGACAGACAGGGCAAATACATAGATTTTACCGAGATTGCGGAGCAAAAGGTTAAGATTATTCCTCGAATTTATAGACCTTTTCACCTTGCTTAATCATCCCTAACTGTTCTCTTGCTACCTTCTCTATGTAGAGCTTGTCATTTTTGAGACCCTCTATTTTCTTGCGGAGATCATCATTAGCGCTTTTAAGCTCCGCGGTTTTACCCTTTATTCTCTGATTCTCTCTATAGAGCGCATTGAATTCAGAGAACTCTTTTGCAAATGCATATATAGTAACCGAAGTCAAAGTCAGTACTAATGCAACTCTTAAGATTAGTTTTTTCATGTTAAAAAAGCAGCATCCCTCCCGATATAAACGGATTTGTCTCTTTCTCAGTCTCGATTGTTGTAAATGGGCCATGACCGGGATAGACCTTATACGAAGGAGGAAGCGTCATAAGTTTTGTCTTTATTGAGCGGACAAGCTCGCCCATTGAGGTTCCACCCGTAAGGTCTACCCTTCCTACACTTCCCGCAAAAAGCGTATCCCCAGTAAAGACGTGATTATCAATTAAAAGGCATATACTGCCATATGTATGACCAGGCGTATGAATGACCTTTGCCCTGTATTTTCCGATCTCTATTATGTCGCCCTCTTGGATGTACTTATCAATCTTTGGAACCTTAACCCGGCCGAATTCAGGGAACCGCCTTGCAGACTCTGGCAAAGCCTCAAGTACTGGCTCCTCTTTTGGGTGAAGATAAAACTCGGCTCCGAGGGCCTGTTTTGCATAATCCACACCTGCTGCATGGTCTATATGGGCATGTGTGTTTACAATCTTCCTAACACTTAATCCCAATCTATCTATCTCTTCGACAACATCTCTAACCTGGCTTCCGGGATCTATTAAAATCCCTTCTTTTATCTCTTCATCTCCAATTATGTAGCAATTGGTAAGAAAAGACCCCCCTGGTATACACCTAATTAGCATCGCTTACCTCAGCAAGCTATATTTTCCCATATTTGATTATGAAGTCTCTAAATTCGCCAGTATATGGCTCCCACTCTACATCCACACCAGTTACACAAGCATCCGGCGGCCCGATATAACACCACTCAATTAATGCTTTGAGATTCTCTTTCTCGCCCTCTGCAACGATCTCTACCGTTTTATCCTCCCTATTTCTTACCCATCCTGTAAGTTCAAGCTCTGTTGCCTTCTCCTGAGCCGATGCCCTATAGAAAACACCCTGAACTCTGCCGTGAATAACCAGATGTACTCTCCTCTTTGCCATTTCACAATAATGGTCAGATTACCAAAATGGGAATTTACTGTCAATATGATTTTTGCCCCATAATACCAAAGATTGAGCTAAAGAGACAGTTGAAAAGTTTTTAAAGATGCTTAGAATTAATTAGTAAAGTCTCCCATTCAGGGCGGAGGTCGGTGTAGATGGGTATAGACGATTTTGACGACTTTGACTATGACAGCCCGGGTAATTATAAAGGTTTTGACCTTTCCGAAATTGACGATAAGGACTTGTCCGGTCTGATTGAGAAGATAGATTTAATACACAAGAACCTGAAAACCATAAAAGAGTTATGCAAAAAACTCATTTCAATCTATGAGCACGAGCCTTCAAAACAAAACGTAGAGAAGCTAAGGGCAATAGAGCCCGATGTTCATCAGACGATTATGGAAGAAGCGATAAAGCTCTATGGAGATGAAAGGGGCAGAGAGTTCGTTGAGCTTATAATTGGCAGACTCGACGAAGACTCTTTAAAGCTACAAATATCCAAAGCAAAGGCCTTTATAATATCCTATGAGAGGCAGTTTGAGGATGAAGATGTAGAACCGATTCATCCCTCCGAATTTCAAAACACCGATGTATTTAAAACAATGCAGAAACTCACAGGTGGCAGGAACCCCCTTCCTGACCTTACATCGGTATAAAGGCTTCTAACAAGTAAAACTATGCAGGCAAAAAGAAGCCTTGGGGATATAACTTATAACTTTTGTCCTACTTTTCAGAAGGTTAAAACTTTTTTCCACTCAAAAATCAAGTCCTGTGTGTCAATGTTGAATCCACTTAGAATAGATATTAAGTTAGATTGAAGAACCGCTCGATAGGGTGACTATGCAAATCTGCCCCTATGACAAAGGAGTGCGACTAAGACTAAGCCACCCGGTCTTTAGAATAACAAGGGGAACTTAATTGGGGGGGGTTCCCCTTGTATTATATTACCTGTGTAGAGAAAATCCAAAAGAAGAGTCGGCATCACAAAAAGGGAGACAAATCGGTATCGGAAAAGAAAGCAACTACCCTTGAGATTGCTCCGTCGCTTCATTCCTCCCAATGACCGATTTATGGATTAACCAAATTTCGGGGCATTCTTCCGTTCAGTGCCATAATCACATTCTCTACCGCCATCTCCGCCATCTCTTCCCTCGTTTCCTGGGATGCACTCCCAAGGTGGGGAAGAAGAACGACATTTCTTAATCCCAGCAGTTCCGCTTCCACAATCGGCTCCCTTTCATAAACGTCGAGCCCCGCCCCCCAGATAATTCCCTCTTTCAGCGCAAGGGCAAGCTCCTTTTCTCTTATAATCTGCCCGCGCCCAACATTTACAATCACGGATATTCTTTTCATCTGTCGAAATTCCTGTGTGCCAAAACGTCCCCTGGTATCCTCATTAAGCGGCGCAGTTATCACAAGGAAGTCCGATTCTCTAAGGAGGGTGGAAAAATCCACATATCTTGCCTTAATTCCCTCTTCGGCCTCTTTGTTTCTATTTCTATTGTGATATATAACACCCATGTCAAAGCCTCTAGCCCTCCTGCCCACAGCCGCGCCAATTCGTCCCATTCCGTATATCCCCATAGTCTTTCCGTATACACTCAGCCCCATAAGAAGCGACGGTCTCCATCCTATAAATCCCCCTCCTCTAATAAAGGAATCCCCTTCTATTACTCTTCGGGAAATAGAGAGAACCAAAGCCCATGCCAAATCCGCCGTTGTCTCTGTAAGAATACCGGGGGTGTTTGTAACAAATATCCCTCTCTTTGTAGCATATTTGATGTCAATGTTCTCAGTGCCGACAGCGCAGTTTGAGACGACCCTCAAATTAGGGCACGAATCAATAAGGGTTCTATCCACCCTGTCAGAGAGCATTGTAATTAGAGCGTGGGCATCTTTTGCGCCCTCTATCAGTTCATCTCTAGTGGGAGCACGCTCTTCGGGAAACACCTCGACATGAAAATCCCTTTTCAGGATTTCCACAGCCCTTCCGGGAAGATTAGCGGTTATAAAAACCTTTTTCATTTTTATTTTAGCCACGAATGTTCACGAATAGAATATTAATTTATATACCATCTCTTTCATTCGTGCTAGTCAGTGTCAATTCACGGCCAATTCCATCTTTTTACTTTTCAAACGGATCGGGGATTTCAGGATGCCAGAGTTTAAAGTGATTCTTGTGATTCTCGGTATATGCCCCCGGCGGATAGAATTCATCGTAGAAATCTAGATCAAGATGATGAGCCTGAACCATAAATCTGAGAAACATTGGATCTGAGAAGGCGGGAAATCTGCCGTATGTATCGTAGACGTAGTTGCAAATATCCTTTACAACCTGGATTTCATCCTTACTCGGTCTTTCAATCTCCCGCATCACCCCTTCCGGGTTTAGATATGGCATCTTGTGTGATGCCCAGTTACTCCATTTCATGTCATTAAGGGCCTCAACAGCCTCACCCATATCCTTGTAATACGGAGGGCAGAAAGCCTCAAAGAGACCGTCTTTACCAACCGCTACAGGGCTTGGATTCCCCGTCTCACCCTTTATCTTAGGGGTTATGAATCTAAACCCAAGACCCCTATTTAGAGGTGTTCCGCCCAGCATAAACATGCTCGCAAATCCACTAAAGAGCCATCCTCCAAGCCCCAGAGTTTGAAGTGCAAGCACCATATTCTGACCCATAAAAGCCTGCTCCGCGATGTATCCGTTTGCAAACCTGATTTCGGCTTCAATAAGAGGCATCTTTTTCTTTTCATCAATGAATCCCTTTTTAACCCATCCCACCGTTCCGGGAAGTCTAAGTCCGTGAAGTTCGTCCACAAAGTTAAATCTGTGATCGGGCCTCATATAGAAAAAGTAGAGATTGATTATACAGGCCGACAGGTCTGTAACTGGCATAAAAACGGTCGTCCCCGGTTTATTTACATTCCAGAGGTTATGTCCGGCAATTCCCGGCGGACGGTTTGGAAGGTCGGCTCGTCTGTCTTCGATCTTTATCTTCGATTCTCTAAATAGTTCTAAAATTCTATCCATCCTCTCCTCACGGCCCAGTCCCTCAAGACCTCTAAAATCATCGGGCTTTTTATCGTGCATCTTTATCATGTAAGTGCCTTCATCGTTTGTATAGAAAAGCTCGGTTCTGTGGACGTCACCCAATGCCGGAATGGTCTTACTCGTAAACTGCATCTCAAGGTCAAGCCCGACGTGAGGTGGAAAATCGGAAAGGTTTATGCTTTTTATTCCGAGCCCAGTCCAAACTAATATAGCTTCCTCGAGTTCTGTAAGCGGGACTGGTTTATGCTTTGATTTGTACTTAAGCGGCCCCCTTTCAATCTCCATCCCTAGCCCGAATCTCCTCGACCTCCTCTGAAAAACCGCATCAGAGAACCTGTAATCAATCGCCACTTCAAGCCCTTTCGGATATTTACTCATCTCTGCTTTTCCTCTTTGCTGTTTGATTTGTAGAAGTTTATTTTAGCAAATGTATCTTATTTTATCCAATGGTCTGTAAGCAACTTAAGAAGAAGCAAAACAGAGAAATTGAGGATTTTGATTCAAGCACTTCCAGTGGACACCCTCACTGTAAATCCTGAAGAGCTAAGAGATATCCTAAAAATAATCGCAACGGTAGAGAAGCGGGATATGAAAGACATCCTCTCTGATCATTGTAAATGAATACATAGAGAGACATAAAGAGACCCTTGAGATTCTATCTAATCCCAAATGAATAGAGATAATTAGGAAAGGCAAGGAAGAGATAAAACAAAAAGTGAAGCTCCCCCACCACAGGTGGGGACTTCTTTAAAAAATCCTT
>PSLL01000050.1:0-11687 GCA_040289575.1 Candidatus Dadabacteria bacterium | reverse complement strand
TTACTACTAAAAACAGAAATTACCCTAAACCCATGGGGTGACATTTTCACTTTGCGCTTAACTAGTGGCATTATCACTTTGCAACTACAGACACCCCTACAAGAGCTTGACAATACAACTCAAGAGGCTGTATCCTTGAGAATGTTCCACCTTCCGGTTGCCGCCGAGGTTTAGCAGGAGACGCCTAAAACCTCGGCGGCTTCTTTCTTTTAGAGCAGTTCCTATCAGGTTTATGGCACACGATTCAATAAAATCAATAATGGTTTGCTCGCAGTCATCCCCACAGGCCGAAACAAAAATTACTCTAACCTCCATTAATTATTGGAATTATTTTGTATCACAGGTTCTTAATTTAAGAACTTAAGGAGTTCCTAAATTATGAATTAAAGAAGTTAGAAAGCTCTTAAATTCTCAAGTTATTAACTTATGAATTGATCCCACACCAAAATAGGACTAAAAAATGATATAAGCCCCGCTTGCTAACTGTTATATCTGACCAGTCTACAACGGGGCAATAAATTAAAAGATATTGCATTTATTCGGCAAATATGATTTGATAGATAAGGGGTATATTTATTCACTTAAGAACTCAAATGGCAAAGAAAGAGGAACGCTCACGATCTTACGCTTCAGTTCCCCTTGGAATCTCCAAGATATCGTCCTTCTTTGGAAAAATCTCCCCAGAATCTATTGAATTTGAGATTCCCTATGTAAAGATCAAGGGACAAATCGATGAAACTAGTCTTTCCCTCGTTGTTCCCAAAGAGGCCATACAGCAGGATGGAATTTCTGAGCAGATTCTCCTAGGGATCTCGAAAATGCTCTCCGATCCCATTCAGCATAAGATGTTTTTTGCTCCATTTGCATTTGCAAATCACCAATACGGTCACTACTGGTTTGATGCCGGTGATTTCTGCGACTTCTTTGGATATCAACGCGACGTCTCCGGTAGACACGACACAGACAACCGAAAAAAGATTATGAAGCTCCATAGCAACCTGCGCAGGATCGGGGTGGAAATCCCAGCCATTAGAGGGAATAAAAAAATCGTATATGAAGGAAAATTCGTCTATATAGTGGACGCAGAGGCAACGGGCTATATCGATGGCGTCGAGGTCTTTAAAAAAGGAAGATTCGGTATTCTTACAGAACTCTGGAATGATGTAAGAAAGTACGGCTATTATGCTCCACTAGATAAGCGGGCGTTTCGAATCAATAGCAAAGAATTTCCTTGGGGATTTAAAATCTACTCAGCCATTGTTTTTGAAGCACGAAGATCGTGGAACAGGGGTGTACGAGACAAAGGGGCTTTGACTTTCAACCTCCTACGTTTCCTCGATACGGCTGGAGTCGATGTTAGTACTTACATCAAGCACCGAAATTTTTCGCTACTTATGGAACGTGTTACCAAAGAGCTTGAGTATCTAAAAAGATGCCACCGGACTATAAAGAGCAACCTTTCTGGTTCTACAGGGCTGATAGACGACTATGAAATTCAAGAAAAAAACCTTTGGGTCTGGCTTACTGATGATCTCAAAATAAAGTTAGGTGCTATAAAAGACAAATCTCCCCCTAAAATAGAAGCAGAAGAAATAAATTCTTTAATAATATCTCCTATTGCCACTGAACAGGTCAGACACCACATAGACCAAAGTATTCTCGAAGGATTTTATACAGAACTCTCTTATGTGGGCATCAAATCTCGTCCTGAGTTTATTGCTCAACTTGCCACCGCGGCACTCAAATACTTCTTGAATGAAAAACGCGAGATTCTTATGGCATATGATGCACCTTGTCTTGATCCAAAAGAGATTGCTCAGAGAATTTCACAAAACTTTCCGTATAGTAGGGGATGGGGAAAAAGTTTTATAATTGAACAACTTGACTCCATGATTTATATGGAGATCCTTGATACCCTCCGAGAGCTCAAGTCAGGTAATCTGACCTAAACCTGTGGATAACTTTTGATAAGTTGACATAATATATTTCGACCTGTGGATAACTCTTTAAAATGCGTGGCATCTATCAGCAAAATGCGTGGCATCTATCAGCAAAATGCGTGGCATCTATCAGCAAAATGCGTGGCATCTATCAGCAAAATTGCAAAAATTCTGTAATAATTATCGGAAGTTAAGTATGCTATTCCCCCTGGTATTTATAGGTATTTATAGGTATTTATAGGTAGTAAATAATAATATATGAATAAAAAACATTCATATATTATTATTTACAGGAAAAACCTTAAAAATTTTTTCTATTTTTTTAACGAAACTCTCCTGATAAGATACTAGTGGAGTCAAAGGTGTTATTCCGCTATTGCTTATACAAATTCATTTGACTTGATAGAGCTGGATCCAGCCAGACTATAACCGGATCTCTTGTTTTTGTTTTCGTATTTGTTCTTTTAAGTGTTTGTTTGGTTTTGTGCAATAGCGGTTTTTAAACTACCTGCACCAGAAATCCCAGATATAAATTTTTTGTTACACTATCAAGACACTTGCAATTAATGGGGGGAATAATTTAAAATAGGAGAAGGTCAATCTATGTCTTAAGGAGGTCTACAATGAGAGATGCTTACATACTAGGCGTGGGAACAACTGCATGTGGCAAATTCCCTGATAAAGGTGCACACATACTAGGGCGTGAGGCAGCATGGGCTGCAATAAAGGATGCAGGTATTCATCCAAGGAAAATAGAGATAGCCTTCTGTGGTCATGTATACCAGGGGATGGGTGTTGGACAAAGGACGCTCAAAGAGATTGGGCTAGTTGGGCAGCCCACTGTGAATGTAGAAGGGGCTTGTGGAAGTGGGACGCTGTCATTTTGGGAGGCGTGGAGGTCAATAGCCTACGGGCAGTATGATATTGCTCTTGCTCTAGGAGTAGAGAACCTCAGTCGCATTCTCTCTGGGGGACCATTGCCTCTTGAAGAAGACGACATAGAGGTTTTCATGGGAATGGGTATGCCTGCCCTGTATGCGATGAGAGCAAAGAGGTACATGGAAGAGTATGGTGTTACAGCAGAGCAGTTAGCAAAGGTTGTGGTCAAAAGTAGAAAACACGCTGCTCTCAACCCAATTGCCCAGTTCAGGAAGGAGACAACCGTTGAAGGGGTGCTCAATTCTCCCATGATTGCTGATCCTCTTACACGCGATCAGTGTTGCCCTGTGGGAGATGCCGCGGCAGCGGCTGTGCTTTGTTCAGGTGAGCTTGTAGATAAGCTTGCCACAAATAAGAAGCCCGTTAAGGTTCTTGGTTGTGTTGCTCAGTCAGGAAAATACAGCAGCCCCACGAAGTTAATATGTGATCCTTCTGAGAACGTCTCCAGAACCTCCGGTATGGCTTATGAGATGGCAGGACTTGGGCCAGAGGATATGGATGTAGCTGAGATACATGATGCTTTTTCGATAGCCGAGATGATAGTTTGTGAGGCACTTGGGTTTTGTGAAAAGGGGGCGGGAGTGCGACTTATTGAGGAAGAGAGAACATCACTTGGCGGTGATATAGTTGTCAATCCAAGCGGAGGACTTCTGTCAAGGGGTCATCCTGTAGGGGCTACAGGACTACTTCAGACTGCAGAGATCGTATGGCATCTAAGAGGTGAGGCAGGGAAGCGTCAGGTGGAGGGTGCAAAGGTTGGAATCATAGAAACAATGGGTGGGGCTCAGCCTGCTATGGATGGTATTACTTGTGTGGTGAGTATACTTGGCATATAATGGGGAGGATGACTAAGAGATGAGCGAAAAAGAAAAGGCAAGCGAGCAAGTAGAGATTTACAGACCTGACTTATTTTCTATGACACCCCATCCACATCTTATTGCAGGGCGATGTAGGTCGTGTGGTAAGTACACATTTCCAAGGTACTATGCCTGTCCTTTCTGCTTTTCAGATGACCTAGAGGATGCTCCACTTAGTCGAAAGGGTATCCTTCATTCATTTACAGTTGTGAGAAGGAGTCTTCCTGGTTATATAGTTCCCTATGCGCTTGGATTGGTTAATTTCCCAGAGGGTGTTAGGGTAATGGCTCAGATAGAGACTAACAATCCAGAAGGGCTTAAGCTTGATATGGAGATGGAAGTTACCACCGGGCTTATTCGCAAAAATAGTGATGGTAAGGACATTATATCGTATAAATTCCGCCCGGTGTCTAAATAAGAAGCATCTTGACTTTTACACCTAAACATAGTAAAGACTTTGAGAAAACAGCTTCTATATGAAACAGAAATCTAGAAAGGAGGATATAAGATATGCTAGATATAGCACGCAGAGATTTCTTTGATGTCCTTGGGAGTAGGCGTTCTATAAGGTACTTTAAGCCCTGGAAACCCGTGGAGCCCGAGAAGCTTGAAGCAATTCTTCAAGCAGCTCGCATTGCCTCTCATATGGGAAATGCAAATGCCGTGCAGGCCATAGTGTTTACTGATAAAGACACAAAAGAGAAGCTTAAACCAGTGGTTTCTACTTTTAACGTGCCAATTATAGATATGGCTCCAGTTATCCTTATTTGGTTTATCGATAGGAATTGCTGGTATAAGGAAATTGCGGATCACTTAGTTGATCTCTATAAAGATGGTGCTCTTAACCCCTCTCATGGTTGGAGTGTAGAATTTATTCAAAATTCGGCTAAGCCTCGCCTCACTGGTTTTCCAGTTGAGTATGTGGATTATTTGCTTGCTTGTGAATCGGGTATGGCAATGGCACAGGCACAGTTGACGGCGGTTGCATTGGGATTGGGGGTGTGCTCATTTGCCGGAGTAGGACCAAAGATACAAGAAATTTTTGGGCTCCCTGATCATTGCCGGTTTATGTGGGGAATGGCTATAGGATACCCTGCAGAAGATCCTCTAACTGGCGGACAAAGAAGACGCAAACCCCTCGAGAAAATTTTCTTTAGAAACAAGTATGGTAATCCTTTGTCTAGTGATCCGAAGGTAGTGGAAATGCTTAAGGAATTACGTATGATTCAACCCCAAGCCACATTGACACCAGAGCGGATAGAAGAAGTTAATTCTATCTCTAGAATGATGGGTCTTCCAGAGAGAATTGATTAGGCCTAGTTGTAGGGGGTGGATTCCCCGTGTCTGCCCCCATAAATAACACTTTCTATATATAATATATGCCTCTTTATCAAAAGCCGGGGACTTATTCGTTCTCCGCTAGGCCATTGTGAATTTGACCCTCGTTCTTGACTAGTTTAGAAACACAGTTATTGTAAGCTAATTAACTTGCAACTATCGGCTAGTCACACTATTAAGGAGATTAGAAATATGGCGAAAAAATTCATAGCCTGCAAAGACCTTGGAAACGATTGCAAAAGGAAATTTACCGGATATAACGAAGGAGAAGTTTTAATGAAGGCTATACAGCACATAATGTGGGATCACAAAGTTGAGAAGGTTCCGCCAGAGATGAAAGATAAAATCCGGTCTTTGATACAGGACGAGCCATCTACTCCATCTTAAATTTTTAGGTAATGAATGAACTAAACGATAAGTCTGAAGAGTTTATCAACCTTGTTTTGTCTTCATCAAATGCCGTGGCCTTAACAGGGGCAGGTGTTAGCACTGAATCCGGCATCCCCGACTATCGCTCTCCGGGCATGGGGCTTTGGGAGAAAATGGATATGTCTGTAGTCTCCCTAGAAGGCTTTTTTACAGATCCAAAGCGCTACTACTCTTTTGCCCTTGAGATGTATCCAATACGCAAGTCTGCAAAACCCAACCCCGCTCACTATATGCTGGCAGAGTTTGAATCGAAGGGATTACTCAAGGGTGTTATAACTCAGAATGTAGATGGGCTTCATCAAGAGGCCGGCTCAAGCAGGGTTCATGAACTTCACGGCACACTAAGGCAAGGGGTATGCCTGAGTTGTAGTTCCATCTCCCTTATGGATGAGGCTATGGAAAGGGTAATTTCAGGTGAAAATCCCCCGCTTTGCAGAGGATGTGGAGGAATAATTAAACCGAATGCGGTCTTCTTTGGAGAGATGCTTCCCCGGGTTCCATGGGAAAGTGCGCTCGAGCTGACCCGGCAATCGGATTTATTCGTAGTTCTTGGCTCTTCGCTTCAGGTCTCCCCAGCCAATGTGCTGCCTGATATCGCTCTAAAAGCGGGTGCAAAACTGGTCATCATTAATCTTACCCCCACTCCTTACGACGGGGATGCCGATCTGCTTATTCGGCATAAAATAGGGGAACTTGCTTCCTTAGTCCTCCAGGTTTTTAAAGCTCGTATCTCTGATTAAGGTCTAGTTCTTGCAAGTCCGGCGATTATTTTAGAGGTTACAAGCCGCGATTAAGCATTTCACTTAAATATTTTTATTTCTTGAAAAAAACCCCTTGACAACCCTATGTCATTTTTGATATAAGAAAGAAAGATGGGGTACAGAAACGCAAAGTTTTAAAAGGCTTAAGTCCGTTTCTCCTCAAGGTTTAGGCAAAATTCAATCTTTAAAATACATTAAAAGGAGGTTTTCGAGATGCCTACTCATATAAACGTCCCTACGAAGTATTGGGAACTCACAAAAGAGGTCCCGCCACCACCATGTGAGAGAGACATAAAGTCGTGGATCATAGCCAACCCTTCCGATCCACTATGGGACATTGATGTTCTCCCTCTTACTTATACAGACAGCCGTTGGTCTGCTTTTGTTGTTAAGGTTCCGGAAGACGCTAGAAGGAGGCTCTGCCCCAACCCACCGCTTCAGGTGTGGGATGGAGAGAATGCAGACCTAGTTGAGTTCTGGTACGTCAAGCATGATAACACAATGCTAGGCCCATACCTAGAATTTGGGGTAACAATTTCGGCTACTTACAAAGATCCCAAGGGCAATGTTTGGAAAGCCGGTTATTATCCGTATATGTATCTCACGGGCGATGCTCCAGTGGACGCTGGCCGTGTTCTTGGATTCCCCAAGAAGATGTCTTACATCAGAATCACTGTGCACGGCGGTGAAAAAGGTACGGATTTCTTCGGGTTTGCAATGTCCCGTAACGGGTATCTAATGCACAGCGCTACCGGAAAATTTGATGACAAGCCGGTGACCCCGCCATACTTCTATGGTAAAGTCGACTGGGGTAAGTTTAATATGAAGGTTGTCACTAGGCCCGATGTCTCAAGTTCTGAGTGGCAGCTAACATATATACCTTCAGAGCTTCCGCCTCAGTTTGGTATCAAGGGACACCGCTTCGCAATTAAGCCGGAGCATACCCGCACAGCTTCGAGTGCAGCCATTAACTGGTTTATGCAGGGCACACCATTTGACAATATGGGCACCGAGCTGAAGATCACCGAGGTTACTGGTCTTATTTCATTTGTGTTCGACCTTGTAATTCCGGTTCCTAAGATACTCTGGAGAGAGACATACGAGCGTCCGGCTTCATACAGAGGATATGCAACACCATATAAGTATGGACTCCGCCAGCAGTTCCCGATTAGCCAGGGGTCATAAGGTTTTTATTAGCAGAAAGATATAAATAAATTTGATAAGGAGGTTTACACAAATGGGTATACAAGGAAATGAGCATAGTTATCCATGGTTAGCAGAAGGTGAAGTACCACCCCTCCCAATGGATAGGGATAGAATTCACATTATAAGCCAGGGTGTGGCGGACCCCGTGTTCGACTACGATATCATTCCCTTGACTTACACGGAGAGCCGCTGGATGGCCTATGTTATCCGTGCTGACATAAATAACATGAAGAAAGTCACTCCTGAACCTATAAAGGTTCATGATGATGTCATAGAATTCTGGTATGTTATACACAAAAACACAATGCTTGGACCATATATGGAGATGGGAGTAACCTTCTCTGCCACCGTGCATTCACCGGATGGCAATACATACAAAGCCGGATATTATCCATATATGTATCTTTCAAATGACTCCCCAATTTGGGCGGGAAAAGAGCCATTTGGATTCCCCAAGAAGGCCGCCTACATAGCTGGCTTTGAGCATGGAACAAACAACAACTACTTCAACCACCTGATGGAACGCCGGGGTTATGTTCTCCATACAGCTAACGGCCGCTATTCCGACAAGCCACTTTCAGCAAGGCCAACATTCTATGGCAAGACCGATTGGGGTCGGATGAATTACCGTATTACCACAGAGCCAGACGTGATAAAGAGCATACACGAGGTTACATATCTTCCATCAGAGCTACCACCGGGATTTGGAACAGGGCACCGCTTCCAGCTAAATCCCGCAAGCATCCGTACTGCAACAGGCGCTGATATCCGCTCATGGTACATGTCTGGGACACCATATGACTATATGGGCGGACAGCTTGGTAATGTAGAGGTAATTGGCCTTATCAGTTTCACATTCAATCTGATTATTCCTCCGGCAAAGACCATATGGACAAAGACAATCACAAGGGATCCGGAGAAAGATTTTGGTATGCTTCTCTACGCCACACCATTTAAGTACAACATGCGCCATCGCTTCCTCCTCCCAATATACAGCCAGTGTTAGTTGTTTGTTAAACTGAAAAAAAAGGGCTGCCTGGAATGGGCAGCCTTTTTTTTTGGAGCTAAAGAGCTATTTTTTCTATACTTAACTTTCGCAGGTAAAGGTCGGGATAAAGAAGTCCTTGCATTATTTCTCGACCCCATGTAAATTCGTGATAAGTAAATATCCTATTACCTGTGTAAAAAATCATGCAAGATAAGCCCTTAAGAAAATATAAACTGTTTATAGATGGCAAAGAAGTAGATTCGCTAAGCGGTAAAACATATATAAGAGAGAATCCAGCTTCCGAGGAGCCTCTTGCGGAGATAGCTCAAGGAGGAAAAGAAGACATAGACCGTGCAGTAGAGGCTGCACAAAATGCATTTGAGAAGTGGTCTCACACCCCTGCATCTGAAAGAGGGAGGCTTATATATAAAATTACGGAGCTTCTTGAGAGGCATAGAAAGGAATTAGCTATCACTAATACACTTGAGACAGGTAAACCCATCCGTGAAAGCTTCCAGATAGAGATGATGGGCGTAATAAGAACATTTGAGTACTATGCCGGAGCAGCTACAAAGCTAAATGGCGAAAGTATGTCAATCTCTGATAATCTCCTTAGCCTCACACTGAGAGAACCCATAGGGGTTGTTGGGCACATAGTTGCATGGAATTTTCCACTACTTCTCTCCGCATGGAAGATTGCCCCAGCACTTGCCGCCGGATGCACGATAGTCCTAAAACCGGCTGAAATTACCCCGTGCGGCATCCTAGAGATAGCTCGAATTTGTATCGAAGCAGGGCTTCCACCGGGTGTATTCAATGTAGTATCCGGAAAAGGGAGCGTAGCCGGACAGAGATTAGTAGAACATCCTGCGATAAGTAAAGTCGCATTTACAGGCTCTACCGAAGTCGGCCGTCACATAATGAGTACTGCCTCAGGGCAAATCAAAAGGGTTTCACTTGAACTCGGCGGCAAGGCGCCGAACATCGTGTTTGATGATGCTGATATTGATGATTGCATAGAGGCCAACCTAAGAGGTGGTTTTTTCAATCAAGGCGAGAATTGCACGGCAGTTACGCGCCTTATGCTTCATGAAAGGATTTATGACAAATTCCTGCCTCGTTTCATAGAGAGGGTAAAAAAGATAAGTATTGGAGACCCCATGGATGAGGCAACGGAGATAGGAGCACTGGTCTCACGCGATCAGCTCGGTACCGTTGAGAGGTACTTTAAAAAAGGGCTGGAAGAGGGAGCCACCGTGCTTTGCGGCGGCGGGCGTCCTGAGGGGTTTTCTAAAGGGTACTTTTTTCTTCCAACCGTACTGGCCGATGTCAAACCCTCCACAACCGTTGCGTGTGAGGAAATCTTTGGCCCCATCGTTGCCGTAATGCCATTTAAAACCGAAGAAGAGGCGATTAGGATAGCGAATGATACCATATATGGTCTTGCAGGCGGCGTATGGACCAGGGACATAAAACGGGCTTTTCGAGTGGCAAAGGGCATAAAAGCCGGATATATATGGGTTAATACATATGGAGGAATTATACCAGAAACCCCTTATGGTGGATTTAAGCAAAGTGGCATCGGAAAAGAGTTGGGAAGGGAAGGACTTGATCACTATCTTGAGACTAAGACGGTGAATGTTTTTCTGGGTGAAAAGGTTCCTAAATGGTATAGGGGCTATGTAGGAGGTTAGAGATTATAAATATCCCCTTTTAAGCCCGATTTAGGCGTTTATAGCCGTTTTTTTTAACTAAGGAAGGACACACTCACCCTGCCCCAATAATCATGGCAGTTAACCATGTAAGAGCCTTATATGTATATAAGGTTTGAGGAGAATATATTTGAAAGTCTCTAGTCCCGCCGGTGATTTTGAAATAACAGTAAAAGACGCAGACACAGAGGGCGACTTTGTTATTCTAAAGGGTCAAATGGGTGTATGGGATTCGAAAATATATCTTAGTCCCAGCGACCTCTGGCTATTTGCCTCTATTCTTATTCGTCCCTCTATACTGCTTTTCCTTCTCAAACTCCCACTGCGACCCTTCTTAAAGGGCAGACAGTGTAAAGGTGATAAATAAAACTAAAGGGTCACAGCCACTTAAAGTAGCTATGACCCCCATTAATCACATGAGAACCGATGCAGTGAATCTATAAGCCTCTCTCTTCTCTTTAACCAGTCCCACCTAGGGGATGCCACTTACCTGTGAGAAGCAACATCCCAGGAATTAGAAGTGTTAGAAAGGCTTCAATGATAAAGAGATACCCTATAGCTGGGGCTAACGCCTTTCCCAAAGAAAGGGCAAAGAAAGCCAGAATAACTAACAATGCCCACGCTAAACAAAAGACCCCGAACCATTTGACGCCAGCTATAGCAGGCACGGCCGCGGCTAATGCAAAGAAATGATAGGCATACCAAACAAATACAAAGAAAGCGAACAGACAATACCAACCGAGACCCTTAGCATCATAACCTAGACAAAAGATACCAGCCACCATAAAGTAAATCAGAGCAAAAATGCTCACTAAAGCTGTAGCAGCGGTCAGCCCTAGCGTGTGAAGCTTCCATGCCGCAAGCGCAATAAGCACGCCCACTGCGAGATTTAAAACTCCCACTTCTTTTGCTCCGGTCTTCCCAAGCAGGGTTGCTCCATTGCAAAAGAACACCGTACCGACCAATAACAAAACATAACCAAGTAACAATTCCGCTACACCCATTTCTCCAACCTCCTTTTAATTGGTTTTTATACCCTCCGACCTTTCCCTAACCACAGTTGCGGCAAATCGGAACAACTAGACATCATAGCCCAAGAGTCACTGGGCTATTGTGACTGAATGCTCCATTTGTCGCATTCATCCAAAAAACATCCTCCCTCGCTCTATTTTCCACTGCCAACCCACAAAATTATGTGTCTTAACCTACCCTGAAATAGCATTTAGCACATTTCACATATCCATGTCAAGAGAATTTTTCTTCTTAATGGATAAATCGCTGCCTAATTAAACACAGAATTTATCCTATCTTCCTGTAAATAAAGCAAATTTTAATAAGAGACAAGCGCTGTAGCTACGGAAATTTTATGGTATAGCTGCCATAAACCTTATCTATAAGCAATTTACAGGATTGGCAACATATAATGGCTAGTAATTGATGAGTTTAAGTTAATTGTTCGGCAAATCAGATCTCTTTTCTTTGAACGAGGATTACCCACTTGCCCTTCTGAACAACCT
>PSLL01000020.1:33257-47130 GCA_040289575.1 Candidatus Dadabacteria bacterium | reverse complement strand
TATAAGCCGATTGACAACTGAGGAGATAGGCAATGCAATTCGCGCCTGTACATTCCACGAGGCAAAGGCATTGCAGATTCATGAGATAGCAAGACGAGTTGTTTCAGAACGCAGAGGCATTTTGCCTTGCGAGTCGGATGTTCTGCTTTCCTTTCGAGGCGTTGGTCACAAATGCGCCAACCTTGTGCTTGGCATTGCGTGTAACCAGGCGCGTATAGGCGTAGACATTCACGTCCACCGCATCACAAATCGGTGGGGATATGTGCAGACGAATACACCGGATGGAACCATGATTGCCCTTGAAGAGAGACTTCCACGCAAATACTGGGTGGAAATTAATCGCCTTCTCGTCCCTTTCGGCAAACATATATGCACAGGCACGCTTCCTCGATGCTCGACCTGTCCAGTCCTCGATATGTGTCGGCAGGTGGGCATAGAAAAACATCGGTGAATGAAACAATTCAATTCTATCTCATACGTTCTGATATTTGTTCAATTGCCACTCGACTTCCCTAAGATGTCGTTCTTATTTGTCGGAAAGCTATGATATAATATTGGTTGGATCTAAATATTTTGTTTATCGAATCAGCGGTATTGATAAATCTGAAGGAAGGAATTTATTCGCGGAAGGGAGGTGGAATTCATGAGAAAACTAAAATTCATTGCGTATCCGATATGTATTTTATTGGCCTTTCTTGTCATTAGAGGTGCTTAAGCTCAGAATATGCGTGAGGTACTTCCAATGTCTCCCATCGTTGAGGTTCAGTCGGTTCCGGGTCATATTGCGGGAGCACTTGTTCTAAATAATGGCATTGTGTTCCCTATAGAGGATTTAAATCCGTTTCAGGACTCGACTCTGGACCCAACCACTCTGGGTAAAAGTATCGAGCAGAAGAGCAATGTGGAGCTAAATAAACCAAGGGAGGAGAGGTCGGGGGTAGGCGAGAGGAGGAGTCAAACACAAGTAGTGGTGGAATCTGAGCCTAATTTTGCCCCTTTGTCTCCTTATATGAAGACACCGATATACGTATGGACGGATAAAGAGGGAATCACACATTTTACGAACCTTATCAAATCCGTTCCCATTGAGTTTAGAGACCAGGCGATAAAAGGGGCTAAGGAATTACAAAAAGAGGCTCAAAACACTCCTTAGCAAAAGGTACGATTGCGATGAAGAGGAGCAATCGGGCGCTCCATACCATAAGCCAATGGCGTCCTAAAGCTTCTACTTGTCGCTTTAGTCCTATTCGTCGGAGATGTGGTAAATAGATGAGATTTGCAGTTTGCCTCTAGACATTGATTTCAGAACGCCTTCACAACACTGCAAAGGAAGCCATATCGGGCATTGTTTAAAACTAGGCGTAGATTTCTTGTTGCCTCTCTGTTTATACTTGTAATCGCCGGTTCTATATATTATTACCGCGACTCTATTTTAATATCTGTAGGCAAATATCTCGTAACGGAATATCCTTTAGAGAAGGCGGATGCCATTGTTGCTCTTTCTGGCTCCGTTCCCGATAGGATTCTGGAAGCAGTTGATATTTATAAACAGGGGTATGCCCCAATAATAGTTCTGACCAGAGAGGAAAAGCCACCGGGTTATGATGAATTGTTGAGTTTGGGAATAAAGATGCCCGAAGGATATGACATAAACCAGATGATTGCTATGAAGCTGGGAGTTCCCGCTGCGTCTATAATTATTTTAAATGAAAGGGCCAATAGTACATATAGCGAAGAGCAGGTTCTATATGATTTTTTAAAAAGGAGGAATCTCAAATCTGTAATTCTCGTCACCTCTAAATATCACACCACCAGAGCCACAAAGCTGTTTAATCTTATCACCGATGGACAGATAAAATTAATTACCAGACCCTCTAAATACGATACATTTGACCCTAAAAATTGGTGGAGGGTAAGGAGGAACATAAAGCAGGTTCTTTTTGAATATCAAAAGCTCGTTGACTACTACTTCATACGAATGTCGGCTTTTTTTAACTAATGCCAACCCCCTGCCCGCCTTGACATCCTGTTTATCTTAGAGTTATATTAAGGACCTGAGCTTAAGGTTCTTTTACAATAAAGGGTTCCTAGGTGCAATCAATTTAAAAGGGAAATCCGGTGAGAGTCCGGTGCAGCCCCGCTGCTGTGAGTAGTCCTAAACTCTTTGCACCATGCCACTGGAGTCATTGAAAGATTCTGGGAAGGCGCGAAGAAAATGAGGCTACAAGCCAGAAGACCTGCCTGGGGACTAAAACTTTGCTTTTCTTCGAGGGAAGAGAGTAGAGGGTTTTCATATCTGAGTAAAATAGTCCCTGGTTTTCTTCCCCGAAGACCGGGGCTTTAATGAAAAGTTTTTTTTTCGCTCTTCTCTTCTTTATTACTCTCTCTCCCACACTGGGCTTGAGATGTTGTTTATTCTCTACGCCAACGTTTGCGGAACAGGAAGAGACGCTCGAGCCGGTTGTCGTCGAAGAAACGCCGATAGGGCCTCCGCTTCAATACCAGTCTGCTTTTTCAACCGTAATTGATCTTGAGAACTTTGGTGGAGAATACAATACCACGTCTGAGATTCTCTCATTTTCGCCTGGGGTTGTTGTAAGAGACTTCGGTGGATTCGGTCAGCTTAAGACACTCTCTATTCGTGGCTCATCGAACGATCAGGTGGTAATTCTCCTTGACGGGGTAAGGATAAACAGCCCCTTGGGCGGAGGGGTTGACTTCTCTACCATTCCTCTTGATTATGTGGATAAGTTCGAAATCATAAGGGGCGGAGCATCTGCTCTGGCAGGCTCGGATGCCATAGGTGGGGTCGTAAATATAGTGACAAAGAGAACCGACAGGCCATTTACAAGCGCATCATTCACATACGGTTCATTTAATACACTCGACTTAAACCTTTCAAGAGCGCAGACATTGGAGAACCTGAGCTACTTCTTTTCATTCACACACGCTCAGAGCGAAGGGGATTTTAGTTTTAAATCCGTAAATGGTTTGATACTCAAGAGAATAAACGATGAGTTTCTCTCAGAGAGCTTTCTCGGAAAGGTCGACTATGATCTTCACGGCTGGAAAATCGGTTTTCTAAATGAGTTCTTCTTTGACAATAAGGGCGTTCCGGGGCTTGGCGAGTTTCAGGATGATAGCTCGAATCAAAGGGATTTTAGAAACCTGACAAGTATCAGAATTTCGAAAAAGGGGTTCCTAAAACAGAGTCTGGATTTTGAGACAATTTTATTTAATAGGTTTGATCAGCTTAGATTTAAAGACCCAAAGCCCACGCTTGGAATTCCCCTTGACACACTCAGCCGAACATTTACCTTCGGTATGAATCCAAAACTCACATGGTATGCGCCGTTAAATCAGATTATAACTCTTTCAACTGAAGTAAGGGTGGATGTTTTAAGGGATGAGGAATTTAAAAACCCCAGAAGGGTTACATTTAATGCGTTTCTCGGTGATGAGATTCATCTCCTTAACGGCCTGATTCTTATAAATCCCATAATACGATACGACCTTTTTAGAACATCGGGTGAAAAAAACTCAACCGAAGGCGAATTCTCCCCGAAATTGGGAGTAATAGTTTCTCCTCTAAGATACGTCTCCATAAAAGGGAATGTTGGAAGGTCATTCAGGGCGCCAAACTTTAGCGAGCTTTTCTTTCCTCAAGAAAACTTTATTGGCGGAAATCCCAACCTCAAACCCGAAAAATCCTTTGACTTCGATTTTGGGCTGGTGTTTTCACATCCACGCTTTGGATTTGAGATTGACTACTTTAGAAACAAGATTGACGACCTGATTCTTTTTGTATTTGTAAGCGCAAATAGAATAGAGCCTAGAAACGTTGGGAATGTAACCCAGCAGGGGATTGAAACGAGCCTCATTCTCAGACCGTTTAACTTTCTCGAATTCAGCGGTGTCTATACGTTTCTTGACGGCAAGCTCGAAGACACAGGGGCACAGCTTCCGGGAAGACCGAGGAATAAACTCGATCTGAGAGGAGTTTTGAAATACCACCTTTTTACGCTTTTTTGGGAAACGCACTTTGTAGATAAGATTCCGCTTAGCCCTTTTCCAGACTCAGCCACTACTGATGCGAGGACCACACACGATGCCGGAATAAAGGCGGAGTGGAAAAAGGTATTTGCCACATTCGAGATAAAAAACCTTTTTAACAACCTGGACGTGCGCGATGCTTTGGACTTCCCGCTTCCGGGAAGAATGGTGTATTTTACGGCGGGATTGAAGTTTTGAGATTTGGTTACAGACAGACACGAATGAGAAAAAACAGAAGGAGGAATTGGAGATGAGGTTATTTAAGATACTATTCATCTTCGGTTTTTTGGAGTTTGTTCTTTGGGGATGTGGTGGAGGAGGTGGCGGTGGAGAAACGAGCTTTACACCAACTGGCAAAATTATAGCAGTCGCAGAAAAAAGCGGTTCAAATGTCACGATTAAGGTTGGTGGAACAAAAGGAGCCGCTCCGTCAGGAAGCACGGTTCAAGTTACGGACATAAACACACAAGTGACACAGACTACCACGGCTGCAGCCGACGGAAGCTTTGATCCTACTTTTACCGGAAGCACAAGCGATGTGTTTAGAGTTGTTGTATCTAATAACGGCTTTACTGTCACCAACACGACCATTGGAGTCACAATAATATCTCAGGCTGTAAAGAGGAACTTGGCACACCTTGGGAGCTTTCCAGCACAAATTGAGATTCATGGAAACAGGGTGTATGTGGTCAATGGCGGTTCGGACAATATACAGATATTCGACCTAGACCAGGACCCTCCAAAGGAAATAGGGACTATAGTTTTACCGCCCGGTTCTGATCCAGTAGCAATTACTTTTTTAAGTAACACACAGGCTTATGTGGCTAATCTCGCGGGACAGAGCGTCGCCCTGGTCAATGTGCAGACAGGTCAATGTGAATTCCTTATAGTCCGCTCCGACCATGTTCCATCTAATTCGAGTATCTGCCAAAATCAAGAGACTGTAGATACTCAGTTTTTTGAAGACCCTTCCGGCATAGCAGTAGCAAATGGAAAGGTTTATGTGACAAACAGCAACCTTGATGCGTTCTTTAATCCCGCGGGAAACGGTTTTATTACGGTAATTGATACTCAGACGAATCGGGTTATTAGCCGCATTGACACAACCGGGGTCAATAGCGGCTCAATAACGCCTGTCCATGGTAATCTCTATGTTGTAAACTCAGGACATACCATTTTTAACCAAACTACCGGTGCCTTTTCATGCGATTCTAAATTTCCACCATCAATAGATGTGATTAATCCAAAATCCGACACCATTGTTGATACAATTGATATACCACTGAGTCCTAGTAATCCTTCGGTATGCCTGCCAAATGTCTTAGAACCGACTCCCGATGGGAGGTTCGGGTATATCGGTCTAGGACTTGTCGGGGCCTTGCTTAAAGTGGATTTAAAGAATAATGCCATTATAAATGGCACAAGTAATCCAATTGTACTAACTGATCTTAGTAGATTGAATTTCACGGCGGATATAAAGATTCGAGCGGATGGTCTTGGCTTTACAACGCTCTTTAACACGGATCAAATTGCCGTCATTGATACCTCAACTGATACAATAAATCCGTTCCCATTTATTGCCCCTTTCCCTTCGGGGCTAAGGGCTGACAATCCGAGTTCTGAAATCTTTGATGGGGTACAAAACCTTGCTATAAGACCCGGTAAACCGGGTACAGACTTTCAGGGGGCAGATATATTCTTTATTACTGGGATTAGCCAGGAACTAGGCTCAATCAATACAGCGCTTGTGCTTCCGCCTGAGTAATTGTGCTTGAATCTAGCCCTAAAGTAGTTAAAGATATATTTAGCGAATTCTGTGTTGGGGAGGTGTCATGCGTATCTGTTCATTTCTTCCGAGTGCGACGGAGATTATTTATGCGTTGGGTTTAGAGGATAATTTGGTTGGAGTAACACACGAATGCGACTGGCCACCTGAGGCAAAGGGTAAGCCCAGGGTTATTGGGAGCCTCATAAAGCCCGAAGATTTGACGAGCAATGAAATAGATAGCCTGGTGAGTGAAAACTATAGGGCCGGGAAAAGCACGTATATCGTAGATAGAGAACCTCTAATTGAAGCTAATCCGGATTTGATTTTGACACAGGAGCTGTGCGATGTCTGCGCCGTGTCGGGAAATGAGGTTGTAGAGGCAGTAAGGGTTTTGGGTCACGAGATTCAAATAATTTCCTTAGAACCTAGGACGCTGGACGGAATCCTCGATACGATTATGATTATCGGGGAGGCAACGGAGAGAAGGAAACAAGCGGAGAAGTTGGTAAATAATCTTAGATTGAGAATCGAGGCGGTTCGGTCTCTTCTCCGCGAAGAGAGGGACCGGCCGAGGGTTTTCTGTATGGAATGGCTCGATCCGCCATATACGGCAGGACACTGGATTCCTGAGATGGTAGAGATTGCGGGAGGGGAGTGTGGATTTGGGAAAACTGGCGAGCCGTCTTTTCGAGTCTCATGGGATGAGATTTTGGACTTTGCCCCTCAGGTTGTAGTTCTTATGCCATGTGGGTTTAATATTGAGAGAACACTTAAGGAAGTGGATATTCTAACTTCAAGCAAATATTGGCATCGTATTCCCGCTGTAAAGAAGGGCCACGTTTATCTGGTAGATGCAAATTCGTACTTTAGCAGGCCTGGCCCCAGGGTTGTAGATGGTCTAGAGATAATGGCAAAGATATTACATCCGGAGATCTGCACTTATGAGATTCCACACGACTCGGTGCTAAATCTCAGAAACTATATGCACCTCCAGGCTTTTTTGGGATGATTGATGTTTTATACTGAATTTCTCGGATAATTCTTGGTAAGTACTGAGCAACAATAATCTTTGTTTCGAGGAAATCTGGCTGTGAAAGAAAAGATACTCTTGTCATGGAGCGGTGGGAAGGACGGTGTATGACTCTCTACGAGTGCGGTTTGTGACTGTATGGATAAAAGGAATTGTTCAAATGGGAGACATAATAAGAAAAGCTTTGCCTTTCCTCATTACTTTTGTCTTGTTAGCGAAAGTCTCTTATCCGGCAGAGGGTTTTCCTAAGAGAATCGTCTCTCTTTCCCCAAATATAGATGAGATCGTATACGGTCTTGGAGCATGGAAGAGCGTTGTTGGGGTCACGATATATTCGGATTTCCCGCCGGAGGTTAAAAATCTTCCCACAGTCGGCGGATGGATTAATCCGAATCTTGAGGCGATAGTTGCACTTAAACCAGACTTGGCAATAATGATTAAAGATCAGGATAAAATCTTTGGCGACAAAATCAGGAGATTGGGACTAGAAACACTCTCTGTAGATAGCACGACAATTAAAGGCATATCGGATTCTATACTCAAGATTGGAAAGGCCTTGGGGAAGGATAAAGAAGCAAGAGAAGTTACAGAAAAATTCGAATCTAGGTTGGGTGAAATTAGAAAAAAAACGGCGGGCGTCTATCCCAAGCGAGTTCTTTTTGTCGTGGGGAGAAATCCTGGGACGCTTGAGGACATATACGTCATAGCCAAGAAGAGTTATATAAATGAGATTATAAGCATTGCAGGGGGAGAAAATGTTGTAAAAAACGATGTGTTCTCTGTGAAGGTTTCAAAAGAGGCGATTCTCTCTCTTAATCCTGATGTCATAGTTGAGGTAAATCACGAAAGAATAAATAAGGATGAAGCCATCAAAGTTTGGGATGAACTTAAGGATGTATCTGCGGTGAAAAACAAAGGAGTCTATATTCTAACGGATACAACCATACTTCATCCAAGCCAGAGAGTCGCTGAAGCTACCAGAACCCTTGCTGAGATTTTACATCCTGAGATTTTTAAAAAATATGGAAACGGTTATTGAACCACGAATGGAAAAGAAATTTTGTGTTTTGTAGGGACGGGTTTCAAACCTGTGATAATTAATTTAGGAGCTTGTCTAGGAGATCAATAGCTCCTTTTCAAAATGTCTTTTATAAGTTCCCGTAGATCTTTATTCCTGTGATTAAATCTAACTCCGTTTCCTTAAAGCACAAAATAGTCAATGAATTTTCCTATCTGCCTATTACTGAGTTTAGCGTTTTTTACCCATTTGCTTGCCATAGCTACAGGCTAGTTTATAATCCTGTTCTAGACAAGCTCCCTAATTTATTCGTGTTCGTTTGTGGCTGAGTAATTTATGGAAACGATAATTAGAGGCGAAAATATCAGGTTCTCTTATGACGGAGTGGAGGTATTGAAGGGGATTAATATATCCATTGGCAGAGGAAGGATGATAGGACTTCTTGGTGCAAACGGCGCCGGAAAGTCCACGCTTCTTAAAATCCTCTGCGGGATTCTAAATCTAAAAAGCGGAAGACTGTTTTATAAAACAGAAGAAATCAAAAAGCTGGACAGAAGAGAATTAGCAAAGAAGATTGCCTATGTTCCTCAGAGTTCGACATTCGGTTTTCCATTCACTGTTGCCGAGGTTGTGCTTATGGGAAGGGCACCTTATATTGGAAGGTTTGAATTTGAAAGGGAGCGTGATTTGGAAGCCGCTTTTAATGCCATGGAGACTGTAGGGATTACTCATATCCAAGACAGACTTGTCACGGAGATCTCAGGTGGGGAAAGGCAGCTTGTATCCCTTGCCCGCGCCCTTGCTCAGGAGCCAGAGATTATGATTCTCGACGAGCCTGCAACGTTTCTCGATATAAAGCACAAAACTGAGATTATGAAACTTCTAAACAGGCTTAGAGAGGAGAGAGGTATATCGGTTGTTGCGGCGACACACGACATATTTTCCGCTCTATTTTACTTTGATGAAATCGTAATGCTAAAAGATGGAAGGGTATTTGCCGAAGGGGTTACTGAGGAGATACTCAAAGAAAACATAATTACTGCCGTATACGGAATAGCGGTGAGTGTAAGAAGGGAGGATGGAAAGGTATTCGTTCTACCTATGGAGTGATTCTTTGATAGACACGATGAGTGCTAAGAAGAAGCTTTTATTTTCATTCAGTTTACTTTTTATACTTTGGATTATTGTTGCAGTAATAAGTGTATTTTCGGGAACTTATGAGATAAATCCGATTAAGGCGATTTTCTCTGGAGACGAAATATCGAGGACAATATATTTTCAGATTAGAGTTCCGAGGGTACTTATGGCGGCAGTGGCTGGTGGGGTACTCGCGATCTCGGGCGCTTCGCTCCAGGCGCTTTTTAGAAACCCACTTGCGTGTCCTTTTACACTCGGTGTCTCAGGCGGAGCATCTCTCGGCGCGCTCATAGCTATAAGGCTTGGGCTTGCAGAGACACTAATTGGATTTTCATCCATTGAGATTTTTGCCTTTGTGTTTTCTATTCTTACCATTTTCTTTGTCTATTCTGTTTCTAAGGTGCGTGGCGTTGTCTCTACTGGGAGGCTTCTTCTTGCGGGGGTTGTGGCGAATTTTCTCTATTCAGCATTGGTGCTCTTTATACAGTTCTTCTCCGACTTTACTCAATCGCTTCAAACAGTAAGATGGATTATGGGGAGTCTTGATGTCGTGGGATTTGATACAATCTGGAAAACGCTCATTTTTGCAGCCCCCGGGTGTCTCATTCTCTTTTCTATAACAAAGAACATGAACCTATTTGCTCTTGGAGACGATGTTGCTTCTTCACTTGGGGTGGATGTGAACAGAATGGAAAAGACAATATATTTTGCCACATCCCTTGCCGCAAGTGCGGTTATTTCGGCAACAGGTCCAATTGGGTTTGTGGGACTCATAATTCCACACGTACTCAGGATGATTATAGGGGTTGACAACCGAATCCTAATTCCCTGTTCATTCCTCCTTGGGGCATCATTTCTTACGGCTGCGGATACCGTATCCAGAACGATTCTCTCCCCCGTTGAAATTCCGGTCGGAATAATCACTGCTTCTTGCGGAGGCGTATTCTTTCTCTGGCTTCTTATGAGGATGAAGAAAGAGGTGATAGTTTAAGGAATGAAATCCAGATCGGTCTGCCCATACGGTGGACTTTCATGTATAATAATCAGAATTTAACAATTCATCTAGGAAGAAAATAAAGATGGTACCTAAGACACTTTTTGATAAGATTTGGGATGCTCATGTGATTTATGAAGAGCCGGGAAAAACCGCGCTCCTCTATATTGATCTTCATCTCGTTCATGAGGTTACTTCTCCTCAAGCCTTTGAAGGACTCCGCCTTTCAGGAAGGCGAGTACGAAGGCCCGATCTTACTTTTGCAACAATGGACCATAACGTTCCGACAAGTGATAGATCACTTCCTATTGAAGACCCAATCTCTGCAAAGCAGATAGACACCCTCAGGAGAAACTGTAGAGAGTTTGGCATAACGCTCTTTGACCTCAAGAGCCCCAATCAGGGGATTGTCCATGTAATTGGTCCTGAGCTTGGACTTACCAAACCTGGAATGACTATAGTCTGTGGAGACAGCCACACGTCCACTCACGGGGCTTTTGGGGCGCTTGCATTTGGAATCGGGACGACTGAGGTGGAACATGTGCTTGCCACGCAGTGCCTATGGCAGAACCGTCCGAGGGTTTTTGAGGTGCGTGTTGAAGGACATAGGGCGAAAGGGGTCACAGCCAAGGATATAATACTAAGTGTCATCGGTCATATCGGAACTGCGGGTGCAACAGGCACGGTGGTTGAATATAGAGGCGACGCGATAGAGGCTCTTTCTATGGAAGAGAGAATGACGATTTGCAACATGTCCATTGAGGCAGGGGCGCGTGCGGGAATGATTGCACCGGATGAGAAAACATTTAGGTACTTAGAGGGAAGGCGATACGCTCCGAAAGAGAGGGATTTTGAGAAGGCTCTTGAGATGTGGAGAGAACTCAAGACGGATGATGGAGCCGTTTTTGATAAAAGGGTTGTGCTCGATGCATCTCGGATGGCCCCTCAGGTCAGTTGGGGAACTAGCCCTGGAATGGTTACAGATGTAACCGGAGTTGTGCCCGATCCTGAGTCTTTCTCAGACCCCAACGATCGAAAGGCCGCCAGGCAGGCCCTCGAATACATGGGACTCACCCCTGGATTGCCTATTCAGGAGATTAAATTGGATAGGGTTTTCATCGGCTCGTGCACGAATTCTAGGATCGAAGATTTAACTGCTGCCGCGCGTGTGGTAGAAGGGAAAAAGGTGGCTCCACATCTGCGTGCAATGGTTGTGCCCGGCTCTCAGATGGTAAAGCTTCAGGCTGAAAAACTCGGACTCGATAGAATCTTCAAGGAGGCTGGGTTCGAGTGGCGCGAATCCGGATGCAGTATGTGTTTGGGTATGAATCCCGATATACTTGCCCCCGGAGAGCGGTGCGCGAGCACATCAAACAGGAATTTTGAAGGCCGTCAGGGAAAGGGTGGAAGAACCCATCTCGTAAGTCCAATTATGGCAGCGGCAGCGGCAATAGAGGGACATTTTGTGGACGTACGTGAGTGGAAACTGGAATAAGTAAGTGTTAAACACGAATTAACACGAAGAACACAAATGAATATGAAAGGAGATTAAAATGGAACCATTTAAAACCCTTACCGGCATTGTTGCTCCTTTGGATAGAGTGAATGTTGATACGGATCAAATTATCCCCAAGCAGTTCCTAAAGCGGATTGAGCGCACAGGATTTGGGGAGTTTCTTTTTTATGATTGGCGATATATGGAGGATGGAAAACCAAATCCAGAATTTGTCTTAAATCATCGGCGATACAAAGGCGCTGCAATTCTCCTTACACGAAATAATTTTGGTTGTGGGAGCTCCCGTGAGCACGCCCCATGGGCGCTTAAGGATTATGGGTTTCGCGTAATCATTGCGCCTTCGTTTGCCGATATATTCTTTAATAACTGTTTTAAGAATGATATGCTTCCTATAGTTCTTCCAGAGGATATTGTGGAAGAACTTTTTAAGAAGGTTCTTTCCAAAGAGGGTTATCGCCTTATGGTGGATTTGGAGTCTCAGACGCTTAGAGACGATGATAGATGGACTGTCTCATTTGAAATAGACCCATTTAAGAAGAAGTGTCTTATTGAGGGCTTAGACGATATTGCTCTTACGCTCCAACACGAGGATAAAATTAGGGCTTATGAGGAGCGTATTGCCGGGATGGTTAGGTAAAATCAAATTGGATTATCTCCTCTATTCTCTTCTCAACCGGTGGGTATAACGTTTATCGTTTTCCAATATAGCTTTAAGATAATCTGTGTATGAAGACTAGAGATAATGAAGTCTTATAGGATTAATCTCAACTAATACTTTAGATTATAATTGTGTGTATCTCACAGATTTTAAACTTGACTCTGAGGTTTCATGGACTTATCCACAGTTCTTTATATATTGTAGAGTTTACTTAAAGTAAATCATTAGTTTCACATTTTTTATATCGGAATAATCAATTATTGCGGACCTGCATTCTTTAGAGTTATAAATCTTTTCTCAAGATTGAATTCTATGTAGATTATAATTTATGATATTGAGTCCTTATTAGAGAAAGTGGTTTTTCAAATTTCTCCGTCTGAGGATCCAAATGGGTATATTAACAAGGGATGAGATACTAAAGGAGATAGAACAGGGCAATATTAAAATCGAGCCGTTCTCATTAGAGCAGTTGGGTCCTGCCTCGGTGGATTTGCATCTCAGTAGTGAATTTAGGGTATTCAGGAATATAAGGGAGGTTGTAGGGATTGGGAATGGTGCAAACTACGAGGATGTTACAGAGAAAATCACAGTCAAGGATCACCTGATCTTGATGCCCGGGGAGATGGTGCTTGGAATCACAAGGGAAAAGATAACACTCCCTCCCAACATCTGCGGATGGCTTGAGGGAAGAAGCAGGTTTGCGAGACTGGGGCTTTTAGTGCACATATCTACGAGTTTCATGCAGCCGGGGATAAGCAACAAGCAGTGTCTGGAGATAAGTAACTTTAGTCCTATGCCCCTTGGCATATATCCGGGGACGGCAATATGTCAGTTTATATTCCAGAGAACAATAGGCGCGGCGACTTATAAGGGGAAATTTAGAGAACAAGATGAAGAGAATTTTTAAAGAGGAGGCGAGGGGTCTTTACTGTCCCTTTTTTGTTAGTATTTCCTGTATCCTTTTAAACAGACGTTTTTCGACATATCCTTTTGATCTTACTGTGCCGAGGTACCCGATTCTATAGTTGTAATATGGCATTATCTCATAATTTATTTTGATCTGGGTTTCATATGGCGATATGGCTTTTACTTTTACATTCAGGGTTTCTCTTACAAATTCAGGAATAGGCGGTGCGTCCTGCTCATAATAGGATATTTTCCTCAAGTAAGGCTTAATTTTTGAATGTTCAAATTCGCCGTTTTTAGGCTCTAGGTATACCCTTTCATATTTTCCAAACGATGTGTTGTATACATACGAGGTCCTAAGCTGTATAATACCCATTCCTTTGTCAGCATTCTTTATATCCCACTTCAGTTCCTCAATCGCCGTGACCGCTGCCGCCCAGACATCGTCATACGGGGCGCTGAATGTGACTGGTTCATTCTTATAGATTTCTCTTCTTGGAGGCTCCTGAGGCGTTTCAGCGATACATCCTACCATTATCACGAAAAGGGGTAATGATAAACCTAATCTTTTCATACCATCCTCCCGTTTAGGTTAATAGTAACTAGTTGTTATTGGAATAGGCTAAGGCCTGTTCCTACTTTTGTTTTTTCTTTCGTACTAATGGTGCGCTTATTTGCTAAATGATGTTACCCTTAATACATGCATGATTTTGCAAGCTCATTGGCACTTTCCTGATATATGTGAACGCAGAACGGTTGTCTGAGAGCCGTTCTGCCTCTTTGGACAAGAATA
>PSLL01000020.1:17931-33244 GCA_040289575.1 Candidatus Dadabacteria bacterium | reverse complement strand
GGGCCTTGGCGGGGAACCGACGGCTTTTGATGATGCCTTTACCCAGAACGATACAGGTGACCTCCATTCAACGCTGGTCACGCCAGGAAGGCCTTTTATAATGGCTGCAAAGTGTTTTTGAGCTGCTGTAAGGGTATATTCCTCTGATTCGGCGCTTTGGCTAAAACTAAAGGTTAGAAATGAAAAGAAAACGGCGATTAAAAAAAATCTCATTATCTCCCTCCATGCGATAGATTGTATGAACAACGTGACGGGTTGCCCAAGAGCAAAGCAAGTATAAAACTCCCCTATACGGTGTTTTAATTTATACATCTTTCAATAGAGGATGTCTACCCCCAGCCAAAAACCTGAAAGGCCAGTGGGAATTTTTAATTCCTATGAGTCTTGGTTCTTACCTTGCAATCCAGCCGCCGTCTACGGAGAGCATGGTACCCGTCATAAACGCCACATCATCATCGCATAAGAATAAAACGGCGTGGGCGATTTCCTCCGGCTTTCCAAAACGCCCGAGTGATTGATAGATCGGTTGCAGGGATTTTAGGAATTCCTCGGTGGATGGTACCTCATTGAGGAAGCTCTCTACCATCGGAGTTACAATTGTTCCGGGGCATATTCCATTTACGCGTATCCCTTTGTCCGCGTATTCAAGGGCCATGCTTCTTGTAAGCTGTGTTACAGCCCCTTTTGAGGCGTTGTATGCAGCAGCCCCCGGAATTGCTTTTAGTCCAAGTACGGAGGAATTATTTACAATACAGCCCTTGCCCTGCTTGAGCATATGCGGAATTGTATATTTAGACATGAGATAGGTCCCTCTTACATTTATATTAAACACATTATCCCAGTCCTCTGTTGGGGTTTCGTGTGTTACACCTAAAGGAAGGACACCAGCATTATTAAAGAGTATGTCAATACGACCGTATTTGTTGATTGCGTAGTCGACAGCGGCTTTGCAGTCTTCTTCTTTTGCAACATTGCTTACAAGGTAGTCAATTTTAAGACCCTCTTTCCCTGCCTCTTCCACTGCCTGCTTTAGGGTTTTCTCTGTGCGCCCAGTGATTATGACCTTCGCTCCTTCCTTTGCAAAAAGAAAAGCGGTTGCTTTTCCAATACCCAGACTTCCACCCGTGATAAGCGCCACTTTATTTTTGAGCTTCATTGGACTATGATCTCCTTTTTAAATCGTTTAGAATTAATTATAAAATGAAAACTGCTCCTGAATCAAGGATTTTCCCTTTAGATGATTTCAGATGAAATTGGATTCTTGTGCTATCAACTTGGATTTCTTTGCCTGTCGTGGTATCTTCTAAATATTGGCTGAATGGTAATTAGGCTTTGTTTTTGAATTTGGGCAAGAGGTGGGATTATAAGAAACTAATTAAAATTCTTATGTGCTCTCAAGAGGTTCTATCTATGAGTATTGGGAGCGTCTTCTAGTCATCATTAACTAAGGATGGATAAAGTGATACAAACTTAGTTAATCCAAAAGGGAGGTGTTATATGAGTGACAAAGTTGGATTAGGGGATACAGTTAAGTTTAGTTTTGTAGGGCGGTTTGAAGACGGTTCTATATTTGATACGTCCGATAAGCCAATTGCGGTAGAGATCGGGACTGGAAAGCTTATAAGGGGACTCGATAAAGAAATATTAGGAATGACGCAGGGTGAAGAAAAAGAGATTACCCTCTCTCCTGAAGATGGGTATGGCTTGGAAGACCCGAGTTTGGTCAGGGCGATTCCTCTTGAGACTTTTAAGAGAAATAACATTGAGCCGCGGATGGGTATGATGCTTAGAACCCCTCAGGGCGACTGTTATATAACTGGTGTTTCGGATAAAGACGTAGAGGTCAATTACAACCATCCACTTGCCGGGAAAACTTTGATCTTTGATATTAAGATTGAAGAGATAATCAAGAAATAGAAGGGGTAAGAGTAGAAGCCAACCGCAACCATAGTTAGTTGCATAGTCTTTATCAACGAGTAGGGGCGGTGCAGTGTTCCTGCTTTGAGGTATGAAGAGATGAAGAAAAGGGTCGAGTTTTACTATGATCTTGGAAGCCCGTATAGCTATCTTGCGTCAACTCAGATTGAGGGGATCTGCGAAAAATATAGTGCCGAAATAGAATGGAAGCCCTTTCTTCTTGGGGGCGTGTATAAAGAGACGGGAAACCGCGCCCCGCTTGAGGTGCCGAATAAAAAGGCGTATATGATTAAAGACTTATCTGACTGGGCAAAGCACTATGGAGTTCGGCTTAACTTTCCCGATTTATTTCCGCTCAACAGCGTAAAGCCAATGCGGGGCGCTTTAGCCGCAAAGGAAAAGGATAAAATTAGGGATTACACCCATCATCTGTTTAGACTCTATTGGGTTGAAGGGCAGGACTTAAGTCAAGATGGGGTTTTAAAGAGCGCGGTAACCGAGATAGGCATAGATTCAGACTGGTTCTTTCAAAGGATAGGAGAGCAGTATATAAAGGATAAACTCAGGGATGAAACCGCCGGGGCCGTAAAGCGCGGCGCATTTGGCGCTCCTACGTTCTATGTTGATGGGAAGATGTTCTGGGGAAATGATAGACTGATTTTTGTTGAGGAGTGCCTAAAGGGAAATTTATAGCACATTCCGCAATCTTAGAGACTTTGTGGATTTAAGTTCCTCAGGCTCTTACTCCGCACAAATAATAAAGTCGATCATCTCTTACAACCTTAAATTAGATGAATCCCTTTTATTTTCTCTCTGCTTGTTGTGTAGTAATACTGATATAAAAGTTTATATATTAAACGAATTTTAGTAAAAAGTTTTATAGAGTGGTTTATAGAGAATAGGGAGGAGGAAATGCAACAGTATATAGTGCTCTATCTAATCACAATTGGCCTTGTAATAGGTATCAGTTCAGGAGTCCTAGCATATACATTCACCACAATTGATCCCCCGGGCTCGACCTTTACCGAGGCAAACGCAATAAACGACAAAGGCCGAATTGTGAGAGACTTCGACGATTCTAATGGTGTACGCCACGGTTTTATACGTCGTGTAGGCGGCAGATTCATCACAATTGATACCCCGGACTCAGTCTCCACTGAAGCTCTCGGCATAAATAATTACGGACAGATTGGAGGAAACTTTGAAGACTCTAATGGTATCACGCATGGCTTTTTACGTAAGAGAGGCGGCTCATTTATTACAGTTGATATTCCAGATTCTAAAAAATTGACCGAACCATTCGCGATAAACAATCTAGGCCAGATCGTGGGGAGGTTTAAAGATTCTAATGGTAAACAGCATGGCTTTTTAGCCTCGCCATAGTATCTGGCCTCGTTACAAACGGGCTTATAGTAGAGAGGTGGTTGATCAACTATGATATCTAGCCATGAGTCTGTTGTATCAGGTATTCTACTTATTTTCATTTGTGGATTTTGTGATTACGAATTGATTTTGCCATGACTTCTTGGTAAATTCTCTTCACCAAACCCAAAGGAGAACAATGTCAAATGTGGTATGACTTTCAATACAAAGGTGGGGAGTATTACGTTGAAGATGTTCCAATAAGAGAGATTGCCGAAGCCATCGGCACTCCCTGTTATGTCTATAGCAATTCGGCGTTAGAGGGGGATTTTGATGTTTTTCGCGATGCGTTCTCCGATATAAATCCTCTGATTTGTTTCTCTGTAAAGGCAAATTCAAACCTCGCGGTTCTGAGAACATACGCGAATTTGAAGATCGGATTTGATGTTGTCTCAGGCGGGGAGCTTTTTCGCGTTCTTCGCGCGGGTGGGGAACCGTCAAAGATTGTTTTCTCAGGTGTCGGAAAAACCGAAGAGGAGATGAAATCCGCAATTGGGGCAGGGATTTTATTCTTTAACGTTGAATCCATCGAAGAACTTCATGTGCTCGATAATGTTGCAAAGGCAATAGGTAGAAAGGCAAGAATCGCTATTCGAGTAAATCCTGATATTGATCCAAAGACTCATCCGTATATCTCTACCGGGCTCAAGAAGAGCAAGTTCGGAATTGAGATTGGCAGAGCAGTGGACGTTTATAAGGAAGCTGCAAGAATGGAGGGAATTGAGGTTGTAGGAATAGACGCGCACATAGGCTCTCAGATATTCGAGCTTGAGCCGTTTGTGGAATCGTTAAAAAAGCTCATTGAACTTGGCGGTGTTTTAGAAAAAGAGGGGATCAAAATACATTACATTGACATTGGAGGGGGACTCGGAATAACATACAAAGAAGGCGAGATGCCCCCACATCCGAGGGAATATGCGGATGTGATAAAAAGAGAGATAAGCAGCACCCAGTATAAGCTGGTCTTGGAGCCAGGAAGGGTACTTGTAGGAAATGCCGGAATTCTGCTTACCAGAGTACTCTACATAAAAAAGGGGGCTTCTAAAAAGTTCGTCGTAGTAGATGCCGCGATGAATGATCTAATCCGCCCCGCCTTCTACGATTCTTATCATGAGATTATTACCGCCAATGAGAGCCTTGGGGATGAAGAAATCGTGGATGTGGTGGGGCCCATTTGCGAATCGGGGGATTTTTTTGCAAAAGAAAGAGAACTCCCAAAGGTCGAAAGAGGCGACCTTCTTGCAATTCTAAGTGCGGGTGCTTACGGATTTGTAATGTCTTCTAACTACAATACCCGTCCCCGCGCCCCTGAGGTTATGGTAAGGGGGGAGGAGTTTTTTGTAGTGAGAGAAAGAGAAAACTACGAGGATCTAATTAGACAAGAGGTTATTCCGGATTTTCTCAAATGAGGGTAGTTTAAAAGGTCGCAGACCTTTATAACTGGGCAGAATTATGAAATAAGTAGCACTAATTCATAGGGTATCATTTTTAATAGAGTCTTTTCCATTCCTTCTTCGTATTTGCTTTCTGAATAGAAATCAAATTCCTCTTGTAACTCCATCAACTTGTTTTTTGTATGTTCAAATACCTCTGGAGATAGCCTATTTATTGTTATAGGTAATATGACCCCATGTGAACTGTAATTGACTTCAGCGGATTGAGATTCTCCAAACATTGAATTCCATCTTTCTATGTACTTATCGTATGTATAGTCATTCATCACTATTTCTCTTTAAAAACGTGTTCTGCATAAGAAGAAACAAAAAATAAACAAGACCCGGTTCCCAATTTATTCTACAATATAATATCTTATGAATAAATACACTATAGTATCCATAATAAGTATCCCCTGTTTTGGTCCCAACATCTATTACATCAATCAAATGGATGCGAATATGTAATGTAACTCTGAGGGAGAGTTAGCAATTGACACTCGACTGAATCTTGTGTAATTTTCCCCTCTTATCAAAATCGGCTTCTAATAAAACAAAAATTTGAAGACTATTGGGTTCTTAAATCGCGTCTTTACGGCTTATTTCACATTCTGGATAATTGGATTTTCAATCCCAACGTATTTTTATCCAAAGCGCTTTTCAGAACTGACTTTTCTAATCACTCCTACGCTGGGAGTAATAATGTTCGGTATGGGAATAACCCTTAAAAAGGAAGACTTCAAAAGGGTATTTCTGAGGCCACAGGATGTGGCAATAGGGTTTTGCGCTCAGTACGGTATTATGCCGCTTGCGGGGTTTGCACTCGCAAAGGTTTTCAGGCTTGAGCCTCTTCTTGCGGTTGGTGTTGTGCTTGTGGGTTCGTGTCCGGGGGGAACGGCTTCAAACGTAATAACCTATCTCGGACGAGGAGACGTTGTCCTCTCAGTCGCGGTGACGTCGGTAACTACCCTTTTTTCTCCCATCCTTACTCCGCTCTTTACTTATCTGCTTGCCGGGGAGTGGACTGCCGTGCCCGTGCTGAAGCTGTTTATCTCTACAGTTGAGATTATTCTCCTTCCTGTGGCGCTTGGATTATTTGTAAGGGGTTTATTTAAAGAAAAGGTTGAGGCCGTGATTCCCCTTCTTCCTTCAATCACCATTATATTTATTGTAGGGGTGATAGTAGCGGCAAACGCCGGGTCTATAGGAAGGGTCGGTTTTAGAGCTGCCTTTGCCGTCATGGTTCACAATATAGTTGGGCTTGTAATTGGCTTTTATATCGCAAGGTTATTTGGAATGGAAATCCCGAAGGCGCGGGCTGTATCAATTGAGGTCGGGATGCAGAACTCCGGCCTTGGTGTTGCACTCGCAGGGGCCCATTTCGGGGTGATTGCCGCGCTTCCTTCCGCAATATTTAGCGTGTGGCATAACATCTCCGGCTCGCTCCTTGCATGGTGGTGGAGAAGGAGTGACACAGGTAGTTTATCTACGAATAAAATGGTACAAAACACATGACACATCTTGTATTGTTCTATAATTCGTGTTTGTTGTGACTAGCCCGTTTAAACACATGAGTGAATTACCAAAACTAAAGACAGAGGTAATCAAATACAAATACCCTCTGCGTGGCTATTTTTTTATATTGGGAACCGCCTTTTTTACGGCTCTATCTTATGTGTTTGGAAAATCCGTGAATAAGAATTTAAGTCCTGAAACTGTGACCTTTTTCTGGTTTTCGGGGGCGGCATTTTTTTCGATGCTTACCGCTATGATGATTCCCTCCCAGAGAAGCGAGCTAAGGCATGTAAGAAGGTACTTGGCTATATTTGTAATGAGCTCCGTAGTAACTGCAATCGGCTCTGCGCTCTGGATTATTTCTCTAAGAACAATTGGACCTCCGCTTACGTCTTTTCTTATGAAATCCCAGACCCTCTTTAGCCTGTTTTTGGGAATTGTGTTCTTAGGTGAGAGATTAAACAGGTGGGAAGCAGTGGGGATAATCCTTACGATTGCAGGCGGTCTGGTTGTCGCTTACCAAAGAGAGGTCTCATTGATCCTTGGGACGCTGGTGGCTCTTTTTGCGGCGTTTTTTTACTCCCTCTTATCCTTCCTTGTAAAGAGATTTGCGCAGCATTTAAATATGTTTACCGTAGCCAACCTGAGGTCTCTTGGAGTGGCGGTTGTGCTCTTTGTTTATCTTATATCTACGGGGAGGTTTCAAACGCCGGGGCTTAGGGACTTAGCCTTTATGATTTTGGGTGGGGTGACGGGAGCCTACATTGCAAAGGCGAGCCAATTTGAATCAATCAAGCTTATCGGCGTTTCTCAGTCAACCGCCGTGATGTCTCTTGAGTCTCTTTTCGTCGTTATCTTCTCGTATTTCCTCTTCAATGACCTTCCTTCGGTTATTAAGTTGATAGGTGGTGTAGGGACTTTAATCGGCGTTGTGTTTCTGGTCATTTTTCGGGGAGAAAGGACTGATGTGCTTGAGGAATAGGTCTATAGCTCTATATATCCGTTCGTAGTTCTCTTTTCATCTCGTGTCTTTCAAGTGCCAGGTCAATCAGCTTTGATATAAGCTCGGGGTACTTCATCCCGCTTACTTCCCAGAGTTTTGGATACATGCTTATCTGAGTAAAGCCAGGAATTGTGTTAATTTCACTCACAAAGATCTCACCGGTTTCCTTTTCCATAAGGAAGTCCACCCTTCCCATCCCCGCACAGTCCAATGACTTAAAGGCTCTGACGGAGTATTCTTGTAACTTCTCTACCATTTCCTTATCGAGATTTGCTGGGACGATAAGCGATGTGCCCTCTTCTATATATTTTGCGATGTAGTCATAGAATTCTCTATGCGGGATGATTTCTCCGGGGACGGATGCAATCGGGTCATCGTTTCCCAGAACGCTTACTTCAATCTCCCTTGGATTTTTTATGGCCTTTTCGACTATTATTCTGTGTGAGAATTCACAGGCGGTGTCTATAGCTTCTTCCAATTTATCTTCTGATTTGACCTTAGTTATACCAACACTTGAGCCTAGGTTTGCGGCTTTTACAAAACATGGTGCTCCGACCTCGTTGAGAATCTGCTCTCTTATCGTGTTTTTTCTCAATCTCCATTCGTGTCTGTAGAATCCGATGAATCTCACTACAGGAAGCCCTGATTCTCTAAATATAGTTTTCATGATTATTTTATCCATGCCGACTGAAGAACCTAGAACCGAGGCTCCGACAAATGGGATTCCCATAAGCTCAAATAGTCCTTGAATCGTTCCGTCTTCTCCATAGGTTCCGTGAAGAATGGGGAATAGGACATCAACTCTATGTTCTCCTTCAACCCTGTTTGTGCCAATTTCGTAAAATACTGGTTTGACCGGATTTAAAGAGGGCGAGAGAAATGAATTAGTAAAAAATTCTAAACCTCCACCCCTTAGCCAGCCGTCAACCGAGGCCTTTCGCCAAATCCCGTTTTTTTCTATAAAGATTGGAAATACTCGATACTTATCTGTATTTATATTTCTTATAATTGACCTTGCCGAAAGAAGCGAAACCTCGTGTTCAACCGATCTTCCTCCAAAAATAACCCCAACTATTATTTTGGACAAATCATTTTCTCCATAATTTTCCTAATGGCTTACCCAAACGCCGATGGATTGTCAAGGAGATGTAAATAGCGTAGAGGCAACTAAAGGGAATTACGCTAATTATTGTAGCTGTGGTTAAGAGCAGGCACTGAGGTCTGCTTCTACAATTAAGGCTTGACAAATTTAAAAGTCTCATTAAAATTTAGATTAGCCTAAATTTTAGTTTAGGCTTCACTAAAAATAAATTTAGGCTAATCTAAATGATTAGTCCGACTATTGAGGATTATCTAAAGACTATATATAAGTTGCAGAGACGGCGGGGTAGGGTTAATACCTCTGCCATTGCCGAGAAACTCGCTCTCTCCGATGCTACAGTCACGGCGATGATTAAGAAGCTCGCTAGGGAAAAGCTTCTCAAACACATCTCTTATCACGGCGTCGTGCTTACAGAAAAGGGAGAGAAGATAGCCTTAAGGGTTATACGCAGACACCGTTTGGTTGAACTCTTTTTGAAAGAGGTACTTGGACTCGATTGGGATAAGGTTCACGTTGAGGCGGAAAGGCTTGAGCACTTTATATCTGATGAGATCTTAGACCGAATAGATCACGTCCTCGGATACCCAAAGACAGACCCGCACGGAGACCCTATTCCTACGGGAGAAGGAAAAATTGAAGAGGTCGAGGAAAATCGCTCTTTAGCCGATATAGAGGCCGGGAGAACTGTGATAATAAACTTTGTAAGTGACGGTGATCCGAAGAAACTGAGGTTTATGGCTGAGCTGGGGTTATTTCCAAAGGTGAAGGTGCGTATAGAGGATAAATCTCCATTTGAAGGGGACCTATTTATAAAAGTAGGCTCATCCGAGCACCGCCTACCGAGGGATGTGGCAAGAAGCATATACGTTACTCAGACCGGAGAGCGTTGACGAGACCTATGCATCCGGATAATTTTACTGATCTCAACTCTACATACTACAGGACTGGTCGTAAGGAGAGATTCAATGTCAAGGCTTAGTACACATTCTCGTCAACAGCGCTCATTGGCGGAGGTTCACGAATCGGTGTTTATTCCCGGGACCAGTTCATGGTGGCGTCATTGGCTTGCATTTAGTGGGCCGGCTCTTATGGTTTCGGTGGGATACATGGACCCAGGTAACTGGGCTACTGATCTGGCCGGGGGAAGCCGATACAACTATAAACTCATCTGGGTGCTTCTCATGTCCAACCTGATGGCAATCCTCCTTCAGAGTCTATCAGCCAGATTGGGAGTTGTAGGTCGTCGTGATTTAGCGCAGTCAAACCGAGAGGAGTATCCAACACTTGTTAATATCCCGCTCTATATCCTTGCTGAGATTGCCATCACTGCGTGCGATCTTGCAGAGGTTCTTGGTTCTGCCATTGCTCTTAACCTACTATTTGGATTGCCGCTTTTATACGGCGTCTTAATTACAACTCTGGACGTATTGCTTTTGCTTGCCTTATCTCGATATGGCATCCGAAAGCTCGAAGCCATAATTTTATCTCTAGTGACTACAATTGGCTTAGGTCTCCTTATAGAGATTTTTCTGGCCAAGCCGGGCTGGGGAGGAATTATAAGTGGGTTTGCTCCCTCATTGCCCGATAAAAATGCCCTTTATATTGCTATGGGTATTCTAGGGGCGACGGTAATGCCGCATAACATATACTTGCATTCTTCCCTTGTGCAGACGCGCCGAATTGGATATGACCGCGATAAGATTAAGCAGGCAATCCGTTGGAATACCATTGATTCAGCCCTAGCTCTCAACGTTGCTTTCTTTGTAAACGCCGCGATTCTTATCATGGCCGCTGCTGTTTTCTATCGGAGCGGACACTATGATGTGGCTGAAATAAAAGACGCTCATCGTCTACTTGAGCCTCTTCTAGGGACGGCCATTGCGCCCTTTGCCTTTGCCATTGCCCTTTTGGCTTCCGGGCAGAGTTCTACGATTACTGGCACATTGGCCGGTCAGGTTGTCATGGAGGGATACCTCAACCTACGTATTCGTCCGTGGCTCCGCAGGTTGATCACGCGGTTGCTGGCGGTGGTCCCGGCCGCCGTTGCGATTTGGTATTTTGGCGAAACCTCCACCGGCTCTCTTTTAGTACTGAGCCAGGTGGTGCTGTCGTTGCAACTCCCATTTGCCATTATTCCACTGATTCACTTTGTATCCGACAAGCGCCGTATGGGTGAGTTTGTCTCCCCAAATTGGCTTCGTATAATTGCCTGGATAGCGGCGGCTATTATTGTTTTTCTTAATGTGAAACTGGTCATAGACCAAATTAAAGATTGGCTATCGAGCGCGGGGGATCGGGCTTGGGCGATTGAGATAACTGCTATACCGCTAAGTGTAGCAATTGGGTCTCTGCTTGCATATATAACCATTCGTCCATGGATTAAGAGAGTCAGAGTGCCATGGGTTGGAATCCACGGTCAGATATCAACCCATAAAACGGTTTTACCGCCACTGAATCCATATCGGCGTGTGGCAGTGGCTCTTGATTTTTCGGGTGGGGAAGAGAGGCTATTGGCTGAAGCGGAGCGGATTGTGCGTGGAAACGGGGCAAGGGTATTTTTACTTCACGTTGTTGAAAGCCCTGCGGCTCTGGCGATGAGGCAGGAGGCTGCCGACGACGAGACACTCAGTGACCAGAGACGACTTGAGGAGCTTACGCGCAATTTGCATGAGATGGGAATTGATGCAGAGTGGCGATTGGGAACCGGAAGCCCGACCTCAGAACTGGTCCGAATGATCAATGACCTAGATATTGATCTTGTGATCCTGGGTGGTCATGGCCATTCCGGGGTCTCTGATATTCTTCACGGTACGACTGTAGAAAACCTACGCCATCGAATCCAAGCCAGTGTCTTGGTTGTGCCGTTAAAATCGTGATCAAGGTGTGAATTTAATTATATCGGCGTAAATTTTTGCCTCTTCTGCGGAAAGCCGCTTTCAAGAGGTCTCTGGTTCGCCGAGAAAAAGAGATGATCTCCTATAGAGGTATTATCTCTACTATCACCCTATTCTCTTCCCTGCGTCTATCGCTGTATTTTAGCTCTGAGATCTTTCTTGAAAGCTTGTTGTCTTCTACCATCTTGGCGCATCCGTTTATCTTCTCGCCGTTTACTTCAACTATGACAAAAGGGTTAGCGAGTATATTCTTGAACCAATCTCCATCCGCTGTTCTTCTTGATGCATAGAGTTTCCCGTTGTAGAGAACAAAGCGCAACTCCACTGTGCGCTCTTTTCCAGTTATCCTTCCTATTGTGGTTAGATTTCCTATAAAACTCGAGCCGTTGGGTATATTTAGTTTCATCGCTTTTAATAATACCATTTCCATCATAAATTAGGATTTTGATGTAAAGAGGTGTTAGTATAGCCTTTAAAAATAGAGTTTAATAGGGCGAAAATCAGATAGGAGGCAAGCAGTGGCAAATCTTCGGAAAGAGATAATGAACATAGCTATGGAAAGAGAGAAAAGGCGTGAGCGCGGGGAATGCGTAGATAGCGTGGATGAAGTCTATGAGGCTCGGGAGGCTATGGATGAATTCTTTAGCCTGGCAGAATTAGGAGCAAACGCGTACAATGAAGGCTCAGGCAAAAGGGTAATTTCCGCATACAGGCTTACTGGAGAACTCTTGACCTTGTTCCTCAATCTCCCCGGAAAGAGGGCGGGCTTCTGCATTATAGGACCTGAGAGGTTTGCTGTTTTTCTTGATGAAGTACCAAATGGGATTCTGGTCTTGGGTCAGAAAAAGCAACCACCAGGGGGAACCGGGGGGCAGATTCTCACAAAGGCAAGACAGCTCATTAGAATTACATGCCTGAGATCAGAGAATGGATTTATTTTTAAAGACAATACCGGAGCTGACATAGACAAAGAGGACATTATAAAGCACATTATAAATTGGGTATCGGAATAGGGGAGACTCTCATCAGGGCATCATATAAGCAGATACAGAATTCGCCCAATATCCGTTCTGTTATGGAGCAAACACTAGGGCTCGTCTCCACATCAATTTAATATAGAACGTGCGTAAGGGATACAAGAATTAGGATTGAAGCAACAAGGCCAATAATAGCCACTATGTAGATTGCGCCTTCTTTATCATGTTCTTCCATGGGGACTCGATTATAACAAATTATTTCTCTTTGTAAAGCGGATTTTCACAGTGAGTGGCCTCTTAAGGTTCTTTGTGTTACTTGAATTATCGGATTTCTTGCGTTAGAGTAAATGATTGAATATTCGATGCCGCTTTTTAGACCCCCCAGCGAGGCAAAGAGTTTTATACTTCAGGCAACCATCGGCTGCTCTCACAATGAATGTACGTACTGCGCGATGTACCGAAAGGAAACCCAGAGATTCCGCATACGCCCGATGGATGAGATTAAGGCGATTATTGATGAGGCTTCGGAGAATTATGACTTTGATCGGGTCTTCATTGCCGATGGAAATGCCCTTGTGATTCCTCAAAAGAGACTCGTGGAGATTATGGAGTATCTGAATAAAAAGTGTCCTCACGTAGAGCGGATTAATATGTATGCAAACATTGGAGATATTCTAAGAAAGGGGATTGAGAATCTAAAGGTTCTTAGACAACTCGGTCTTCAGATGGTCTATATCGGGTTTGAAAGCGGGGATGAGGTCGTTCTTAAAAGAATCAAAAAGGGAGCCGACTACGAGCAGACTGTAAGGGCGTGCAGGATGCTAAAAGAAGCGGGAATTAAAAACTCGGCTATGGTGCTCCTTGGCATCGGCGGGGTGGATAGAAGCCTTGAGCACGCAGAATCAACCGGAAGGCTGCTTACGGATACTGATCCGGAATACGTAGGGGCACTTTCGCTTCAGATTCGCCCCGGCGCTCCAATATATCAGGAATGGCTAGAAGGGAGGTTTCAACCCCCCGATAAGTTCCAGATGATAAAGGAGCTTGAGATTATAGTTGAAAACACAAACCTCACAGACGGGTATTTCTTTTCAAACCATATATCTAACTATCTTCCTATTAAGGCAAAATTCCCGGAGGACAGAGAAAGGGTTTTACAAGAAATACGAGAGGTTTTAAAGAACCGAGATGAGTCGGTTCTTCGCCCTGATTATTACAGAGACGTGATTAATCAATATTAAAACTGTATTTGCCACGAATGAACACGAATAGATGCGAACAGAAAAACAGTATGCAGTAGACAGAATACAGGGAAAGAACTTCAAACCCGTCTATCCTGTATTCTATGTTCTGTATGACTGATTATTTCATTCGCGCCAATTCGTGTAATTTGTGGCTAAACAAAATATTAGTTTCCTAAGGAGAAACCAGATGAGACGCATCGCAACTGTTTCACCTGTGTGGGGATGTAGCGTTGAAGACCTCCGCGCCCTTGCGCGAGAAGCCGAAGCCGGGGGATTTGAGGCTATATTTTCTCCTGAGGTTCCGCCCTATAGCTCTATTTCAAATGCACAGGTCTTTGCTGAGGTAACATCAAAGATAAATGTCGGCACATGGATTGCGAATATTTATATGCGTCAGCCCGTGATGTGTGCCGCTGAAGCCCTTACGGTTCAGGAGGTCTCTGGCGGACGTATGGTGCTCGGACTTGGTGTTAGCCACAAACCCGTAAATGACCGTTTTGGGATTGATATGAAAGACCCAATTGAAGAGATGCGCAAATACGTTGCGGCGGTAAGGTCATTTGCCGATGGAACCTCATCGGCTCTTACCGTAAAAAGAGAGCTAAAGCCTTTCCCAGTATATATTGCGGCGCTAACGGAAAAAACGGCAGAACTCGCGGGAGAGATAGCCGACGGTCTTATGTCTTATCTTGCAACTCCAGAGTATATTATGAAACTAATCCATGCAATGCGCAGAGGCGCACAAAAAGCCGGACGATTTTCTGATAATATAGATAGCACAAATGGGATTCCATGTTTTATTTCAGATGATCTCGAATCCGCGCGCAAAGCCGCAAAGCGTGGGCTTGCGGGATACGCGAGGCTTCCATTTTATCAGCGTATGATTAAGAACGTTGGATTTGGGGATGTTGTTGAAAAGATAAAATCCGGCGCGAATCCGGTAGACGCGTTCTCGGATGAATTATTAGATGCCGTGGCGCTCTTGGGGCCAGCAGAGAGGTGTCGGGAAAAACTCGAAGCCTTCAGAGCCGCAGGTCTTCGGCTTCCTATAATCGTGCCGAGCCCTGTCGGCAAACAGAGCAATGTCGAAGTGATGAAGAATGTGGTTAAGGCGTTTGCGGATTAGTTGATCCTCTAGTCTCAAGACCTTCTCTCTCCCTTTACGTAGTCTGTCGTATCCTCTCCTTCCCAGACCTCTTTACCTAATCCTTTAAGAAAACCGGTGAAAGATTTGGGTTTAGGAATCACAATTACCATTCCTTCTATTTCCTCTACTAAAACTTTATCTTTTGGCTTTATCCTAAGCTTTTTTCTGAGCTCCTTAGGGATAACAACCTGATATTTTGGGCCTACTTTAACCGTTACCCCCATTTTGTTTACTCTCGGTAGTTTTGTTATACGAGATTATAATATCGTTATACGAGAAATCAACTCCTATAAACAATAGGAGGTAGAGTGTTACAATTTTCCTTCATAGAAATTTTGCTTGACACCATATATTAACTGCTCTATAATCAGACCAGGAGGATAAAATAATGGGTGATGCTGAAGTAGGATAACCTACTTTATCTGGAATCGCCAAAGAGTTTTTAATACCACTTTCCAGAATCCTTATATTTTTACTTCACTAAACTAACAAAATCAACCATAGAAAAATCATCTCCTCCTTGGTTGAAGTGTTTCTATTTTGGAATCACCGGGTTGAAATAGGAATCCAGTGCCATGAACCATTTAGATTTGGTCAATCTCACACCGTTAATGGAACTCACAAGCGGTAGACCCGAAGTTATGGTCGGGTTAATAGAT
>PSLL01000020.1:15389-17860 GCA_040289575.1 Candidatus Dadabacteria bacterium | reverse complement strand
TATACGTGAGATTCCCGGAAAACTTCCCGGCACATGCGCTCAATCAAGCAGTGCCGCCTGTATGCATGGGACATTTGTAGCAGGTATTTTGTGTGCCAAGAGAAATTCCCCCGCCCCAGCAATATGTCCCAAATGCACACTACTTATGCGTCCAATTTTTCCAGAGACATCATCGGGAAATGGACAGGCCCGGAGCGAGCGCGTTGAATCTATGCCGAGTACAACTCCCGAAGAACTCTCGGGGGCGATCATTGATTGTATTAATGCAGGTGCACATGTGATAAACTTGAGCGCAGCGCTTGCACAACCATCAACCAAGGGTGAACGCGAATTGGAACAAGCTTTGGATTATGCCGCAAGACGCGGTGTTGTAGTTGTTGCGGCGGCAGGGAACCGTAGGAAGTTCCGCAATTACCCGCCATCCGTGGGTCATTCCCGTTGTTGCCTGCGACCTTCGGGGTAGACCAATTAGTTACTCGAATTTGGGAAGTTCTATTGGAAGATGAGGTTTGAGCGCGCCCGGGGAGAGTGTTACGAGCCTTGGAGCCGAGGGTAAACCGCTCACATTCGGGGGAACCAGTGCCGCTGCCCCTTTTGTAACAGGTGCCATCGCGCTCTTGTGGTCGGAGTTTCCAAATGCAAATGCCGCTCGAATAAAACTCGCTGTCACTCAAGCCTCTCTAGTGCGGCGAAACTCGGTGGTTCCCCCATTGCTGGATGCTTGGGGAGCGTATCAAGGAATGAAGGCTCGTTCGTGATGAAAAGATATTTATGTTTAATCTTCCTGGTCTGATAAAAATACTTTTAAAAAGGAGGAAAAGATCATGAACATACCAGGATTCACTGCGGAAGCTTCTCTTTACAAATCAATCAAACGCTATGCAATGGCGTCAGAAGGTGTCATTGCAAGAGGCGAAGCGGTTGTTAAACCTCAGTACCGCGGACCCTGTATAAGTGGGCGACGCCAATGCGGCGCTTATCAATGGGAATGTGGTTACGTTTGCGACCCAGGATGTATTTTTGGTGAACAGCTATGTTGTCAATATGTTTGCAGTCAGGGTTCATTTCATACATGGTCGATACCGTGTGGCCGACTTTTCCGCTTCCTTACTTGCCAAATACAACTGTTGGCTAACGGTTAGATGGCCATCTTATTAGGTTATGAGAGTTAATTTGAGGAGGTGGTAGCATGAAAAAAGATGAGCCAAGAAAAAACCGGTCTTACCGAGTGCGCCTTCCAGGGTTTATTACCGATAAAGACATTGGTCTGGGCGATGCCATCAAGCGAGCCATATCCGCAGTCGGAATCAGGTCATGCGGCGAATGCGAGCGCCGTGCTGCGGCACTCAACGGATGGATAGTTTTCTCCGGCAAGCGTTCAAAATCGTAAAATCCACAAAAGGAGGAGAGATATTATGGAACAAAATAATGAAGTAAAAGAACAGTCAGGAGATCAAACTGTAAATGTAAAAGACACGCCGGCAATTGCACCGTCTCCTGGCAATGGTCGTACAAAAACGACCATCTCGCCCCAGAACGATGAGGGGAATTGTCCTACTTGTGCAAGCGGAGCCAGTTCTACACCCACTTCATATGTTTATGCACTGGGCAGGGTTGAAGCGCGTTTTCCGCGCCTATCGGTGGAGAAGGAATTTGCACAGGCTACCGGACGAGGAGATACAGCCGGGCTTACAGACAGGCAGGCGCTTCACAAGGTTCTATCTGAGCGGCATAACCGCTACCTGGTGCGCCAGCTATGTTGGGTGCTTACCATTGAGGGTTTGGAAACCTACATCTTGGTGCCGCGCGACCCCGCCGACTTCGATCTTTTGGTAGAGGCCCTACGTTCTGCTCCGCGCCCCACAGATGTTGATGTAGTTATCGGCATGAGGGGACCGATCGCGCCGCCTGAGATGTGTAATGGGCTTATGGTTCCCATTGTCGCGTTTGATCAGATGTATTCATTCGACATTGATTCTCTAATCAAATCTATTCCGAGGCCAAAAGAAATTGCCGTAAAGGAGTTTACACCAGCGGCAGAGGAACTTTTTATGAGGATTATACAGATGGCTGATAATGCAGGAGCAACCGATGAACATCGCGCTCTAAACTATTTAGTAGTTCGCTATCCGGCAATCTATGCAACGGCTGCCGAAGAGTGGAAGTTCATCCCTCACCCCTAAGTAGTACACGTAAAATTGTTGAGGTCATCTTTTCTTTCACAAACCGTAACACCGATGTCATCGAGAAGTTCTTTGTTCGCGTGGATGTGACTGAAGAGTTTCCGTTTCTGGTTACCGAGATGTCGTCTTAGGGCATGGCTTGGGAAATAAAAGAAATAGACGTGAGGACGAGTCTTGAGTAAAATGGATCCATGATGAGTAAAAGACTTGAAGAGGAAAGTATAATGGAAAAAAATTGAACTCCAACTTGACGAAAAGACGCTTGAGCGTGCCCGCCGGCTGGCAGAG
>PSLL01000020.1:0-15379 GCA_040289575.1 Candidatus Dadabacteria bacterium | reverse complement strand
CCCGCCACTGCACTCTGGAGCAGTTGATTAAAGAGATGCTCGAGCAACTGGCAGTGGTTGAGGCGGTGAATGATCCCTTTCTGGGAATGTTTGCTCATGAACCAGAGTTAATAGACCAGGTCATTGAATTAGCAATGAGGGCTCGTGAAGAGCATCCGCTGAGGCAACCCGGTGGATAATTCATTACTCGACACGGATATTTTTTCTGAGATTCTGAAAGGCATTAACCAGAACGTAGTAGTTAAGGCCACTGCTTACCGCGCTGCCTTCGGTCACTATACTATATCTACTATCACCGTTATGGAAATCGTCAAAGGTTTCCACAAACTTCAACGTGAGGATCGCATTCAGCGGTTTCTAGCTGGGCTTTCAAGCGTAAAGCTACTGGCGCTGGATCTGCGTAGCTCCGAGCTGGCCGGACGAATCTACGCGGACTTAGAACGAATAGGACAACCGATTGGTCGCGCTGATCCGATGATTGCCACCATTGCTTTGCGGCATGGCTTAACCTTAGTAACTGGAAATTTATCTCACTACAAACGCATTCAAGCACTGGGTTATGGTTTGACGCTAGATAACTGGCAAGCCTAGTAGCCTTCCCTCAGCACCTTCCGCCTAATCTTTCCATTTGCGGTCTTAGGAAGCGATTCAAGGAAGATTATCTCTCTAGGGCATTTGTATCTGGCAAGACGCTTATGTGTGTAGTCCAAAAGCTCCTGCTTTAGTTTTTCTGATTCATTTCTTTCTTTAAGAACGACGAATGCAGTTGTAATAGTTTTATCCTCTCCAAGGTTTGTCCCGGTTACCGCGCACTCACTAATCGCCGGATGCTCGGAGAGAACCCTTTCTACTTCAAATGGCGAGACGCGATACCCAAACGTTGTTATTATGTCGTCTTCTCTTCCCACAATCCAGAAATACCCATCTTCATCTCTATAGAAGAAATCGCCGCTTATAAACCAATTTCCACGAAACATCATTTCGGTTTCTTGGGGTCTTTGCCAGTATCTAAGCATAATTCCGGGGTCGTCTTTAGGAGTAGCCAAGACTCCAATCTCTCCCACACCAACCTCTTTTCCATCTTCATCAAATAGTGTGGAGCTATGCCCCGGCTGAGGTTTTCCGGGCGAGCCGGGCTTTATAGGCATCCCGGGCATGTTTGAGAGATAATAACTAAACTCACTCATTCCAAGCCCATCGTAGAGTTTTATTCCCAATTTGTTTTTCCAAGAAAGAAATAGCTCTTCGCTTAGATGCTCGCCTGCGCTAAGGGCATGGCGGAGGCTTGAGAGATCAATGTCAATTTCATCCGATATACGGATCATCTGACGATAAACCGTAGGCACGGCCATAAATACATTCACACGGTATTTAGAAATCAGCTCAAAGAATTTCTTTGGATTATGCTCCCCCCCGTAGATTACAGTTGTGCAGCCGTGACGCCAAGGGTCAAGACACCCCGTGCCCAGCGTATATGTCCAATTTAATTTTCCCGCGTGCATAACAATATCATCGGGCTTTAGAGATTGCCAGTAAGTAGCGGCGGGGTCATGTCCGATAAGGGCGCGTTGTGCATGAACCACGCCCTTTGGAAAGCCTGTTGTGCCGGATGTGTAGCATATATAGGCTATGTCATCGGCTTTTGTTTCAGGGACATCTAGATTCTCAGGGCTTTTGTTTATCAAATCCGGGAAATCTATACATCCCGAAGGAGTGGGATTTCCGATTATAAGCACATATTTAAATTCCCTGTGCCGTCCCCGGTTTATTTCCAAGGCCTCGTATAATTCGGATGTAGAGACCACCCCCTTTGCCCTGCTATCATCAAGTAAATAGCCAACCTCTTCAGACGTGAGCATAGTGCTCGTTGGGATTGGGACGGCACCGATCTTTATAGCTCCTAAGAAAGTGAGAGGAAACTCTGGAATGTTGGGGAGGCGTATGAGGAGACGATCGCCTTTTTGAAATCCAAGTGAGAGAAGAGCGTTTCCTAGCCGGTTTGTAATGCTTGCAAGTTCGGCGAATGTAAACCTTCTGGTTTCGCCCTCTTCATTTTCCCAGTACAAAGCGACCTTATTCCTGTGTGATTCTCTTTTTGCGTGTTTGTCCGTACAGTCGCGACCAATATTGTAGTAGTTGGGAATCTTCCATTTCCATGAGCGGCATAGATTTTCGTAATTGAATTCCATCTCGGTATTTATTCGATACGATTTTTTTCTTTGTAGAAAGTTACATTGATTACATAGAATTTCAACACTTGGATATGCTACGGCACAGTCTATTTCATGTTAGCGCCAATCATCAATGATGTAGACATTAGGACGATTATAACCGGACTTATTGGGTCTGTGCATCGCGACTCCCTGCATGTCGGCATGGAAGCCCCGCGCTATCATCTTGTGATAAGCCTTATGGCGACCCGTATTGACCCCGGCAACGAGACGTGACATACCCTTCGAGAGGGCCAGTGCCTCACAGGCATCCAAAAGCCGATCAAAAACCCGCTCTGCATTTGATCCCGGCCGCACGGCTCCGAATTTGACATAGCACGCACCGCTCCCGGCCTCGGTGTCCGCTCCCCAGTGACAGACAGCAAGACCGACCAGTTTAGAGTTGTCCCAGATTAGCACAGTGTCGCCGAGTCCTTGGGTATAGACAGCCCGGATTTCCCGCTCTACATTTAGCCCTTTGTAGATTGTGTCGGTCAGTTCATAGCAGGCATTGAGGCATCCTTCTCGTTTGCTCTCCGGCATCTCAGAATATCTCGACCATTGAGGCACACCTGCTCTTTGCTCGATGGGCTTCGACATGACCTTGGTGAGAAAACGCGGCCAGAAGCCAAACTTATGATATAGGTGTATATGCTTTGGACTTTGGGCAAAGGTGAATAGACCTATATGCTTGGTTCCCCAATTGGAGAAAAGCCCCATTATCGGCTCCATCAGGTGCTTGGCGATGCCTCGGTCCCAGAGGTCTGGACGTATCGTTAACGGTCCAAAGAACCCCACACTGCCCCAGTTGGTTGCAAAGTTGGAACCGACAAGCTCACCTCCAATCTCGGCCCCAAAGGCGGCGGACGGATCAGCCAGCCAGCGCGTCCTGACGTAGTCCGCATCGCCGAAGAACATCATCGGGTCAGGAAGCCCTAGGAAAGTACCAAAGGCTAACCGGAAGATGCGGTCGGCGGTGGGGAGATCACTCTCTTGAAGCGGACGAATAGTGATGTCCGTCATTCCGGGTGGTTGTTGAGTTTCCATTGGTTATCTCCTTTCTCGTTTTTTTGAAAAAGGCCTCTGACCTATTTTGTGTATCGAGATTCGGTAAACATCAGGGGCAATTTCATTAATTTTTGACATAGTGTTTCTCCTTTATTATAACTTGTTATGTACGAATTTTTTCCGTTTTATTGCCTCAAGAAAATATACCCTTGTCAAGGAGAAATTTTTCTCCCGACTGTCAACCTACATTTGTGCTATCCTATTTTTAGTATTTGGATAAAGGTTTTTATCTTATAAAGTCGGAGATTAAAAGGTGTTAATAGATGAATTCAAACTCTATCAATACAGAGGAGAGTAAAGAAGTCGGAGGGTCTTATGGAAAACCGTAATATTGAGGAGGCTTGGAGGTATCATAACGCGACCAAGCATTCTTATATGAGTGTCCGTACAAATCCTCATTATCTCGACTGGGAAAATCAACCCTCCCCTTACAAGATTTATCCAGATGCGGAATCTATCTCGCTCCCCAGAAATTTTCCTGATTTAAAGACCTCTATGATTGAGGCCATCTCAACTGTATTAGAGGATTCACAAATAGAATCAATACCGAGTCTTGTGGAATTAGCAAATATACTTTTTTACTCCGCAGGAGTCATACGAAAGAGAACTTTTTCCGGCGGAGTTAAGATTGATTTTCGCGCTGCACCCTGCGCAGGCGCCCTATATCCGATTGAGGTTTATGTCGTGTGTAGGGATTTGCCCGATTTAGAAGCCGGAGTTTATCATTTCAGCTCCCGCGATTTTACGCTGAAGAATCTCAGGAAAGGCGACTGGCGCGGCGTCATTTTAAACGCCTCAGGCAATGAGAAATCCATCGGTGAGGCTCCCGTTATTCTGGTTTATACGGCGATTACATGGCGGAGTTCGTGGAAATATCAATCCCGCTCATACCGTTATCATTTCTGGGATGCGGGAACTATAATTGCAAATACACTTGCCATTTCCACCGCATCCGATATGCCGGCAAAAATCGTCGCGGGCTTTATAGATGATGAGGTAAATAGCCTTCTTGGAATTGATGGTGAGGGTGAATTGAGCCTATGCTTAGTCCCTATTGGAAGGAACACGGCTCCGCCTCCTGAGCCGCCCCATAAAATACCCGCGCTCAATCTTAAAACTCTTCCTCTTTCAAAAGAGAAGGTTGATTATCCCGCGATTCGAAAGATGCATTCTGCTTCTTCACTTAAAAGTAAGGAGGAGGTTATAAATTGGCGCGGTAGAATCTCGCATTTTGAAATTCCTAAGCCCGAAGGAAGGCTATTTTATTTAAAAGAGATTCCTGTAGAGGGAATGCCAAGAGATACTGTTCAAGAGGTGATTGCGCGAAGAGGATCGACGAGAATGTTTTCTCATCATTCGATAACCTTTCAACAACTCTCGACCATACTTGGCTGTGCGACACGAGGCGTCCCCGCCGACTTTTTAGAACCTGTGGAAGTGAGTCTAAACGATGTGTACATTATAATCAATGCGGTTGATGAAATTCCTTCGGGGTCGTATTTCTTTCATCGAGAAGAAAAAGCGCTTGAGCTTCTTAAAGAGGGCTCTTTCCGTCAGGCATCTGGTTATCTCACACTTGAGCAATCTCTCGGACGGGACGCAAGCGCAGTGGTGTTTTTTATGTCTGACTTAAACCGCATACTTGAGCAGTTCGGCAATCGCGGTTACCGCGCCGTCCAGATTGAATCAGGGATTATAGGGGGAAGGCTCTATCTCGGTGCTTATGCACTAAATCTTGGTGCAACCGGGCTTACATTTTATGACGACGATGTCACAGAGTTTTTCTCTCCACATGCTAAGGGAAAGGGTACAATATTCGTTGTTGCACTGGGTGTCCCGGCACGTAAGAGGGGGCTCTAGTTTTAAAAATCAAGTGAAGCAATATTTTTTTATCGGATAATCTGGAAATTTGGACTGAGATAGGGGATTGATCATGAGCCAAAAGGGAGATTTTAGTGGACGGGGGATTATGGCGGCGCATCCGACAGTGGTCGCTCGGGGATCCGCCGTCGAAGATAATAAAACACCCAATGAAGGTGAAGAGGACATTGTGACAATCGCCGGGAGGGATTTTTTTCCGGCAAGCGATCCTCCGGCGTGGACATTAGGACGAGAATTGGAAACCGATTAGCGACCTACATTTAGTTTCATCTTTAGATTCTATTTTAGTTTGGTCTATAGGTTTACAAATCATAGGGATATTATAACTGGGTTGTGTAAATCGAACTCATTGGGGGAGTTTTGCAGGAATTGTAATCTCTTGCCATCCCTCGCCGTTTAATGTTTTTAGAAACTCTACCAAATCTCTTTTCTCTTCTTCAGTCAGGTTAAGCGGCTTCATCTCTTTATCCAGATTCGGGTTTTTAATCCCGCCCTTATTATAGAATTCGACTACTTCATCAAGGGTCTCGAGGCTTCCATCGTGCATATAAGGGCCTGTACGGGCTATCTCTCTTAGTGTCGGGGTTTTAAACGCGCCTCTATCCTCTTCCTTCTTTGTTATCTCATATCTTCCCAAATCCGGATTGGGCTTATTCATTCCTACGCCGGTGTTGTGGAACCTTTCATCTGTGAAATTAAAACCGGCATGGCATTCAGTGCATCTGCCCTTGTCGTGGAATATTTCGAGCCCTCTTTTTGCCGACTCGGATATGGCTTTTTCATCTCCGCCCGATTCAAATTTATCAAATGGAGAGTCTCCCGAAACCACGGTTCTTTCAAAGGATGCTATGGCTTCTGCAACATGTTCAATCGTAAATTCTTCTGTGCCGAAAGCCTTTTTGAACCCTTCTCTATACCCCTTAATATTTCTCAGCCGCCTTACTACCTCGTCGTAGTCTCTGTTTCCCATCTCGGTTGGGTTTATCATTGGGACTTTTGCCTGCTCCTCAAGCGATGAGGCTCTTCCATCCCAAAATTGAACCTTGCCGAAGACTCTGTTTATAATTGTGGGCGCGCTCCTTCTCCCCATCTGCCCCTTTATTCCAACTGAAGCGGGTAGTCCGTCTGTAAAAGCGAGTTTTGGATTATGACATGAGGCGCAGGAGATGGTTCCATCTGCCGAAAGCCTCGGATCGAAGTAGAGTTCTTTCCCTAATGCGATTTTCTCTTTTGTAATTGGGTTGTCTTTGGGAATTTCAATGGCAAATTCATCGAGTCCGAGTGGAAGATTGAGATGATATACATTATTAGCAGATTGCTTTGAATATACTTTTACACTTATGCATATAAAGAGAATCCCAAAGAAAGGGATTAATAGAATTATTTTCTTCATTTAATAATATAGGTCTATTTTCCTTTTAGTGGGGAATTAGGAACACTAAATAGTATGATTAGGGGATAAGTGTTATGTCAAGTTTTTATGGTTTCGATTTATCTCATCTTAGATATTGAGAGTTTTTAGAATGCTGTCTATAATATAGAGTCATGGGTGATTTGATTCGATTGGGGATCTCGATTAGCTCAGACCTTATTGAGAGGTTTGATAAGATCATAGAAGAAAAAGGCTATGTCAATCGCTCTGAAGCCATTCGGGACCTTATTCGAAATTACATCACTGAAACTGAGTGGGAGAGCGATAAAGAGACTGTAGGTGTTGTAACTATTGTATATAACCATCATATTCGGGAACTTATGGATAAACTGACAGACCTGCAGCACATGCATAGCAGTATGATCAATTCTGCTCTCCATGTGCATTTAGACCACGATAACTGTTTAGAAGCTATTGTTGTTAGGGGAAAAAGTTCCGAGATAAAGAAATTTGCCGATAAATTAATTGGTACCAAGGGGGTCAAGCACGGCCAGCTTGCCAGAACTACTTCGGGCGAGGGTATCTAAGGACTCTTAACCTTATAAGATTTTCTATTTGTATTCATCTAAGATACATGTTCTACTCGTATATTTTAGTACTATGGATTTAATATTTTTATGCTTTTTAAAAATAGAGTAGAATTATACGTTTACTATGTCCTCTGGATAATTTAGTGTCATAAAATGAAACGACAATATATGACCTTACAAGCTGAGACAGAGCGCCGAAATTCTCCATTTACCAGCAGTGAACTGATTCGCTTGTTTGGCTTCTTTGGCTTTGTCGGACTTCTCCATATCATAGGATGGGGTTTGTTCCTGATTTATGCGCCACATTACCCAGCAATGGCTGGTCTCGGGGCCCTTGCCTATATCTTCGGTCTGCGTCATGCCTTTGATGCCGATCATATTTCGGCTATTGACGATACGACACGGTTTCTGCTTCAGAAGGGCAAAAACCCCTGGGCGTGGGATTCTTCTTCTCTCTGGGCCACTCAACAATTGTATTTGGTCTGGCATTGGGTCTGGCCGTAGCGGCCAAGGCGGTCGAATCGGAGATTCCCAAATTTCAAAGCTATGGGAGCATAATCGGCGCCAGTGTTTCAGGTCTATTTCTATGGCTCATCGGAACCCTCAATCTTCTAGTTCTTATAGACATCATCAAGGTCTGGCAGGATTTTAAAAATGGTACTTACAGAAGAGAGCACTTAGAAGAGCTGCTTGGCCAGCGCGGTTTGCTCAACCGAATATTCGGTGGCAGATTTCAGAGATTCATCAATCACAGTTGGCGGATGTATCCACTCGGTTTACTCTTTGGTTTGGGCTTTGATACCGCTTCGGAGATTGGATTGCTTGCCATAACTGCTGGTGTGGCGACAGGAAGGATTCCCTTTTTAGCTATCATCTCGTTCCCAATACTCTTTGCAGCAGGTATGTCAATGATGGATACAGCAGATGGTGCATTTATGTCAAAGGCTTATAGATGGGCGTTCTCTAATCCATTGCGTAAGATTTACTATAATATCACAACCACGGGTCTATCGGTTGCAGTAGCCCTTATTATAGGTACAATCGAACTGCTCCAGGTACTGAGCGATAAGCTAAAATTCGGGGGACCATTTTTCAACTTCTTAGGAAAACTCGACTTCGAGATACTGGGATATGGGATTGTCGGCATGTTTCTTGTTACATGGGGTGGTTCTGTCCTCTTATGGAAGGTCCGCCATATAGAAGAGCGCTGGGGTAGTAATATTCGTGAGGATAGTTGATCCTTTTTGGGGATGGATTTTTTATTGAAATTTAGAGTTTTGATGTTCTAGAGAGAGTTAAGAGGCGAACATCAATCTTACATTAATCTTACATTCGCCTTATGTAATAGATTTCACGAGGTTTTAATGAGAGTGGTTTTGCCTTTCCGATTTATGACCCTGATGCTCATGATCATGTGAGCCGTGTTCTCCTGTATGTTTATGGTCATGTACATCTGGATTCCCTTTGCGTGAGTGTTCATGTTCATGGATATGCTCATGCTTATGTGTTTTGCCTCCGTGTGAATGCTCATGGTCATGTATATGGGTATGTTGATGGCTGTGTTTATGTCTATGCTTGTGCTTTCCTTTCATTATTATAGCCTCACTTTTTTTCATTGTATTTGGTTAAATATAAAACCCCAAAGGATCGGGGTCAAGTTATTCAATAAAAGGGGTTCTTTATTAACCTTTGTCTATCTAAGCTACATCCAAGGTTAGGAAAATATTGATTGACAATACTCATCCAAACGATATACCCTATTCGTATATATAAATATAAAAATCATATATACATTAAGTATACGAATTTATAAATTATATGCTTAGATTAACAAGGAGGATCAAGCAATGTTGGGATTGAATTTTAAGCGTCAGAATCTGCTAAGGAATTTGATTAACGAGGTTCAATCTAGAGCAGGAAACAAATTGATTGAAGCAGAATCACATGAGGGCATTATGTCGAGGCTGATTAGTCGTCGCGGTATGATACAGGGCGTAGGACTGGCTAGCGCAGGTATATTTGCTGGTAGCATAATCACCGCATGTAATGATAACGACAATGGTCATGCGGCTAATAAAAATATAGATCCTGATATTCTTAACTTCGCTTTAAATCTCGAGTACCTAGAGGCTGAATTTTATCTCCGTTCTATCGGTCAGAAGCTAGGCGATACAGATCGTGGATCAGGAGCAGGGACAGTTAAGGGAGGTAGTCAGGTACCATTTGATCCTAATGGACTGATTGTGCAGTATGCAAATGAAATCGCTGCGGACGAACTCGCTCATGTTAGATTCCTAAGGTCTGCCCTAGGGAGGACAGCCGTGCCCGCTCCAGATATAGACTTTACAGATGCCTTCAATACAATTGGATTTGACCCATTTGCGAGTGAACTGAATTTCTTATTGGGGGCATTCGTATTTGAGGATGTGGGTGTAACAGCCTATCATGGAGCAGCCCCGTTAATAACGGATAAAAACATTCTATTAGCCGCTGCGGGCATTCTAGCAGTTGAAGCCTATCATGCCTCCAACATTCGCACAGTAATATTTGCACTTGGCCGTATGGGTAATCCCAGCCTTATCACCACTTCCACCAATATTTCAGATGCACGTGACAGCCTTGACGGGGACGGGGATCAAGACCAACCAGTTACAGATAATGGTATGGCTAATGGCAATGCCAATATAGTGCCTGCAGATTCAAATGGTATCGCATTTGCACGGAGTACAGATCAGGTACTCGATATCGTCTATTTGAATTCTAACAAGCAACCAGGTGGCTTTTTCCCTAACGGCTTAAATGGCAATATTAAATAGAGGATTTTATAGGGCGGGTGACTTGTATATCGGGTTTGGGTTATTAACTCATCCTTTTTAACCTCCCCTCAGCCTCGTCGCCCGTCCTTAATTATGAGGGTGATGATGTCGCATAAGCCTAATTTAGAGTTCCTGTATGGAATGGGCAATTGTATTGGCTTTAGTATCACCCTATACCTATATCCTGCTATCCTATCCATTCCATTGCCTGCTCCATTTTCTATGATTGATTAAAAATTAGATTTTTCAATTTTTACCTAGATACTCTGCAATCATAAATACTATATTGTTATTTGTATACTTATATGATATAAGATAAAAAAAATCATATGCCGATATTACCTTTAAAAAATGCGGCCAGGAGGATGATGAGGATATGAGTTGTAATGACAAATTTATAAGGCTAAGGATCGGGCTATTTTTTTTATTCCTTCGCTGTAACTGTTATCGTACTTTGCTGTCCCCTTATTGCCCAACCAGAAGAGGATGGACAAGTAAGCGCAGAAAAGAAGAACGGGAATCAAACCACTCAATCGGAAAGGCTAAAAGAGGAACAAGGTCTTGTATATCTATCTGAGGTCTTTCATCATATGTCTCAATGGAAATCCCGGCTACATGGGTATACCCAGGATTCTAATTCTGAGACCAAAGGGTCTGCTATTGAACTGGCAAAAGATGGACAATTGAGCCTAGATGGAAGAAATCAAACACAAATCAATCAAGCTGAAGATCTGAAACATGAGCAATCTCCCCCTCAACAAGAGTCTCAGGAGACTACACCAGGCTCCAAACCGAAGATCGAGGAGACCCAAAAAACCAAAAGACTCAAAGAGATTACTGTTATCGAGACTAAGCCTGTGACAGCCGCTTCATCCAAGGAGGTAAGGGAAAAGGACTTTGAGCTCCTACCCATAATTAAGGAGCCAAGCGATCTCCTCCGGGTGGTACCTGGGTTGGTTACCGTCCAGCACCAAGCTGGGGGAAAGGCCGATCAGTTTTTCCTTCGTGGTTTTGATGCTGACCATGGAACGGATATCGCCCTGTTTGTAGACCAGCTTCCTATAAATATGAGGAGCCACGCCCACGGTCAGGGTTATGCCGACCTGCATTTTGTTATCCCGGAGACCATTCAAACAGTAGAGGTTTACAAGGGGCCATATTTTGCGGAGTTTGGAGATTTTGATACCGCCGGAGCGGTTAGGCTCATCACCAAAGACTCTATCCCAGAGGGTTTCGTTCAGGGAAGCGCCGGCCTTTATGCTGTTGATAGGTTTAGATCCCTTCAGAGGTACCTTACCCTCTTCTCACCAACACACGGAGATGTAGAGACCTTCGGGGCATTTGAGATTCTCTATGATAAAGGCCCATTCGAAAATCCGATTAATGCACTGCGTATCAATGGGTTTGGAAAGATGACTTGGAATATGACAGATAACTCACAACTAAAAATCTGGGGTTCCACATATTACGGTAGGTGGCACGCATCGGGTCAGATTCCGCTTCGGGCTGTTGAAGAGGGGATAATAGATAGGTTTGGGTCTATTGACCCAAGTGAGGGAGGAAGGTCACAGAGGCATAATGTGTTTATTCAGTATTCTTTGACCCCGGATGAGAAGAGCCAGTTTATATCATCCGTTTATTTTACTCGCTACAGACTTGACCTTTTTTCTGATTTTACATTCTTCCTAATAGACCCGATAAATGGAGATGGGATTGTACAGAGGGATAACCGCTATCTCTACGGTACCGATACACGTTACAATAGGGCTTTTATGTTATTCGGGCGTGAAGGATTAATCACAGGAGGGATTCAAATACGCGTTGACAATAACCACCTTATACTCGGGAAGCAGACAAGACGTGTGCAAACCGCGACTGTTAATGATGTAGATATCTTTGAGCTCTCGTTCGGTCCTTTTATACAGTTGGAGCTGAATCTGACCGATTGGGCGCGCACTGTCCTTGGGTTAAGGGAGGATATTTACCGCTTTAATGTAAATAGCAATGACAACCCGGAAATACCGATTGAAGGAAACAAAACCGACCATATAACCAGTTACAAGGCAAATCTAATCCTGAACCCTATAAAGAATACAGAATTCTATTTTAACTTTGGTACCGGTTTCCACAGCAATGATGCCAGAGTTGTAGTCTCTAATCCGTCGCAGGCAACACTGCCTAGGGCAATAGGGTTTGAAATCGGGTCACGCACAAGGCTTTTGAATGGTCGTCTTGACCTTGCTGCAGCGTTTTGGTATCTCTTCCTAAAGAGCGAACTCGTTTTCAACGGAGATGAAGGAACGTTCTCACCTAGCGGCAGCACGAGGCGCTATGGAGGGGAGTTTGAAGCTCGTTTTAGCCCTTTTCCCTGGCTTTTCCTTCATGCGGACTTGAATCTCACACATGCCAGGTTCACAAATGGTGATAGAATTCCGCTTGCTCCTACAGTCCTCTCTAGGAGCGGGCTTACATTTCGGACCCCCTTTGGATTAGAAGGCGGGGTTGATATTATCTACCTCGCAAAACGTCCCGCTGAAGAAACCGGTAATGTTAGGGTAGACGGCTTTACACGTGTAGACCTTGGCTTGAAATACAGATACAAAAACTACGAGGTTTTTACAGTTGTCCAAAATCTCTTAAATACAAAGGACAAGGAGGCTCAGTTCTTCAACGAATCTCGACTCAGAGATGAACCAGCCCCTGTTGGGGATATTCACTTTGTACCGGGAAATCCTTTTACATTCCGAGTGGGCTTTACTTACTACCTAACCGGACTCTTTGATGGATTTAGGATATAGATTGGTACCCAGCCCCGCGTTCTATTTACTCAATTTATGGATGTAAACAAAGAGGGTAGAGAGATGAAAACCAAATTATTTATCATAGTCCTATGTGTGGTCTTAATGACAGTTGGGTTATCTTTTAACAGGGTGTGCAAAAGCATACAAGACGTTTTAGGGCGATCTAAAGTCGGGATGGAGAACAGGCATTTAGACAAGGTTAAAGGGCGGAATACGGTTGGCAAGGCTGGATTAGACCAAAAGATGACAAAACTTCAAATCCCTTTCATAAGCAATCAGGGTCAAGTTAACAAGGGCATAGAATTTTACGCCCATACGTTTGGGGGGGGACGGTGTTTGTAACAAGGGATGGACGAGTTTTTTATTCCCTTCCGAGTTATAAAGATTTCAATCCCAAATCCGCAAATTGGGTGATCCTAAAAGAGGAGATTGTGGGTGGAAAGGTAATGGGTATAAATGGAGAGGGAAAGACGATAACAAAGGTCAGCTACTTTAGGGGAAATGAACCGTCAAAATGGAGAAGCAAAATCAGGACATATGATACTGTAAGCCTCGGCGAGGTCTATAAAGGAATAGAGCTAAGGCTCAGGGCTTATGGAAATAGTGTGGAGAAACTGTTTTATGTAAAGCCCGGAGCAGATGTGGAAGAGATAAGAGTAAGGATTAATTCGGTAGGAGCGTCCCTATCAGAGGGTAAGGCTCTATGTGTGAATGAGTATGGAGAGCTAGAGGTAAAGACAAAGCTCGGTGCTGTCAAATTCACAAAGCCAGTGGCATATCAGCTGATAGGTGAAAAGAAGAATCCGGTTAAGGTTAAATACTTTGTGAAAGGAAATGAATACGGTTTTAAGGTAGGAGTATATGACAGAGCGAATGTGCTTGTTATTGACCCACTTCTTGCATCTACCTTTTTGGGTGGAGGTCATCTTGATAGGGCGCGCTCTATTGCCATAGACCCAGATGGTAATGTCTATGTAGCTGGAATAACTCAATCACTGGACTTTCCAACTACAGACGGGGCTTTTGATATTTCTTTTAATGGCGGCAATAGGGCTTTGGGTTTTGGAGATATATTTATATCAAAGCTAAGTGGGGATTTAACAACCCTTCTTTCATCCACCTTTCTAGGTGGAAGTAGTGACGAAGAGGCTATTTCCATAGCCATATCCGGTGGGGATGTATATCTGACTGGATTCACCCAGTCACCGGATTTCCCAACTACAGCCGGGGCTTTTCAGACCTCTTTTAATGGAGGCGTTCTTGGGGATGCGTTTGTCTCAAGGTTAAGCGGAGATTTAGGAACCCTTCTTGCCTCCACATACCTAGGTGGAAAGGGTAATGATCAAGCCAATTCCATAGCAATAGACTCAAGTGGGGATGTATATGTTGCGGGTGGGACTGGATCATCAGATTTTCCCGTAACAATTGGTGCTCTTAAGACCTCTTGTGGAACTGATAGAGCCTGTAATGGCAAAGGGGATGCCTTTATATCAAAGCTAAGTGGGGATTTAACAACCCTTCTTTCATCCACATATTTAGGTGGGGGCGATGTTGACGATGCCTTTTCTATAGCCCTATCGGGTGGGAGTGTATATGTAACTGGCCAGACTTCATCTTCTGATTTCCCGACCACAGATAGTGCCTTTCAGAATTCTCTTAGTGGTGGTAACGATGTATTTGTATCGAGATTAAGCGCGGATTTAAAAGCCCTTCTTGCATCTACGTTTCTTGGTGGAACCGATGAGGATGGAGCAAGTTCCATGGTCATAGACTCAATCGGAGATGTATATGTGGCTGGCTTTACCGCCTCATCAGACTTTCCAACAACACCTGAAGCCTTTCAGAGGTCTTTGCAGGGTACTGAAGATGCATTCATATCAAAACTAAGCGGAGATTTAACAACCCTCCTTGCATCTACATATCTTGGCAGTGGGGGAAATAAGGTCGCTAAGACTGATGAACATAAGATCGCCCAGACCAAAACAAATAGCTCTATCCTGGGTGGAAGTAGTGAGAATGCAGCTAGCTCTATAGCCCTAGGCTCCAATGGGGATGTGTTTGTGGCTGGCTTTACTGAGTCCCCGAGTTTTCCAACGACAATCGGGGCCTTTGATAGCTCTTGTGGAACGGATGGAGATTGCAACTTTAGCGGTACCCCTGTCTTTGATGCATTTATATCAAAACTAAGCGGAGACTTAACAACCCTCTTTGCGTCTACATATCTTGGTGGAAGCAATAGTGATCAGGTCTTATCTATAGCCATAGGTTTAGGTGGAGATGTATATGTGGCTGGCCAGACTTTATCATTGGATTTTCCGATAACAACGGGTGCCTTTCAAACCTCATTAAGGGGTCCTAGTGATGCGTTTGTATCAGAGCTCGATCCTAATCTCTCTTCAGGCGGCTCAGTGATTCCCCGAACAGACTCTGGTGGCGGAGGATGTGTGGTTGGCGGGTCTGTTCGGATTAGGACAGGTGCAGCCAATCTCCTTATCCTTATAATCCCTGTGTTTGCAATATCCCTTAGGATGCTGATACGGAGAAAAGGAGGACAGGGGTGAAACTACAGAGCAGAGAGTTTAGAACCCATTTCAAAACCTCCTTGCAGAAGATGAGCAGATATGGATATTTGTGTGTATGG
>PSLL01000049.1:0-12575 GCA_040289575.1 Candidatus Dadabacteria bacterium | reverse complement strand
TGAGGTTAGAAAACTTCCTCTATCGTGTTATATATTATCTTTGCAACAGAGCTTTATAGAAACTCTATTTTTTTACCAATAAGGCTCATCTGTTACTCTTTTCCCTCTATAACCTCAAATTCCTCTTTTGTAAGGGGCATTACAGAGAGGCGACTTTGTTTGTAGTTCATACTTTCCATTATAAAATGCCATGTTATCTTTTTTCAAATTCCACTATCATTTTGCGGCATAATATATAAAGGGAATTTAAGGGGGCTCCAATTGTCCTGGGTTCTAAAAGCCGTTCTCTTTTTATCTGCCATTATGGTTTTGGTAGGCTCATACGTTGGCTGGAGGGTAACAGGCGCGCTAAGTCAGGTTACCGGCTGGAACCATTTTATATAAAGTAGACGGTATTTGCTCTTGTTATTTATCTATTCATATATCCAATTCTCGGTCTAATTGCCAGTTTATTCAATGTGAAAAGGGTTATTTATGCTATGCAAGGTGGGAATAAGGTCATTGATTATCTTTTTATGTATCCGTTCTGGTTTGGGCTGGTTTTTATTTCTCAACTCGGAATTTTACTTTTCGGCTTAGAGATCGTAAGATTTCTGGTTTCTCTTGTATATAAATCGCATATTGCTCAACTGAACATGGCTCATGCCTGTATAGTATTAATTATTACCAGTGCGACTGGGTTTTACGTTACGGCAAAAATATATCTTGATACAAAGACTGTTAAGACCGTAGAAGTTAAATTAAAAATCCCACACCTCCCTGACGACCTGCGCGGATTTAGAATAGTTCACATAAGCGACATTCAGGCTGATAACCGGACGGTAGAGTCGAGGATGGAGAGGTATATAAACGCGGTTAACAGACTTGAGCCGGAGATCGTGGTTTTTACAGGCGACCTCGTGACTTATGGCACTGAATATATACAAATTGGCGCGGAGATGATGGGAAGAATTAAGTCAAAACACGGTGTATACGCATGTCTTGGCGACCACGACTACTGGTCTAGTCCGAAATTGATTACCCAGAGCCTAAAGGGGCACGGTGTAGTGATTCTTGAAGATAAAAACATTCCACTCAGAATAAGGTCATCAACGGTTTATATGACTTTAGTGACAAACATATACAGTAAGCACCCAAGTAGAGAGACATTAAAGGCTCTGGCAAGCCAAATCAATCGATCAGCCCTTAAAGTTTTCATCACACATCAGCCGTCACCTCGGCTTATTGAATTTGCGTCAGAAAACCACTACGACATCTTTCTTGCCGGACACACCCGCGGCGGACAGGTTGCTCCTTGGCTGTTTGGAATAAAGCTGGCTCCGGTGCTCTTTGAGACAAATTATGTGTCGGATCAATACAGATTTGGCTCGATGTTTATTAATGTAAATAACGGCCTCGGCCTCACGCTTGCTCCAATTAGATATAATGCTCCGGCGGGTATTACGCTTATAGAACTAGGGCCGTAGGGGCGGTTCGTGAGCTTCCAGTCCTTTAACTAATCGTATATTACTGTATATTTATAGTCATGAAATCCATTGACTTATATCTACCGTTGGCGGCTCTAATTTGCCTTTTCATTATTTCCTGTACCGTTCCGATTGAGAATGTGGAAAAAGCTCCTGAGCTGATTCCTGAGAGGTCCGTTAAGATGAATATAAAAGCAATCGCATTGATACCATTTTCATCTGAAAATGAGATCCCACCTGGGAAAAAAGGATTTTTGACCAGTGCCTTACATAATGAGATATTATCCAAAATAAAAAAGGTCAGCATAATTTCTCTCGATAATTCGATTTCAGAATTTGAGGATGTAGAAAAGAAAAATCCGGGATTGACATACGAGGAGGCTGCAATTAAAGCGGGTAAAAATCTCGGTGCCGATGCCGTTTTGATTGGAAATATATTTGTGTATAAGGAGAGAGAGGGAGCAGAGTTATCAATAGTCTCTCCTGCATCTGTTGCATTTGGGGTTCAATTAATAAATACGGCAAACGGGGGGGTAATCTGGGAGACATATTTTACAGAAACTCAAAAGCCGCTTCTTGAGAACGTTGCTGAGATTGGGAAGTTTATTAAACGAAAGGGAAGGTGGGTAACGGCTGATGAGATTGCAAAAGAGGGGGTTCAGGAGGTTGTGGACAAGCTCAGTAAGTTTTTGGGGTAAAAGTAGGTGCTTATTATTCCCGCTATTGACATAAAAAACGGAAAATGCGTGAGGCTTTTTAAGGGGGAAGAGGGAACCGAAACGGTTTTCTCCGAAAGTCCTCTGGAAATATCAAGACGATGGCAGGATTGCGGAGCCGGGCTAATCCATGTCGTTGATCTTGATGGGGCGTTTTCAGGGGAGCCCAGAAATTTTGATATAATAAGAGGGATTGTGAATTCCGTTTCGGCTCATGTACAGGTGGGGGGCGGGATAAGAAATATTAAAACGATTGAAAGATACTTAGAGGCGGGTGTAAACAGGATTATACTTGGCACGGCGGCGTTCTATAACCGGGAATTTTTAACCGAAGCGTCCATGAGGTTTCCTCAAAGGATAGCAGTAGGGATTGACACAAAAATGGGAAGGATTGCGGTAAAAGGATGGAAGGAAGTGATAGATTTGGACACAGAATCCGTTCTTAATGACATAGAGGCGGCTGGTGTTTCGCTTGTTATTTACACAGACGTTGATCGCGACGGAACTATGGGCGGGATAAACCTGAGCTCTGTTGAGAGGTTTGTTAAATCTTCTCCTATTCCAGTTGTAGTATCGGGCGGCATATCTTCTACGGATGACATAGAGAAACTCTCCTCTTTGGTGGAGTTTGGTCTTGCGGGTGTCATTCTCGGTAAGTCAATTTACACAGGCAAAATTAATCTGAAGGAGGCGATAGAAAGATTTTCGTGATTAAATTAGCTACGAATGGGCACGAATTTACATGAATAGAAGAACACAGAAAGCAGTAGACAGAATACAGGGATACATGGACTTGAGGTTTTTCCCTGTATTTTGTGTTCTGTATACTGTATCTTTCCTTTTTCATTCGTGCTCATTATGTGTCAATTCGTGGCCAAATAGTTAGAGGTTTCGTAATGCTTGCAAAAAGAATAATTCCATGCCTCGATGTAAAAGATGGAAGGGTTGTAAAGGGAGTGAGATTCTTAAACCTTCAAGACGCGGGAGATCCGGTTGAGATCGCAAAGCACTATAGTATGGAGGGGGCAGATGAGATTACATTCCTTGACATCGCCGCCTCTTTTGAAGAAAGAAAAACAATGATTGATGTTGTAGAGCGCACGGCTGGGGAGGTCTTTGTTCCACTTACAGTCGGAGGTGGGGTTAGAACCCTGGAGGATATAAGACAACTCCTCCTTGGGGGAGCCGATAAGGTTTCAATAAATACGGCGGCTGTAAAAAACCCTGATTTTGTCAAAAGGGCCGCAGATAGGTTTGGAAGCCAGTGCATAGTGGTTGCAATTGATGCAAAAAGGGTTTCTCCGTCTAAGTGGGAGGTATTTACTCACGGCGGAAGGAATCCTACCGGAATAGACACTGTAGAGTGGGCGCAGAAGATAGAGGAGCTTGGAGCAGGAGAGATTCTTCTTACAAGCATGGATATGGACGGCACAAAGGCCGGATATGATATAGAGCTTACGAGGGCTGTATCTCGATCTGTTGGAGTCCCCGTAATCGCTTCAGGGGGCGCGGGCAATCTATACCATCTCTATGATGGGCTGACCCTTGGAGAGGCTGATGCCGCGCTTGTAGCTTCCATTTTCCATTACGGCGAGTATTCTATCATGGAAGCGAAGGAGTTTCTGAAGCAGAAGGGAGTTGAGATTAGATTATGAAATTTATACACGAACTTACACGAATAAAAACTTAACGTGACCATTCGTGTATACTAATGTCCATTCTTGGATAAATATTTAAGCGGATTCGGAGTAATAGTTTGACTATAAGAGAAGAGCTTGAGGAGATAGAAAGAAAGGTGCTTTCTCCATTTGCGGCTCTGAGTTCAGAGACAAAGGGGAGAGTGAAACCGGAAGACCCGTGTCCTATCCGTCCTGCATTTCAAAGGGACAGAGACAGGATAATACACTCAAAATCATTCCGAAGGCTGAAACACAAAACTCAGGTTTTTCTCTCCCCAACGGGGGATCACTATAGAACCAGACTTACTCACGTAATAGAGGTCTCTCAGATTGCAAGAACGATTTCAAAGGCCCTTCGGCTGAACGAAGACCTAACGGAGGCGATTGCGTTGGGACATGATTTAGGCCATACGCCGTTTGGACATGCCGGTGAGGCGGCGCTTAATGGGATATTTCCGGGCGGATTCAAGCACGTAATACACAGCCTTCGAGTCGTGGACGTTCTCGAAAGAGACGGTCAGGGGCTTAACCTAACATACGAAGTGCGGGACGGAATCTCAAAACATTCAAAGGGTATGGGGCCACTTGATAATCCGAAATATCGTCCTGAAACTATGGAGGGGCAGGTCGTAAGGCTCTCCGATCTTGTGGCTTATGCTAATCACGATCTTGATGACGCAATAAGGGCGGGAATTATTACGATTGATGATGTCCCAAAGGAATGTATAAGTGTTCTTGGTAAGACCAACTCTGAAAGAATCAACAGGATGGTTATAGATATTATATTTGAGACCAAAAAGCTCGGTGAAAAGAAGGTGATTATGAGCAGAGAGATTGAAGAGGCAATAGTTGAGCTTCGCAGATACCTTTTTGATACCGTTTATATGAATGAAAAGATAAGAGAGAATTTCCTTAAAGCCACAAGGATGATGAAGGAGATTTACCGATATTTCTGCGATAATCCGGAGGAGTTCTGGAAAGTTTATGGTAAGAATTCTCAAGATAGTGAACCAATTGAACGCACTGTGTGCGATTTTATAGCCGGTATGACGGATTCTTATGCGATTTCAATATACGAAAGGATATTTTTACCGAAGAGATGGCAGGGAGATTTAAGTACATTTTAACGCTGTATTGGCAGTTCATAAATTGTCACCGCAAATAGGAGAAATGTCTTGATTAAACTTGGTTCTGTGCCTTTTTTAAATGTTAAGCCGTTGATTTTTCCTTTAGAGGAGGGTCTGGTAGAGCATGATTTTGAGGTCTCATATACGCCACCGTCTAATTTATCCAAGATGCTTTTTGAAAAGAGGGTGGACTTAGGGCTTATTCCCGTTGCTGAGCTGCTTAAAAGAGGAACATATAGTATTGTGCCAAATATTTCGATCTCATCTTATGGAAAGGTAGACAGTGTCATTCTCATATCGAGATCCGAGATAAAGGAGATCAAAACCGTTGCGGTTGATGCAAGATCACAGAGTTCGGCCGGGCTTCTTAGGGTAATTCTGGAGATTTTCTATAAACTCTCTCCTATTTACATTAAGAGAGAGCCTAATGATAGATTCTTGGTCGGTGTGGATGTAGGGATGTTAATCGGTGATATGGGGCTTAAATTAAGATATTTTACTCCTAAAGGGTACAGGGTTTTTGATCTCGGTGAGATTTGGACATATGAGACTGGGCTTCCTTTTGTCTATGCGATATATGCCGTAAATGGTGGAGTTCATCTCGGCAAAAATCTCCAGGCATTAGGCATGGCAAAATCTGTAGGGCTAGAGAATGTGGAGAGGATTGCTGAGATAGAATCAAAGAAACTGGGCTTAAGTGAGGAGATATGTTTGAGATACTTGACTAAGAGAATCAGGTATGATCTCGGGGAGAAGGAAATAAAAGGGATTTCAACCTATGGTGAGTTTCTTGCCAAATTGGGGGAGATTGAAAGGATTCCAAATCTACAAATCTATTCGGAATAAAGATTGGTAGCTTACCACAGGGGTTTTGATAATCTGTCGTTCTGAAGTGGAGACAACCTCGTGTCTGCCTTTTCTCTATTTAAAGTTCTCGGCTAAGTAAGCTTTTATAAATTCGTCTACCTCACTTCTCGCGGTGAGCCTATGACGAGTCCTCTTAGCTTTACTCGATCGGCTATCCCTATTGAGCCAGTCGACCAAGTTGCAGCGAATCCGCTTATATTAGGGGTTTGCTCTACGGAAACCCATTGGTATAGCTGGACATTAGTATAGTAGGCGTAGGCTATATCAGAACCTCTCAAGGCGTCCACTTTAACATAGAGTAGAGGAACCATCGGCGTCTTACGCCATCTTCCCCTGTTAACACCCTGATCCCTGCCTTGCGAAGCCTCAACTCGACATCCGTCTGTAGCTCACTTTTGATCAGCCCCTCTTGTTTGGCATCCGAATTCAAGTCTGTGAGCAACACACGAACCCCGTGGAGGCCGCGAAGTGAATAACTCTGATACGTCTCGGCAAGTTCCTTTGCTCCCATATCAACCGCCGATGCGAGTGAATTTAACGTTACTAAAGCTAATATCGGAACTATCAAAATCGTCCATCGTTTTATATTGTTCATTAGTTTTACCCCGTTTATGCAAGGGCTTATAGACATCCACTATTAAAAATTTTTTCATTTTTTGTTACCCCCCTGAATCATATTTTATACCTCCTTATTTTTTTATGGAAATTTGAATGGTCAATTATAGAGTTTTACTGAAGGGAAGCGAATAATAGGATATTTAACTCACTTACCTTCACGAGGTTTAATTCAATTTACTCAGTAGAGTCGGCAGGTACACTTTCAGAAATATCTCCAGTAGTTGCGTTTTCTTTAACATTTTGTTTTGTGTGCTGCTTCATTTCGGCCTTCCCAGTCTTATTAATAGAGACTGCTCAGCCACCTGCATCTCTTACAGCAACTGTATCACCTAATTCTATACCTGCAAGCTTGTCACTTTTTGCAGCAATCTTGAAGACCTCACTGATACTAAGAATACCTTCATCCCTCAATTGTTACTACCCTACCTAATACCGTAAATTCTTCTTGTGAACCCCTTTATTATTGTTGAAAGACCCATGCCGGCGGTTACAATAAAACCCAGAATGGTAACGAAAGTAATTATTTTTCTCATTCTTGCTTTACCTTCTTTTGCCCTTTAGAATTCTGTGTAATTAGAGGAGCAATAACCGTGCCAGCGGGGTTAATCTTCCTTAAATCTTAAATTTTTTATTTCGCTGTTATTGAACTATTACAAGGACTTAAAAGTAATGTTAATGATTACAGAAGCCTTATATTAAGTTGATGTTCTTCAGGTTTAACTAGACAATTCCCTGTAATCTTTAATTCTTTATATCGAATTTATATCAAGAATATACCTCCTTGTGTGATCTTACACCGTATTAGGGTGTATAATCCTGCGTATTCATGGTGATATAAGGGATTTTCATCTAAGGAAAGATACATTCGGTTTGTACTATCAGGTAATCTAAGATATCTTGTGGAACGTTATTTTTAAAAGGAGATAAATAACTTGACTAAAATCACTATGAAACTCGGACACAGCCCCGATGCCGATGATGCATTCATGTTTTACGGAATGGCAAGCGGAAAAGTGTCATCCGATAAAATTGACTTTATTCATATAATCGAGGACATACAGACCCTTAACGGGAGGGCTTTAAGGGGCGCACTGGAGGTTACGGCGGTTTCTGCCCATGCCTATCTTCAAATTCAAGACAAATACAGAATCCTTTCATGCGGGGCGAGCATGGGTGAGGGGTATGGTCCAATTGTGGTTGCAAAAAGGTACCTAAATGAGCTTAAAGAGAAAAAGATAGGGATACCGGGGAAACTCACAACCGCGTACCTTCTCCTTAGTATCTACGCTGACGGTTTTATCCCTGTTGAAATGCCGTTTGATGAGATAATGGGCGCCGTGGGCGAAGATAAAGTTGAGGCGGGGCTTATTATCCATGAAGGGCAACTCACGTATAGGAGTTTTGGGCTTCAAAGCGTTCTTGACCTTGGAGAGATGTGGGCAAAGAGTACTTCTCTTCCGCTTCCTCTGGGTATAAATGTTGTAAGAAGAGACATCGACGGAGAATTGCAAAGGGAGATTCTTAGAGTCCACAAAGAAAGTATAGATTACGGATTAAGTCACAGGGACGAAGCCTTAGAATACGCACTCAAATTCGGAAGGGGAATGAGAAAAGATTTAGGCGAGAGATTTGTTCTTATGTACGTAAATCGTTATACGAGGGATATGGGGGAAACCGGAAAGAAGGCGCTGGATTTTCTTTTTAAAAAGGCGAATCAAAAAGGGGTTATTGAAGAAGATGCTAGACTGGATATTCTCGAATGGTAGTTCTGTGTAGAGGTAGCTTCTGCGTCTGCCCTCCCAATGGGAAATCACGGAGAATTGTCCCTAATTGATAGAGCCTATATAGTCCGTAAAGAATTTAACCAGCCTTTCAAATTCGGAGGGATTAATCTCTGGGTGTCTTAGTCTCTCATTAATCTCAATCTGCATAGCAGGGATTTGTATATTTTTCGCAATGAATTTGGTTATAGTCATCTGGGTTGAAGCCGGAAAGATATGGAGACCGCCGATGACCAGGTCGTTTGATTTGGCTGATTGTTCAAGTTTGTGAAGATAAAAATCGTTTCCAAAAAGAAACTCTCTGTTGATTCCTACACCGGGATATATGTCGGCGCTCCATTCCCTTCTTGTGCCATGTAGATCAAGAATAAATCTGATTCCAAATTTTCTTATTACATTAAGAAGCTTACTTTTAAAAGGTGCATCATCATAGAAATTCGGGTCAATATTTGATGCCCAGTGTGTGTATAGGACGTAGGAGCCGGTGAGCGCATGGAGAATAACGGAAAGTGCCGCCGTGTATTCTTCTTGATATTTTAATTTGCCCATTCGGAGGTGTCTTGTAGCATGAGGGGCTGTAATGAGAATAGGGATTTCACCTCTAAGGAATATGAGTCCGCTAGAATATTCAGGAGGGGGTTCTCTGTAGCGCTGCTTCTGAGAGCTTTCAAACCTGATAGCGAATTCGACCGGGTTCTTTAGAGCAACAGACCCATGACGCCGCCAGTTTCCGGAGGGAATTCTATTTTCTGTTCTGATATATCTCTTCAAAAGCCCTCCAGTTTCATAAACATAAAAGTGGTGTCTATTGTATATTGGTTTTCTTTTATACAGATCAATCTCGGTGCCTTCTATCTTATCTATCTCCCTTAGCTTCTTATCCGCATCCCCACAGATGGCGTAAATCTCTCCGGTTACGGTCTCTTTAGAATTGCTATCAAATAGTGCTGCTGGATAACCCCTTCCCGTATCGTAGAGCTTTCCTGGAATTTCTGCGGATCGAATCAGTTTGCATCCATCGAGATAACAATTTCCCATTTCTCCCTGAAGGAGCGTGCCGTAGACAAAGAGTTTAAATATCTCTCTGGACATGCAAATTTAGAGATTAGATTCTATCCTTGATAAATTATCTTTCCTTTTACCATAACCAATTTCAAGTCCTTTTTACAAGAGGAGATTATTGAAAGGTATGGATCGGAAGAAGGATTTCCGGTATTGAGAAAGATAAGGTCGGCTTCTTTTCCTTTCTCAATGCTCCCAATTCTATCTTCTAAGAAAAGCGCCTTTGCCCCTCCGAGTGTGGCCAAGTATATGGTAAAAAATGACGCTTTTTCACCAAGGCTCTTTGCGAATGTTAGATAGAAGAACCTGAGTTCTTCAAAGAAGTCCAGATTGAGATTGCTTGAGAGCCCATCGGTTCCAATTCCTATTCTATCAATGTTTATATAATGTTTTACTGGCGGAGCGCCGACATTGAGAAAGAAGTTGCTCCTGGGACAAAGGACCATTCCGATGTCATATTTGTTTATCTCTTCTATTTCCTTAGGGAGAACGTGAACCATGTGAATCGCTGTGACTTTTGTTTCCTCAAAGAATCTTAACCTGTTTAGATATTCAAATGGGCTAGTGGCCTTTTCCCTCGAAAAAGGCTCTTTTCCTATCATGGGGAGTATCTTTTCTTCAAAACCGTTTTTCTCTCCTCTTAAGAACTTTACTTCATCGGGGCTTTCGGCAAGGTGAATTCCCATAGGGATCCTCTTTTTATGATAGAATCCTAAAACCTTCCTAAGAAAGTCTGGTGGGCATGAATAAGGCGCGTGCGGAAAGGGTCTTTCTTCGAATGTATCGCTTTTTTCGAATGAAAAAATTTCCCAAAAGTCTCCATGCCAGTCAAAAAGCTCTGAGAAAAGAACCGTTCTCAACCCTGATCTTTTAAGTAACGGCTTATCTAATCCGCCGTAGGATGAAATCTCGCCGACTGTGGTTACGCCGCTTTTCAGAAGCTCACCAATTCCATCTTCAACTGACTTTTCTATTTCTTCTCTTTTTATTATTTGCATCTTGGCTTTTATAATCTGTTGGAGCCAATCTATAAATCCGCTGAATCTTCCAATCCTATTCTTTATCCATCCAAGCTCAAGGTGGGTGTGGGCATTTATAAATCCAGGAAGGAGGATTCCGTTTCCAAGATTAAGGCTTCTTATGTTTTTATATCTTTTTTTGAAACTCGAAGCTTCTCCAATGTCTCTAATCCTTCCATCAGATATTAAGACGAAACCCCTATTTATGGGCGGGGAAGAAATGGGCAGAATGGTCTCTGATGAGATTAGTGTTTTTTCCATCAGGTATTTATTTTAGTTATGAATCTACACGAATAAAATGGTATAAGATGCATGATGCGCAATACGTGATTTATATTATCCCCCTCTTGCATTCTGTATCATGTATCCTAATTATTTCGTTTATCCTACAATTCTTGTCTGTTTTAACCAGAGGTAGAATGGATTTTTTCAATTCTTTCTAATAGGTCTTTGCTAATCGTGCCAGAGGAGATTTCCTCTACAGGACCACGCATCTTTATTGACCAGTCTTCTCTAATCTCGACCTGTAGTTCTCCGCCGGGCATGTAGACTGTCACATATCTGTCCGTAAAACCATTTCTCATACACGCCGCCGCCACCGCGCATGAACTGCTTCCCGAGGCAAGCGTATATCCGGCTCCCCTTTCCCATATAAGGATACTCACCCTATCCCTTGAAGCGACTTTAGCGAACTGGACATTGGTGCGATTGGGAAAGATTGGATGTGTCTCAAGTATAGGACCCAGTTTTCGGGCATAGCCTTCATCTAGTTCATCAACAAAAACAACACAGTGTGGATTTCCAACCGAGACCGCTGTGAATTTGAGTATTTCACCGTTTATTCTAATCTCCTCCCCAATCACTTCTCTGTCGACTCCTTCAACCGGAATTAGGCTACTCCAAAAAGTAGCTCTTCCCATCTCTACTGTGACGGATGGTACTCTGTCATCTTTGATCTCTATCTCGGCTGTGACGACACCTCCGGGTGTATCTATGCTGAATGAATCCTTTTTTGTATATCCGTGCTCATAAAGAAATTTGGCAAAAATTCTGAGTCCATTTCCGCTCTTTTCCGCGGCGCTTCCGTCGGGATTGAAAATCCTGAGACCAAAGTCGGCTCTATCGGATGGCACAAGAAGAAGTATTCCATCTGAACCGATTCCGTAGTTTCTATGGCAGAGGAGCTTTATAATCTCTGGATTGAGCTCAAATGAGATATCGGATTTATCCAGAACGAAGTAATCGTTTCCCAGACCGTGGGATTTAACAAATCGGTTCATGTGGCTTCCTTTTACTGATTACTGAAGTTTTCTTGCCTTTACTAGGATAAGAGGCCATGAGAAATGTATATCCCCGTTTTCCTCATAAATTTGAAATGCATCCGATATATACCTTGGGGCGGAACGAAAGAGCGCGAGCAGTTCTTCTTTAACCTTTTCACTGCACCCCGCGGTTCTTGTCCAGTCTGAAAAACTCAGGTAGGTTCTGCATACCTCGGCATCTATTTTTTCAATAACCATTCCAGATTCTTCAACCATGCCTTCCCATGCACTTGGAAGATAATTCGTGACATGAGAGGGATCCCTTAATTTTTCAATATGATTATGCCATCTGTTTATCTCTTTATTCTCAGGTGAACATGAATCCACCAAGAGGAATCTTCCACCGGGAACCAGAACCCTTTTTACTTCGCTTAGAAAACCCTTTATATCCACAAAATGATGGGCTGCGATTCGGCACGTAACGATATTGAAAATACCATCTTTAAATGGGAGTCTCTCCGATTCGCCGACCTGAAAGGATATGTTTGTAATTCTCTTATCAAAAGCGATGGCTTTAGCTTGGTCTATCATCTCTGGGGTAATGTCAAGGGCTATTACTCTTGACACATAAGGGGCAAAAGCAAAGGCGGTAAATCCTGTGCCGGTTGCGATATCAAGCATTATCTCATCGCCATTTGGCTCTGCCCAGGAGACTATTAGTTGTAGGGAATCCCCGCTTGAGTGGGGTTTGCTTTTGGCGTAGTATGAGGCTTGAGTTCCAAATTGCTTTTTTATGCGCTCTTTGATCTGCTTTCCCTGAATGTGGGGGTCCTCTTTGAGAATCCGAGATTTAAAAAAAAGTTTATAATATTTGGGGGAAAATTCAAGCAATTGCAGGGCAGTTTGGAAACCGCCCCTTATGGCGTTAGAATCAGTTTACTTAGATCTTTCTATTAGCCAATCGGCTACTTTGGGCCA
>PSLL01000006.1:113763-127415 GCA_040289575.1 Candidatus Dadabacteria bacterium | reverse complement strand
TCTCCGGCGTGCGCGTGGTGAAGAGCTTCGCGCAGGAGAGCCGCGAGGTGGAAAACTTCGACCGGCGCATGCAGAAGTACTTCGGCATCAACATGCGCGCGACGAAGCTGTCCATGATCTACTCGCCGCTGACGACGCTGCTCACGGCGACCGGCTCGCTCTTCATCTGGTACTTCGGCGGCAAGATGGTCATCGAAGGCACGATGACGCTGGGCATCCTGACCGCCTTCACGAGCTACATGTGGCAGTTTTACCAGCCGGTGCAGGCGCTTTGCGAGATGAACGAGAGCATCCAGCAAAGCACCACCGCCGCCGAGCGCGTCTTTGAGCTGCTGGATACGGAGCCGGAAGTCAAGGATAAGCCGAACGCCGCGGACCGGGAGATCGTTGGCAATATCGAGTTCAAGAACGTGACCTTCCGCTACGAGAGCAGCGACTCGCCGGACCCGGTGATCGACAACGTCTCGTTCAAGGTCAAAGCGGGCGAACTGGTCGGCCTGGTGGGCCACAGCGGCTCCGGCAAGAGCACGCTGGCTCAGGTTCTAGCCGGTCGGGAGACTTATAATGTTACAGAGGGGGAGATAATCTTTCAGGGAAAAAACCTGCTTGAGATGAGTCCAGAGGATCGTGCTCGGGAAGGGATATTTATGGCATTCCAATATCCGGTTGAGATCCCAGGTGTTACCAACACCTACTTCCTCAGAGAGGCACTCAACGCCATACGCAAGCACAGAGGCCTTCAGCCCCTTAAGCCTGTAGAATTTGCCAAATTGGTTAATCAAAAGATGAAGCTCCTGGAGATGGATGAACAACTCTTGCAGCGTTCAGTCAACGAAGGCTTTTCTGGAGGCGAGAAGAAGCGAAATGAAATCTTCCAGATGGCGGTGCTTGAGCCCAAGCTCGGTATCCTTGATGAGACCGACTCCGGTCTCGATATTGATGCATTGAAGATCGTTGCCAACGGTGTTAATGCATTAAGGGGCAAGGAACGCGCGTTTATTGTAATCACCCACTATCAGCGTCTACTCAACTATATCATCCCCGACTATGTGCATGTGCTTGTTGATGGACGAATTGTCAAGTCGGGCGGCAAGGAACTGGCTCTAGAGCTTGAAAATAGGGGTTATGCTTGGGTTGAAAATGCCCGGACCGCCATACCGGCAGGCGCTTAACAGGAGAGGTAGATATGAATGTCATTGTGATGCGAGACATGAAAAGCTACTTGGAGAACTTTGCTCGGTTTGAGAAAGATGTCGCTCAGAACGGCCAGGCATGGCTGAATCCAATCCGTCAGGCGGCTATTGGCCGATTTTCTGAACTTGGATTTCCAACAACGCGCGATGAGGATTGGCGATTTACTAACGTGACTGCAATTGCCCGAACCCCGTTTCAACTTCCTAATGACGGTCGTGCTGAACTTGTCCCACAAGACCTTGATCCATTTGTATTTCCGGGTTTGGAGTGTAGCCAAATTATCTTTGTAAATGGCCGATATTCGCCGGAGCTCTCCAATTTGTTACCGCTACCCAATGGTGTAAGGATTGCAAGCCTCGCCCAAGCACTAACATCTGATCGAAGCTTGATTGAGCCGCATCTAGCCCAGTACGCTGATTATCAAAGGGATACCTTTTCCGCTCTCAATACTGCATTTATGTATGACGGAGCATTTGTTTATATCACAAAGAGTACGGTACTCAGAGAACCAATCCACATATTGTATATATCAACCCCAACCGCTGATCCGCTAATAATCCATCCCCGTAATCTGATTGTGATGGATGAGGATAGCCAGGCAACTATTGTGGAGGACTACGCTTCTTTGGGAAGCGATGTCTATTTCTCAAATGTAGTTACAGAAGCGATAGTTGGGGAAAATAGCGTGCTGAGCTACTACTTTATTGAGCGTGAGAGCAGGAAGGCATTTAATATTTCGACACTAAGGATTCAACAGGGGCGGAGCAGCAATGTCGTGACGCACTCTGTGATGATCGGAGGCGCGCTTGTCAGAAGCAATGTCCATCCGGTCTTAGCTGGGGAAGGGGGCGAGTGCATAGTCAACGGTCTTTTCTTGTCAACTGGCCGGCAACACATGGACAATTATATGAGGGTTGAACACGCAAGTCCCCACTGCAACAGCCGTCAGCTCTATAAGGGTATCCTTGATGGAAAATCCCATGGTGTTTTTCATGGACGTATCATTGTGCATAAGAATGCGCAGAAGACAGACGCCAAGCAGACAAATAAGAATCTGCTCCTTTCTGATGAGGCTCAGATTGATACGAAGCCCCAGCTTGAGATCTACGCCGACGACGTAAAGTGTACACATGGGGCAACCATAGGCCAGATGGATAGAGACGCAATATTCTATCTGCGCTCTCGTGGTATTTCAGAAGAATCGGCGCGCGCCCTATTGCTTCTGGCTTTTGCAGACGAGAATCTTCAGCGCATGAAGGTCGAGCCGATACGAAGGCACCTCGAAGGGATCGTTGCGCAGTGGTTTAATCGGGAGAAATTGTCGGAGGGTGTATCGTGACTGCCATCAGCGATTTAGTCGCTTCAAAGATATGCCAGGATCTGACGACCCATTTCGATGTTGCAAGGGTTAGACAGGACTTTCCAATACTTGGGGAGAAGGTTCGAGGCAAGCCTCTGGTATATCTCGATAACGCTGCCACAAGCCAGAAGCCCCAAGTTGTGATTGATACAATCGTCCGATATTATTCGTCGGAAAATTCAAATATTCATAGGGGAATCCACTTCTTAAGTGAACAGGCTACGCGTGCCTATGAGGATGCCCGGCTTAAGGTAAAGTGCCTTCTCAATGCATCGGATACTCGAGAGATTATTTTTGTCCGCGGTGCTACAGAGGGTATCAACCTTGTTGCACAGAGCTATGGCAGGGCATTTATTAAGACAGGGAATGAAATCATCATCTCTGCAATGGAGCACCACTCAAATATCGTTCCATGGCAGATATTGTGCGATCAGGTTGGTGCCAGACTGCGGGTTATCCCTATCAACGACAGAGGTGAGTTGTTAATTGATGAATATGAAAGGCTACTGAACACAAAAACGAGATTCGTTTCGGTAGCCCATGTCTCAAACGCCCTTGGCACGATTAATCCCATCAGGCAGATTATAGAGATGGCACATCGCTGGAATGTTCCGGTTTTGGTTGACGGAGCGCAAGCGGCGCCTCATCTAACAGTGGATGTCCAGAATCTCAATTGTGATTTTTATGTTTTCTCTAGCCATAAACTTTTTGGACCTACTGGTGTTGGCGTGCTTTATGGCAAAGCCGACATTCTTGAGAGAATGCCTCCATACCAAGGAGGTGGTGATATGATCCGTTCAGTTACATTTGAGAAAACCCTCTACAATGTGCTCCCCTATAAATTCGAGGCAGGAACACCCCATATTGCTGGTGTAATAGGGCTCGGCTCTGCAATCGATTACTTAAGTAGAATCGGTTTGGAGAAAATAGCCGCCTATGAGCGGGAATTGCTTGATTATGCTACAGATGCGCTTTGTGCCATTGAGGGCGTGCGGGTCATTGGAACGGCAAAAGAGAAGGCCGGTATATTGTCTTTTGTGATTGACGGTGTGCACCCGCATGATATCGGCACCATATTGGACTATGATGGGATAGCAATCCGCACTGGCCATCACTGTGCTATGCCAGTTATGGAACGCTTCGGAGTGCCGGCTACTGCCCGGGCGTCATTTGCCTTCTATAACACAAAAGAGGAAGTGGATGTACTTGTTCAGGCGATCCATAAGGTCATTGAGGTGTTTAGTTAATGTTTGACCTCGGCGAACTGTACCATGACATTATATTCGACCATAATAGGAAGCCGCGTAACTTTAAGAAGCTCGAAGGGGCAAACCGCATGGCTGAAGGTTACAACCCTCTTTGCGGCGACCAGGTCACTATCTATGTGTATTTAGAGGATGAGGTGATTAGAGAAATCAGTTTTCAAGGCTCGGGCTGTGCAATCTCCAAGGCATCTGCTTCAATGATGACTGAGAGCTTGAAAGGAAAAACAATAGCCGAAGCTAAAGCCCTCTTCGATAGAGTTCATAAAATGCTTATCGGGGAGAAGGACACAATGGACGACCTAAATGAGCTTGGGGAATTAGTATCACTCTCAGGGGTGTGTAATTTCCCCAATCGCGTTAAATGTGCCAGCCTAGCATGGCACACGCTGAATGCCGCGTTGAATGAAGATGAGATGGTAATCTCAACGGAGTGAAACACTGAGGCGCAATAGAAAGAATACAAGATTGGTTATGGGCTTTTAAACCCTTAGTATATAGTATCCTACATTCGATTCATTCAAAAAGTTTACAACAATCATTATGAGAGGTTATTTGTATAATGGCCGAGTTTAAAAAGGTGGCAAAAACATCCGATATCCCTCCCGGAGAGATCAGATCATTTGAAGTCGAGGGCGAGATTATCGCAATATGCAATGTGGGTGGAAGATTCTATGCCATAAAAGACGAATGCACGCACATGAATTATCCCCTTTCGGATGGCTTTCTCGATGAGGAGACTATAACCTGTGCCTGGCATGGGGCAAAATTCAATGTGAGAACAGGCGAGGTGCTCTCTATGCCCGCTTATGAGTCGGTTGAGACCTATCAACTAAAAGTAGAAGGCAACGATATATACATTTTAATAGAGGTTTATTAGATCTGTTAAAATCTAAGAATTTGACTTCTACTCTGAGCCTCAATCCATTATTGTTCTGACTGATAAATCATTATTTAAAATTAGACTCACAGTATTTGGTGTATAAAAAATCACCATGCACAACATTATGTAGAAAAATGTGAAAAACACTTGACAAACTTTTTAAAACAAATTAGAGTCTTAATAGAATCTGATAATGAAGATTAAGATTACTGAGAAGGCAAAGGATTCTCCCTCGTTTTTGGCAACGAAGACGAGGGATTTTTTTTGTTTTAGTATACTTTCTAACAAGGAGGTGAGGCGATAGATGGCAACTAAGAAGAAAGCTACCAAAAAGTCCGGTAGCAAGAAGGGAGGAAGCAAAAAGGGTGGAACTAAGAAGAAATAGACCTTAATTCGCCTTTTTGCCTCTCCAATTCTTTAGAGGTAAAAAAGCCTGCTGTTTTATCCTCTCGCTTGGAACAGCAGGCTTTTTATTTTAGCCTAATTTTATCTAAAATCAAATCCTGGAGTCAGTAGGCTACTGATTCATTGAATTAAGGAACTCTTTATTTGACTTTGTTCCTCTCATCTTTTCTAAGAGGAATTCCATTGCTTCTATTGTACTCATAGGGCTTAGGATCTTGCGCAGAAGCCATACCCTGTTTAGAACGTCTTCAGGTAATAGAAGCTCTTCTTTTCTTGTTCCCGAACGATGAAGGTCTATTGCGGGGAATGTTCTCTTATCCGCAAGTTTTCTGTCGAGATAGACCTCCATATTTCCTGTGCCCTTGAACTCCTCAAATATTACCTCATCCATCCTGCTTCCAGTATCAATCAGCGCAGTGGCAATTATCGTCAGGCTTCCGCCTTCTTCAGTGTTCCTTGCGGCACCGAAGAATCTCTTTGGCCTTTGGAGTGCATTTGCTTCAATTCCTCCGGAGAGAACCCTTCCGCTTGCAGGGGTTACTGTGTTACTTGCGCGTGCAAGCCTTGTAAGGCTGTCGAGTAGAATAACCACGTCTTTTCCATGCTCTACAAGCCTCTTTGCTTTTTCAAGAACCATATCGGATACCTGTATATGACGCTGCGGCGGCTCATCAAATGTAGAGCTTACAACCTCTCCTTTTACAGACCTTTCCATATCCGTTACTTCTTCAGGGCGCTCGTCAATTAGGAGCACTATAAGGACTATCTCGTGATGGTTTTTAGTTATTGCATTCGCAATTCTTTGAAGAAGAATGGTCTTACCGGTTCTTGGCGGTGCAACAATTAGTGCTCTTTGTCCTTTTCCAACGGGAATAAATAGATCCATTACCCTTGTGCAAAAATCATTCGGGTCGTATTCAAGATGAATCTTCTCTTCAGGATGAAGCGGGATAAGGCTTTCAAAGGGCACACGGTCTCTACAGAATTCAGGCGTATCGTAGTTTACGTGTTCGATTTTAAGGAGTGCAAGATTCTTTTCTCCTTCCCTTGGAAGCCGAACCTGGCCGCCAGTTGTGTCGCCAGTTTTAAGATTAAATGAGCGTATCTGAGATTTGGAGACATATATATCATCCGGTCCAGGAAGATAGCTGTACTTGGGAGACCTTAAAAATCCGTAGCCTTCCGAGAGTATTTCAAGCACCCCCTCGGCATAAATAATGCCTTCTTTCTCGCTTTGTGCTCGCAGGATTGCATATATAAGATCCTGTTTCGACATGCGAGACGTGTCTTCAATGTTTAGGTCTCTTGCCATCCTCATCAGTTCCGTAGGCTTTCTATTTCTTAGTTCATTTAAATTGAGGAATTGTTGAGACTCGACCCCTACTTCCTTTTTATTATCTTCGGAATTTTGAGATGCTTTGGATGCTCTTACCATGAATTTTTAGACTCTTTTTCACTTAGAACTTTAAGCTAGAACTCATGAAACAAAGGAAATTTATTCTTTCGGTTCTGTTAGAGTTGTATTTGAAACTTTGTGACTATTAATATTATGTACGCTAAACATAGGGTTTGTCAAGTGGAGTTTGAAGGATATAATAAATGTCCCTATATGAGTTTGGTAAGATCAAGGAAAAAACTGTACTTAAAGACGATTCGGAGGGAAATAAATGGAAGAGAGGATTGGACTAGATACGTTATTTGTACATATCCTCGTTGGTGCCTTCTTTTCAATCTTCATTTCGGCCCATGGTCTGTCGCATCAAGTTCGAGCCGAATTATTAGGGAAAGAGGGGCAATACAATAAGCGAATATCAAAGGCTGAGGAAAAGGAGGTTCAGAAAGAGGAAGGGATTCATTCAGAGGCTCCGGTGTACAATGAAGTGGAATTTAGCTCAATAGTTGGAGAATTCTTTGTTAATCCCCAGTATACAGGGAAAATTACAACCATAAGAATCTTTCCTAAAGGCGGCCCCCCGAGAGATAATCCGGTTGTAGATGTTAGGGAAACAGATGATGGATGGGAGAGGGTTATCGTTTCTCAATCCGAATCCGATGCTGAATCCCTTATCGCTACAGGGCAGAGGGGCAGTCTAAAGGTCTCTTTACCTAAGCAAAAGCCGTCTATTAAATCCGATAAACTGCAGCCTCTTGACGACATCATAATTAGTTTCGGCGTTCTTAATGCTACGCTCGTTATGCCGCCTGTAGAAATCCCCCGACCCGGGGGTTTTGAGGTGGGTATTCGTGACGCTAAAGAAAATAGGCTTATAAAAGGTGACATAATTGCTGTAAGAAGGAATGAGGTCGCATTAAAATTTCACGATTTGCCCTCTACTGTGGTAGGCAAAGAGGGGGCAGTTCGAATAAGTCTTAAAAAACCCGGGGGCAGCGTTCTCGATGCAGATTTAAAAGCCTGGGGCTATAACATCGTTATACCGGACACGGGCACCGGAAAATCGGCTTCCATCACGGCCGAGGTATTCGGTCTTCCAGATGACGCTAAGCTCAAATTCACATTCGAGTCACTTCCGGGTCAGAAGATTAATCCGTCCACTATTACCCTTCCCGTAAGGAGGATAAATATGGGTGCGTCACTGGGAACGATTACAACGTCAATTCCCGGTCCACAGGCTCTGAGCGTTTCCGTTGAGAGGGTGAATTGAAATGATACAATATTCATGATTTAGGATAGTACATCATATCATGCATTGTCTTAGTGTTTGCTCTTTACAATCCCTCGTCAAACAGATATTCTAACTAGGGTCAGAAATTAAAAAGGGGTGAATTTATTATGTCTGGTCATTCGAAGTGGTCAAATATCAAACACAAAAAGGCGGCAGCCGATGCCAAGCGTGGAAAGATATTTACAAAACTCATACGGGAGCTTACAGTCGCCGCAAGGCTAGGGGGTGACCCAAACACAAATCCACGACTTCGAATGGCAATTGCTGCTGCTAAGAGTCAAAATATGCCCAAGGATACAATTGAGCGTGCAATAAAGCGGGGCACAGGCGAGATCGGTGGAGAGGAGCTTTACGAGGTCACATATGAGGGATACGGTCCCGGCGGAAGCGCCGTTCTCGTTGAGGTGCTTACGGACAATAAGAATCGCACTGTGTCCGATATTAGGAGAATCTTTACAAAGTACGGCGGCAATCTCGGAGAGAGCGGTTGTGTTGCTTGGACGTTTGAGAAAAAGGGGAGAATCGCCTTTGAGAAGGGGAAGGTAGACGAAGATAAGCTCTTTGAAATCGCACTTGAAGCCGGGGCAGATGATGTAAAAACTGAGGAGGGTGAGCTTGTTGTAATTACCTCACCGGACACATTTGAATCTGTAAAATCTGCGATTGAGGGAGCGGGGCTTAAATATACCTCGGCTGAGGTTACGATGATTCCTCAAAATAGCGTCAGGATTGAAGGAAAGGAGGCAGAGCAGATGCTCCGTCTTATGGAGGCTCTTGAAGACAGCGACGACGTTCAAAACGTCTACTCAAACTTTGATATAGCAGAAGAACTTATGCAGGCTTTTGGATAGCCGGATGAGAGTTCTCGGAATTGACCCCGGCTCAAGGTTTTGCGGCTATGGGGTCTTAGAAAGTCGAATCAATGACGAGCTCATACATATAGAAAGCGGTTGTATTATTCCAAATCCGACTTTTCCACTTCCACTGAGATTAAAAACCATTTATGAGGGCCTAATAGAGGTAATAAATCGCTGCTCTCCCGATGCGGTATCTATTGAAGACGTGTTCTTTGCAAAAAATGCGAAGAGTGCTCTCAAGCTCGGAGAGGCAAGAGGCGTTGCCCTTCTTGCCGCATCAATCTCCGGGATTCCCATTTACGAATATGCTCCTACAGAGGTGAAACTAGCACTCACGGGTCAGGGTAGGGCGGGAAAGCTTGAGATTCAGGATATGATTTCATCAATACTTGGAATCCCCGACTGGAAGAGGCCGGATGTTTCGGATGCGGTTGCGATTGCACTCTGTCACATAAATATATCTCAGACAAAGGAACGGCTCGGAGTGGAGGTAATAAGACCCCGAAAGAGGAGGCGTCGGTGGACGGAAGATGATTTCCCTTCTGAGGGGTAGAATAGCCGAAAAATCACTTGGAAAAATCGTTATTGATATTCACGGCGTGGGATACGGGATTACCGTTCCACTCTCTACGTATTACAGACTCCCTGAACTCGGCGGTGAGACGGAATTAAAAATCCATACACATATAAAAGACGATGCGATAGAGCTCTTCGGTTTTCTTACGGAGGACGAGAAGAGGATATTTACAATGCTTCTTGGGGTCTCAGGTGTTGGACCAAAGGTGGCAATAAACATTCTCTCAAGTGTGTCTCCTTCTGAGCTTGTATATGCCATCTCTTCGGGGGAGCTCTCAAAGAAAAAGATACCCGGAATTGGATCTAAGCTCGCACTGAGGCTTGTTACTGAACTCAAGGATAAGGTTTCAAAGATTCAGCCTATAGGAGAGATGAAAGAAAAAGGGGGGGATTTAGAAGATGTAATATCTGCACTCATGAACCTCGGCTATACAAAAAGTGAGATTGATGAGCACATCTTACAAATCGAAGAACTAATCGCAAGTGAAAAGAATATTGAGACGGCTCTAAGAGAGTCACTCAAGATTATGAGAAGGGTTTAAAGAGAAACTGAAATTCATTCCAATTCGATTCTTGGAGGATAATAAAATTCGTAATTGCGAGAGGTGAAACGATGAATCAATCTAAACAGGGGGATTGATTCATCGGCGTTTGCTATTACAGCTTCTTCAATCCACTATAATTTATTCGTGTAAATTAGTGTCCATTCGTAGCTAATCAAATTATGGTATTGTTTATATGAGGAGTATATATGGAAGAGAGAATAGTAACCCCAAATCTCCAGGAAGAGGATGCCCTTTTTGAGTCTAACATCAGGCCTAGGTATCTAAAGGAGTATCTGGGTCAGACTAAGGTAAAAGAGAAGATCGGGGTGTTTATAGAAGCCGCCCGGCGCAGAAAGGAGGCTCTCGATCACGTTCTTCTCTATGGTCCTCCGGGGCTTGGAAAGACCACACTCGCTCACATCGTTGCAAATGAACTGGGCGTGGGAATCCATGCCACTTCCGGCCCAGTAATTGAGAGGATTGCTGATCTCGCTTCAATCCTCACACATCTTAATGAAAGAGATGTTTTCTTTATAGATGAAATTCACCGCCTTAACCGGGTTGTTGAGGAGTATCTCTACTCAGCGATGGAGGACTACAAGATTGACCTTATGATTGGAGAGGGGCCAACCGCAAAGTCAATGAAGATAAGTGTGCATAAATTCACATTAATAGGGGCTACGACAAGAACGGGGCTTATTACATCGCCCCTGAGATCGAGGTTTGGGGTTGATCTGAGACTTGACTATTATACTCCTGAGGAGCTCGCAGAGATAATAAAGAGGTCTGCGAGAATTCTCGGTGTAAGAATCACGGATGAGGGAGCACGTGAGATTGCCCATCGCGCAAGAGGGACGCCAAGGATTGTCAATAGGCTTCTGAGGAGGGTTAGGGATTTTGCCGAGGTTAGGGCGGACGGTATTATCAATCTGGATGTAGCCCAAAGCGCGCTCGATATGCTTGAGGTGGATTCCCTTGGTCTTGATAATGTGGATAGGGCTATACTCTCAACGATTATAGAGAAATTTAAGGGTGGCCCCGTCGGCATTGAAACCATCGCCGCATCCGTGAGTGAGGATAAGGACACAATTGAAGATGTCTATGAGCCATACCTTCTACGTCAAGGGCTTCTTGCCAAAACTCCAAGGGGCAGAACCGCTACTTCCCTTGCCTACTCGCACCTCAAAATAAAACCTCAACATGAGCAGAGCGGGCTTTTTAAGGATTAGTAGGTGCTTACACAGTGTTAATCAAATCTACGCCTATTTTTTATGAAATGTTTTTCTAAAGGGGATAGACCTATATGCAAGTTATTTTCAGATTTCTCCATCTTCTCTCGATTGTCTTCTGGATAGGAACCATATTCTTTTTCTCCTCTTCTGTAGCACCGAGCATTTTTAAAATTCTCCCCAGACAGATGGCGGGAGAGGTAATCTCCTCAATTTTCCCAAAATACTATATTGTCGGGTATGTATGCGGTGTGGTTGCTCTTATTACTTCCATAATTTTCTGGCTTACTGGAGGTCCTCAGTCCGGGGTTTTGTGCCTGTCAAGAGTTGTGATAATTACTATTATGATCGGGCTTACAGTATTTGCCGGAGCGGTAATAAGACCTCAGGCGTTGGAAGTAAGGGCGCATATGAGAGGTCTGGTTGAAAACTCTCCTCAGCATAGAGAGTTGCAAAACAGGTTTAATAGCCTTCACATGCGGTCTGTAATTATAAACTCTGTTGTCTTTTTGCTTGGATTTGCTATTATCTTTATTACTGCATATAATTATAGAGATTAAAGAAATTTCCGAAAGGAGGTAGCCAAATGTTTGAGATAACTCCGAAAGCTGCTGGCGAGGTGAAGAGACTTCTACAGGATGAGGGAATATCTGAAGCGGTTCTTAGGGTTCGTGTAGTTCCCGGTGGGTGCTCTGGATTTTCTTATGAAATGGGCTTTGATGACACAACTGAAGATACGGATAAGATTTTTGAAACAGGTGGTATCAAGGTTGCAATTGATGAGTTGAGTTTTCCTTATCTTCAGGGAGCTATACTTGACTATTCAGATGGCCTTAACGGCACAGGATTTACAATTAAAAACCCGAATGCTAAGGCCTCCTGCGGCTGCGGCTCATCATTTACAGTTTGATAATAAACTCATCGAAGAATTACGGCTGGCTTTTATTTTCTCAATAAGGGTCAGCCGTTCTTTTATTATTCTTTAGGATAATAATCCCAATTACTATATAAAAGAGCCTTGAGGACCCCCTTATGAAATTTGGAGTTGGATACTACAGCCTGCAATCGCCGCCACATAATCCTGTCTCACATCAGCAGTTATATGCTGAAATGTTAGAGCAGATTAGTGTGGCTGAGAAACTCGGGTTTGAGTCTGCGTGGTTGACTGAGCATCATTTCCTATCAGATGGATATTGTCCTTCTTTACTTGTAACGGCGGCTGCCATTGCCGCCAGCACACGGAAAATCCGTATTGGCACGGGGGTCTTGCTTTTGCCTCTACATAATCCAATTAGAGTCGCCGAGGACGCCGCGGTCGTAGATATTATTTCAGAAGGACGCTTGATCTTGGGTCTTGGATTGGGATACAGACAGGAGGAGTTTGATGCCTTTGGTGTGTCTCTCAAAGACAGAAAAGGGCGTATGGATGAGGGTATTGAGGTTCTCCAAAGGATTTGGAAAGACGTACCGTTCAGTTTTCAGGGTAGATACTATCAATATAAAGATCTCAATGTCACACCAAAACCCGTCCAAAGGCCGATTCCTATATGGATTGGTGCATATCAAGAGCCAGCTATAAGGCGTGTTGCCCGTTTGGGTGTGCCTCTTTATCTGGCGAGTGTTGGCACAATACCATTTCTCCAAAGGGAGATTTCATTATTCCACGATGCACTTAGAGAATTCGGGCGCAACCCACAAGGGATTGAACAGCCCCTTGTCCGCGATGTTTACGTTACACCCAAGGGAAGAGAAAAAGGCTGGCGGGAAATTAAAGAGCACGTGACGTATATATATAAAGGCTATGCCGAGTGGGGCTCAATGGTAGATAGAGAAGGAAATCCAATAACAGACCCGAATGACCCTAGATTGGAGGAGACTGCAAAGGAGCAGGGGATATTCGGCACGCCTGAAGAATGCGTTGAGACAATTAAAAATCTTCAGCAATCGCTGCCATCGCTTAATCATCTCATTTGCCGTTTTAAATTCCCCGGCCTGGATTACAAACAATCCATGAAGTCCATGAAACTCTTTGCCGAAAGGGTAATGCCGCATATAAAATAAGATATAAAATATAGAACACAGGAGAAACACCTCTGAATCCTAACTCCTGTATAATGTATTCTGTCTACTCATATTATTTCTCAGTGATTAAATTATCTTAAATTGAAATTTAGAAAACTCGGAAAGACAAACCTATTGGTTTCGGAAATCGGCTTTGGCGCGTGGGCTATAAGCGAGCGCGGATACGGGCCGACGGATGACAGAGAATCCATCCGCGCACTGCATAGAGCTTTAGACCTCGGTATCAATTTTATAGATACGGCAGACATCTATGGAGACGGACACAGTGAAGAGCTTATCGGTCGGGTTTTAAAGGAAAGAGGAGATAAAGAAACTGTAATTGCCACTAAGTTCGGTTGGGATTTCTATGGAGACGGCGGAGTAAAAAGCAGTCTGAAAAGAAGCTATATATTATTTGCATTAGAAAAGAGTTTAAGGAGGCTCGGAAGGGATTGGATAGATGTTTATCAAATACACAATTCAAAGCCAGCCCATATAGAAAGGGATAGAGTGTATGAAACGCTAGATGAACTTAAAAAACAGGGGAAGATCAGGTTCTACGGGGTTTCAGCCTTTTATATCGAGGATGGCATATC
>PSLL01000006.1:94437-113753 GCA_040289575.1 Candidatus Dadabacteria bacterium | reverse complement strand
GGCGATAAAGACGGGAAAGCTGGACACAATTCAGGTTATATACAATATTCTGGATCAGGAGGCGGAAGAGAGGCTATTTCCCATTGCATTGGAAAACGATATAGGAATTATTGCACGTGAGCCTCTTGCTAGCGGACTCCTTACGGGAAAATACAATGAGAATTCAAAATTCCCAAAAACCGACCACAGACACGGATGGAGTAAGAAATTCTTAGAGGATGGGGCGCGAAAGGTCGGTAAATTAAAATTTCTAGAAAAAGGGGGTCAAACTTTTGTTCAAGCAGCTTTAAGGTTCTCTCTTTCCCACAAAGCCGTATCCGTTGTTATTCCAGGAGCAAAAACAGTGAAACAGGTAGAGGAAAACATAAGTGCGGCGGAAGCTGAGCTTAGTCCTGATGATATAGAAAGAATTAGGAAACTTTACGGAAGTGATTTTACTTCGTAAATCTGAAATCAATATTTGTGAAAAGTGAACAATTAAAAAGAAAGTTTTCTCTTGACGAGAACTTATTGTTTTTTGAGATATAATAGAGAGAGGAGGACAGTGTCTTGATAGATTATGATGTGGCAATTAACGATGTCACTACATACCGAGGTCAAATGGTATCTATTTGTGATGCTAGCAGAGAAGGGGAAAATGTGCCTCCAGATGAAATAACTAAACTAGGAATAGATTATGAACGTCTTGTACGTCTGTACGTTGATGCAGTTGGAATGTATGAACCATGTGGAAAAGAATGGCACGGACACATAGTGAAATATGATAATCCTGCTGAGTGGACTGTAAAAGAAGGTAGTTTTTTCAGTCTAAATAGCGATATTAAGTTTTAAACCGTCTTATTGGACGGCTTGAGTATTACAAAGCCTATCCAGATCAATTTCCAACTGCCGTGGGGAACCTGGTATTGAGACGGCCCTGGCGCGGGTTCAACAGGCAATCCGTATGTTTGATACGTCTGCTAAAATTCTCGCTAGCAGACGGAAGGGCAAGCAAACAATCTCAATTGAAGATGAATATGATGTCCAAGATATTTTGCATTGTATTCTCAAGTCACGGTTTCCAGATATAACCTCAATTGTTAGGGGTTTGAGTGGTACTCGAACAAAAGTAAACCATGTCTTCGAAGTGATAGTGGAAATCTATCCAAGGTGACTAAAATCAAGATTTGAGGGTTCGTCTATCACAAACTTTGCTACTTACTGCCTTCGCTCAAGTGTTCTTTCAAGGTACTTGGCAAGGCTAGAAAAACTTACTCCTCATACAAATTAAGAGCAAGAACGCTGGGAGGATATAGTCTCTCCCTTAATGAGACTAGGGTGACCCGCAAGATTCGCCTCTACTAGATTCAACAACTAGAAAGCATTAGAATTCATACATTGAATCCTCAAAATAAATAAACCTAAGGAGAAGGAAATTGAGACATAAAGTTCTATTTCTGTTCCTAATTTTTTCTCTGTTTTCTAGTTTGTGCATTATACATGCCGAAGAGGAGGCACGTGTGGAGATGTTTTCGCCTCGTGGTACGGTCAAAGAGGTAAGACAGGTTAAGGTCACGTTCTCGGATCAGATGGTGTCTTTTGGCGAGCCGCGCCTTGAGGAGCCGTTTGATATTAATTGCCCCGAAAAGGGACACTCGAGATGGATTGATGGGAAGAACTGGTCTTATGATTTTAGCAGAGACATTCCGGCAGGGGTGGTTTGTGAATTCACCCTAAAGCCAGATCTAAAGACCCTTTCGGGAAAGAGTATAAAGGGACAAAGGGGATTCTCATTCTCCACAGGAGGGCCTGCAATAAAAGAGTCTTACCCCTATGATGGTTCTGAATATATTGATGAGAATCAGATATTCATTCTCATGCTCGATGTCGAGCCAAAAAATGAATCGGTTGTCTCCAATGTCTATTTCTCCGTGGAAGGGATAAATGAGCGCGTTGGTGTGAGGATTCTTAAAGGCGAGGAAAGGGAAAGGATACTCAAGGTAAGCGGGAGAAACAGGGGCAAGGATATTCCCAAGGTTGTCATTCAATCCAGACAGAGCTTTCCGAACAATTCAGTAGTTCGCTTAATCTGGGGAAAGGGCGTCATGTCTCTTAGCGGCGTGAAAACAACCAGGGATCAGGTGCTCGCTTTTAAAACTCGCGGCCCTTTTATAGCCACGTTTAACTGCGAAAGGGAGAATCCAAGGTCAAACTGCATTCCAATATTGCCAATGACGCTTAATTTCTCATCGTCCGTTCCATGGGAATATGCAAGCAAAATTATACTAAGGGGAAAAAACAAAGTTTACACGCTGTCTAAGGTTGAGGAGAATACCGAATTTGTGGATTCGCTATCGTTTAAAGGTCCATTTCCTGAAAATACGTCATTCACTATAGAAATCCCGGAGGATATAAAAGACGATTCGGGGAGGGATTTAGCAAATTCGGATAAATTCCCCCTTGTCGTGAAGACCGATGAATATCCGCCTCTTGCAAAGTTTTCGGCGCGATTCGGGATTATAGAGGTTGAAGATGCAGTGCTCCCCGTGACGATCAGAAACATCGAGCCTCAGGTTAAAACGAGGATGGCCGAGATTGGAGAGAAAAAAGATGAAAAGGCAAGTGAAGGCGAATCTCAGAATTTAAATGGGAGAGTTCACAAGATTTCGACAGGCGGCGATGAAGAGATTATAGAATGGCTGAAAAAGGTATCTCAGGCAAAGCGTGAAGATTCTATTTTAAAGGATGAAAAGGGGATAAAAGAGCTTTCAATCCCTAAGCCGGGCGGTCAAAAGGCGTTTGAGGTGATCGGGATTCCATTAAAAAACCCCGGATTTTATGTTGTTGAAATTGAAAGCGATATTCTAGGTGCGTCCTTGCTCGCGAAAAGGGAGCCTATGTACGTTCCAACAACTGCTCTTGTCACAAATCTTTCTGCCCATTTTAAGTGGGGAAGGGAATCTTCAATCGTATGGGTTACAACACTCGATAAGGCAGAGCCTGTGAAAGACGCCTCTGTTTCAATAAGGGACTGTAATGGAGGGTTGATATGGGAAGGGAGAACCGATAAGAATGGAGTTGCCAGGATAAATTCTGAGCTGCCTTCCCAGCGGAATCTCCCACATTGTAAATTGGATGTCAACTACGCTGAGGTGTCTCCTACGCTTGAGGGTATAGGCGATGGGTTATTTGTATTTGCGAGGACATCAAACGATATGACGTTTGTGCATTCAAGCTGGGAGAGCGGCATTGAGCCGTGGAGATTCAACCTTCCGAGTGAATCATATCAGGGGGCGACCATTGCCCACACCATATTTGATAGAAGCCTCCTGAGAGCGGGCGAGACGGTTCATATGAAGCACATTATAAGGAATCACACAATGTCGGGATTTTCAATGGTACCTGAAATGCCAAAGGCTATATTGATTCGGCATCAGGGGAGCAATCAGAGATACGAATTCCCCATAAAATTCGACGAAAACGGCATTGCAGAGACGGAGTGGAGAGTACCGCCAGATGCAAAACTCGGAACATACGATGTGGTTCTCCTGAAAAAAGAGACGAGCAAAACTGGATCTCGAACTGACGTCGGCGGGTATGAAGAAGGAGACGAGGGATATTACAATCCCGATGGCTGGACTTCGGGATCGTTCAGGGTAGAGGAGTTTAGGGTGCCGCTGATGAAGGGGATTATTCAGCCCCCCAAGGAGCCCTTTATCAACGTATCTTCTATAGATGTTGACCTCCTGGTTAAATACCTCTCAGGGGGAGGTGCGGGGAACGCTCCTGTAAAATTAAGAACTCAGATACAACCCCGGTATGTAGGCTTTGCGGATTATGAGGATTTTACATTCGCAAACGGCGAGGTTAAAGAGGGAATCTCCAGGAGTTCTTATGAAGAAGAAACCGATCAAGGAACCCAGCAGAAACCGAGGATTCAGAGCCTTGATCTGGTGCTTGATAAATCGGGCGCCCTGAGGGCAAAGATAACGGATATTCCGAAGGCTTCGACGCCTCAGGACATACTAGCGGAGCTTGAGTTTAAAGATCCGAACGGCGAGGTGCAGACCGTCTCAACGAGAATGCCCATCTGGCCCTCAAGATTGCTCGTTGGAATAAAGCCCGATTCATGGGCTGCGTCGAGGGATTCATTTAGATTCCAGGTAGTCGTTCTTGATATGCAGGGCAAGCCCGTTCCGAACAGGTCTGTAGGTGTAGACATTCTTGAGAGAAAGTACTACTCACATAGAAAAAGGCTCGTGGGAGGGTTCTATTCCTATGAAAATGTAATAGAGATAAAACGGCTTGGCTCTATATGTGAAGGAAAGACGGATGGGAAGGGTCTTTTAATCTGTGCATCAAAATCGCCCGTTTCAGGAAATGTTATTCTTCAAGCCAGAGCTGTAGACGATGCAGGAAACATTTCTTTTGCTAACAGAGATGTTTGGATTTCAGGGGAGGGTGAGTGGTGGTTCAATGCCTCTGACAACGATAGGATTGACATTCTGCCTGAGAAAAGGAGATATGAGCCAGGAGAGACGGCGAAGTTTCAGGTGAGGATGCCGTTTAGGGAGGCTAATGCGCTTATAACCATTGAGCGCGAGGGCATAATAGAGGCATCAATTAAGAAGCTCTCAGGAAAAGAGCCTGTAATAGAGATTCCGGTCAAGGAAAATTATGCGCCAAATGTTTTTGTTTCGGTCCTTGTTGTGCGGGGCAGAGTCGGAGGCATTCAGCCTACGGCATTGGTTGATCTTGGAAAGCCCGCTTACAAGCTTGGAATCGCGGAGATCAACATTGGATGGAGGGCACATGAGTTAAAGGTAAAGGTCTCTACGGATAAAAGCGTCTATAAAATAAGGGAGAAGATAAAAGTTAAGATAGAGGTAAAAACAGCCTTTGGAGGGATTCTGCCAAAGGGGAGTGAGGTGGCAGTTGCAGCGGTTGATGAGGGGCTTCTTGAACTCTCGCCCAACGATAGCTGGAAACTCCTTGACGCGATGATGGGAAGGAGGGGATATGAGATTAGAACATCCACCGCCCAGATGCAGGTGGTGGGAAAGAGACATTATGGACTGAAGGCATTGCCTCAGGGAGGAGGTGGTGGAAGGCATATAACACGTGAGTTGTTTGACACGCTCCTATTCTGGAGGGCGCGCGTGCCATTAAATGAAAAAGGCGAGGCCTATGTGGAGATTCCTCTTAATGATTCACTGACGGGGTTTAGAATTGTGGCGATTACAAACGGAAGCCTAGGACTATTCGGCACAGGGGAGACGAGTGTAAGGACAACACAGGACTTGATGGTTCTCTCGGGGATTCCGCCGATTGTGAGAGAGGGGGACAGGTTTAAAGCCGGATTTACGGTTAGAAATGCATCGGACCGCAAGATGGATGTAGAGGTCAGGGGAAACATTATGGGTATTAAAGGGCTTCCGGCAATTAATGAGCCTCTGCAGCCGGGTGAAGCAAAGGAGATCGGATGGGAGATTACAGCCCCGTATGGCGCCGATAAAATGATATACGAGGTCATGGCGAGGGATAAAGACGGCGGGGCGGAGGATAATATCAGGGTTACGGAGAAGCTGATTGAATCAATTCCTATAAGGGTTTTTCAGTCCACCCTCACGCAAATTGACAAGAGCTTCAGTGTTGACATTAAAAAACCCGAGGATTCGATTTCAGGTAAAGGCAGGATTAATATCTCAATCAGACCTAAACTCTCAAACGGATTGGGCGGGGTTAGGTGGTATATGGAGCGTTATCCGTATATATGTATGGAGCAGAAGGTTTCAAAGGCTATTGCGCTAAGGGATGAAGCGTTGTGGAAAAAGATTATGTCTGAGATGCCCTCATATCTTGATTCGGACGGGCTTGTAAAATACTTTCCAAAAATGGACTCAGGGAGCGATGTACTAACCTCTTATATTCTCTCAATCTCCAATGAGTCTAAATATGAGATTCCATTCGATATAAAAAACCGGATGATGGACGGGCTGATGGGATTCATTGAAGGAAGAGTCATCAGATATTCGTCTTTGCCTACCGCCGACCTTTCAATAAGGAAGATGGCTGCGCTGGATGCGCTTTTACGCAATGGAAGGGGCAATATGAACCTATTGAGTTCCATCTCTGTAGAGCCTAATGTATGGCCCACATCAGCCGTGATAGATTGGATAAATGTGCTTTTGAGGATTAAAGGCATTCCGAATCGCGATAGAAAACTCAAAGAGGCGGAGCAGATAATAAGGTCGCGGCTCAATCTTCAGGGGACTGTAATTGGTTTTTCAACCGAGAGGACGGATTACTTCTGGTGGCTTATGGTCTCAGACGATGAGAATGCTGTAAAGGGTCTATTAACTCTGATTTCATTTGAGAGCTGGAAAGAGGACATTCCTAGAATGGCAAGGGGCGTGATAGGAAGGCTAAATCAGGGGCATTGGGATACGACGGTTGCAAACGCATGGGGGATGATCGCAATGGAGAGATTCTCACAAAAATTTGAATCCGTTCCCATGACAGGCTCTACGATTTCCGAATTGGGCAAAAGGGTAGAGACTGTTGATTGGACTAAATCCCCCGATGGAGAAGGCTTTATGTTTAATTGGCCGGAGGCAAAAGAGAAATTGACCATCACACATAATGGCAAGGGGAAACCCTGGGCTACCGTGCAGAGCCTTGCCTCAATTCCGCTTAAAGAACCCTTCTCAAGCGGATATACGATTAAAAAAACTCTAATATCTATAGAACAAAAATTACGGGGAAAATGGAGCAGGGGAGATGTGGTCAGGATTCAGCTTGAAATTGAGTCGCGATCCGATATGACATGGGTTGTTGTAAACGATCCAATACCCGCGGGGTCAACTATTCTAGGGACCGGGCTTGGAAGAGACTCGGAGCTTTTAACAAGCGGCGAAAAGAGGAAAGGGTGGGTATGGCCTGCATTTGAGGAGCGCACATTTGAGGCATTCAGGTCATATTATGAATATGTGCCGAAAGGAAAATGGACTGTTGAATACACTATCAGGCTCAATAACGAGGGGGTGTTTAATATGCCTCCAACAAGGGTCGAGGCTCTCTATTCCCCTGAGATGTTGGGAGAGAGGCCGAATGATAAGATAACCGTTGAGCCTTAGGTATTATTCGGGTGGATAAGAAGCCTTTGAAATCCTTGGCAAATCGGATAAGCTTTGAGTAGCAATAGGAGGCAATTTAAGCACATGGGGAAGGCAGAAAAGAGCTTAGAGAACAAGATTCTCAATATTTTTCGAAGGCTATCACCTGAGAAAAAGCAAGAAGTGGTTGACTTTATCGAGTTTGTTGAATCTAAGGACTCGGTAATAAAATGGATTGAGTTTGATGAATGGGCTGTTAACCTGGCAAAAAAAAGGGGCTTTAACCACCTGACTGAGGAGGATGTGGCACAGATTGTGAAGGCGCATAGGAGCGCCAGTAGATGAGGGTAGTGATTGACACCAACGCTTTAATCTCAGGAATCTTCTGGTCTGGTAAGCCTAAGATTCTTCTCAATAAAGCACGCCGCGGGGAAATAACTTCAGTCACCTCTGAGGTTCTTTTGAGTGAGTTGAAAGATATACTTACTGGGGAGGATAAGCCATTTCATTTGACAGCATCGGAAGCGGACCGCATAGTCTCATCCGTTCGTGTTATTTCAGACGTCATCTTACCAATAAGCAAAGTCAGTGTTTGTCGGGACGAGGATGATAACCGGGTGATCGAGTGCGCACTAGATGGTAATGCAAAGTACATCGTGACGGGTGACTTTGACCTTTTGGCTCTACGAGAGTATCAGGGAATAGCCATCCTAAGTGTTGCCGATTTTCTGAAGGTTATAAACACCGAGGGTTAAATGTAGTAAAAATGAGAGTTATAGTGATTGTTTAGGTAACAAGGTCGTGTGTGATTGCAAACATCAATTGCTCATTTGAACTAAATATTGATTCAATAAATCACACACTATTGCAAAAAGTTTCATCTTTGTTAGATAATGGGAGCAGGGAGGAGAAACCAAATTAACTATGGATATTGATTTGCAAATGACAAATTACAGAAAATCCATAATAAATTTATATAACGCTCTGGGAATAACTCCAACATTCAAAAGGGAGTTTAAATGTAACTATTATAGCTGTGAACAGAAGAGCTGTTCCAGACCGCACAGGTGATTGGCCATATATTGGAGTGGACTATGGTGAGGCTTGCATATCAGGCAAAAAGATAAAAATAATGTTTGTTGCTATGGACAGGGGAGAAGGAGAAGAATATTCAGAGGAGCAACGTTTTGAAGATTACCAAAGAGTTTGGCGCGAAAATGTTATAAACCCCTCAAACCCTCACATGTGTGGGGCTCATCTCATTATGAAGGAATTAGTTAGGGAAGATACAAAAGACCCTTCTAAATTTGCTAATCAGTTTGCCTTAACAAACAGTGTAAAATGTGGCCATATGTGGAGCTCATCCACACCCCAAATGCGAAGTAATTGTTCTAACCATCTTCTCGAAGAAATCAGATGCCTAGAACCCAACCTAATAATTACTCAGGGATCTGATCCGGCATGGTGGGTAACCTATCGTTTAGGACTAAACAGCCCATCCATACATTCATTCCCCGGTGGGAAATTAAAGGCAATAGAAATTTTCGAGTCAGAAGAGCGGCTAGTGTTAACAACTCCCTATCCGGCAGCACGGCAGGTAATTTGCAGTCTTCCCAGTTTATTTGAAGCTATCCAAAAGGTTAAAGACAGACACCCCTTTTCTATAAAACTACCGAACATGGGTAACACATGTAAGAAAACAGTCATTTTATAAAAAGTTATAAAAAGGTGGTCAGATTTATCTCATGAAGTTTTTATTATTCATCCTAATAACCTCCTTTCTCTTCACAACCCACGCCCATGCCCTGCCCACGTTTGATGAGGTTAAAAACTCTTATAAGAAATCCGACGCGGTTCTTCTGGATCGTCATGGAGAGGTTATACACGAACTCAGGGTTGATGAAAAGGGGAGAAGGCTCGATTGGGTAAGTCTCAAAGATATATCTCCGTCTTTAATCAGGGCCGTTATTCATTCGGAGGATAGGAGATTTTATGAGCACCACGGCGTTGACTGGAGGGCAGTAATAGCCGCCGTCTTTGATAGACTCCTATCGAAGGGCGATAGGGGTGCGAGCACAATAACAATGCAGCTTGTGTCAATTCTCGATAAGGGGTTAAAGCCAAGGGATGCAAAAAGAACTCTTAGCCAAAAATGGGGGCAGATAAAAGCCGCATGGGAGATTGAAAAAATTTGGTCTAAGGATGAGATAATTGAGGCGTATCTCAATCTGACGACATTTAGAGGAGAGCTTCAAGGCATATCGTCTGTCTCGAGAGGGATTTTTGATAAAGAGCCAAGCGGACTCGATGAGTCGGAATCTCTTGTACTTGCCTCCTTAATTCGCTCGCCAAATGCTCAAGTTGGCGATGTAATAAGGAGGGCATGCACCCTTGGAGACTCCCTTAAATCACAAACCCGGTGTGAAGACATAAAGAGCATTGCTCAAAAACTCTCAGGCCCCTATTACATAAAGCCCCACATTGCACTTGCGCCTCACGTTGCACGAGAGTTATTGAAAAGGGAGGGTGAAAAGGTCGTTTCAACCATTGATGGAAAGCTCCAGAGGTTTGCAACCGAGGCCTTGAAATACCAACTCAGCCTCCTGAAAAATCAAAACGTCCACGATGGGGCAATCCTCGTTATGGACAATAAAACCGGGGACATACTCGCCTACGTTGCAAATAGCGGGGCGTCTTCTAGTGTGAGATATGTAGATGGAATTAGAGCGAGAAGGCAGGCAGGCTCGACACTCAAGCCTTTTTTATATGAACTTGCGATTGAAAGGCGCCTGATTACAGCGGCATCCGTAATAGACGATTCCCCGCTAGACATACCGACTCCCGCCGGGCTTTATATACCGCGGGACTATGATAATGAATTCAGGGGCCTTGTGAGTGTCAGAACTGCCCTTTCATCATCTCTCAATGTTCCCGCCGTAAGAACTCTGATGCTGGTTGGGGAGGAGCCTTTTGTTACGAGACTAAGAGAACTGGGATTTGAAAACGTTGATGAATCTGGGGACTACTATGGTTTCTCGCTTGCACTCGGCTCTGCCGATATAAGCCTCTATGAGCTTGTAAACGCATACAGAACACTGGCCAATGGCGGGGTGTGTAGCGAGCCGAGATTGACTTTTAATAAGAGGAATGTGCCAGAACGGGTTATGAAAGCCGAAGCCGCATTCATAATTTCAAATATCCTTTCGGACAGGGGGGCAAGGAGCATTACATTCGGATTTGAAAATCCAATATCCACGCGATCCTGGACCGCAGCTAAAACCGGAACGAGCAAGGACATGAGAGATAACTGGTGCATTGGGTATTCACAGAGTTATACTGTAGGTGTTTGGGTTGGGAATTTCACTGGCGAGCCGATGTGGAATGTCACCGGCATAACAGGAGCCGCCCCTCTATGGCTTGATATAATGAACTATCTCCATCGTAACAGCACCAGTATTCCCCCACAACCACCCAAAGGGGTGATGTCAAAGAGGATTGAATTTGAGCATCATATAGAGCCTGGAAGAATCGAGTGGTTTATACAGGGCACAGAGCCGGGTTCAATAGAGCTAAATACGGATCACAGAAATATCCATATTACATACCCGCCGACCGGGACTATAGTTGCTCTGGACCCGGACATCCCCGAAGATCGGCAGATGCTCTTTTTTGAGGCTGAGGCCCAGAATTCTGATATTGATTTCAGATGGGTTTTAAACAATCAAACGGTAGGCACTTCTGCGAGAATCCCATGGCAACCGAGAAAAGGCAAATATATACTATCGCTTGTAGATAAGAAAAACTGTATTGTTGACTCTGTAAAGTTTGAGGTCAGATAGTCTATAATTTGGATTAGGGAGAGGTTTGGCAAGGTATTAATCCCAAAGTCCTACATATATTCTCGATTAATACTTTTTTCATCTTGAAAATATGACATAAGTCGGGTTGACTTTTGGGAATTAATGTTTTCTAATTATCTGTAAGTGAGATGTGGAAACTATATACAGACATCCCTAATTGGCAATCTATAACATCTACCGATTCTTGTAAAACTAAACTCACCTTTATCATACAAGTGTAATGCTCCTTAAAAACCCTCTGAGCGTTATAGGGCTATGTCACCTCAATAATGCAAGAGTTTATTGAAACACCTGATAGCAAGAGAGTAGTAATAATAGGTGCGGGTCCCGCCGGTCTTACAGCCGCCTATGAATTGTGCAAGGCGGGGGTCAAGTCTGTTGTCATCGAGAAGGATAATATTGTCGGTGGACTTGCAAGGACGGTTAATTATAAGGACTACTATTTTGATATAGGCGGACACCGCTTTTTTACAAAGGTTAAGGCTGTGGAGGATATGTGGCACGAGGTACTGGGTGATGATTTTATCAAGCGCGATCGCCTGTCGCGAATATACTATAACAAGAGATTCTTTTATTATCCGCTCCGCGTCTCCAATGCCATACTCGGTTTAGGGATTTGGAATAGCCTTATTATCCTCTTTAGCTACATTAATGCCCAACTTTTTCCAAAAAGGCCGGAAGAAACATTTGAAGAGTGGGTCTCAAATCGTTTCGGAGAACACCTTTACAAGATCTTCTTTAAGACTTATACGGAAAAGGTTTGGGGAATAAAGTGTAGTGAAATCATGGCTGAATGGGCGGCGCAGAGAATTAAAGGACTTTCCCTTTTAACCGCTATTAGAAATGCCCTATTGAAGGGACAAAATTCTCGTGATAAAGGTGGTGTTATCAAAACCCTTATTGATTCCTTTTACTACCCTAAGTTGGGGCCGGGAATGATGTGGGAGAGGGTGGCTAATATAATAAAAGGCAGTAACGGTGAAATCCGCATAGGAGCCGAGGTCGAAAGAATTATCTGTAAAGACCGAAAGGTAGATGCGGTGGAGATAAAAACCAATGGAGGAAGAGAACTAGTTAAAGGAACCCATTTTATCAGTACTATGCCAATCAGGGAGTTAATCCAAAAATTCGACCCTCCTGTACCGGAGGAGGTGTTCCGGGCGGCGATGAACCTTAATTACAGGGATTTTCTTACAGTGGTCCTCGTTGTTAACAATACGGGGGTGTTTCCTGATAACTGGATTTATATACACGACCCAGACGTGAAGGTGGGCAGGATTCAGAATTTCAAGAACTGGAGTCCATATATGGTTCCAGACCAAAACAAGACATGCTTAGGGCTTGAGTATTTCTGCTTTGAAGGGGATGGACTGTGGACGATGTCGGACAGGGAGCTAATTGAGCTTGGAAAAAGGGAATTGGAGATATTAGGATTGGCTCATGCCTCCGATGTTGAGGATGGAACTGTTGTAAGAATGCCAAAGGCTTATCCCGTCTATGATTCTACATATCGTGATTCACTCAAGGTTATAAGCGAGTTTATTAGCCCTATATATAACCTTCAGCTTGTGGGCCGAAATGGTATGCATAAGTACAACAATCAGGATCACTCAATGCTGACGGCGATGTTGGCAGTTAAAAACATTTTGGGCGCGAATTATGATCTCTGGCAGGTAAATGCCGATCAGGAATATCATGAAGAGATAAGGGAGGATAAGAGAACAAGACGCAATGAATTTGATTCTCTTGTCTCTATACAGCCACGTGTTCCTGAGCGAAGTCTGGTGAAATCTCGACGGTGTGATCCCGATGAAGCCATTATACAGGCTTTTGCCAGGATGGACAAATTGGCCTTTGCTATTGCCGTCGGATCGGTTTGTGGCTTAGCCATTTTTATATCAACACTCTGGTTGATTATAAGAAACAGTGAGGTATTGGGTCCGAATCTGCAACTTTTGGGGCAATATTTTATAGGATATACGGTAACTGTGAAGGGGGCCTTTATCGGAGTGGGTTATAGTTTTCTTTGGGGATTTATTTGGGGGTGGCTGTTTGCGTATCTTAGAAATCTCTCTGTTGGCATATTCATATACAGGGCTAGAAAGAAAGCAGAATCTCTATCCCTTAGGGACTTTTTAGATTATATCTAATATGTCTTAGTACTTGGGAGGTAATAAAGTGGGGGGAGGTACGGATTGGCCAGAGGAGGAACAGAAGCTTTTAAGTGCTGTAGTGCGGTTAAATGCCAAGGTACTGGGGTTAATTCTTGGTATCCTTTTTGGTCTGGCTATATTCATTGCAACTAACTGGCTTGTAATCAAGGGCGGTTATGTAACCCCAAGTGGCGATTATGTAGTAGGACCGCATTTACGGCTCTTAAGTCAGTTCTTCATAGGATACAGGGTCACGTTTTTTGGAAGCGTTATTGGATTTCTCTATGGTTTTGCTGTGGGCACTTTTGGCGGAGCGCTGATTGGATGGATTTATAATAAGGTCGTTGATCTCAGGAAATGAAGAGTTTCATTGATCAAGATTTTTAATTAGCAATCTTAGTCACAGTTATGCATAAGAATCCACGGATAGGGTCTTATGAGTATTATGAACGGCTTTATGAAGTTGAGGAAAAACACTGGTGGTATATAGGCATACATGAAGTTGCCGCCAGAATCTTAAATTCCCACTACCGTGGAATGAAGAATCTGAGCATCCTTGATGCGAGATGCGGCACTGGGTTCACCCTCACATGGCTGGAACGATATACCCTGCCCAAACAAGCAGTGGGAATAGACCTTTCATGGCATGCCTTTCAATTTTGTCGAAGGCGAGAACAACGCCTTCTTTCCCAGGCCTCCGTAATGGAACTGTCATTTAAAAACGGTCTGTTTGATCTGGTCGTCTGCAAGGCTGTTATTCAACACCTGCCGAGGAAAGGATCCGACAAAACGGCTTTAAGGGAATTTTATGGGGTGTTAAAGCCGGGCGGCTGCCTTTTACTATTGACGAATTCGAGCCAGGGAATAGGAAAAGGGGCAAAATCGGTGGATGAGAAATACAGAATGTACAGTCCTGATGAGGTGAGGGATAAGGTTCTGGAGGCGGGCTTTCATACCCTCAAATTAACCTGTGCCAACGCATTGATGTCTGTTATTCCCACTATCAGGCGATACTTGAAACATAGGAAAAATCAGGTGTATCATAGGCAAGGTTTGCCCAACAGAAGACCCTAGATGCATCTGCAATGGCTAAATACCCTGCTATACTGGTTGATGAAAGGTGAGGCTTGGTTCCTTTCTAGGTCTTCCATAACGTCATAATTTGGTCATACAATTATTGTATTGGCTCAAAAACCGGAATCTGGCTACGGCTATGATGTCTAAGACAGGTAAAGACAAAATGGAAATAGACGAAGCTATCAAAGGAAGAAGGGCTATTAGAAAATACAAGCAAATTGATATACCGGACTCGGTTATTGAAGAGTTACTTGATTTAGCTAGATACGCACCCTCATCGATGAACGGTCAGCCGTGGCATTTTATTGTTGTTAGAGGGGATAAGACAAAGAAACGAATAATAGAAATCAAGAATAAGTATTGTCCGCCGGAGAAACAGAGCTACAAAGCCGATTTCATGAAATGTGCTCCGGTTATTATCGTTGTTTGCGTTGATAAACAAAAATCCTACGGTCGAGAGATTGAAAACGGGGTCTTAGCTACAGTCAATATAATCTTGGGGGCATACAGCAGGGGTTTAGGGAGCGTATATCTATCTGCGTACAGAACCGATGAACCGAGGATTTCAGAGGAGATCAGGCAGATCTTGGGTATTCCTGAAAACGTTGACCCGATTACAATAATTCCATTAGGCTATCCGGATGAAATCCTTGAACCTAAGAAATTGAGAATTATAGAGGAAATGATCCATTATGAAAGATTCTAAGATGAGTCTTGATAAGTGCATTGATACGAAATACGATCCTCAAACGAGCATAGTGCTTAGATACAGGAACGCATTCAAATTTGAAATGACGGATGAAGAAGATTCAAGATATAAAGAGTGGTTGCAAAAAACCAGCATTAGAGAAGGAGCGAGAATATTCCCATTACTGACATATAAAGGGGTGAAGATTTACATATTGGATGAAACGTCGCTGATGCATACAAAGACATTAAAATCAATTGATGGATGCATAACCATAGCAAAATGTAAACTAAAAGGTTATGAAAGGGTCGTTTTTGAATCCGGCGGAAATACCGGCACGGCTTTAACAGAATACGGTCAGAGGGTGGGATTAGAGACATTTTTATTTCTTCCTGAGGAAAATATTCCATTGCTAAATAGCAGGGTATTTGAACCCTATAAAGCGCATTTAATCTCTGTTGAAGAACCCGAACTGGTTAAAAGGGCCGCCTATTTATTTGAAAGATCAAATGGGCTTAAACATATTCCTCAAACTGGCTGGCGTTATGAGGCTTCCAAATTTAGAGGTTTTTTTATCTTGGAATATATGTTAGAAGAAAGCAAAAAGTTTGATTGGTTGACTCAAGCAATTAGCGCTGCCTTTGGTCCAATCGGGATTTATTGGGTTTTAATGAATTTTACCAAAGAAATAGGGCGTATTCCTAGGTTCTTGGGCATTCAGCAGGAGGCTAACTGTCCGATGTATAAGGCCTGGAAATCAAAGAAGACAGTAATAGAACCAGCTGAAATAAATTCTACCGAGCAGTTGCTGACAAAGGTTATGTATGATGTTAAACCCCATACCTATGGGACTTATAAGGACCTGACAGATGTTCTTATAGGTACTAATGGAGACCTAACTACAGTAAACCACTCTGAGTTTGGAGACTTTTTGGAGTGGGACTTTGATGGAAGAGGTATATTAGATTTACTTCGGTATAATGAGGTTGAAATTACATCAATTGATGGAGAAGTAGAGGAAAAAACCGGCTTGATTGCACTGGCAGGAACATTGAAAGAAATAGATAACGGGCTAATAACTAAGGGAAATAGGGTGCTTTGCTGCTTAACCAGTGGGATGAGTGAGGCAGATGGCAAAGCAAAACCCGACTATAGAATTCCCAGTTTGGATACCATGATAAAGAATTACAGTAAAATGGTTTTTGATAGGTGATTATTATGGAGACTTCTTCTAGAAAGATAATAATCAAAGACTCCACTCTAAGAGAGGGATTGGATGTCCCAAATGTGAGTTTTTTGCCTGAGCAGAGATTAAATATAGCAAGGTTGCTTGATAAGGCTAATGTGCAAGAAATCGAAGTTGTAGCCCCAAGTAGGGTTCTTAAGGATTTAGAATTTGTTAAAAGACTGAAGGAAGAAGGACTAAGATTAAAAACTTCTGGTCTGATATATTCTTACAGTCCTCATTGCCAGCAGGAAATAGAGGAGTCAGGTAAATACTTAAACAGGTTTGATCTTTTGATGCCTGTCTCCACTAAAAGAAAACCCTATGATAGGGACGCTAAAATAGGTCTTATTTTAGATATGCTTGCCTATTCCTTACAATACGGATCAGATGTCGGTGTGGGTTTCCCCCATTCTACACAAACGGAAGTTGAATTTTTATTAGAAATATGTAAAGAAGCCGTTAAGAGTGGAGCCAAAAGGGTGACGATTTACGATACAAATGGTGGTTCGGATCCATTTTCAGTTTATGATTTAGTTAAACGGTTAAAAGAATATTTAGACGTTGTTCTATTTTTTCATGCACATAACGACCTGGGGCTTGCAACCGCAAATTCCCTGGCTGCCGTTTACTCTGGAGCCAACGGTCTTGATGTAACTATTAATGGAATTGGGGATAGAGCAGGCAATGCTTCTTTGGAGCAGGTTGTTTTAGTTTTGCATCTAAAGGGATTTGATACGGGGGTAATATTAGAAGAATTGAGGCGATTGTCCAAAGGTGTAGAAAAAGAGAGTGGGGTTGAGGTATATAAACTTGCTCCCGTTGTCGGAGAGTATATCTTTTCTCATAAGTCACCCAGTCATCTAGAAAACCCAGAGTTGTTTGAAGCCTTTGATCCTAAGATCGTTGATTCATACAGAGAATTAAGCGAATTGTGAGACAGGATATTTGTGGAACTATATGTATACCCGTATTCGGTTTTTTTATATAGGTTTTCTCTTGTCCGACAAGTATAATGTAAAAGAAAGGAGAACACTGGGATGGATGTTCTATTATTTAACCCCGCACCTCGGAGCGGATGGCAGGCGCAAAGGCGTGTCGAGGTTCCATTGAGTCTTCTCTGTCCTGCTACTCCCCTAGACCGTCAGGGATATAAGATCAAAATCATTGATCAGTTCGCAAATCCCGATTGGAAGAAGGAGTTTATGGAGGCGATTAAACAAAAGCCGATCTGCTTCGGGGTGACGTGTATGACAGGTCCTCAGATTCTTCGTGCGCTGGAAGCCTGCAAGGTTTTTAGAGAATGTCATCCCGATGTTCCTATTGTATGGGGCGGTATTCACGCAAGCCTGCTGCCCGAGCAGACACTGGTAAATCCCTATGTGGATATAGTAGTTGTAGGAGAGGGCGAGGAGACCTTTGAGGAGCTGGTTAAAGCCCTGGAGTCTGGTGCTCCTCTTAGTCGGGTAAAAGGCATATGCTACAAAGAACGTATCAACGACAACAATGGTAAATCAGATACAGCCCAGGCGTTCAAGCTCAACAGCGCCTTGGGTCTGCTTGTTCTTGGAACCCATGAGAAAAACGAGCCGGTCACAGTGAGTTCTAATGGCGGTTATAAGATCCGTTGGACCGGTGAACGTCCTTTTGTTAACCTGGATGAGCAGCCGCTGCTCTCCTATCATATGGTTAACATGAGCCATTATCGGCGGAATCTTTTCGAATCGGATGTCTTCAGCTTCAACTCCAGCCGTGGTTGTACGTTTCGTTGCAGTTTTTGTTGGGACCCTGTGCTCCATAAGAGAAAATGGAGGGCTATGAAGCCAAAGACTGTGGTAGACCATTTAAAGCGGATAGTCCGGGATTACGGCATAAGGGGTTTCAACTTCACAGACGATCATTTCTTTATTGATATGAAGCGTGCATACGGCATCCTGGAGGAAATCGTTCGCGCTGGTCTCAACATCACCATTGGAAAACTTCAAATTCGTGCAGACACCATATGCAGGATGGATGAAGATTTCCTTAAACTCATGGTCAGAGCCGGCGTCAAACGGCTTACAATCGGGGTAGAGTCTGGTTCTCAGCGTATTCTGGACTTAATAAAGAAGGATATAAATCTCGAAGAGGTTATCGAGGCAAGCCGAAAGCTAATTCCCCATCCCATTGTTCCGGTTTATCTGTTCATGATGGGACTGCCCACTGAGACCCCCGATGAGCTTATTCAGAGCGTCCGTTTGGCTGAAAGGCTAGTTGATGAGAATCCAAGGGCGGTCAAGAGTTTCAATATCTACACTCCTTATCCCGGGACCGAATTGTATCACATTGCACTCCAGCACGGACTTAAGGAACCTCAAAGGTTGGAGGAATGGGCGCGTTTTAACTTTCGGCGTGTCGCCGATGAAGCCCCATGGATCCCTCCGGAGACAAAGAGGCTCGTAGAGGGATTGGATTTTCCCCTAATGTTCTTGGGAAAGGGGCATTTCGTAGTTCCGTATAAAAAGACAAACCCACTCGTGGTCGCCTTAGGAAGATTGTATCACCCGGTAGCGCGCTACCGCATCAAATATATGGATATGCGCTTTCCGATTGAGACAAAAGTGATTAAGGCACTGGGATTATTTGCGCGACAGGATTAAGGCTAGATTTTTGCTCTTTTAAAAAGATTTGGGGAACAGAACCTTTGCTTCAAGAAAAGCCCTCCTACTGGGACAGAGTTGCCAAGACCTGGCAGGAAACGGGTCCACAAACTCTCTGGCGTGCCTATAACGATGCGGTTAACACTACCGTATTTGCAAGCTGGCTGCCGCCCGATAGGGTAGAGAATCTTCTCAAAACCGATTTATTCGATGAGTCATTAGGGGATGGGCTGTATCCTTTGATGGTGATGCGGGCGAAAAACGTCTTTGGCATTGATATATCTGTATTGACTATTCAGGCTGCAAAATCACGTCACAGAGGCCTTCAGGTAACAGGAGCGGATGCGCGTTGTCTTCCCTTTGCCGACGGAATATTTGACGTTATCATCTCCAATTCGACGTTAGACCATTTCGAATTATCGGATGAAGTCGTTGCGAGTCTCAAGGAGCTCTATCGGGTGCTCCGTGTCGGCGGGCAATTGCTCCTCACGCTTGATAATTTGTCAAATCCGATTATCGCATTACGTAGTGTCCTGCCTTTTCGTCTGCTTAGTCGTCTGAATATCGTGCCGTATTACGT
>PSLL01000006.1:0-94404 GCA_040289575.1 Candidatus Dadabacteria bacterium | reverse complement strand
GCCTTTTGCGCCATCACTTAGAGCATATAGGTTTAGAGGTGCTTGAAGTCAGCGCCGTAATGCATTTCCCCCGAATGTTTACGATGGCAATGTCCCGTATGCTGGAAAGGTATGTTGGGCGGGAGATACAAAGACGTTTTTTGCACCTTTTGATGAGTTTCGAACACCTATCAAGCTGGCCAACGCGATTTCTGACCGGCTATTTTGTGGCTGTTAAGGCGATTAAGAGATAGATAAGGCAAAAGAAACAAACAATGGAATCGATTTTAAAGGAATGTGTGTCGCCGTTTGTTCATACGGTTTCTCGAGGCTCGGAGGTTATAGGTTACGTTGCTATTGATTCAACTGTTGGAGGTCGCTCATGCGGCGGTCTTCGTATGTTGCCCGATATTGATGAAGAAGAGATGCAAGGACTGGCACGCGCTATGACACTAAAGTACGGCTTCCTGGGGCTACCGCATGGGGGGGCGAAGGCGGGTGTGCGCTACGATCCTGAAGCGCTCCAGGAAGAGCGCTGGCAGCGCCTTGCAGAGTTTGGACGGGCAATCGCACCACTGCTTATCAATCGTACCTATTTCCCTGCTACCGATATGGGTACGAATAACGCCGACATCAGATTCATGCTCAAATCGGTCGGAGTGCGGGTCGGGCGTCGTGAGCTTCGCGGCACACAGTCGGGTTACTATACTGCACTTACGGTATTTACCGGGGCAAAATGTGCAACGCAGTACCTAAATATCAATATCTCTAACTGCGAGATAGCGATTGAGGGTTTCGGAAAGGTAGGTAGCGAACTGGCAAGGGCTTTTGCTCAAACAAATGCCCGCATAGTGGCTGTCTCTACATCAAGAGGGGCGATTTACAACCCCAAAGGGCTGGATGTAAAACGGCTTATCAGTCTTGCTGAGGAAGTGGGCAGTCGAGTAGTTGACCTCTATACAGAGGCGGATCACATTGACCGCTCTACATTGCTTGAACTGCCGGTTGATCTCCTCTGCCCCTGTGCCCGTCATAACAGCATTCGATCTGATAACACCCATCTTATCAATGCCAAAATCATCTGCCCCGGTGCAAACAATCCAATCACGCCCGAAGCGGAACGTATGCTGTTTGAGCGGGGAATTCTATGCTTGCCTGATTTTGTGGCCAACTCCGGCGGTGTACTGGGCGGTACGATGGAGTTCGCATCGGTGAGTAGAGCAAATATTGCGATGTTTATAGAAAGTCACATCGGTGCGAGTGTTTCCTGGCTGCTGGACGAGGCTAATAGGAGAGGCACATTGCCACGTGATATTGCCGTATCCCTCGCACTCTATCGTTTCAACCAGATACGTCAAAACGCTAACCGTCCCACGCTACGCAGTCGGTTTTTTGAGGCCGGACTGGAACTCTACCGCTGCGGATGGATCCCGGGGCGCCTTGTAGCTCACCTATCCTTGCCTTACTTTGAGAGGTCGCTGGCATGGAAATAGGTGTAGAATGCCAAAAGGTTGGGTTCTTGGTGTTAGAGAGAATAGATCAAAATAGAACCAGATAATGGACAAACGACCCTTTATATCAGTTATAGTTCCGGTATATAATGGGGACGAGTATCTCAGTCGGTGCTTGAATGCTTTAGCCGCGTCTTCTTATAAATCCTTCGAGATAATAGTCGTTGACGATGCTTCTACAGATGATAGCGCTGAAATCAGCCGTAAGATGGGAGCAACTGTTCTTAAGCTCCCGCATCAATCCGGCCCGGCAGCCGCACGTAATTACGGTACAAGTAAGGCACAAGGAGATATCCTCTTCTTTGTTGACTCCGACGTTGTGGTTCAGCCAGGGACTATTGCCCGCGTAGTTGCAGATTTCCAAGAAAATCCCGACATTGCCGCTATATTCGGTTCTTACGATGACAACCCTGCTTCTACTGATTTCCTCTCACAACTTCGTAACCTTTTTCACTACTTTATACACCAGAACTCTAATAAACAGGCAAAAACGTTCTGGGCTGGATGTGGTGCTATATATAAAGAGGTTTTCTGTGAATTAAAAGGGTTTGATGAAATTCGGTATCCTAGAGCGTCTATTGAGGACATAGAACTGGGGCTTCGTATATGGAGAAGGGGGTATCGAATCATGCTGGATAAAGAATTGCAAGTTAAACACTTAAAGCGCTGGGCGTGGGGCTCTTGTTTAAAAACCGACATTTTTTACCGCGCCGTTCCGTGGTCTCGGTTAATTCTCGAAAGTGGATTTCTACCGAGGGACCTGAACCAGCAGATTTCCCACAGGATAAGTGCCCTATTAGTCGGATTATTGGTCATTGAGCTTCCGTTTGCCTTTTGGGATGCCGTAGATTTCCTTGGTATTATGGATAGGATTTTTTTTACAATCTTTCTCATCCTAATCTTTGCTCTTCTGATTATCAATCGGGAGTTGTACGCATTCCTCTTCCGAAGAAGAGGGATAAAATTTATGCTCTTTGCTATCCCAGTGCATTTTTTGTATTATTCTTATAGTAGTCTCTCTTTTGCCGCATGCTGGTTTATTAATAAATTCTCTTTATTGCGGTCGGGTTTGAAAAGGTTGATGCCACGGCCATGAGGGAGATAGATGTAGTTTGTGATTTAGATTATGATGAAAGAGCCGACGACTACTGTTCCTAAGAAAATCCAAATGAATGAAGATACTTTTATTTCTATAGTAATCCCCGTTTATAACGGAGAAAAAACTGTCGATGTTTGTTTGAAATCTGTATTTAGTTCTGATTATAAGAGGTTTGAGGTTATCGTTGTGGATGATAACTCAACGGACAATTCTCTCAGGATCGTTAATGATTTTCCATGCAAGGTAGTTAGGACGGGAAAAAATATCGGACCCGCAGCAGCAAGGAATAGAGGCGCAGAGGCATCCTCTGGGGAGGTGTTGTTTTTTCTCGACTCGGATATTATTGTCGCTAGGGACACAATAAGGCAAATAGTAAAAGCTTTTAAGGATATTCCTGATATAAGCGCACTTTTTTGTTCATATCAAAAAAATACAGTTCCATCCAATTTTTATTCCGTTTATAAAAACCTATTTCATTATTACACCCATCAGACTTCACGTGAAGATGCCGCAACGTTTTGCGGTGGATTTGGAGCAATAAAAAGGAACGTATTTTTTAGATTGGGCGGCTTCAATGAAAATTATAAGAGTCTTGAAGACATAGAGTTGGGATACAGACTCTATCAATCCGGTTATAAGATTTATCTGGATAAAAATATCCGGTTAACCCACTGCAAGAAGTACAATCTCTTGAGCCTAATCAAATCAGACGTAATAAATAGGGCAATACCTTGGACTAAAATAATGTTAGATAAAAGGATTTTTAGAAATGATTTAAATACCAAGGTAAATAATGTTCTCAGTGTTCCGGTCTCATTTTTGCTCTTGTTTAATCTACCTGGGCTATATTTCTTTTCCGGTGGTCTTTATCTTTTTGTATTATTGTTTGGATTCTTTCTTTTATTAAACCGTGGGTTTTATATATTTGTAATGAGAGAAAAAGGGATTTCCTTCACTATAAAGGCAATTTTAATGAATTGGTTTAATTATTTATACAGTGGAGTTGGATTGATTATAGGCATACTTTCCTTTTTAAAAGAGTCCCGTCTTAGGTCTAAGCCCCAGTCTTGCACTTAGATGAGGATACTGTTTATCACATTTGGATTGCCATATCCGCCTGACAGCGGAGTGAGAATCCATGATTTTTATCTTATTAAAAATGTCTCCAAGCATCATTCGGTTTTGGTGCTGAGCCTGATTAAATCACCTGAGCAGGTAGAGCATATAAAGAAACTAAGACAATACTGTGATTACGTGGATTTTGTCCTGGAAAGGCCGCGTTCTATTAGGGAACACATTTCTGGGATTATCTGTGATCTTTTAAATGGCAGGCCACTGGCGACTCATCCCTTTTTTTATGAAGAAATGGCATCGAGAATTCATGAGGTATTAACAAAGTGGAATGTAGATGTCGTTCAGATTGAACATTCATTCCTTGCGCCCTATGTTGAGTCAATTAACGATGGATGTAAGAAGATAATCTCATTTCATAATCTCGGTGCAATTCAATACAAACGGATGATGGGGCTGAGAACGGGATTTATTCAAAAGTCCCTTTTTTTGGTAAAGTGGTTGCTGATGCTTAAATGGGAGGCAAGATACGCCGAAAGGTTCGACCACTGCCTAGTGGTTTCGCCTCTTGAAGGCAGGATTCTACAATCGGCAAATCCTAGATTATCCCTCTCAGTTATTGAAAATGGGGTTGACACGGAACTCTACCGTCCCCTTGAATGTATTTCTAGAAACAACAACTTGCTGTTTGTTGGAGTAATGGGATACCCTCCGAATGTTGATGCGATTTTGTATTTTTGTGAGAAAATAATGCCCATCATTCAACGCCGTATTCCGGATGTCAGACTAATTGTCGTCGGTCATGAACCGACTCCAGAGATTCGTAAATTGGCGGAGCGAGGAAACGTGATTGTTACTGGTTATGTGGAGAATATAGTTTCCTACTACCAGCGGTCTAAGGTCACTATAGTTCCCCTGCGTGGGGGAGGGGGGACAAGGCTAAAAATTCTGGAGTCCATGGCTCTTGGGAGACCCGTAGTCTCCACAACACTCGGCTGTGAAGGCTTAAGTGTAGTTGACGGAGAAAACATAATGATTGCCGACACACCGACGGAGTTTGCAGAGCGCGTGATTCAGCTACTTACAGATAAAGGGCTTAGAGATAGGATAGTTCATAACGCCCGGCGCTTAGTCGAGACGCATTATGATTGGGCAGTGATTAGCCGAAAACTGATGAAGGTATATGATAATATATCGGATTACTCCAAAGTGAGGATGTTAGATTAAGTATTTGAGAAAAGAGAAAGGTAAACCAGAGGCTGTTGTAAATTCGTGTATATTACCTGTCAACGGACTATACCCCCAGGGGGAGAGTATTGATGTTGTATACACCTGGGATGAGCTAAGATACTCATTGCGATCGCTTGAAGCTTTTGCCCCCTGGGTTGGCAATATTTATATAGTCACCAATGGTGATACCCCCTATTGGTTGGATACCTCACACAGTCGCATCTTAATAATCACCCATGATGAAATCTTTTTAGATAGATCCTATCTGCCGACGTTTAATTCAAACGCTATTGAACTTCAGCTTCATAGAATCCCTAATCTCTCTAGACGGTTTCTCTATTTCAATGATGACGTCTTCCTCGGCAGGGCTGTCTCTAGAGGTGATTTTATAACAGAGTCCGACGGGCAGTATATATACTTTCAAAAAAAACCTTTTGCGGAGTAAAACCGACAGAGGACCGGTTCAAGATCGGGCATATGCGTATACACAAGAGGTTATTTTTATGGATTTAGTGTTTAAAAGGACATGATGGTGGGGAAATTATAAACGTGACATTGGTGCGTATTGTAAAAGACTGGGAATGGGCGGGACTTTTTCGACAGACCCCCGGTGGCAGTGGAATGTGGGGTGGCGTTCAGTTTACTCTTGATCCGGTAGAAGAATGTGATTTTCTGATAATGTTAAACAATCGAAAACGAACGGCTACTAGGGTGCAATGCCCCAGGGAGAGTGTCTGGGCAATAATGCAGGAGCCTTATATTATATACCTTCATGACTGGATGATAGAAGGACACGAACCGTTTTCTAAGGTATTTACCCATTATCCACCTTCCACTGATCCGAAATATATCCCTTCTCAGCCCGCCATTCCATGGCACATCAACCGCACCTTTGACGAGCTCATTGACAAGAGAATTCCCGATAAAGTAAGGGCTATATCTTGGGTTACAAGCAAACTGACGTTTCTTCCGGGGCATAGGAAAAAGATGGCACTCTTGGATTTCCTCAGGCAAAATGCCAGGTTCAATATAGACGTATTCGGAAGAGGAATCAGATGTGTCAAGGACAAGTGGGACGGACTGGCTCCGTATAAATACTCGCTTGCGGTTGAGAACAGTAGCGGTCCTGATTACTGGACAGAAAAAGTAGCGGATTGCTTTCTTACCCGGACGGTTCCCATATACTATGGTTGTACGAATCTAGAGGAGTATTTTCCCAAAGAGTCTTTTATACGAATTGATGTAGATCAACCAGAGGCTAGTTTGAAAAAGATAAGGGAGATTATAGATCGGGATGACTAGGAAAAGCGTATTTCGGCTTTAGAGGAGGCCAGAAATCTCGTATTGTACCGTTATCAGCTTTTCCCTTATATAGTTGAAAAGATAAAATTATTCGCATCCGACAATAAAGAAAAGACGGATATTTTGATACCTGCATATCGTTCAAAAAGATTGATCCATCAGTTTAAGTATGTGGCTGACAGAATATTACATGGCGATTTTGCCGATGTATTCAACACGTATTTTAACAAGTTTAAGTACATTAACTGGGAGAGAAAGAATGAACGTGTCATGTAGCTAATAGTTTGTAGAATTATTGAATGTCATCTATGAAAAAAGTCTTATTTGTTCAAACCACTCTTGAACCCCCTGGGGGCGCAAACACGGTTGCGGCCTGGATGATTGAGGCGTTGAAGAAGGAGTATTCAGTCTCATTACTAACCTGGAAATCTCCTAATTTCGAGGAGATAAACCGCTTCTACGGCACTTCACTTAAGAGTTCAGAGCTTACTGTGCATCATATTAACCCCGTTTTGCGTGGCATTATAAACCTAGACCCCGATCCCGCAAGTATTCAGAGGCAGAGCTACCTGATGCGCTTATGCAAGAGGTTGAATGGCAAATATGATGTAGTAATCTCCACCGAGAATGAAATAGACTTCGGATGTCGGGGAATACAGTATTTTCACTATCCTTATTTATACGGAAAGATTCAACCCGATATTGATTTGCCTCATCATCGAAAGTTTTGGGAAGCATTGAAAGGCAGTTATAGGCCCTGGATGCTGATTTCAGGTTTTTCATACAATCGGATGAAAGATAATCTTACCCTCGTTAACTCGGATTGGACGGGAAATAAAGTTAAGGAACGTTACGGGATTGATGCTACAACAGTTTATCCCCCGATTCCTGACAAATTTCCTGATGTTCCCTGGAATGAGAGGGAAAACGGGTTTGTCTGTATTGGGAGATTCTGCCCTGGGAAGAGATTTGAGACGATAATAGAGATTCTTGCAAAGGTCAGGGCGAGAATCCCCGATCTCCATTTACATATCATAGGAACCCCTAGCCCATTCATAGGTGAAAGCGAATATTATTCAAGACTTATAAGAGTTGTAAGAGAAAATTCTCCTTGGGTTCTCTTACACGAAAACTTATCGAGAGAGAAGCTTATAAATCTGATTTCCAGGCACAGGTACGGAATTCACGCAAACATAGAGGAACATTTCGGGATTGCGGTGGGAGAGATGATCAAAGCGGGTTGTATAGCCTTTGTTCATAACAGCGGCGGGCAGTTGGAGATTGTAGGAGGGGATGAACGTCTGGTTTATAGGACTGAAGAGGAAGCAAACGAGAAGATTGTACGCGTGATAGAGAATCCAGATGAGCAAATGTCATTGATTGACTACTTGAGATCAAGAAAAGAGCTGTTCTCGACAGAGAAATTTATGAGTGATATTCAGGAAATCGTAAGACAATTCCAGAAGACTCGATGGGTGTAAACCATGCCTGTAGAAAAAGTGACCATATCGGGCTTTATGATATTGAAAAACGTCGTATCGCAGGGATACCCGTTTATAGAGGCTATAACAGCCGCTCTGCCTATTTGTGACGAGTTCCTTATATCCGAAGGCTATTCATCGGATAAGACATGGAAAGCCTTGCAAATTTTAGAGAGAAGGTTCCCCGGCAAGGTCAGACTCTTCAGAGACGAATGGAGGGGCAAAACGGAGAGGGGTGAAATCCTTGCGACGATGACCAATCTTTTAAAACAGAGATGTACTGGCAGTTACTGTCTTTATGTTCAGGCAAACGAGATAATACATGAATCCTCCCTAGAAGAGATCAGAAACCTACCCGTTCTTTACCCAGACGTGGAGATGTTCAGATTGCCGTTCTATAACATAATGGGGAGTAGACTACTCTGGATTGTGGATTTTAGGAGGAGGCTATTTAAAAACAAGGAATATATAATCTCAAAAGGCGATGCCTATGATGTCGGTTACGACCTCAAGCGTTTTGTGTTTCGCTCCCGTAAACTAAGGGATTATTTGCTGTACGCGAAGGGAGAGCACACCTACTACTTACCCCAGCCGTTCTACAGGTATCGGGCGATTTTTCCTGTGAACTACCTTAAGAAGCTGGAGTCAAGGGCGGATTTATATAGGAGAAATAACCTGTCATATATGTGGAATAAGGAGTATATGTATGCTAAAAATGTCTTTGACATGGCTCTAGCAAGTCAATCCCATGAATTATTTTGGCGAAATATGCAGGCTTATTTTGATGGAGTAATATGGCAGGACCTTCCGCTGGGTATATCTCCTACGGGCGGTGTGCCAAGACGCTCCATCAGAGAGTTAGCCGACAACCCAAAAATCATGAATCATCTATTGGATAAGTGGGAGTACAATTTACAGGATAGTTTGAATATGCTGCGTTCCGCAGGAGATGGCAGTATATCTGCTCCAACAGTTGAAGCGGAATGTGAGAATTTAAAATTGCCTGGCATAAGTCTGTAGCCGATTTCATAGACGTCCTCGATGAAAAAGGTCTTACTTGTGCAGCCCAGCCTTGAGCCACTGGGCGGTGGAAATGCTGTGGCAGTATGGATGATTGAAGCTCTGAAACGAGAAAACTCGGTTTCTGTTCTGACTTGGGCACCCGTTAGTGTTGCCGCGATCAACCGGTTCTTTGGAACATCTCTCAGCTCATCTGATTTCAAGGTCTATTATACTCCCCGGCTCATACGCGGTTTAATAGAGCTTGACCCCGACCCCCACAGCGCACAAAAGTTTGCCTTTCTCATGCGCCTGTGCAAGAAGATGAATGGCGATTACGATGTTATTATCACCGCCAACGGGGAGGCTGACCTCGGCTGCAGGGGAATCCAATATGTTCACTACCCCTGGTTTCCTCGATTCGAGCCTATATGCCAGCAGTTCGTTGATCTTCCTTGGTATCAATGCCTATGGGGTATAGTGCGTGGTCAGTACCGGCCATGGATGGCGATTTCGGGTTATTCGTTTGAAAGAATGAAAGAGAACCTCACCCTGGTAAATTCGGACTGGACCGGAATCAAGTGCAGAGAATCTTATGGAATTGAGACGACAACTGTATATCCTCCAGTTCCCGGTCTCTTCCCAGATGTGCCCTGGCAGGAGAGAGAGAATGGTTTTGTATGCATTGGGAGGATTTCTGGTGAGAAGAGATTAGAAAATATAATAGATATATTGTCGGAAGTGAGGTTGCATGGTGAGGATATTCATTTACACGTAATCGGAACCCGCAGATTTTCATGAGTTCTATAAAGGAGCCACTATTCTTTGCGGTCGAAGGGGAAAGCGAACCGTTTCGGGGACCTAAAGATAACCAAGGGATACGAGACATTAAAACCTATTGTTCTCTCTTTTCCGGGGTTCGGGATGAGAAGGCTATTGGAGAAGCTTCTCCTCTTTACCTTTATAGCCCAAAAGCCCCTTATCGAATTAAGCACTATATACCGGATGTCAAAATCATAGCTATCCTGCGCAATCCAATAGACAGGGCATACTCTCACTTTCTCCATCACAGACTTTTGGAGTATGAAAATCTCGATGATTTTAGAGAAGCGATCAATGCGGAGGAAGAAAGGATGCGTAATGGTTGGTCTCCGTTCTGGTTTTATCGAAGAATGGGGCTTTACGCTGAACAGATTGCGCGATATTTGTCTCTTTTTTGCCATGAGCAGATTGGGGTTTTCCTCTTTGAGGATTTGCAGCGGAATCCAAGGGAATTAATCAAGAGTATAGTTCAATTCCTTGATTTGGATGGGAAACTTGTGATCAAGGCCCCAGCCAGACATAATGTCTCCGGTTATCCAATAAATGTGAAGCTTAACACCTTTCTAACTCAGCCGAATTTTATCTCGGATATATTGAGACCGTTCTTATCTGAGAAGACTCGACTAAAACTTCGACTAAAGGTCTGGGACGTGATTCTAGGGGGACTTAGGCAAAGCAATCTAAGAAAACCGGAGCTTCAGACTGAGGTGCGTGAGTGGCTGATTGAATATTACCGGGAGGATATATTACAGACTCAGGACATCCTGAGGCGCGACCTTTCACACTGGCTGGAAATACCAGTAAGTGCAAATAAAGATAATCATAACTGAGACTTTATAAATGCTATTCAGTATTCTCATACCGACTCTCGATAGCAGAAAGGAACAATTTCATAGACTATATGAAAAACTGAGTAATCAAATAACCGGTAATTCCCTTGCCGATGAAGTAGAGATTTTGTATCTCTTAGACAACAGGGAATACTCACTTGGATTCAAGAGAAATAGGCTTATAGAGAGGGCAAGGGGGAGATTCGTCGCTTTCATTGATGACGACGATGATGTTAGCAACAATTACATTCCTCTCATTTGTAGTGTGATAAGAGAGAATCTGGATATTGATTGTATCGGGATCAAGGGCATAATTACCTTTGGTGGAAAAAAACCGCGCATTTTCATACATTCACTACGATACAGAGAGTATTTCTCAAGGGGAGGGGTATACTTCAGACCGCCGTATCATCTTAACCCGATGAAACGCGAAATTGCACTCCGTTATAAATTTGAGGATATAAGCTATTCTGAGGATATTGACTGGGCTATGAGAATCTGTTGGGACGGGGCTTTACAGAGAGAGCATTTTATTGATGAGTTTATATATTTTTATAAAAGCCGAAGGTCATGGAGGTATCAATTATTGTTGGATCTGTCAGAACCGCTCCGTCATGCACTCGGCTTGCAAATGGCAAACCGGATCCGAATAAAGCGTTGGCTGAAATCCCTATTTGTGCAATGGCAACTGTGAAAGGAACAATGAAAGGGATCAAATTCATAGGTGTAGATTCATCTGATTGCCCAACGACTATAATTCGACCTACGAGTAGGGGGATTTTGCTCAACCTCCGTGAGTTATGGGAGTACCGGGATTTGCTCTACTTATTTGCGTGGCGTGATATTAAGGTGCGATACAAACAGACTATAGTTGGTGCATCATGGGCTGTCATCCAGCCTTTTATCGCCATGGTGGTGTTAAGCGTATTCTTTGGCAAACTGGCAAGGGTGCCTTCCGAAGGGATTTCTTACCCTATATTTGCATACAGTGCGCTTGTGCCATGGACATATTTCGTCAATGTATTGACCCAGTCAAGCAACAGCGTGGTAAATAATAGGGCTGTGATTACTAGGGTTTATTTCCCAAGGCTTATAATTCCAATGACTACTGTGATAACTGGGTTTTTGGATTTCGCAATAACGTTTGTCATGCTGATTGGAATGATGTTGTTTTATGGGATTGTTCCAACAATGGCTTTGTGGGCGCTGCCTCTTTTTATCATACTAGCAGTAGCAACGGCTTTGGGGATTGGGTTGTGGTTGGCTGCTTTGAATGTCAGGTATCGGGATGTGGGATTTACTCTGCCATTTCTGACTCAAATATGGCTCTTTGCAACCCCTATTGCCTATCCGAGTAGCCTGGTGCCGGAACGATGGCGGGCGATTTACGGCCTTAATCCAATGGCTGGTGTAGTCGAGGGTTTCAGATGGGCGCTTTTAGGAAAGACACATCCTCCAACTATGCTACTTACTTTTTCAATTATAGTGGTAATCGCACTACTTGTAGGGGGATTATACTTCTTCAGATATAAAGAAGATGCCTTTGCCGATGTGGTGTAAGAGATGAGTAACCTCGCAATTCGGGCTATAGGTATTAGCAAGCGCTTTCTTATAGATCGGCCGAGAGCGACCAACGCCATGCGCGAATTCTTAGAGGACGTCATGCGCGCACCATTTCGTCGTTTTTCCTCTGCCATTCGTTATGGAACGAATAATCACAGCAGACGGCGATCAGAAGATGACAAATACGTTTGGGCATTAAGGAATGTTTCCTTTGAGGTTAAATGTGGCGAGGTGGTGGGCATAATCGGCTCTAACGGCGCCGGTAAATCGGTTCTTCTTAAGATTCTTTCTCGGATTACAAAGCCAACGGAGGGCTATGCTGAAATCTATGGTAAGATGGGTTCGATGCTTGAGGTTGGTACCGGCTTCCATCCCGAACTGACAGGAAGGGAGAATATATACCTCGGTGGCACAATCTTGGGGATGAGAAGGGCAGAGGTCAACCGCAAATTCGATGCAATTGTGGCATTCTCAGAAGTAGAGGATTTTTTAGATACGCCAATTAAGCACTACTCAAGCGGTATGAATGTGCGCCTTGCTTTTGCCATTGCCACACACCTGGAGCCAGAGATTATGCTGTTGGATGAGGTCTTAGCGGTAGGAGACGGGGCATTTAAGGAGAAGTGCCTCAATAAGATGAAGGACGTAGCATCTGAAGGACGAACGGTGCTTTTTGTAAGCCATGATATGAAAGCAATTGAGAACCTCTGTGATAGAGCGATTCTTTTAAGTAAAGGAAGGATTGTGATCAATGACGAAACCCGCAAAGTGGTTTCGCACTATCTGTCTAAGGATTACGAGTAGTTACTTTATAATTTAGCCTATTCTCATCTAGTTGTGATTACATACATAGAACCTTAGGTGGCTATTCAGGGAACGGATACGGCTATAGATAGAGGTGAATAATGCTTTCTTTCCATGTAAATAGTCATTTGGAGAAAGAATTGGTCTTGACAAGAGATTATTTTTTGAGACCGAAAAGTATGAATAAGATGGGTTTATATAATAGTCTTTATAGGGTTGTGACCAGTCCTATTATAGTAGCAATAATTATTTTTCCCTGCTTCTAATTGCATCTTTCAGTGAATACATGGGCAATGACGAGGGGATGTGGAATTATATTGCTTTTCTATGGATTAAGTATGGGATTCCTCTATACATCGGAGCCATTGAGAATAAGACTCCGGGCATCTATATAGTATTTGTCATTTCCAATCTTCTATTCGATCTAAATATTTGGTTTCCGAGAATTCTGGCTAGCTTATCTATTGTTACGACTTCAATTTTACTTTATATAATTGGACGAAAATTATGCAATCATTTAGTTGGTGTCCTCACTATGATTCTCTTTGGCTTCAGCATGATTTGAAGGCTGATGGATGGAGCATATACCGCACAGACTGAATCATTCATGGTTTTATTTTCAACTCTCGCTTTCTTATTTCTTTTAAAGGCCCAGGAAGCAAGAAGCCTTTTATTATATATTAGAGACACCTTAATTGCTGGATTCTTTATGGGAATCGCAATTGCTTTTAAGCAAACTGCAATACTTAGTGCTATTGCACTATTTGCATTTTTATTAGGCTTAGGTGATAAACGTTCCTTAACCTATAAAAGTACTTTTAGAGATTCATTTCTCTTATTCGCAGCTGTTGTGTTTCCTATGTGTCTCAGTTTAATTCCTCTTTTGGCAAGTGGCGTTACTATGATTGATTACTTCAAGGATGCATGGTTAATTTTAATGCAGAAGGAAGGGGGCAGTGCCGATTATAAAATAAGGATTGGGAAGTTTATTGATGCTTGGGGACATTCTAAAATAGTTTTATTCTATCCATTGATCTTACTATTTATTGTCCAGAAAAAAGGATAATAGATAATAAGATACCATTTGGAGGCATTGTTTTCTGGATCGGCTTGGATTTTCTAGGTGTAAATGCATCTGGATATTATTTGGGACATCAATTCAAACAAATTCTACCGTCGATAGCGCTCGCCTCTGGAATAGCAATCAATGTGTTATTTCAAGCTAACTTAATTGGAGAAACAGAGAGGCGAAGATACATCGTCCAGACTATAGTCATAATAGCAATATTGTGGGCACCATACCAAACCCTTTACAGGTTTTATAGTATAAATATTAAAGGTGTCGACGATGAATATGGGCGATATAAACAGCTAGGTCTATGGATAAAGGAACACACTAAAAACAACGATTACATATACATATTAGGAGATCATACAAACAAATCCAGTCCAGGCTTATTCCCAGAGGAGATCAGCAAGCCGATATTTTAATTTGACCTTTATTGCAAGGAAGAGCACCAAACAGGAAATAATGAATGATCTAACCAAGAAAGTACCCAAACTTATATTAATTGATCGAGCTTGGTCGAATGTGGTAAAGCAGATTCTACCGGAAGCTTGAAACAATACTCAATCAATGGTATCGATATGAGACTACACAATATAATACTGATATTTATGAAAGAGCTAGTTATATCAATTCCGGTTGATTACTTCCTATCATGAAAATAGAGGAGGGTGGGTGGCTATGGAATATAGGGACAAGGTTCTTATATTAACTCCGGTTAAAGATGCCGAAGCGTTTTTAGAAACCTATTTTCAGTCCCTCTATAAATTAACCTACCCACATAACTTGATCTCCCTCGGATTCTTGGAAGGCGATAGCGTAGACAACACCTATCTTGAATTGGAAAAATCACTTTCGGGGCTAAGAAAAGAGTTCCGGTCTGCTAGGCTGTGGAAAAGGGATTTTGGGTTTCATATACCGCCGGGCACACCCCGATGGGCCGGACACATCCAAATAGAGAGAAGAACTATACTTGCAAGGAGTCGAAACCATCTCCTTTTTCATGCACTTGATGATGAGGATTGGGTCCTGTGGATAGATGTTGATGTCATTGAGTATCCTCCTGATATTATAGAAAAACTTTTAGCAACCGGAAAAGACATCATACAGCCGTATTGCTTAACGCAATACGGCTGTATGAGCTTCGATCTGAATGCCTGGAGGGATAAAGGGAAATTACACATGCATGACCTAAGAAATGAGAGTGATCTAGTAAAATTACATGCTGTGGGTGGGACCATGCTTTTAATAAAAGCGGATATTCATAGAGACGGGTTGATTTTCCCTCCGTTCTTGTATGGTAGAAAAAATCCACTTATAAGGGGAAACCATTACCTTGAACCAAAAAGAGCCATAATAAGGAGAGCGGTACTAAGTGCTCTAAGAGGAATAAGAAAAGGAAATATACTAGAAGCACGAAGAGAGATCCTACATATTTTGAAAGGAATTTATATTGGAGAGATAGAAACAGAGGGTTTAGGTATGATGGCTCATGATATGGGGTATGAGTGCTGGGGGATGCCGAATTTAGAGATTCGACATAGAGATTCATGAGAATATTTTATGAATGTTCTATATGATAGGGTTCACAACCTTATGTCCTTCCGATCCGATGATCTGATCTGCCCCGATTGTCACATTGCCCTTCAGTGTGATGTAAAAAACGGTCGGGGAACTTTAGTGTGCACAGCGGGTCACGGTCCCTGGCTGGTGGAAGACGGTATTGCCAGATTCGTCGAGGGTGATATTCCGCATGATAGCCGCTGGACAACGTCGTACCGAGAGCAGCGTGGTTGGGGACCGTTGGGGTGGTTGCTCCGGCGGAATATCCACTGGGGCATACCCATCTTTTGCGACCGATGCTGGCACGGCTTGGTCGTTATCCATTAGAGATCGTTGACTTGGGTTGCGGTGGCGGCTGGGAATTTCTGACAGAATTTGGACGTGTAACGGGAGTGGATTATGGCGCCGGGGCGCTTCAGAGCGCCGCATCAATATACAATCGGGTCATTCGTTCACAGGTCGAGCGGCTGCCTTTATCAGATCGTTCAGTGGATGCGGTGGTGAGTATTTGGATGTTCGAGCACCTAACTGAGAGGCAATTCGTCGCCGCATTGCGCGAGATTAAACGTGTGCTTCGTCCGGGCGGGCGTTTGATTTTCTTTGTAGACCTGGATTCATCGAAACCCATTATTCGTTGGGCAAAGTGCTTTCCAGAAGAATATACTCGTCATCACATAGACGCCGTGGGATATTATGGTCTTCGCTCGCTCCGGTACACGAAATTCCTCCTTCAGCATGAGGGATTCGTTGAGAACGAGACGATTACAGTCAACAAGAGCAGCCTCCTTCAGCCGGTGACGGCGCTGTGGATGTTCAATAATGAACTGGGACATCGATCCCGAATCTTGAGTCTCTATCTGCTCTTATGCCGACTGGTGCTGAGGTCACGATTCTTATACAGGCCATTGTATCTGTTACTTATGGAATATCACCGGCTTGCCGATCGCCGACTGCCTGAGACTTATGCCTTCAGTGCCGCATTTGACTGGATACTTCCTGAAACTCGCGTGGCGTCTTTTCCAATGGTAGTAAGAAGCAATGCATCTGATGGTGATAAAAATAGAATTGACCTCTGGTGCGGCTTGCCTGCGGTGATGGTTGACAACTCTAGCCGTTCACATCCACAGCTGGGATTGGCTGGTGCATCCCTTATCATCGAGGCTCCAGTTGAAGGTGGATTGACGCGTCTTATGCCTGTCTTCACCCGGATTTTCAGTGACAGAGTGGGACCGGTACGGAGCGCCCGGCCATATTTTATCGAGTGGGCCGGAGCCTATCAGCCTTTCTATGTCCACTGCGGTGGAAGCCCCGAATCACGGACTCTTCTCGAGCATCTGGAGCGCGTGATTGATATTGAATACCGTTATCATATAGGTGCATCTGGTGAGCCTGAGGTTCTTCAGAATGCACAGATTCTTGCGACAGAAGACGGGCGGACTCCTCCGCATAATATCTTTATTGTTCCCGAGCGTATCTTTGGGCAATTGGATAAACTGACCATAATTTCCCCTATAGGTCTAGAGCAATCAACAGCAGCAGGTATTAATCTAATTGCGCATTACTGTCCGGGACTCTCTACTATTTTCCGAGATGAGGCAATTCGGGATGACGAGGGAACGGCGCGAGTACGGATTGAGGTCCATTCGCGTCCCCGTGCTCCCTATCCAGAACGATTCGAGTGGGACGGTTTGGCCGGGGGATTCCGACGGACGGTTCTCAATACGCCGGTGGGTGAGGATGCAACGGGTGATCCCAATCTCTTGATTGCCAACCTGGTTCTAATTTGGGTACGTGTGACCAACATCCCCGGCGACATTCAGGGACGGCTGCGAATTGATACATATGGAGAGGGCCCAGCCCAGATTTGGTGTGGCCCCAGATCAGAGGGGGCAACCTGGTACAGAATTCACGGTAGTGATCCGATCCAATTCCACGACCTATTTGGACGCCCATTCCTTTTGCGCCGGGGGCTTACATGGATTTATGCACTGCCCGAGGAAGCGATTGTTAAGATAACAAGACCATGAAGGTTTCAATCATTATTCCCACGTATAACAGATTTAATAAGCTAGCCAATCTATTAAATTCCTTGATTCCACAGATCAGGGAACACGGATTAGAAATAAATTTAGAAGTACTCATTGTAGACGACCATAGTGATTGTGTGGCAGATAAACAAATGAACTATCTATTGGATAAAAAATATTCTTTTCTCAGACTCTACTCGTTAGATAGAAATAGAGGTCCAAGCTTTGCAAGAAACTACGGCCTAAGTCAAAGCACCGGCGACATTATAATATTCCTGGATGATGATTGCATAGTCGAACGAAACTATATTCTTGAGACAATTCGAGTCCACAAAGAGCATCCCGAGGTAATGGTGCTCAATGGGAACCTTAAGAGGCTAAGGGACGATTTCTACTCCAACTTCTGGTTCTATAACTACGATGCAGTTTTTAATAAGAAAGACAGTAGGCTCTATCGAGTAAACAGACTGTCGTCGGGCAATTTTTCAATTAAGAGAACACTCTTAAGGATGATAAATCCGCTATTCGATGAATCACTCCCATCGAGAGAGGACTATGACCTTTATCTCCGTTTGCAGGAAAATGGAATCGATTTGTATAAATCAGACGATATTATCGCCTATCTGGATTGTAGAGATTCGCTGGTGGGTTTAATAAAACAGAGGGTTTGGTATACCAAGGGTGAGTATTACATAAGAAGGAAATACGGTGAGGAATTTATTATTGCGGACGAGAAAAAGCACAAAGTTGATATAAGGCAGCACTCTCATTTCTTGGCGATATTGCTCGGATTCAGTTGGCGATTGAGCATGAAATACTGGAAACTGAGAGATATGATAAAGATGAGAAATCTCCTTTAATCGTACCGTCTTATTCTTTGATGCACCTCTAGATATGATTGATAAGCTAATTTCAAGGGGTAGGTGTAAACCGTGGATTTGAATATGACCAGAGGAAAACCTGGAGTGCTATCCATTATCGTCTTGACCTATAATCGCAAAGATATGCTCCGTGGTTGCTTGGATTCATTATTTTCTCAGACTGTACCGAGGGAAAATCTAGAGATAATAGTTGTAGATGATGGATCAACAGATGGTACAGAGGGCATGATGGAGAGCATATCACTGAGTCACCCGGGATTGAAGTACTGTCGGCAAACTCATAAGGGAATCCCGGCGACGAGAAACACGGGCATTGTCAATGCTTCCGGGGGCATAATTGCAATTGTGGCTGACGATTACATAATGGCTCCTGATTATGCCGAAACCATAATTAGGTTTTTTCAGGAGAATCCCCGTGCAATGGTGGTGCGATTCAAGATCATTGCAGCCGAGGAAGATTTCTTTAGCAGGGTTAGCCATTTCTACTTTGATGTTAGTGTTAGAAGGCGCCTATCTTGTGAAGAAATTTTAGATGAACACTGGTTAGAAAAATTGAAGAGAAGATGGCGAAGGCTGTCGGTTATAGAAGAAAAAATAACAACACAACACGACCTAGAGGCAGCGGGAGGGGCTGCGTTCAAGAGGGAAGTCTTCCAGAAGGTAGGGCTTTTCGATGAATCGCTACTTAGAGCAGAGGATACAGACATGACTAGGCGCCTACGTGCCGAAGGCATACCGGTTTACTATTATCCCTACCATCGGATCAGGCATCGGTACGGTCGAAGGAGCGTTCTTGATACAGTTAGTAAGTGCTTTGATACTGGCCGCAACGGTTGGAGTTATCACAAGAAGTACTCGAACGGTTCTGTAGGCTCGTTTCGGTTGATACTATGGGGAATTATGGGAAAGTCGGGTACATTACTCAGTGCTTTTTGGAGAGCACGACAGTCTAGTTCGGTAGGAGAGTTCTTACTATATCTCCCTTTTATGTTCTTATTTGAAATCTCCAATAAAATAGGCTTCTTCTGGGGTTTTCTCATATCAAAAAAGAAGAGTAGTGGTACGGTTAAAGGGAGGAAATGAAGACTATTAAAAAATTGTCGGATGGTAGTCTCATATTGCCATAAAAATTTAATGGCTGGTGTACGCTTTCACATAGTGCATAAAAGGTTAAATCGTGATAGATGCTATTAACTATATAAACAATAAATTAGATATTGCATTTCCCTACTTATACTCGAAATATATATGGTTTACAACCTCTTGTTTTCTCTTAATGGTCACATTAATGACCTTTTCTACACCGTTTAATGATGTGTTGCGGGAAGATGCGTATTATTATCTAATAAAGGGTTTTGAAATAGCACAGGGAAATTGGATTCCTATGCACAGCCATTCAATTGGCTGGTCAATAGTGCTAGCCGCCTTTCTCAAGGTATTCGGTATCCGATCAATTTTTGATGGAATGATTCTTTCAAGAGTTTTGTCTATTTTGATTATGGGTTTATCTATTTTCCCTTTTTCTGGCCTTGCTAATAAATTAACTGATAAAAAATCTTCTATAGTTGCTGTTTTTGCCTTTGCACTCTCTCCAATATTGATACGTACAGGCGGCTTGGAATACTCGGGATACAGTGAACCGCTCTTTATCTTATTGGTTATATCAACGGTGTATTATTTGGCGGATTCCGCAAACAAATCGCACAGAATTGTCATTGCCACCATCTTGGCTGGTTTTTCAAATTATGTGAGGCCCAATGGCATATTTATGCTGGGTGTTGTCCTTCTGTATCTAGTGTGGTTACTGTGGTATAAGAAGGCAAACTTAAGCCGGTCATTTCTACTGTTAGTGCCATTTCTGTTCTTTTTAGTGTCACTGCCCGACCTGTATATGAGATATAAGTCATATGGATCCGCTTTTGATTTTGGCAAGAATTCACAATACTTTGCAGACTTCAATACACAAGCATCGCTGAAAGGTACCCTTAACCCATCTTTTATTAATTACTTAAGAACACATAAGATTGATGACTATTTTAGAAAATTTATCTATCACGGTTTGTTCAAAGTAGCGAATCAATTCTATATTACTACTGGGGGAGGTTTGGTTGGCCTTATTTTTCCTTGGCGGCATTAAGTATCTTATTTTAGAGAGGTTTTCAAGATTCGATCTAATTTTTATTCTTTTCTTTGTTTTCGTTGCAGGTTTTATCCCTGTATTTGAGGTTTATGGCAATCCAAGATATTTGTACGTACTGCTACCCTTTACTTTTGTTATTTCATCGAAATTCTTGATTGATCTTCTCAGAGAGGGCAATAGAAATAATATTTTAGTTTTGCTATTTATTCTATTACTTTTTGTGCGTATCCCACTGAGTATTCATCTGAGTATTGCGAATGGTACAAGCATTGCGACTCCTAAGGTTCGGGATAGTTGGGCAATCTGGGCGGCAAGCAACCTGCACGGGAACATAGCGATTGTTGAGGGCGGCGATTTGATTGAAATGATCCTTACAGACTCCAAAATCGGTAGTAAAAATCTATTAAATTTATCATCCAAGCAATTGGGTGTGGCTACCTTTAGACCCGGTATTTATAATAACTTAGAGGGTGCGATTCAAGATTTTAAAAAAATGCAAATCAGTTACTTGATGTTGGACACAGAGAATATAAAAAGGCGTTCTTACTTGTATGAGGTTTATAATAATGAATGGTCTAAACACTTCATTTTGATAATGTCTTTTAAGAGTAGACCGGTTGATAATTGGGTAATTAAGGATATGGATATATTTAAGGTTGTCTACTAACTTGACTATGGGACTAGCACTACCTTTCCAAACACCTCTCTATCCTCTATAAGTCTATGTCCCTCGGCAGCCCGAGACATAGGGAGAACTTTGTAAAGCACGGGTTTGAGTTTGCCTGATTCAATGTGCTTTATGACCTCAAACAGATTCCCCTTGCTTCCCATAGTGGAGCCCAGAATCGAGAGCCTTCTGAAGAATACGTGTCTTATATCTGTTTTCCCATCATATCCGGATGTGGAGCCGCAGACAACTATTCTTCCGCCCGTTGCGAGCGCAAGAATGTTTCTTTCCCAGTTTATCTCTCCCGTGTGATCTACAATGATGTCTACGCCTCTTTTCCCCGTAATCCTTCTTACCTCGACAAAGAAATCGTGGTTGCTGTAATTGATTCCATAATCGCCACCGAGGATGGTTTTTGCTTTCTCTAGCTTTTCATCTGTTCCGGCGGTGGTAATTACAGTTGCTCCAAAGAGCTTTGCAATCTGTATGGCTGCGCTTCCAACACCACTCCCTGCCGCGTGAATCAGAACAGTTTCTCCCATTTTAATCCCCGCGCGAGATACCAGCATATGCCAGGCGGTAAGAAAAACAAGAGGAATACAGGCTCCTTCCTCAAAGGAGATGTTCTTTGGCATGGGAAGGATGTTTTCCTTTGGAACTGATATGTATTCTGCACATCCGCCAAGACAGTTCTCACCCAGGATCGCATACTCTCTGCAGAGGTTATCTCGACCGCTTAAGCAGTGGACACATCTTCCGCACGTTATTCCCGGCGATATTAAAACAGGTGTGCCTACCTCAATTCCACGGACGTCTTCTCCTACCTTTGTCACAACCCCCGACACATCTGAACCGAGGATATGAGGGTACTTGAGTTTGAGGTGGGGAAGCCCTTTCCTCACCCAGATATCGAGGTGATTTATCCCACAGGCTTTTACTTGTACGAGGACATCATTTACACGAACCTCTGGGTCTGGTACCTCATCGTATTTTAACTTGTCAATTCCACCGTGTTCGTAGACTACTACTGCTTTCATAACCTTTTGTCTTTATCAGGAGTTAATTGTCTTCAGGGGGTATAAGTTCCTGAGAGCTTTTTTACATATTCAATCTCTTCGGGTTTATCTAAGATATCGCCCTTTTCCCTTTCATATAGAAAATTTGCATTGTCCCTTGGCGCTCTACTCCTTACGTTTGGGTCAAAGAAGACCTCTTTTGTATGGATAAGACCGGCTCTACTGTATGATGCAAGTTCGTATTTCATCCCCATTCTCAAGGCATCACACGGGCAAGCCTCAACGCAGAATCCGCAAAAAACGCATCTCATGAAGTCTATATTATAAACCTTTGGTCTTCTTTCAATCCCGTATTCATCTGCAGGCTCAGATACAATTGATATTGCCTGAGTTGGACATGCAACCTCGCAGAGCTTACATGCGACGCATCTTATCTCTCCTTCATCATCTGCGGGAAGGATATGAAGCCCCCTGTATCTCGGAGGGAGTTGTTTTACCTCTTCTGGATACTGTACGGTTATGGGTTGAAACCGGAGGAGGTGCATAAGGGTTGTTTTTAGACCCTTGAGTATCTCAGGGATATAGAGTCTCTCGATAAGACTCAACTTTGGCGGTTGTATGACCTTTACCTTTATCGCCATTCGGAATCTTCCTCAAGAAAAATTATACCATTTCTCTATGGAAATGTCCTATCTATAATGGATATACTCTACTTTATGGTTCTAAATAACTTAATCGGGGGGCAGACACATTGTAGGGGGCGGCCATTTGCCCCCTACGATTCAATATCTCATTTTACTTCCCAAACATCGCCTGAGTATATGAGTTTATTTAGGTCTGTTGAGAATTTCTGTTTTGCTCTTTCTACCTGTCCGTAGATGAGTTCTTCAAAGCTTGGTTGCTCAACCCTTCTTAGCACTCCCATAGGCACTGGGTATTCGGGCCAGTAGAGCTTTGAAAGTGCAAAGGCAAACGCAAGGTTTGTCTCATCGTAAATCGTAATATCCTCGGGCGGATTTCCCGGCTCAAACTCTACTATCTCAAATTTAGTTCCTTTGAATCTTAAGCCCTTGTCTCTTTTTTTGCCATATATAAGGGGTTTACCGTGCTCGACTATAATGTTTCTATCATCCCTTATCTCTTTTGCCGTGAAATCATCAAATACACCATCGTTATATACATAGCAGTTTTGATATATGTGTAAGAAGGCCGTTCCTTTGTGCTTGTGTGCCTCTACAATGAGCTGCACAAGGTGCCTTAAATATGCGGCATCCGTCCTCGCTACAAAACTCGCTCCTGAGGCAAGCGCAAGGGCAACTGGTTCTACGGCCTCTTCCACAGTTCCCATGGGGGCAGACCTGTTTATCATTCCCTTATTGCTTGTGGGAGAGTATTGACCCTTTGTAAGACCGTATATCCTATTATCAAAGAGCAATATCTTTATATCAACATTCCTTCTCATAACGTGTATAAGGTGGTTACCACCTATAGATAGAGCGTCCCCGTCTCCAGTTATAACCCACACCGAGAGATCGGGATTTGCCACCTTCACACCCGTTGCAATGGGTATCGGTCTTCCGTGTATTCCATGAAATCCGTATGTGCTCATGTAATAGGGGAGTCTTGAAGAACAGCCGATCCCCGATACCACGACATGTTTTTCTCTGGGGATGCCGATTTCGGCAAGTGCCATCTGGAATGCCTTGAGTATTGCATAGTCATCACAGCCGGGACACCATCTTACATCCTGATCGGATTTAAAATCAGTCCATTTATATTTTACCTCTTGCTCTGTTACACTCATTCGTCTTTTCCCCCTCTAGTTTTAATGCATTCTTAAACTTTCATACTCATCTTTAATAAAGTTTAAAAGCTCGGATACAGTAAACGGCTTTCCCGTAATTCTATTGTATCCTGTAGCGTCAATAAGGTATTTGGCACGTATTATATATGAGAGTTGCCCCAGGTTCAGTTCAGGGACAAGAACCTTTTTGAATCTCCGCAATAGATCACCGAGATTCTTGGGAAGGGGATTGAGGTGCCTTAGCTGTATCATTGATACCTTCATTCCATCCTGATTTGCCGATTCTACAGCCGCCTTTATGTGTCCATATGTGCCTCCCCATCCCACAACAACTACATCCGCATCAGAAGGGCCCACAGCCTGGGCATCAGGTATATCCTGGGCCACCCTTTGGAGCTTTTGCGCCCTCAGTTTGTTCATAAGGTCATGGTTTTCAGGGTCGTATGATATTGTTCCAAAGATATTGCTCTTTTCAAGCCCCCCCAGGGTGTGTTCAAGCCCTCTTGTTCCGAGTTTTACCCAGGGTCTTGCAAGGGTTTTTTCGTCGCGGATATATGGGTGAAAACCATTTGGATCGGTTCTAAATTTTACCTCTATTGGTGGGATCTGGTTTAAATCGGGGAGCTTCCAAGGCTCGGATGAATGTACAAGGAACTGCTCGGAAAGAACTATAACGGGCGTCATATACTTTGTAGCGAGCCTTACGGCTTCAATGGATGTCCAGAAGCAATCGGCTGGGGACAGAGGAGCAAGTACTATAACCGGCGATTCGGCAGGCCTTCCAAAAAGCGCAAAGAGCAGGTCTGTCTGCTCGGTTTTTGTCGGCATTCCTGTTGAAGGCCCAGACCTTTGAAAATCGAATACTATAAGCGGAAGCTCTGTCATGACCGCAAGGTTAAGTGCCTCACTCTTTAGAGCAAGTCCGGGACCGCTTGTTCCCGTCACGCCTAGGGCTCCCGAATAGGTTGCACCTAGTGCAATGGTTATGGCGCTTATTTCATCCTCTGCCTGAATGGTTATCGCACCGTATTGTTTTAAGGCGGCGAGGTTGTGCAAAGCCTCGCTTGCGGGCGTTATAGGGTATCCCGAATATATGAGTTGCAAGCCTGACTTATGCGCGGCGACTACAAGCCCGTAGGCGGTTGCGAGAGCTCCGTTTATATTCCTGTATTTTCCGGGCTCCAGCTTTGCGGGCAGAAGCTGGTAATGGATCGGAAATATCTCCATGGTGTCGCACACGTTATATCCGGCCTTGAGTGCTTTTAGATTTGCTTCAAAGATCTGGGCCTTGTTGGCAAATCTCTTTTGAAGGAAGTTTATAACCGGATCAAGCGGGCGTGAAAACAGCCAGCACATCATCCCAAGGGCAAGAAAGTTTCTGCATCTCTCTTTATCCTTGTGCCCGATCGGTTCGTCTTTTAGGGATTCAATTGTGAGCTTTGTAATAGGAGCCTTATAGATGCGGAATGAGCTTAAAGAATCGTCTTCCAAGGGGTTTGATGTAAACCCGGCTTTTCTGAGATTCTGTTCGGTAAATTCGTCTTCATTTACTATTATTAAACCTCCGGGCTTAAGGGATGTCAGGTTAACCTTCAATGCCGCCGGATTGAAAGCAACAAGAACATCTGGAATATCGCCGGGGGTATATATGTCATAGGCGGCAAATTGAATCTGATACGATGAGACGCCATAAGTCGTTCCCTGCGGCGCCCTTATCTCTGCCGGATAATCGGGCAGGGTTGCAAAGTCATTGCCGACGACGGCGGTGGCGTTGCCGAACTGATCCCCCAAGACCTGTACCCCGTCTCCCGAATCTCCCGCGAATTTCACCGTAACCTTCTCTAATTTCTCTGTTTTCTTACCCATATTGTAGTTCTCCCGTTTATTATTCAACCTCTGCTAATTCTAACAAATTATTCTTCTAATTTCAAATTCGCGAATCAAATAGGATAATTCCTCATACAGAAGGAATTTCAGTATAAGCAATTACAAGTATTAGATTTTCTGTGTGTTTTAATATATAGAGTTTCCTTTATTTTGTCACCCTTATGTTGTTTCTACCTCACATTCATATAGACCAAAACCCCGGAGCAGATAGAAATTAAGACCATAATTGCTCCAATGGTAGGGGCGCCGAGGAGGAGCTTTCCAATACCAATCATAGCAAAGAATATGAAACTGATTCCGAGAAGCCAGTTGATGATTACAGGCATAAACGGGGGACGCTTTATCTCCGGAATTATTTTTGAGATAGGGCTCCACCATCCCCAGGGACGGATCTTTCTATAGAAATTGAGAAGTGTCTCCTCCGGTTCGGGTTTAGTCAAATAGGTAATAATCAGCCATGATAGGATTGAGACGGGAACAACTATAATTTGGTGCTTAAGCTCAAGCGATATGCCCTTGAAATCTGCGTACAGTGTTAAAAACAGGATTGTGATTAGAGAAGCACCCAGGGCTGAGATTTCAGACCATGCGTTTATACGCCACCAGAACCACCTGAGTATGAGGACAAGACCGATTCCCGCGCTCATTGCCCAGAGAAAGATCCATGCCTTCCCAATGTTCTCTATATGGAAGGCAAAATACCCCGCAAGAATAGTCAGTATCAATGTGCATATTCTCGAAACAAGGATATAATGACCCTCTGTTCCATTCTTATTAATAAACCTTTTATAAACGTCGTTCATCAAGTAAGAGGCTCCCCAGTTGAGTTGTGTTGTTATTGTGGACATGAATGCGGCAAGGAAGGACACAAATAGCAGACCCTTGAGCCCGGGCCCCAGGAAATCACGAATAACTATGACATACATGGCTTCCTCATCACCCCCGGCCTTCTTAGCGGTTGGGTAAACAATCAAAGAGAAAACGGCCACTAAAACCCAGGGCCAAAGGCGTATTACGTATTGGTTAAGCGAGAACCATGCCATTCCCAGTATAGCATGGCGCTCGTTTTTTGCAGAACACATCCTTTGGATGAAGTAGCCTCCACCGTCTGAATTGTGTGAAGACCACCATATGACCGATATATAAACGAGAAAAATAAAAAAACTGGAAGACCAGAAACCATCGCTCACGGGCCTTCCACCGGATGGAGTCATAAAGAATGAAAGGTGGCTCCCAAGCCCGCCCAATTTTTCTTGGAAACCGGAGAAACCCCCGACGGCGGGTGAGTTTATTACAATTATTGCAAGCGCAGTCGTTCCAAAAAGGGCGACAAAATACTGGAAGAAATCGGTAAATGCTACACCCCAAAGCCCAGACATGGTTGTGTATATGAATGCAATTGATATGCATATAATGACGGCAAAGGTCGTTTCAAACCCGAAGAACACCCTTAGGATTTTTGCCATCGCGCTTATTACCCAGCCCATTACGATGAAGTTAAAAATGGTTGCAAAGTAAAGCGCCTTAAATCCTCTAAGAAACGCTGCGGGCTTTCCGCTGTATCTGAGCTCTATAAGCTCATTATCCGTAATCACCTCCGCACGTCGCCAGAGCCTTGAGAAAACGAATATGATAAAGACATGGCTGAAGAGATAATTCCACCAGAACCAGTTTTCCCAGATTCCATCCGTTCGAACCCACCCGGTGACGACAAGCGGCGTATCGGCTGAAAACGTTGTTGCAACCATTGATGTTCCAATAATCCACCATGATAGGTTTCTTCCAGAAACGAAATATTCGGACATACTCCTGCTTGCCCGCCTTGTAAAATATATGCCGATTCCGAGTGACAGAAGTAGATAAGCAATAACAATCAGCCAATCAATAAGGCTCAGGGCGGATAGGATGGATTGAATGGATTTGGGCATTATATTGGATCTTATATTTTATAGCTCAGCGCAGAGAAATCCATAATTTGTTTTGTTATTTCGGATAAGTCATACCAAATCCGTCTGATTAGTGTTTGTAAGGGATTATAAACGGGCAAATCACGGCTGAAGGAAAGGACAGGGATCGGGTAATAATGATAAAAAATAAGGTGCCGACTACCTTTTTGAGACGCCTTTCTTTTCTTCGTATTTTTTATCATAGGCGCGTATGACTTCATCTGTAATGTCGGCACTTTTGCTCCCATATAGAACACCCGCTTCGCTTTTTTCAACTATTAAACTATATCCCTCGGAATTCCCTATTTCGTTTACTATTCTCACCACATCACTTAGTATTTTCTCTTTGAGGTTCGATTCCTGCTCTGCTAAAGCATCTCGAAAATCCTCACGTTTTCTATGGAGTTCCTTCTCCATGTTTTCTATTTGATCGGCTTCTTGCTCTTGTGCTTCTTTGCTCATAACGGAATTTTTGCTCATAAAATTATTTCTCATTTGGATAATCTGTTTAGCTTCCTGGTTTATTATATCTTCCTTTTTCTTAAGGTCTTCCTGAAGAGCGGCGCTGGCGGCTATACCGGCTTTGGATTCACTTATCACACGCTGAATATCCACATAACCGATTTTTGCAGCCGATTGAGCATAAGTTACTCCCACAAGACCGAGTATCAAACCTAATGTTAACGGAAGGACTCTCATAGTTTATTCCTCCTGGAGATTTAATAATAATTATTTGGTCTGATATTAAAGAACAAAATAATATTTTTGGCAATGCGAAATAGTATATTCTAATCAAAAATTTCAATATTCCACATATATAAAGCTTTAACTACAGCCTCACCGGCAATTTTCCTTGAGCCTCGCCTCTTCCTAAAAGGACATCGGCCACTGCACATTGGCAAGCATCCAGGCGGTCAAAGGCACAGAGAATCGTATCAAAGTTTTCAAAATCCCGAACTATGTAGGGAGATCCAAACGAGATTAAAACCCTCTCACATTTCAGCTTGTTTACCTGCCTTAACAGCTCCTTGAACGATTCGGATAATTCTGTGTGCCCTTTCCATGCGGCAACAGATGTGTAGACGAGACAAATTATTGTTCTGTCATTGTTCTCGCTTTGAGGTAAAAATGTCTCTGAGAGGGTAAAGGACCTTTTCTCAATGCCTATTCCGGATTCAGATAGGTGATCAACGAATGACTCTGAGACATCTTCCTCAGCCTGGGTTACATCAAGGATATAAACCGTTACATTTTTGGATTTCAGTCTCCCACCTTTTAAAAGGCAGACAGAGCGGTGTGCAATCTCAGTGAGTAGAGCCCGACCATATGTTTCATCAAATGGATTTTTAAGAGGCTGATTACTTAACCATTGTCTTTTTGTTGCAACTATCTTTTCCACAGTGCTGTCTAAAAGCGACTCCGAAAGTTCTCTCGATTTAACCATTTCGCTTAGTCTTTTCATAGTCCTTACGGGTTCTTTTGGATCGAGAATAATGTCACATCCTGAAAGGATAGAAAGGCGTGCCATATCTTCCTCCGTGCCTAAATTGGCTATAGCACCCATATAGAAAGAGTCTGTTATGACTAAACCTTTAAATCCCAGATCATTAATAAGGAGACCTTGGATGATTTCTCTCGAAATCGTTGCCGGGACTCCTTTAGGGTCAATCTTGGGTACGGCGATATGTGCTACCATAATAGAGGCAACTCCGCCTTCGATTGCCCTTTTAAATGGGATTATATCGCACGTATAGAGGTTTTCCCGGCTTTGGGCTAGTTGGGGCAGAGTTACATGAGAATCAATAGCAACCCTTCCGTGCCCTGGGAAATGTTTAGCACAAGCCAACACGCCTCTGTCTTGACAACCTTTGATAAAAGCGGTTCCAAGGCGCGATACAAGGGAGGGATCATCTCCATAAGAGCGAATATTTATAATCGGATTTTCCGGATTTGTATTTACATCCATAACCGGCGCAAAGACTAGATTTAATCCGCATTCTTTTAACTCCTCTGCAATGAATCTGGCTTGTCTATAGACAAGTTCCTCGTCTCCTGTTGCTCCAAGCGACATTGTAAAGGGAAACCGAGTTGCTCCAGACATTATCTGACCCGCGCCGCGCTCGGCATCGCATGAGAAAAAGAGAGGGGTTAGGGAAATTGATTGAAGCTCCTCTGTTGCTCTCTTTACCTGTTTGCGATCGCCGCCAAAAATAATAAAGCCTCCAACATGAAATTTTTGAACAATATCTTTTGCATAAGGCAAGGCATCCGGGTTATTGAAATTCAGCCTGGGCATGACAATTTGACCGATTTTTTGCGGTATAGTGAGTTCATTTGGGTTGGGATTATCCATTTGGGTTTAGATTCAGTAGGGGCAATTCATGAATTGCCCCTATATAAATTTCTACAGATTCCCCTCGCCTAGAACAATCTTCCCCAAAGGCACGTGCCTTTTTGCTCCCGTAGCGGATGGAAGATTCGTAAAATTACCTGATATAAGCTCATTTGCTAATATGGCAAAGGCTATGGCCTCTTTCGCATCCGCCGGAATTCCGTAGTTATCCGAATTAGAAAATTCCAATTGATTCAATCTCTTTTTTAATCCTTCTACCAGGACTGGGTTTTTAGCGCCCCCGCCGCTCAGGATTACTTCTTCAATTTTCCTTTTGGGGAAGATAAATCGCTCGTAAGAAAGGGCAATAGATTCAACTGTGAGCTCTAAGAGTGTCCTCATCAAATCACTCAGTGAAATCCCTTTCTCTTTAGACAGTGTATAAATCTCATGCGCCATTTCCTTTCCGAAAACCCCTGCCCCTGTGGATTTTGGAGGTGGCTGAATGAAGAATGGATGATATAGAAGCTTCTCGAGTAGACCTTTATTAACCGAGCCTCCTGAAGCATGCTTTCCATCAATGTCATATTTTTCTTTCCCATTCGTAACCAATCTCAGTACGTTGTCCATGAGCATATTCCCCGGCCCTGTATCAAACGCAATTACATCATCTATACACTCGGCAACTACTGTGGCGTTTGCAATACCGCCAATGTTTTGAGCGATACGGGCTTTCCCGGATTTGCAGAATAGAATGTAATCCGCATAAGGAACAAGAGGTGCACCTTCACCCCCTGCGGCTACATCGCGGGTTCTAAAGTCGCCGATTGTGGTTATTCCCGTATGCTCAGCAATGACGTCCAACTCTCCAATCTGAAGTGTAGAGGGGACGCCAATTTTTGAAGAGGGGGGGTTGTGAAAAACGGTCTGACCGTGAGAGCCTATTAAGTCAATGTCTGCAGCCTGCATTCCGGCTTTTCTAATTACGGCTAAAGCTGCATCTGCAAATGCCCTGCCTACGAGAAAGTTAATTTCTGAGATTTGGCGTGTTGAGCCTTTTAGGGTTGCCTCTTCTAAGCTCTGAAGAAGAGGGGATTGATATGGCAGGCAAATAAACTCAATCAGATCAATTTTAGTTTCCAATCCGTGCCCTTTAATCCTTACCAAGGCGGCGTCAATCCCGTCCATAGACGTGCCCGACATTAGACCCACCACCAGTTTTTCTTGTTTATTAAAGATTGAGTTTAGTTGGTTCATTTCGTTTATTTAGAAGCGACGGGTTTCGAACCCCCTCCTCAATTTACTCAGATTCCAGCACGGCGCGCAAAAATCCGCTGTGCTTTTCTAGAAGCTCTTTTGCCTTTTTGTAACTCATTTTCTTCCTTCTCATAACCACGGCGGCCTTTACATCCCAATTGGATTTATTGAGCAATCTCTGTGCTTCTTTTTGATTGATGCCTAAGATTTGTACAACGATCCGCCTTGCTCTATCTCTTAGCTTTTCTGAATGCGGTCTTACCTCAACCATGAGATTTCCATAGGTTTTGCCGAGTCGAATCATTGCGGCTGTGGTCAACATATTCAGAACCATTTTTGTTGCAGTTCCCGCCTTCATCCTTGTAGAGCCTAATATAACTTCGGGGCCTACAAGCAGGGAAATAGTAACATTCGAAAGGAGCGAATTAACTGGGTTGCATGTAATAAGAACCCGCGCCGCATGCCTTTTTTTTGCATAAGATAATGCACCTTCAACAAATGGAGTTGTCGCGCTTGCAGCAATTCCAATGACTATATCGCTTTTGTTTAATCCCATCATACTTAGTGCCATTTGTGATTCGGTTCTGGAATCTTCTGCTCCCTCTATTGAGTGCCACAGTGCTTTTTTACCCCCGGCAATAATCCCTATGATTAAACTCGGTTTTGTCCCAAATGTCGGCGGACATTCAGCCGCTTCCATGACACCCAAGCGCCCACTTGTTCCCGCTCCTATAAAAAACAAACGTCCGCCTCGTGAGAGCCTGTCAACAATTAAATCAACGGCCTTAGCTATATTCTCCTTCTGCTCGGCGACGGCATCTGCGACCCTCTTATCCTCTTCAGAAATCAACTCGATAATACGAAGAGTAGGGAGTTCATCAATATTACTCGTTCGAGGATTAACCTTTTCTGTAATAAGGTGTCCGGTCTTACGATGCTTTGTCACGCAGTGTATTATATCTTAATATGGTCAAGAGGTATAAGTTAATTGGTTGTGGGCAATTATTGACTTTTATCTTGTGCTATAATAAATTTCTTCTTTAGAGCGGGCGTAACTCAGTTGGTAGAGTACAAGCTTCCCAAGCTTGGGGTCGCGGGTTCGAATCCCGTCGCCCGCTCCATTTCTACCTCTTCTGGTTAGATTCTTTGTTTTTGTTGTTAATCAAGTATCTGATTGCTGTACGCACAAACTTACTTCTCTGCGATTCCCCTACAAGTCCCTTTACCTGGTCGTAGAGCGCAGGGTCATTTATTAGCGCGCCGAGTGTCCCTTCTCCACCGTTCAGCTTTTCTGATATTTCTCTAAAGTTTGATAGGGTCTTTTTTAGCTCGATGGCCATTCCGTTATCGCCTCCAATTTCCTGAGCAGCTGAATTTATGTTTGCGATTGCTTGGTCTAGCTTTGCTCTTAGATTTTTATCATAGACTAGGGCGTTAAGAACCCCGTTTCCCGTTTTGACCTCCACGAGCAGTGCATTTAGCGTGGAGACGGCTGTGTCAACCTTGGCAAGGGTTTTTTCACTGCCCTCCAGGGTTCTCCTTAGTGACGCAATCGTCTTTGATATATTCTGAACGTTTTCCTCTGTGCTGAAGGCCTTCACGAGCTCATCTAGGTTCTGAGATATGCTTGTTATGTTATTTACTAGCTCTTCGGATTGCCCAAGGAGTTTTTCAATCTCTGGAGGTGTGTAACTCTTAATACTTACCACCTCGGGAATCTTCTCAGGCAATGGGGTTGTTCCTTTTAAAATCTCTATGTACTTATCGCCGAGGAGTCCTTCGGTTCTAATTGTTGCCACTGAGTCGGAGCCTATTCTTCTTATGCCTTCTTGGTTTATCTCCATAGTTACTATTATGAAGTTGTTATTGGGGTTTTCAGGGAATTTGATTTGTTTAACGCTTCCGATTCGCAATCCCGAAAGCCTGACCGAGGCTCCTTCGGAAAGCCCGGCTACATTTGTAAATGATGTTTGAACCGTGTAGGTTTTTTTGAAAAGACTGCTCTCACTGCCAAGGGCAAAGATAAAAACCGCGAATATAAAAAGCGAGATTAAGACGAATATTCCAACCTTTAAGTTTATCGCCCTCTGATTTTTCATATACCACTCCTTAAAAGTTAATACTATGTTCCTACTATAGGTGTTACCGAGATAATCCTAGTTATCTGTCGTTATGGGAAGCAAAAACGACAATTATCCGAGACTATTCGGCTAGCCTAAATAAACTTAAAATATTATATGCAAGAGTTGACAATTTCTCAAAAGCCGTGTTAATTTTCATCTTGCCGATTCGATATTTATCATACATAAAATATCCTCTGGAGAATGTTATGTGTGGGTAGTCGCCTAGATTATTACAAATATCCAGTTAGAATTATTGCATTTGATTTATAAATGTGTAAAAGTCAAAGGAGCGGTTATAAGAGATGGGAAGGGTAAAAAGGGCACTTATAAGCTTGTGGAAAAAAGAGGGGATAAGTAAGTTCGCAAAGGAACTTAAGGATTTCGATATTGAAATACTCTCTACTGGAGGCACGGCGAAGCTGCTAAGGGACGCGGGTATTGAGGTAATAGAGATTTCAGATTATGTCGGGTTCTCAGAACTCATAGGGGGCAGAGTAAAAACACTCCATCCTAAAATCCACGCGGGCATTCTCGCCGTGCGGGATGATGAGACCCATATCAGAGACATGGAGCAACATGGAATTGAACCCATAGACATGGTAGTGGTGAATTTCTATCCGTTTGAGGATGTAGTTAAAAGCGAAGAGGTAGTTCTGAGCGAGGCGATTGAAAATATTGATATTGGGGGCCCCACACTCATCCGCGCGGCGGCGAAGAATTATAAATATGTAACCCCCTTGGTTTCTCCTAATGATTATAGAGCCGTAATAGACGAGCTAAGAATGAATAAGGGCTCGGTATCGGTTGAAACCAATCTTCGTCTTGCCCTCAAGGCCTTCTCTTATGTATCGCGATATGACGGCGCAATATCTAATTTCTTAAATTCAATTGAAGACGGTAAGAGGACTAAATTCCCTGCGAATTTGTCGCTTTACTTTGAAAAGCGGATGAAGCTCAGATATGGTGAAAACCCACACCAAGAAGGGGCATTTTATATTCAGCCGGGTATAGAAGAGCCGTGTGTTTCAAATGCGGTTCAAATCCAGGGAAAGGAGCTTTCACTCAATAATATTTATGATACAGACGCTGCACTCGAAGCGGTAAAAGAGTTTTCGGAAACTGCCTGTGTTATAGTGAAGCACAACAACCCCTGTGGAGTCGCAACCGCCGAGAATTCCCTTCAGGCTTTTCTCAAGGCAAGGGAGTGCGACCCTGAAAGTGCATTTGGAGGAATCGTTGCCTTTAACACCGAAGTTGATGAAAATGCAGCCGCGGAGATTGCCGGTATGTTTCTTGAGGTTGTAATTGCGCCGGGATACACACAAAAGGCACTCGATTTGCTCTCGACCAAGCAGAATCTGAGGGTTATGAAGACCCTCCCTCTTATCAAACCAAAAAGCGGGATTGATTTAAAAAAGATAACAGGCGGTGCTCTCATTCAGGATAGAGACCTGAGAGCCGATGAGGATTTTACGAATTTTAAGGTTGTGACAAAACGCGAGCCTACGGATGAAGAAATCCGGGTACTTAAATTCGCATGGAAGGTGTGCAAGCACGTAAAGTCAAACGCCATCGTGTTTGCACGTGAGGGGCAGACGGTTGGGATCGGAGCTGGGCAGATGAGCCGTGTGGATTCTGTTAAAATCGCAGTCATGAAAGCTAGGCTTCCTATAAAGGGAACTGTGCTTGCATCCGACGCCTTTTTTCCATTCCGCGATGGGATTGACGAGGCGGCAAGGGCGGGGATTACCGCCATAGTTCAGCCGGGCGGCTCAGTAAGAGACAAAGAGATCATAGCCGCCGCAGACGAGTATGGAATCGCGATGATATTTACGGGAGTAAGACATTTTAGGCATTGATTTCAAAGGGTGAAAGGTAAGAAGTAAGGGATGAGGAGTAAAAGGACGATGTTGTCAATGGATTTAGTAACTGAGGTTTATAAGTTAACTGATAAATTTCCTAAAGAAGAGAAATTTTCTTTAGTTGACCAAATTCGTAGAGCAGCAATTAGTATACCGAGCAATATTGCAGAAGGAGCCGCAAGAAATACCAAAAAAGAATTCATCAATTTCCTTAACATATCTTAGGGTTCCCTTAGTGAATTGGATACTCAGATAGATTTAGCAAAGCGGTTGAAATATATTGAGGGAAAAACTTGGAAAGATATTGATACTATAAAGATTGATAAAATGCTCTCCGGTCTTATACGCTCTCAGCGATTTCCTCAAGATTGATTTCCTAACTCCTCACCCTTTACTTCTTTTAATCAGTATTGTCAGTTCTTTCCGCATCTAATTGAAGGGGAGTTTCACCCTCTGACCGTGACCCGGAAGCACCCATTCAAATGTGAAGTCCCGAAGCCTCTCTATCGACCTTATCTGCTCAGGCCATGAATACCAGCACACATCTTCGGATGCGGAAAGTTGCTTATCGTCTCTACTCCACCATAAGTGATCGCCTGTGAACAGGAAACGGTTTTTATAGAGCAGCACACAGTGGCCGCGGGTATGTCCGGGCGTAGGTATGACCAGAAAATCGGGGGAAATTTGCACTGGCTCATTACCGTCAATTATTATCTCTGCGTCTGGCTGAGCCGATAGCTCAGCCCGGTGTATGATTCTTGGGCTTCCGAATTCTTCGGCATATTTCTTTGCATCTGCCACATTATCCCTGTGTGTTAGAAATATGTACTTAATTCTGCCTACCTCATTGAGCCTCTTTACCAAATGACCTATGTATTTCGGCGAGTCTATGAACCAATTCCCTTCGGTGTGACGTACGAAATATGAGTTTCCGCCATAAGACTTTGGAGAATTGAATCCGCAGTAATACACCTCGTCCCCTATATGGAGAGGAAAATCTTCCATGACTTCCCTGGCATTATTCTTATGCAGTGTTCCTATTGAGCCTGTGGGATATGACAGAAGCGCCCTCATCGCCTTCCGTCTTTCCCCTTTGGTCTTGGGCTGAGAATAGACAAACGAGTAATCCCCTGCATCTTCAAATGTTTCGGGGGCAATCTGGCGGCATGTATCGCAATTGATGCATGCCGAGTCTACAAAAAACTCGCCTTCTATGTTATTGAGAAGCCGCTTCCTTACGTCTGCCATACTCTTTATCCGATTTTTGGCGTTTAGACACCTGATAGATTCCTGCTAATATGAATACACCGCCAATGATAACGCCTGTATCTAGTGTCTTGCCCAATTGTATCCAATCAAACAGAAGCCCAAACACAGGTACAAGCATTGTTGCGGAGGTGGCGGTATGTGTATCTAGCTTTTTTAGAAGATAAAACCAGATTGTAAAGTTTATTGTAGAGGCAATTACACCTGTAAATAGGATGACACCAATGGATACCCAGGTCCATTTGATGTGCCATAGCCCCTCAACTGGGAGCGCCAGGAGTGCAAGACCCAAAGTTCCTATAGGCATCTGCATGCCGTTTACCATATATGCGTTCTCGTTGGGCAATTGTTTTTTGATTATTATATTTGCAATAGCCCATGAAACCGCTCCCGTGATAACCAGGAACTCTCCAAATAGAATCTGGGCACTCTGGTTTACTAGAGTATCCCATCCGAGAATGCAGAGGATTCCTATACCGCCGCTTATAACCCCGAACCACCGTGTGGCACTGAGCTTTTCCTTGAGATAGAAATGGGCAACAAGGCTCGTCCACATAGGCATAGTGTAGAGAAGAACCGATGTCTTTCCCGCTGTGACAAACTTCATTCCGTGGAGCATAAGCCCAAACATCCCTGTTGTTTGAGTGAGTCCCACCACGACATAATACGGCCATTTTTCCCTCTTTGGCCAGGGAATCCCTTTGAGAAGCGGAAACATAACTAAACTTCCGACCGCACATCGCCACGTTGCAAGCGTAAAGGGACCCATGAATCCCAATCCGATTTTCATCAAAACCCATGAGTATCCCCATGTTACAACCAAGAAGACCAGTAAGGCGATGTTTAATGCCATTTCAATAAAACCCCTTGAATTTGATCAACCTATCAAATCCACGATAATCATTTTAGATTACCCTTGCATACTACTTATTTCCAATCTGGTCTACAATGAGTCAAAAGGGTAGGGACACCCTCTATGAATTAGCCGGGGGTTAAACCAATAACTCACCACATAATGAGGGGAAATGTTTTAATTTCGGGTAGGGGCGACCGATTGGTCGCCCCTAATATCTTTTTAATAGGCCGTCCAACCGCCATCTACTACGACGTGGGCGCCTGTAACATACTTAGCCTCATCGCTTGACAGATAAACGAGGGCATATGCTATATCGTCAGGCTCTCCTCTATAGCCCATAGGGACAATCTGTGCGGCTATCTGGTCTAGCTTTTCCTGTGCATCCGGGGGATTGCCAATGAAGTCCTCATTCATCTTCGTCTTTATAAATCCAGGGCAGATCGTATTTACACGAATTCCCTGCTTTGCGTGGTCTAGGGCGAGGCTCCTTGTAAACTGCATTATCGCTCCTTTTGTTGTGTTATATGCAACGCAGTTTGGAGAGCCAATGAATCCAAGAACCGAGGAGTTATTGATTATGGAGCCACCTCCATTCTTTATCATGTGGGGAATTACATACTTACTCATAAGAAAAGTGCCTTTTACATTAATGTCTATTATCTTATCCCATGCCTCAACGGAGGTTGTAACTACGGTTCCAACCTCAAGGACACCGGCATTATTAAACAGTATATCAATCTTATTAAACCTCTTAATAAATTCATCTACCGTTCTCTTCACATCCTCTTCTTTAGATACATCTCCCGGAAAGGCAACGATCTCGCCATTTCCCTTAGCCTCCCTTACAACCTTGTCGAGTTTTTCTTTGTTTCTTCCTGTAATTCCAACCTTTGCCCCTTCTTTACAGAAAAGAAGGGCAGTGGCCCTACCAATACCCTCTCCTCCTCCAGTAATTATAGCTGTCTTTCCATTGAGTCTCATTAATTTCTACCTCCTTATTATATTTATTTTCAAAATAGACAGTATGACTTAAACTGATTTCGACATATATTACGCAAGCTTCTTTAATAACGACCTCCCTCCCGCTGAATTCACCGATGTAGTCAATCATCAGGTCATTAGACCCAATACCCAGCGTTGATCTTAGCTCAAATATATTCCACTGCTCCTGACCTAGGATGGTTAGAGATGAGCCGTCCTTTACTATTGGGTAACACTCACGCATAATGGTTTTAATCAACGTGGTTTTGCCGCAGCCGTTTGGTCCTAAGATGGCGACGTGCTTGCCTGTTTAAATCTTGAGACTTATATCGTGTAGAACGGTTCTGTTTCCACGACTAACAGAGACGTGTTTAAAATCAATTAGAGGACAAGGGCGTTCGCTCATTTGGCACTACTCCTTTATCTGAACGCCCCTCGCTTGTAGAATTGTTCCCCTTGCATGTTCGACCTGTGCAAGGGCAATATTATAATTGACAATAGCCTGTATTTCTTGGGTTTTTGCATTTACAAGATCTCTTTGGGCTTGTATCACATCCAGTGTTGTCCCGACACCTACCTTAAGTCTCTCATTTTGCTGCCTCAGTAGCTCTTCATTAAGCTGAACCGCGACCTTTGCCGATTCTATACTCCTCAAGCTATTTTGAACCTGTCTAATGGCATTCCTTACATCAAGCGCAACGCTTTCTTCAGTCTGCTTAAGTGTAATAATACTTCTATCGAGGCTTGCAGAGGCTTGTACATAATTCCCTCTGGCGGTTCGGTTAAAAAGGGGAAAGCTAAAAACCCCTAAAACCTCCCACACCGGGAATCTCCCTTCGAACAGATTTGTAAAAGCATCTATAGGTTCATTGAATTGCTCCGGGATTGAGGGTGGTTTTCCTCCCCCAAATACTAGAATATTCGGATTTTCACTGCCGCCTAGACCTTGAAGTGTCACTATACCCTGAACGGATAGGTTGGGAAGCCTCTGATTTGAAGCAAACTTCTTTTGTATTTCATTGCTTTCTATATTGAGCTTTGCCTGTGCTATCTCAGGTCTTTTTTCTAATGCTTCTTTAAGCACATCGCCTTCATTAAATGATTTAAAAACGGTTGTCGGCTCATCGGTTAGGGCAATCTCCTCTGTAAGGGGGATTGTGAGTATGTTCTTGAGGCTATCCTCGGCGGCTTTAAGGTTGTTCTCAGCCGTAATTAGATTTACCTCGTCTGATGCAACCTGCGCCTTGGCCTGAGTAACAGCAACGGGAGCAAGCGTTCCTACCTCTACCTGAATCTCGTTTTGACTCCGGAGGGTTTTTGAAACCTCAAGCTCAGCCCTTGCAACCTCGAGATTCTTTTTTGCAGCCACTGCATTCCAATATGCCGTTTCAACACTTAGAAGGGTATCGGAGATTGTTTGCTCAAGCTGTTTCTCCGAAACCTCACTCGACTTTTTCGCTACAATTATAGGGGTTAAGTTCACATCAAGCCCGAAGTTCTTAAGGAGATTCTGACCGACGCCAAAGCCTAGATTTGTAACCCAGCTTGGGCTTAAAGACACAATTGGGTTGTTTGTCGTTGTTCGTGTCAGGGAAAAATTAAGGATGTTATAGAACGTACCCGTCGGAAGGTTTCCTGTTATACTGCTTCCAGCGGTAAATTCCTTGCTATCGATGGCACCGCTTGAGACAAAAGCGCTTGTCGTGGGGGTCTTAGAATCTGTAAAGGACGAACTGAGATTTAAGAGCGGATCAAATATGCCCTTTTGGGTCAGTATATTTCCCTGTGATATTTCTACGCTTTTTCTCTGTATCTGTATATTTCTGTTGTTTTCTAGGGCTATTCTAATTGCGTCGTGAAGGGAGAGATTGAGGGTTTGGTCGGCTCCTACTAGGGAAAGAAATACTAGAAATATGATTCCGTTCATCTGTCTATCCTCTGTTAGAGATAAATTTATTAGAAAAACCGGGGCCTATTAGTCTTTCGGTTATTGATATTTAACCTTTATATATAAATCTAAGCAATCTACCATATCCGGGGTCGGTCTTTCTTTATCTGCATATCAGATGTCTCTCACATTGAATGTCCTCCTTATATATCTTTCCTTTTTTGACATCCTAGATAGAGTGTGGTAAAGTAAGTAAGTAATTACTTAATATATTACAGAGATTGTTGAGAATGTCAATTGAGCAGGTAAGGGTCAGTAAGACACGGGATAAAATACTGGAGGCCGCAATTGGGCTTTTTGCCGAAAAGGGATTCAACGGCACTACTACAAAAGAGATTGCGGAGAAAGCGGGTGTGAACGAGGCTCTGATATTCCGATACTTTTCTACGAAAAGAGACCTCTACGGTGCGATTATTGAGAAAAAGATTCAAGAAGACCCGAAGATTGAATTGCCGCTTGAGACGTTTAAAGAAACCAAAGACGATTCGCTGATCTTTAGGTCACTTGGCATAAGGATGTTTGAATGTGTGGAGAAGGACCCGAGCTTTTTGAGATTGCTCCATTTCAGTGCGCTTGAGGGGCACGAATTGTCGGATATGTTCTTTGATACATACGTTCAGCATCTAAGGACGGTCCTTTCCGACTATATTGAAGAGCGAATATCGGACGGGGCTTTTAAGAATATAAATCCCTTTCTTGCAGCGCGGGCATTTATGGGAATGTTGACAAATTATATAATCGTCAAAGAACTCTTCGGTGAAAAGAAAAAGAAGAGGATCAAAAAGGAGGATGTAGTTGAGACTTTTGTAAAGATCTTTCTCGAAGGGATAAAAAATTAGAGCTAAAGAGTCGCTATATCATGATAGGAGCAGGGAAATTCATCATTGATCGAGGAATACGGTGCCCTTTATCGCGTCCTTTGATTCTCCATTTGGGTGTCGGTTTATTTATGGCTGTATCATTTTTATTTTTGTCTTGCTCTAGTAGACACGATCGGCCCTCTGGGAAACCGGGTCAAGCCGGAATGAACGAGGCTGTACCGGTGACAGTCGCTACGGTAGTTCAAAAGGACATTCCCGTGCAAATACACGCTATCGGTAGCGTGGAGGCCTATTCCACTGTATCGGTTAAATCCCGGGTTGTAGGCCAGCTAGTAGAGGTCAACTTTAAAGAGGGTCAGGAGGTAAAAAAGGGCGAGCTTATATTTTTGATTGACCCCCGTCCATTTAAAGCGGCCCTCAGCCAGACTGAGGCCAACTTGGCAAAAGACATAGCTCAGATGAAAAAGGCCGAAGCAGACGCCCGTCGTTATACAGACTTATTCAAGAGGGGTATAGTTTCTCAACAGGACTATGACCAGAATCGTACGAATTTTGAAGCCATGAGAGCAACGGTTAAAGCGGATGAGGCTGCTGTAGAGAATGCTAAGGTTCAACTCGGGTACTGCTATATTTATTCCCCTATAGATGGGCGAATCGGAAAACTCATGGTTAATCAGGGCAATATGGTCAAGGATAACGACACGGTTCTGGCGGTTATCAACCAGATTAAGCCGATATATGTGGATTTCTCTGTTCCAGAGCAGGAGTTGCCAAGGATAAGGAGATATATGGCTGAGGAGAGGTTAAAAGTCGAGGCGATCATTCCTAGCGACAGAGAGCATCCGGCCGTCGGAGAACTGACATTTGTAAATAATCAGGTAGATACCAATACAGGAACTATACTTCTCAAGGGGCTTTTCCCCAATGAAAACGAGGCCCTTTGGCCAGGCCAGTTTGTCAATGTGGTGTTGACTTTAACTAGACAACCAAATGCAGTAGTGGTTCCATCTACCGCGGTCCAAACAGGACAGCAAGGTAATTATGTCTTTGTTGTTAAGCCCGACCTTACAGTTGAGTCTCGCCCTATCATTCTAGGGAATGACCTTGGTCGGGAGGTCGTCATTGCAAATGGGCTTCAGCCGGGGGAAAGGGTGGTAACCGAGGGCCAGCTTAGGCTTGCCCCGGGAGTTAAAGTGGAGATCAAAGGTGGGGCAACGGAAGGTGGAACTCAAAAGGCTCAGGATGATGGTTCTGGATCATCAGAGATACGATACTAAACTGTAGAGGGATTTTTAGAGGGTTTAAGGCCCGGGAAAGGTCGTAGAGTTAAGAACCGATAGCTTCTGAAAATTTAACTGGATAAATATGCTTAGAGCGAATCCTGTATTTGCGCGCTATAATAGAGGGTAGATGTGAAACTGCCACTACACATAAGCCCAATTTGAATCGCTAATTAAGGTCATAACCTTTCTACTATGCAACTTTAATATGAAATGCACCAGAGGCATTCGGGTTTATATAGAATTTAAGATCAATTTATTGAAGGAATGTGTCTATGAATTTATCAGAGATCTTTATCCGCCGATTTGTTATGACAACCCTTCTTACGTTGGGGATCCTCCTTTTTGGAATCATGGGGTATAAGCTCCTGCCTGTGAGCGATCTTCCAAATGTTGATTTTCCTACACTCCTTGTAACGGCAAGCCTCCCCGGTGCAAGCCCCGAAACAATGGCTTCTTCTGTCGCTACGCCTCTTGAGAGGCAGTTTTCCACTATTGCCGGTCTCAGTTCCATGACCTCTACTAACGCCTTAGGTTCCACTCAGATTACACTCCAGTTTGATCTCAGCCGTAACATCGATGCCGCCGCTCAGGATGTGCAGACGGCAATCGTTCAGGCAACGCCATTTCTTCCCCAGAATATGCCCCAGCCTCCTACGTACCGAAAGGTAAATCCTGCTGACCAACCTATTCTGTATATTGCTATAAGCTCGCGGACACTTCCTCTCTGGCAGGTGGATGACTATGCGGAGACCGTAATAGGGGAGCGTATATCTATGGTTAAGAATGTGGCACAGGTCCAGATTTTCGGGCCTCAGAAATACGCAGTCCGAGTCCAGCTTGATCCAAATATACTCGCTAGCAAGGGAATAGGAATAAATGAAGTAGAGCAGGCGCTAAATAGTGCAAACGTGAACTTGCCAACTGGAACCCTTTATGGAACAGACAGGGAGTTTACCATTCTGGCTACCGGACAACTCTATAAAGCCGCCTCATATCGCCCAATTATAGTTACATACCGTAACGGTTCTCCTGTGCGCCTTGAAGAATTGGGGCAGGTCATTGACAGCGTTGAGACAGACAAGGCGGCTGCCTGGTATGTAAATAAAGAGGGGAGTCAGAGGGCAATAGTTATTGCGATTCAACGTCAGCCGGGAACCAATACGGTTGAGGTGGCAAATTCTGTCAAAGAACTCCTCTCTACACTGAAACCCTATATTCCGCCCTCGGTTGAATTGCATATCCTCTATGACCGCTCTCAATTCATCCTTAATTCGATTAATGATGTCAAATTCACAATGGTTCTGACTCTTATCTTGGTTGTTGCAGTGATATTTCTTTTCCTACGCAACATCTCTGCCACTGTGATTCCAAGCCTGGCTTTGCCATTATCCGTCATGGGTACATTCGCGGTGATATATCTGATGGGATACAGTATGGATAATTTTTCACTGATGGCTTTGATCCTTGCAATAGGATTTGTGGTAGACGATGCCATTGTCATGCTTGAGAATATTGTCCGCCACATGGAGATGGGGAAAAAGCCGTTTCAGGCGGCACTCGATGGGTCTAGAGAGATCAGTTTTACAATTCTCTCTATGACGCTTTCGCTTGCCGCGGTATTTATTCCAGTGCTTTTTATGGGAGGCGTTGTCGGGAGATTATTCCGTGAATTTGCAGTAACAATATGTGTGTCTATTTTAATCTCTGGTTTTGTTTCACTGAGCCTCACACCTATGCTTTGCAGCCGTTTCCTTCGCCCACCGTCAGAGGGAGAGCGCGGCCGTTTTTATAATGTCACGGAGCGTTTCTTCGATCGTATGCTTAAAGGCTATGAGTGGAGCCTCAAGCGTGTCCTAAGGCACCGTCTGGCTACACTCGTGGTCTCTGGAATTATACTTGTAATTACATGGTACCTATTTGGTATGACCCCCAAGGGGTTTATTCCGGATGAGGATCGGAGTGTGATTTTCGCCATTACCGAAGCACCCCAAGGAACCTCTTTCGACAAGATGGTCAGGCTTCAGCAAGCTGTGGCCGATATTGTTCAAAAGGATCCAAATGTAGTGGAATTCTATTCAAGTGTCGGCACATCCAGTATTGCTACCAGTTCGAATCAGGGCGTCATGTTTTTCCATTTAATACCACGCTCAGAGCGTCACAAAAGTGTAGAGCAGGTGATTGAGGAATTGCGTCCGAAGCTGTCTAAGGTTCCCGGTATAAATGTATTCATGCAAAACCCCCCTGTGATTCGGGTTGGGGGTCAACTGACAAAGAGCCTCTACCAATTTACATTACAGGGTCCGGATACAGACGAGCTTTACCATTATGTCCCGATTCTGGAAGCCAAGATGCGTGCTCTGCCTGAGTTGCAGGATGTCACAAGCGACCTTCAGATTAAAAATCCCCAGGTAAATGTTGTAATTCATAGGGATAAGGCCTCAACCTACGGGGTTACTGCGGAGCAGATTGAGGACGCGCTCTTTAGCGCCTATGGAGACCGCTGGGTCTCAACTATATACGCCCCTACCAACCAATATAAGGTCATTATGGAGTTGGAACCCCAATACCAGATGGACCCGGATACCCTGTCTAGGTTATATATAAGGTCATCGGATAACCACCTAGTTCCATTAGATGCCGTGGCGACATTGAATGAGAACGTGGGGCCTCTAACAATTAACCACCTCGGTCAGTTTCCCGCTGTTACGATTTCATTCAATCTAAAACCGGGGGTTTCTCTGGGTGAAGCTGTAGCAAAGGTCAACAATCTCGCGCGGGAGACATTGCCCAATACCATTAATACTAGTTTTCAGGGTACGGCTCAGGCATTTCAATCATCGCTGAAGGGTCTGGGGCTTCTTCTCCTCTTTGCCATACTGGTCATTTATATGGTGTTGGGTATCCTTTACGAGAGCTTTATTCATCCGCTGACCATACTATCTGGGCTTCCTTCTGCGGTTTTTGGGGCGCTACTTACCCTTCTCGTTTTTCATGTTGAACTGAATCTTTATGGCTTTGTGGGTCTTATTATGCTTATAGGGATTGTCAAGAAGAATGCCATTATGCAGATTGACTTTGCTCTGGAAGCTGAGAGGAAAGAAGGCAAAAGTACATTGGAGGCAATATACCAAGGTTGCGTTATACGTTTTCGCCCCATTATGATGACGACAATGGCGGGCCTTGCCCATTGCAATCGGATTCGGCGCGGGAGGAGAAGGACGTCGTCCACTGGGTCTTGCTGTAGTGGGAGGTCTCCTCTTTTCACAGCTAATTACCCTTTATCTTACCCCTGTTTTTTACACATATATGGATGCATTCCAGAAAAGGGTCGGGAGTCTGTCACTCTCCCGTTTGTTGTCTCGTTTAAACGGAAGGACAAGGGAAAGATACGCTTCCCGTTAGTTTTATCCGAAATTGTTCCTTCAATTGATTGTAGGGGCGACCGGCAAGTCGTCCCCGTTGTTTTTGTCGGTCTGCGTAATTTCCATTTACATAAATGTCATACGCTATAATTAAGGATGAAATCCGATAAACCCAATTTAACGAGACTAAATCTGATCTTTCGCGCACTCCGTTCTAGGAATTATCGTCTCTTCTTCGGCGGCCAAACTGTTTCACTAATTGGCACATGGATAACTCGAACCGCAACGAGCTGGCTGGTTTATCGGCTGACCGGCTCGGCTTTCCTACTGGGCATGGTTGGATTCGCCGGGCAAATCCCCACGTTTCTTTTGACCCCCATTGCGGGTGTTTTAGTTGATAGGTGGAATCGGCATAGAATCTTGGTTATTACACAGGTGCTCTCAATGGTACAGTCATTTGCTTTAGCGGTTCTCACTATGAGTGGCATTATCACCGTTTGGCATATCATTGCATTAAGCATATTACAGGGATTGGTTAATGCCTTTGATATGCCTGGGCGTCAGTCGTTTGTAATAGAGATGGTAGAGAATAAAGAGGATTTAGGAAATGCCATTGCCCTAAATTCGTCTATGGTAGACTGCTTGGGCCTTCCATAGCTGGAATACTAATAGCCGCTGCCGGTGAGGGGATATGCTTTCTTATTGACGGTATAAGTTACATTGCAGTTATTGCATCCCTATTGGCTATGAGAGTTACACCCAGAGGGATAGAGCCACAGGGTACAGATATAATAGAGGGATTAAAAGAGGGATTTAGTTATGCCCTCGGTTTTGCGCCTACAAGGGCTATCTTGCTTTTGCTAGCTTTAGTCAGTCTAATGGGAATGCCTTACATGGTACTGATGCCTATTTTTGCATCAGACGTTCTTCATGGAGGGCCTCACACACTGGGCTTTTTAATGGCTGCATCGGGCGTGGGGGCATTGTCGGGCTCAATTTACCTCGCATCGCGGGAAACCGTTCGCGGATTGGGAAAGATAATCGCACTCACTTCAGCCGTATTTGGGATTGGACTTATCGGATTTTCATTGTCCCATGTCTTTTGGCTTTCTATGCTGCTTGTGTTGATAGTCGGTTTCGGGATGATGGTACAGATGGCATCGAGCAACACTATTTTGCAGACTATTGTAGATGAGGATAAGCGCGGACGCCTAATGAGCTTCTATACGATGGCGCTTATTGGCATGGCACCCTTTGGCAGCCTATTGGCGGGGGGACTGGCGAGTAAAATAGGCGCCCCTAATACCCTAATTATTGGTGGGGTCTTTTGTATCTTGGGCTCGATTCTGTTTACAAAGAAGCTTCCGGCACTGAGGAAGGTAGTGCGCCCGATTTATGTAAAGATGGGCATTATTCCAGAGGTGGCGGAGGGGATTCAGAGGGCGGCTGAATTAACTGTCCCGCCTGAGAACTAAACTAATAAAACTATCCTGAGATAAAAATTATCCCTTGACATTTAAGTAAAATACTTTATTGTTTTAACATAAATTAATATATGTGCTTAGTTTGTGATTTATAATTTATTAAAGCTTGCGCGGAGTTGAGGTGTGGAGGCTAAAGACCTTAAGCATATAATTTCCAAATATAACACTCTTATCTGGTTGGATAACGCCGGGGGATATTTATGCATTTTAATTGTGTTTGCTTTAGTGGGAACTTTAGGGCTAGTTTTCCACTATAAAGGACAAGAGAGCCACTGGCTTTTTACTTCGAGTGCATCCATTCATCGTGTGCACCCTTTATATGGTTTGATTCAAAAGAAATACGTTATTTTTGAAGATAATTCCACGGTAAAGGATCCCAAAAAATCTTTTAAGCAACTCTCATCGCGAAATTTTAGGTCTTTGGTTTGTTCCCTTAATTCATACCTGTTGACCATCTTTGATGGAGTAAGGCATTCTCCCCACATTGAATTTTTTGTATCATCTTCTTTAAGGTCTCCTCCTTTATATTCTTAAACTTATTTCAGCTTACACGATTTCTAATTATCCGTAATTTGTCGTTTTAAAAATACCCTTTTTATTGCCGATTAGCTGTTGAGTTAATTGATTGGAGCCGACTTAGGGAGATTGGCTGGAATTAATTAAAGAGGTAAAGATTATGGAAATAATAAGACCATTTCAAATAGCAAAAAGGGAATGGGGAAATATCAGGTCTTCACTTGAGGTGTGTGGTGATATAGGGGAATTTGATTCTGAAAATCCCATAAATAACAGGCTTACTGAGATTAAAGGCTCGCCTCTGGTTGAGAATCTCATTCGTATGGAGAATAAATTTCAGACCTATGGATACTTCACACCAGAAGCCGGTTATGTGTTCTCCGCCCTTGTGTCAGCCGCTGCGGAGAGGCTTGGGCTTGTAGGCGGATTGGCTGAGGCATTTGGCAATGGGTATAGCTGGGTTAGAACAGGATGGTTTGATTTGGATCATGTAGGGAAACAACATGTAATAAAGCAACTCTTTTTCATGAAAATCTTCTTTCCGCTCGGAGGGTATTTCAACTGGGATTTTAATTCACGCGAATCAAAGATAAAACTCAAGGCCGTGTTCAGCAGATTCTTTGCGTGGCAAAATAGCCCGAGGAGCTATATTCAGGACATTATAGACTTCAGGGATCAAATAGAGCCGCTTTTGCTCGGTTTATTTTTAGCCCTAGGCCATTACGTACCGGATGGAAACAAGAAATATCAAATGGGACTTTACTAGATTCCGGGTCGGTTGGATATGTGATACGGCTTTAGACGAGTATTTATTTCGCTCCATGAGGGGTTCCCTGAATAGTCTCTTCCTCCTTCAAAATGACATCGGGGAATTCCCAAATCTATTTGATTCTCCGGGAAAAGAGGTAAGAAAATAATGAAAAGAATAATAGCTTTCTTCATTGTCTTGGGTCTTCAAGGTTGAAGCGATAGGTAATAGGATCAAAAGGATGCAAGTTGGCGACCGGGTTATTGTAAAAAGGGTATGAAAATTTGGGCGATCTCTATACGAGGCGGAGAAGAAAACGGGAAGATATAGATAGAACCCCAAGTAATTGAACCCTTTTTACCATCTAAGCAATAGAGGACTGCACTGACGTTTGTGCCCTAGGGGGGGTGTATAATGAGGGATGAGCTTATAGATGTTTTGAGCTTAATAGTTATGTGCCTACTCCTAGTTCTTGCGCTCAAGATAATAGTGGTTGTGGTGAGAAATGAGTCCATTGCAAGGAAAGTAGTAGATTTTTTAAGGCAATTACTTATGTGACTTTCTAAGAAGGCTCTTATTGACATTGCAATGTACCCAAATTTTTAATATGAATCCTCTTAATATGACGCCAATTCCGCCGGATTCTAATAAAGAGATTGACCGAAGGGATTAAATGAATTAAACTAGATGCCCTAAGTCTTCGCCGAATTTCCCGGAAAGTGGGAAAGCGGGGAACCCAGGATTTTGGGGCGAATCATGATAAATGTAGGGTTATTCTCCAGACCCGAGCCCGTCAGCTAACCCCGCAGGCGTCGGGAGAGAAGATGAAATATAGCTTTTTTGATTCTTTGATTTCCGACATCAGGATCATAAGACTCCTCTGCTTTACAGATAGAACCCCTTATGAAAGAACTTGTCCTCTTAGGGCTTAATCTCCTTCTACTGATTCTATTTATCAGACTCCTTCGGGTGCGTAATCTCCTTTCGTACCTCAGAGGGGGCAGATGGTGGCTTACCTGGCTCTCCGTTGGTATCATCACATTTATGGATGAATTTACATCCATATTCTATGCCCCGAGTGAAGCGCATAGATTCATAGGAAATAAGGCGATATTTTTTCTTATTTTTACTGCTGTTCTCATTCGGTACTTGACGACTCGAATGACTGAGATTGCAGAAATTCTCGAGAAAAATGGGATAAAAGGCGGAGGCGTTTACTCGTTCTCATACCTTGTGCTAGGTCCTACAGTCTCATTTATTGCCGTTGCCTCTATTATGGTTGACTACATACTTACGGCCTGTATCTCATCTGTGAGCGCCGCAGCAAACGGAACAACATTCTTATCGCTCTCTCCATTTGTGAGGGCTGTTCTTCCGTTTGCTATAATCTGGTTTATTGCTGGACTCAATATCATCGGAATAAAGGAGAATGCGAGATTCACTTTCTCTATATTCGTAGGAGCCATCTTTATCGTGCTCAACCTTATTACTCTTGGTTTTTTTAATCTTACGTCAGAAAGCATAGGGGTAATAAAAGGGAGTTTTAATGATGTATATAGAGACCTTACCGAGCATAATATCTTTCATGCGATATACGCTGTTACCGTAGGAGTAGGGAGCTCCGTTTTGGCTTATTCAGGGGTTGAATCTGTTATACAGACAGCTGGACTTGTAAAGAGTTGGCGCGATATTGGGAAGGCTTATATATTTCTTGCACTCACCGTTGGGGTTATTACTCCTCTTGTTTCGACACTCGTTCTTTCATCTCCGATTGATTTTCATGCTCATGAAGAAGACCTCATTACGCATTATGCAGGAGTTGTAGGTAGTCCAGCCTTTAGCTTGGCAGTTGGCTTTTTGGCGAGTATAACCCTTATGATGGCTGTAAATACTGCATTCGTCGCATCGAGCGAGCTGCTTGAACGTGTGGCTCATCGCTACGGGTTTATTTAGCTCATAAAGACAAATTCTCAGGGGTCGCTCTATAGGATTCATCTGCTTAGCGCGATCTTCTACTCGATAATCCTTATTGTCACAGGTGGCGCTCAGGCAATCCTTGCTGAGATGTATGCAATAGGGCTTCTTGCCAGCTTCTGTATAAACATGGGAAGCCTTTTAATATATCGCTTCTTTAAAGGGACTCAGGAGATAAGAGAATATTCTACATCTCGTATTGGGACGCTCTTTATCTTTTTAGTTTTCCTTGCGTGCTTTATTTATCTTGCCTTTCATAAACCATATGGAACTGGTCTATGGGCGATTTCGGTGGTTTTCTTCCTCATAGCCGGGACGCAAGTTGCGAGGAAGAGGGCACCTGAGATTAAAGAGATAGAAAGGACGGATTTCCCTATGGAACTTATTGCGAGGATTGCTGAGTGCAATGAAAACACAATCCACATATACTTTAAAAGGCCTGGCGAGAAGAAAGACGAGCTGAGAAAGGATGCTTTTTTCATAACCTTTTTCTCTCCGAGGCAGGGGATACCGCCCAAGTTGGATGAAAACTATTTCAGGTTCCCTATATTTAAAGCTCAGGGGGTTTATCATTCTATTCTCGCAATTCTCTATACGCTCAGAGCCGACCTTCCGGAAAAGAGGTTTGTAATCCACTTTGGATGGCCCCTATCATCTTGGTTTGATAGATTGGCTGTAGGCCTTTTTACTTTTAATCTTATGAAACTCCCGAAGCTTTTCCCGGAGTTTGAATTTGCGATTGAATACAGTTCCCAATGAATCTCTTCCGAATAGGCTGTATGTGTTTTATAACGGCGCATCAACCCATGCTACTACAAATATCTATAACCGTAACCGTTGTGCAGAATGCTGACGGCTGCGCAAGAATTCAATTATGCCGGGCAGGATTGATATGAAAATAATTAAGTATATGACTAGCGTGAAATTCTGTTTGACAATCGGAATATTACCGAAAAAGTAACCGGCAGAGACAAGAAAGAAAACCCAGATAATGCCCCCTATTATGTTGTAACTGAGAAAACGCAAATACCTCATATTCGCAATACCCGCTACAAATGGCACAAATGTGCGAATGATAGGGATGAACCTTGCCAAAATAACCGCCTTCCCACCGTGCTTTTCATAGAACTCGTGTGCGCGCTCTAAATATTTTTTATTCAAGAAGCGAACCTCTTCCTTATAGAAAATCCTTGGACCCACAAGGTGTCCTATGGAATAATTTACGGTATCTCCCAACACGGCTGCTATGGTAAGGAGTATGAGCAGCCATCTGAACTCAAGCGATCCGACAGATGCGAAAGTGCCCGCGGCAAAGAGTAGGGAGTCTCCGGGGAGAAAGGGGGTCACTACAAGGCCGGTTTCACAAAAGATGATGATAAAAAGGATTAAATTAGTCCAGACTCCATAGTTCTCTATGACCGTACTCAGATACTTATCGAGGTGTATAAAAATCCTTATGAATTCCGTAGTTAATTCCATAAATTCCTCCTTGGCTTTTGCAAATCAGAAAGCTGAGATATGAATTTTATGCCGCACCGATTTAGCCATTCTTGCTTATTATAGATGGATTCTATTATCCCACAAGAATGGCTAATTACAAAGGCGCTTAGACTTCTTTTCACCTGGCAATAGACAGTCCGGCCTTGTGGCAAATTTAGGTTAAAATTTTTCTTGATTAAGGGCTATATAATTGTATAATAAGCGCATGGATATCTTAGGCCTATTATTTGTCTCGGTTCTTATTACGGTAGTGTTTCTGACAAGAGAAGGTGTGTTTGGAGGAAAAAGATATATTCTTCGGAAATTAATTAAGACGCTGGCCACAATGAGGGGTCGGATATTAAAGGATGAGCTTTTTATTTCCGCATTGATTCTAATTCTGGTTTTTTTAACACTTAGGACGAATCTATTTGATAATTTTGAGATCTATAAATCCCTTGGATTTTCCTCTGATGAGGAGAGGATAGTTACGGAAAAGAAGATAAACTCGAATGATGAAGGCGTGCATTTTCTGCTTGGGACCATAGTCGGATATGCGTTTGATACATGGACTGCTGCGCTCGCCATAGGATGTATTAAAGAGATAGGAGATTTTGCTGACCATTACCTTCACCACAACGTAAGTCGGTCCCAGATAATACACGACGGAATCATGGATCCGCTGTTTTGGACGCTCGGAGGATTCGTTGGATATTTTTCCCTTGAGAGATTTCGCCTCCTTCTCAAAAGAAAAAAGAGGGGTATAAACAAATCCTCCAAATTAGGGACCGTACTGATAAACGGCGTGTGTGCATTTCATAAGAATCCTGAGAATCCCCAGATATCCGTTGTCATTCCGGCTTTCAATGAAGAAAGATTCATAGAGAGAACGCTCATTAGTCTGATGAATCAAGATTTTAAAGATTTTGAACTGATCGTTGTTGACAATAACTCTCGGGATCAGACTGGACAAATAGCAGAGCGTTTTGGGGCAAGGGTGGTGTTTGAACCTAAAGAGGGTGTAGGTTATAGTCGGCAGGCCGGATTTATGGCTGCTAAGGCTCCTATTATTGCCACTACGGATGCCGATACTGTAGTGCCTCCCAACTGGCTTTCAAAGATCTTAGGGGAATTCAACAACGATCCGGAGCTTGTGGCTTTTGGAGGATTTCATTCCCTCTACAATGGTCCATTTTTAGCCCGGTTTGCCGTGCGCTATCTGATTTTTATTCCTTGGATATTTGACCGTATCTTCTCAGGCGGATGGACGCTTTCTGGGGCTAATCTAGCAGTGAGAAAAGAGGCTTTCCTTAAGATAGGGGGGTTTAACACAAAACTCAAACTCAGTGAAGATGCCGATCTATCTCAGCGTCTCAGGAGCGTTGGCAAGGTTAGGCTTGACATGGGATTTCGTGTTGAGACCTCCGGGCGGCGCTATGGAAAAGGGCTTTTCATTGCTATGGTTCAGTATTTTCCTAATGGCTTGGCCAGGATATTTCTCAAAAAACCTGAGAAGTTCGCAAGGCTCCATCCGATTAGAGAAGAGAAGTTCATCTCCGATAGATACTGGCTCTTGTGGTTCGCCTTTTGTCTCTCGCTTTTTGTCATAGTATTTCCTTTTAAGAATCCGATGGTGGAGGCAAGGGTAAAGCCGATTAAGGAAAGAGCGGTGGTGCTTGAAAAGACTATATCTATAAAGGGTAAGGACCTAATTGAAAAGCTGAAAATCAAGAAACTTCCGAGGTCATCGAGCGGTGAAGAATATAAATCCTTTTATTATGAAGCCTAAAAGGGTTGCTCTCAGTTTTGACGACGGTCCGAATCCGGAAATAACCCCCAGAGTTTTAGAAATCCTAAGGCGCTATGAGGTAAAGTCTGCCTTTTTTGTCTGCGGTGCTAATGCCCGGAAGTATCCACACCTTGTGAGGCGGATAGATGAAGGGGGCCACATAGTGGGGAATCATACCTTCTCTCATTCCCTCTTTTTAACCCTTAGTGGGCTTGCCTTCGGCGAGACTCTAAGGACTCAGGAAATAATCACTGACATTCTGGGAAAAGACAGTAGGTTTTTTAGACCTCCCCATGGTTTAGCAAGCCCGTTTTTCCTAAAGAGGCTAAAAAGGCTCGGATTCAAAATCGTTCCCTTTGATGTGGTGGCATATGATTGGAAAAGGAGCACGACGGCTGAAAGGATTATATGGAGAGTGAAAAGGTCTGTAAAGGACGGCTCTATTATCGTACTCCACGATGGGGATGAGATAAGGGAAAATGCGGAGCGCATGGAGGTAGTTAAGGCTCTTCCCGGTGTAATCGAGTCTCTTTCTGATTTGGGATTTGAGTTTGTCAGACCTGATGAGATCATTAATTGAGGCTTCTCTAAGTAACTTCTGATTTGTTTATCTTCTCCGCGGTTCTTTTAGCGTCTATCATAGCGTAGACCCATAATACCAATTCTACTATCATGTATGCGGCTAGGATCAAAAGTGTCGGGTTATCCGGTATTGAACCTCCGGAGGCGGTTAGCTTTTCAATGGGCTTGACCAATAAAAGGTTAATAACCATATTTAGTGATATAAGAATTATTCCCTTGGGTATTTGATTATTATAGATTTGTCCGAATCCGGGGAATATAGCTGAGAGTATAAGTGCAAGCGTAGGTCTTTTTCTTCCTCTTGGCTTATCTTCCATCTTTATCTACTATATGTTCCGACGAGCTCTGCTTCGGAAATCACATGACCCTTAGCGGCCTTTAAAACCTCTTCTTTCGTAGCCCTTTCTTTTAAGTTCAAGCCTGCAACATCGAGGGCATAAAGCCTGAATATGTACCTGTGTGTCCCCCGGGGCAGACACGGTCCACTGTATCCGATTCGCCCAAAGTCGTTTACCCCTTGCTTTGAGCCTTTATTAGAGCCTCCTTTTTTCCCCGCTCCTTCGGGAAGGCCTGTTATGGCTACAGGCAGGTCATAGAGAACCCAGTGTGTAAACGTTCCTCCCGGGGCATCCGGGTCTTCCAATATGATTGCATAACTCTTCGTTCCATTTGGGACTCCGCTCCAGGAAAGTGGGGGCGATATGTCTTTGCCGTCGCAAGTGTATTTTCTAGGTATTTTTTCTCCATTCTTAAATATCGTACTTGTAAGCGACAAGGATATTGGTTCGCTGCATTTGGCACCCTTGCCATTCAGAAAGGCGAAGCAAAAAAGAGATGCAAGCGTTAATAAAAAAATCTTTTCGGTCATGGCTCTATTCTATAATATTTTTTTCTCAATTTAAATATCTTTCCCGATATGGAGTATAATTCGATATACACGTAGAGTCTCACATTTGCCTTTATACGAAGGACAATATACTCTGAACTGAAGTTGAAGAGGAGGGGCAATATGGCAAAAGAGGAACTTTTAAAGGAGTTTGAAAATGTCGTTAGTGAATTCCTAAAGACTCATTTGGATGAACTGAGGCAACTTGTTAATTGGGGCAAAATGCCCAATGGAATGCTCTTCGGACAGGCCGATATTAGCTCAAATGATTTCATCCTGATTCTCCTTAGGGTGTTTAGGAGCACGGGGGCAAGGATAATAGATAGCGGCATCTGGCAGCCATTTCCAAACTTCGCATTCCCTATTAATTTCCCTATGGATAAACTCCACGCCGAGGAAACCGTTGATTGGAATGCCGAATTGGGCGGAAATTAGCGGTAGCACGGCATCTATCTCTATAGAGCTATCTCTTCTTTATTCTCTCTATGTAAGTTCCCGTTCTTGTATCAACCTTTATTCTATCCCCGGTGTCAATAAAGAGGGGTACGGAGATCGTTGCTCCCGTCTCAAGCTTTGCGGGTTTGCTCCCACCGGTGACGGTATCTCCCCTTACGCCGGGTTCGGTTTCGATTACCTCAAGCTCTACAGTTATTGGGAGTTCGACGCCTATCGTTTTGCCTTTGTAAAAAAGAATGGTTACCTCTTCCTGCTCTTTGAGAAACCTTACTGCCTCTCCGACCTGATTCTCGTTAAATCCGTATTGCTCATAAGTCTCAGAATCCATAAAGTGGTATCCGATTTCGTCTTTGTAAAGGAACTGCATCTTTTTTCTTTCAACATCGGGAAGATCGAATGTCTCACCTGAGCGGAAGTTTCTCTCTTGAACAGAACCAGTAATGATGTTTCTGAGCTTGGTCTTTACTACGGGGCTTCGCTGGGCGATCTTTGAGTGATGGTATTCAATAACCTCCCAGATTTCTCCTTCAAATTCAATCTTTAGTCCCTTATAAAAGCGGCTGGTATCGGTAACTGCCATTTATCTGTGCCTCCTTAATATACTTAGTTCATAGATATGATTGTTATTCATATCGCTTTCATTCCTCTTCGTTTCTGCCGTTTATTTGTTTTTGATTCTCTTCTGAGACGGGCTCTTCAGGGATTTTGTACTCCTCCCCCACCCAAGCGCCTAGATCTATCAGTTTACATCTTTCTGAACAAAATGGCTTCCACTTATTTCCTTCCCATTTGACTAACTTCCCGCATCTCGGGCATTTAACCTGCATTTATTTGAAATTATGGCTGAGGCAATGAGATAAATCAAGTAATGTCGTGTATCCCATACCGATTTAGCCAATGGGTTCGCAGATGGACGGAGAGAGAATTTTAAATAAGTTCTCTATGCGTTCTTTGTTCTGATAAAGGGATGGCGGAGTTTACTTAGGATCTCTTAAACATCCTCCCAAGCTCTTCAAACGTGAGTTCCCTTGCCACAGGTCTTCCGTGCGGGCAGGCATGTGGAAATTCGGTGCAGTCGAGTTCCTGCAGAAGGGATTTCATCTTCTCTGGATTTAGTTCATGGCTTGCGAGAACTGAACTGTGGCATGCCATAGTTGCAATTATGTGATCTATGTGCTCGGTCAGACCCTCTTCTTTTCCCAGTGTGGCAATCTCTCCAACCATTTCTTTTAAGAGCTTTTCTACGTCGCTATTTTTAAGAAGTGCGGGGACTGACCTTATAAGAAAAGAGCCTTTCCCAAACCCTTCAATTTTTATTCCCAGAGATTCTATTTCTTCCTTGTGCTCTTCTAGGATTTGGGTCTCGTCGGAGGATAGCTCAATCGAAAGTGGGAAGAGAAGCTCCTGGGTTTCAAATTCTCTTTTTAGATAGGCGTTTTTTAACTTTTCGTAGTTGATCCTCTCGTGCGCTGCATGTTGGTCAATAAGAATCATCCCCCTTCCCGATGCGCAGATTATGTAGAGTTCACCCAGTTGTCCGATTATATTCAGATTGGAGAAAAATCCCTCCTGCCTAAAGAGTTCGTAGTGTGGTGTTTGAATTGGGGATAGAGGAGATGGTTTTATATTATTTACCTGTATTGGTTCTGCGTCGGGGGTTTTTAAAACTATATCCTCTCCTTGAGGAGTCTCTCTGTATGAGGTTGTCGGCGGTATCTGGGCGTTTTGGTAGGTTTCCTCAAAAGCCCTGCCTTTTTCAAAAAATCCCTGAACCGCGTTCTTAACCCTTGCGCGGTAGTCCTTTATCCAGGGGGCATTGTTTAACATATCTGATATCGCGACTTTTATTAAGCTACCCACAACTCCAGACCTTTTAAACCTGACCTCATTCTTTGTAGGATGGACGTTCACATCAATCTCTTCAGGCGGAATATCTATGAGGAGAATTCCTTGCGGAAATCTACCTCTTTCTATGAGTCTTCCATAAGAGTCAATGAGCATTCGGATGAGAAACTTGTCCTTTACAGCTCGGCGATTTACATACGTGAATAGCTTTTGCGTTGTAGTCCTCGTATCTTCGGGACCGCCTACAAAGCCGTGTATTTTAATCCCCTCGGATTCTGATTTTATCTCAAAAAGTTCTGTATCGGGGAAGATCTCGGGTAGCGTTTCTTCCAGTGCTTTTCTTTGTCTGAGGTGAAGCAGTGTTTTCCCTTCATGTGTGACTTCAAATCCTACATCCGGCCGGGGGAGAGCCTCCCTTTGAATAATGTCAAGGATATTTGAGAGTTCTGTTTCTTTAGTTTTCATGAATTTAAGTCTCGGCGGCGTATTGTAGAAAAGGTCTCTTACCTCAACTGCTGTTCCGGAAGGACAGCCGATTTCTTCAACGCTTTTTATGACTCCGCCCTCAATGGAAATCCTTGTGCCCGAAAGCGCATCCTTTGTTTTTGTTGTGAGCTTTAACCTGGAGATCCCTGCGATACTCGGAAGCGCCTCTCCCCGAAATCCAAGCGTTTTTATAGAAAAGAGGTCCTCCGCGCCTCTTATTTTGCTTGTAGCGTGACGCTCAAGAGAGAGGAGGGCGTCGTCCATTGTCATCCCTTCGCCGTTATCTAAAACACTTATGAACCTTTTTCCGCCGCCCCTCAGTTCTATATGTATGTGTGTGCTTTGGGCGTCGAGAGAATTTTCAACGAGTTCTTTCACAACAGAAGCTGGCTTTTCTACAATCTCTCCCGCTGCGATTTTAGACACGATATTTTCGGGAAGAATCCTAATCTTTCCCATTATGAGTGGAGTTTACATAATGGGAGATATGGAGTCAAAAATAGAGGCCGCTAAGTGCAGAGTTATGTTTGATCCGCCTTGGTGAATCATTTATCATTGTAACAATTCCTCGTGTTTTATCCGACTTAATTTTTGTCTGTCGGGAAGGTTAAATATTAAAATTTTGTAGAATCTCCGCACGAATCCTCGGTACCTAGAATTTAGGGTGGCTATTTTATTTCTACAAATATATTTGGAAAGGAGGTAGCATAATACCATGATATCCAGGGTATTTAATCCGGCTTATGTTGACAATATTATTGACTGGCTTAGGACCTCCGGTATTCGTATTGTTGTGATAATCATAGGGGCTTATGTGCTCCTAAAGCTGATTTCCGTTCTAATTGAAAGGACGGAGAAGGTCATTATGAAAGATACGGGAGATTTTTTTGCCAATTTGGAAACTCAAAAAAGGGTAAAGACGCTTGGCAACATATTGAGAAAGGCGGCTTTTGTAACCGTCTTTGTATTGGCCTTTATGATGGTTCTTAGAGAAGTCGGGATAGATATTGCGCCAATAATAGCTGGTGCCGGCATAGTGGGGCTTGCCATTGGATTTGGGGCACAAAATCTCGTAAGGGATATTATAAGCGGCTTCTTTATAATTATGGAGAATCAGGTTCGCGTAGGAGACGTTGCTGTAGTCAATGGAACGGGAGGGCTTGTGGAAGAAATCAATCTGAGAACCATTGTGCTAAGAGACCTTCAGGGTACTGTTCACATCTTTCCAAACGGTACGATAAATACGCTGTCGAATATGACAAGGGGCTGGTCGCGATATGTTATTGATGTCGGTGTGGCATATAAAGAGAATGTGGATGAGGTTATGCAGGTGTTAAAGGAGATAGGGGAAGAGCTATATAAAGACGAAAAGTTCCGTCCTTCAATATTGGAGCCTCTTGAGATACTGGGGGTTGATAACTTCGGCAGCTCTGAGGTTATAATCAAGTGTATGATAAAGACGCAGCCGCTCAAGCAGTGGGATGTAGGGAGGGAATTGAGAAGGAGAATTAAAAATACATTTGATCAGAAGGGAATTGAAATTCCATTCCCGCATGTAAGCATTTATTTCGGCGAGCGGAGCAAGCCATTTGCGGTTAATATAAATCGGAGAAATGATTCGTCTGTACCTGATGATGAGGGATGAATTATAATAGATTGAAATGTATTTCATGTTTGAAAAAGGCAGATATATAAAAAGTGGGAAACATACTCAGGATTGAAAATCTGACAGTCCGTTTTCATGCGCTCAAGGCTGTGTCTGATTTTAGTATGGATGTTGAGTCTGGAACAATCAGAGGGATGATAGGCCCAAACGGCGCGGGAAAAACTACGGTATTTAATGCAATCTCCGGATTTGTAAAGCCCGTAGCCGGAACTATATCATTCCTCCAAAAAGAGGTTACAAGACTCGAGCCGCACAGGATTACGTCCCTTGGAATTGCAAGGACATTTCAAAATATAAAGCTCTTCAGAGACCTGAGCGTCTTGGAAAACGTAATGATCGGGTTTCATTTGAGGTTTAATCCATTCTTGTTTTGGCAGGCTGTACTGCGCCTTCCCGGATACAAAAATAGGGAGAGAGAAATATATAACAATGCCATTGCGCTCTTAGAGAAGACTAGTCTTTTACATCTTTCAAATGAAAAGGCTCTATCCCTTCCATATGGGCTTCAGAGGAGATTGGAGATTGCCCGTGCCATTGCTACTCGTCCCAAGCTTCTTCTCCTCGATGAGCCTGCCGCCGGTATGAATCCAAGTGAAAAGGACGGGCTTATGGATTTCATTAAAGGTATCAGGAATGAATTCGACTTAACCGTGCTTCTCATTGAGCATGATATGCATGTGGTTATGGGGATATGCGATAAAATCACCGTGCTCGATTACGGAGAGAGGATTGCAGAGGGATGCCCCGAGGATATAAGAAGTAATCCAAGGGTAATTGAGGCGTATCTTGGGGAGACAACGTAGGAATTGGGAGTTGGCGATTAGGCATTGGGGATTAGTTTAATCCCGATTCCCATCTGTACGGAGAAATGAGATTGCTCAGAATTGAGGGTTTAAATGTTTTCTACGGGGGGATTCACGCATTAAAGGGAGTATCGTTTAGTGTTCCAGAGAGAAAGATTGTGACTCTCATAGGCGCAAATGGTGCAGGAAAGACAACGACTCTCCGTGCAATCTCGGGACTTATTCACCCTAAGAGCGGACACATTCTCTTTGAGGAAAAGAATATATCCAGAAGACCCGCATACGAGATAGCAAATATGGGAATAATCATGGTGCCTGAAGGGAGAAAGATATTTCCAAATCTCACAGTCAAAGAAAACCTGATTATGGGCGGTTTTGCTCTAAATTCATCGGATGAGTTTGACAGAAGCTCGAATTACGTGTTTTCTCTTTTTCCCCGTCTCATGGAGAAATTAACTCAGCTCGGCGGCACGCTTTCCGGCGGTGAACAGCAGATGCTCGCTCTGGGACGTGCTCTAATGGGGAGACCAAAGCTCCTTATGTTAGATGAACCATCCCTTGGACTCTCTCCAAGGATTACTAGAGTGCTGTTTGATAAAATCCGCGAGATCCATAATAACGGTACAACCATTCTCCTGATTGAACAGAACGCAAGAGCCGCTCTTGAGATGGCTGATTATGCATACGTTTTAGAGACAGGAGAGATAGTTCTTGAGGGCGAGGGTAAACAGCTGCTCTTTGATGGGCGGGTAAAGAGGGCTTATCTGGGTGGGTAATGCCTCCGATTAAATCGGAGGTCAGCTTACAACTCCGATGAAAAAGAGAGAATTGACTTAGCTCTCTCAGACCACGTGTATTTTTTGACCTCATCCTGGGCATTCCTTGCGATTCTTTGGGCCAATTCTTTATCTTCCAAGACAGCTTTTATCGCATCTATAAAACCATTTTCATCTGCCGGTTCAAATAGGAGTGCACTTTCCTTGTCTTTGAGTATCTCCCTTATGACACCCAGGTTTGATGCGACGATCGGTCTTCCCGAAGCCATATATTCGAACATCTTCATCGGACTCATAAAATTGCTTATTATACATCCTGTGTTATCTTCGACTCTATTTGTATAGGGTATTACCAAGACATCGGATGCCGCCAGGTATCTCGGGACAATGCTTAAGGGAACGAATCCGGTAAAATATAGATTTGTTGAGTTCATCTGGGATGCGGTGTTTTTGTGCCTTTCTAAGTCTTTGCCCGTACCGCCAATGATGAGAATAAGCACGTTGCTTGGAAGCTTTCCGGAAATTGAAATTAGAGATTCGATTCCCCTTCCTCTGTAGAGATGACCGCAGTAGCATATTATCCTTTTATCCTGTGGGAGATTCATTTTCCTTCTTGCCTCCTCCTTTATTAGAGGCGGGGAAAACATATTTAAATCCACTCCATCATGTTTTGTAATTATTTTCTCTCGTGATTTTATTCTGTATTTCTCGATGTAGAATTCCGTGAGTGAATTTGAGATGGATACTATCTTTAAATAAGGTGAATTAAGAAGCAATGGGGCAATTGCCTTTCCGAATCTGGAAGAGAATGGGCGGTGGACTTCAAAGACAGTTGGTATGCAGAATCTAGATGCGAGATATGCCGCATAAGCGCTTCTAGTATAACACAGCCCTACCGTCTTGAGTTTGGTGCAGATTAAAGAGAATATAGCGTGGAGTAATTTTCCTTTAAACGGCGTTCTTTTGATTTCAAAAACCCTTTCTAAGCCGTAAAATCCAAATATATCGCCTTTGTAATCCTCTTTTTCGTCTCGTATAAAAAGAGAGACTTCGTGTCCAAGCTTGGCGATTGCCTCACACATCTTCATCACCTGTATACTATTTGCATATTGAGAAGGAATCCGAGAGTTTGCTATGTATACGACTTTCATTATCTAAAGTACCATTGGTTCCAGAGCACGCAGGACTCATGGAAGGTAGTTTTAAATCTTTTAAATTTGGACATCATCGAGTATCCTCTTTGCCCTTTCTTCGAGTGTGTATTTCTTTGCATCAATGGCTGCCTGTTTAGCGATTTTCTCACAGAGGATCTTATTAGACAAAGCCCTCTTTATACCTCCTATAATTGCCAAAGTGCTGTCTGGGTCAATGATAATGGCATTTTCTTCATCTCTTAGAAATTCAGAAACCGCCGGAATGCGTGTTGAAATAATCGGACGCCCTGACGCCATATATTCTGGGAGCTTAAGTAAAGAGGCAAAATCGGTCTCTATGCGTCTGAACTTAGAGGTCATCTTCAATGTATAAGGCAGTATGAGAAAATCTGTAGAGAAAAAATAAAGAGAAATGATGCTGGGTGGTATAAATCCCGTGAAGATGACGTTGTCTACGCCTGTTTTTTTAGCCAATTTTTTATAACGCTCAATGTCTCTATCTTCTCCGCCTACCATGAGAAAGAGCAAATCTTTAAATTCCTGTGCGGCCTCTATTAGAAGCTCTATTCCTCTTCCGGGATATATGTTTCCTATATGCGATATGATTTTTCTCTCTTGAGGAAGACCGACTCTGCTTCGTGCCTCTTTAGGTGATAATTTTTGATTGAATCTCTCTATGTCAACGCCATTAGGCACGACGGCGAGCTTCCCTTCCGGAAGCCCGAATTTGAGGCATATGTCTCCGATTCCTTTAGAGATTACAACAAATTTAAGAAGAAATTTAGACTCTTTAAAGAAGTCGAATATTATACGTGCCGCTGTGTTTGCAATGGGGTGGTGAGCATCATAGATTGTAGGGATTTTTAAAAATCTGGTTGAAAGAAAAGCATAGAATATATTTCTTGAAAATGCGATGTCGAACCGTCCTCTCTTCGATGCCGTGTAGAAGGCACTTTGAAGTCCGTGTAGAATATGCCTCATAGAAACGCCCGGTGCAGAGGGAATAAATTTCAATTTAAAAACTCTGTTTATTCCGTAGTATTCGTATATCTCATCTTCTTTTCCGTTGTAGGGAACAATAAGCTCAACGTCGTAGCCGAGTTCTGCCATAGCCTCGGCCGTGCGCATTACTTCGATTGAACTTGCCCCGCGCGAGAATAACTTAGGGCTTGCTATGTATGCAATCCTCACCTGTAATTTCTCCGATTTTCCATTGTATTTGTCGACCTTCCACCGAGATCGGATTTTAAAAAATTATATTTAGCCCATAATAATAAATTTCTAATTAATATAGATACTCTTTTATGTCAATTCAATCGTTTAATCTGGCATAATTAGGGAACCCGCCGTTGTGGAGAATACGTTCACTGAGCTAGGTGTAGGCTCCGTGATAGGATAATCCTATGAATTTAACTTCTCGATATCTATATCCATGCCAATTGCTATAAGTATTTCATGGTTTATTATATTTACAAACCCGTCTCTACAACCCTAAGGACTCTTTCTCGTTGGGGCCTTCTTATAAACTCAGCTGAATTAAATCTGGCCTTAGAGAGGTCACTCGGATAGTTTACATCCATCCAAAATAGCTCCCCTATGTCAACGGATTTTACACTGTGTCCTCTCCCAATGAGTCTCTGTATTGCAGAAGTATAACGCCTTTTCTCTGCACCCTCTGTGCGTATCTCCTCCTCTACTGCTCTCTTAAGTAGCTCTACGTCTGTGCCTCTGTGGACACTTATCCCTACTGATTTGGCTGAAGGGGTGGTTAGATTTTCGCCAATCCTTACCACCCTGCCTCTTATGATTAATACATTTGTATTCTCCCTCTGATATATAGGTTCCCTCTTTACACAAAGACATGTCTTCTCATCTCTCACCCTGAGGGTCCGCTTAAGTACCTCAATCTCAAATAGATTATCTCCATCTATAACTGCTGTGTCTTCGTTCATCTCTCCTCTTGCTATCCACAGAGAAATGAGACTGCTTGTATTTTGATAGAATGGATTATGGAGAGTTTTTATTTTCATTCCTGAGCCGCCGTAATTTCTTAAGAAGTTCTCTACCTTCTCGAGTCCGAATCCGACTACTATTATCATCTCATTAATCCTACAGTTTCTTGTACAGTTGATCTGATGCTCTAGTATGGTCTTGCCGCCAATATTGAGGAGGCACGTAGGTATGTACCTGGTATACGGATATAGTGTAATGTCCCGACCTGCAGCAAGTATAATTGCCTTCATGTTATTTCACCCCATTTTCGGAGCCTGGCTCCAACTCTTGTGATTTGATCCCTTATCATTTTAAGGTATAAACACTACACAGGTGACAAATACAGGAACATAACAGGAAGATTACAAATTTGTAATTTTATGGCTTGGGACGGCGAGAAATAGGTAGTTGATGTAAGTTTGAAATTCTATACATCAACTGGGTCTTAGAATGGCAAGAAAAACCGGCAATAGAATTAATACAAGCGGTAATTGCACGACCAGCCCAGAAATAATGGCGATCGCCAATGGCTGTTGTATGGCGGAGCCCGGCTCAATCTTTAAAGCTAGTGGCATAAGGGTCAGAATGGCAGCAAGTGTTGTCATTGCTATAGGGCGCATACGGTTCTTTCCCGCCATTATTAATGCGGTATTTCTATCTAGGTCTTTAGGCAAATCGTTGTATTCGGAAAAATAGAAGATAGCTACCTCCGTTACAATGCCTACAAGCATGGTCATACCCATAATGGAGAATATATTAATCTCCATGCCGGTTAACCATAGACCGATAGAAACTGCCGATAGGGCTATTAGTGTAGTAGCAATGATAGCAAATGTTGCACGGAAGCTTTCATAGAGAAAAAGCACGAGTGAGAAAACGAGAACTATTGCTGCAACAAAGACGGTGGTAAGTCCAGCGAATGCGATCTGTTGCTGTGCATAAAGCCCACCTAGGCTGTAGTACACCCCCTTGGGCACCAGTCCAGGATGGTTTAATACGTTTTTGACATCTCTGACTACTGTACCTATATCCCGCCCGCTGATGCGACCTGTAACAGCGACCATTTGTTTGAGGTCATCACGCGTTATCTGTGGCTGACCGGTGATTGTAGTAATAGTTGCTATGCGCTTGAGAGGAAATAGGTGGCTATCCGGGGCACGCAGGCGCAGGTTCTCTAGATCACGCTCCATAGAGCGTGTATCGCCCGGTATCCACACCCGTACCCCTATCATCTTTGGGCCACGCTGCACCTGTGTGGTGACCACACCGCTTAAGTAGTCGGAAATCATGTGAGTGACTGATTCAGGGTCCACTCCCTCTATCGCTGCTTTTACCCTTTCTACCTTAATATCCAGAGCATCGCCAGCGAGAATAATGCTGCTGCGCACATCCACCACACCTGGGATTTTCTCTATAGCTTCAGCCACCTGCGGCCCTAGCCTACGCAGTAGTTCGCCATCGTCAGAATAGAGTTTGATCTCAATTGGTTGGGGCACACCTGTGAGATCACCGATGAGGTCTTCCATTAGCTGGGCTAATTCAATATCTAATCCTGGAATCGAGCGTTCTATCTGTGTACGCACATCATCCATGACAGACTCTATACCTCGACGTGGAAACGGCTTGAGACGTACGAAGAAATCGCCTTCATTAGCTTCGGTAAGAAACCCCCCTAGTGCCAGACCTGTACGTCGGGAATATGTGTTTACCTCTGGGATTGTTTGGAGAATTGTCTCTACACGCCGCAGCAGACGATCCGTCTCTGTGAGGGAGGTTCCCGGTGCCGTCCGGTAGTCGAGGACGAAGCCTCCCTCATCTATCGCCGGTATAAAACCGGAGCCAACTTGCCTGTAGCCCAGCCAACCTACAATAATCAATGGTGCTACAACCAATAGCACTAGCCATTGATGTTCCAGTATACGGCGCATAATAGCCTCATAGGCCTTGTGTACTTGCTCTGTCAGCGTACCGCCCTCTTTTTGATTGGCATCCTTCTGATTAAGTAGGTAATTCGCAAGAAGCGGTGTGGCCAGCCAGGCAATGAGGAAGGAGGTAATGAGGCTAGTGGCCATAGTAAGAGAGAGCGATTTGAAAAAAGCTCCGGTTACCCCGGAGAGGAATGCCAGGGGTGCAAAAATGATAATAGTAGAGGCGGATGAACCAGCAAGAGGCTTAGTAAACTCTCGGGCAGCACTCATAATCCCATCTCTGTAATCATTGGTACCCCCACGTATCCTACGAATAATGTGTTCTACAATGACTATAGTATCATCAATGATAAGTCCCACGGCTGCTGCCATGCCGCCAAGAGTCATGATATTGAAGCTCATGTGTAACACGTAGAGCATTAAGATGGCAGCTGCCAGTACGCTAGGCACAGAGATTATGACAATTAGTGTAACCTTTAGGTTGCGCAGGAATAGCCATAGGATTAATGTCGCAAGCACAATACCTATAAGTATGGCATCGCGTACGCTGGTAGCAGAGGAGATGATCAATTCACTCTGGTCATACCAGTTGGCGATATTTATGTCCAGTGGTAACTGGTTGCGAAATTCATTGAGCTTATTCTTTATATTATTCGCTATCTGCACGGTATTGCCGTTTAGTTGCTGGTATACTTGAAAGATCACAGCATCGTGGCCATCGGCGGTGACGCGTGTAAACTGGGGTACTGTCCCCGGGCTGACAGTAGCGACATCATCTAATCTCACTACACCGTTTTCTCCCGAATGTATTATAGTTTCGCGAATCTGCTCTAGGTTACGCAGTTGGGTATCCGATATGACTAGGTAGAGCTTATAGTGGTCTTCCATACGACCTACCGCGGTAATAACATTGGCGGCGGAAAGGGCCTTTGCCACATCGTCTATTGACAGACTGAAGGAATCTAGCCGTGCCGGGTCTACGGTTACCCGATATTCTTCCTGATTGCCGCCTAAAACTCCGACCTTAGCTACCCCTTTTACAGTTGAAAGCAATGGCCGCAATTGATATAGCGCAATATCACGCAACTCAACTAATGAGTGTGTGTCAGAGGTTAGGCTATATGCCAGCACCGGGAAGACCGTAGGGTCGCTGCGCCTCACATTGAATGTGGTTCCCTGTGGTAAACCCCGCATTACCTGGTTGATTGCAGACTCTATCTGTAACATGGCTGCTACCATGTCTTCACCCCAGTCGAAATCAATGGATATATCGGCACTTCCCCTACTCGTAGTAGAACGCACACTGCGCACGCCGGGGACAGCTCGCACTGCCTCCTCAATCGGCCTGGTCACCTCAAAGACCATGCGCTCTGCCGGACGATCTCCGGCATCGAGGCTCACTACTACACGGGGGAAATCTACGTAGGGGAAGAGGGCTACGGGGAGTTTGAGAGTGCTTGCCAGCCCACCTAAGGTCAGTACCGCCATTAAGAAAAGGATCGAACGACGATGGACATATATCCAGTTAGTAAATTTCATTGAGAGACCTCTAATTTGACTGCCATGCCGTCCTTTAATTCATAATTGCCAAGGGTTACTACGAGGTCGCCAGGCTGAAGGCCGCTGTCTATTACCTCGACTTCTTTTCCATCTTCTAAACCCATTTGTACAGTGTGCTTTTTTGCACGGCCGTCTTTGACAGTAAATAGAACGTAATGACCACTGTTTTCCGGCAATACTGCATTACGGGGAACTATAAACCCTACCTTTGATGCAATCTCTATTTGTCCTTTGACATATTCATTTAGGAGGAATTGGTTATTAGCGGATGCCGGTAGATTAACAAAGACATCAATAAGACGTGTGGCTGGATTGATTGATTGCGAAATTGCGCGAATTCGACCCATGACAGAACGGGATTTGGGCGTGTTGACAGAAGACAGTGAAACTGTTTGATCTACTTGTAGGTATTTTACATCTTCCGGCTCAATTCCCAGTCGGACTTCAGCACGATTTTGGGAAAGGATTTCTAGGAGCGTGCCACCGGCTGACACAATAGAGCCCTCTTGGACGGCTACCTTATTGACAACACCTTCGACAGTTGACTGGATTTGGCGCTTCTGTCCAATGCCCCTCTTTTTAAGGCTTTCAAGGCGTATCCATGCTTCCTGGAATGCCTGCTTTGCCTGCAGCAGTTCCTGGTTGGTAGCCAATTTGATATCAAACCGCTGCTGTACGTGTTTGAGTGCTTGTTTTGCCGATTCGGCATTATTGCTTGCCTCTTCTATTTGAAGACGTGTATCAGGACTCGGTTCTATTTCGAGAAGAACATCTCCTCTAGAGACCCGCTGCCCACTACTGACAAGGATGCGGCGGATACGGCTTTCAAACGGCAGAGACATAACCTCTATTCCCCCGGGTGCTGGGATGACCGTTCCATAAGCAGTAATGCTTTCTGTGATGGCCACTTTTTTGACTGGAACTGCCCGTACAGTAGCTACTGGTTCATAAACCCCGTGGCTTTCAGTTGTTTGGGCCCCGAGATTGGTATTGTTCTTTATTGAAACCTTTGTACTAATGTGAAAAAAGCATATATACACAACTATCACCATAACGCTAATGACTAAGACGAGGACGGTTCTCCATTTCGCTCGTTTCATTTTGTTATTTCCTTTCTATCTATTCGCTCAGGAGAAGGGGATCGGGAAAGATCATAGCCAGGGAAGTATTGCCCTGCGGCGATCTCAAGGGTGATACCAAGATCAGTTAGATCGCGTTTCAATCTAAGGGCATCGATCTGCTTAGAGAGCAGGGTATTTCTTGCCTCATAATAACTCAGGATATCAGCATTATTTCCCTCTACGGCCATATGGTAGGTCTGAACTAGGCGTTCTAATGCCGGCAGGGACTTCTCAATTGCGCCGAGTTGTTGTTGGGCGGATTCTATATCTGACACTATACGCGCAACCTCTGATTGTGCCTCAAATAGACGGGCTATATACTCATCAAAGAGTTGTTTGCGCGTTGCCCGCTCAATGGCGATTTGACCCTGGTTGCGGTCGAAAAATGGGAGATCTAAAGTGATACCAAAGCCTGTGGTTACAACATTTGTTGTGTCGCGTGAATGGTGAAAACCGATATTTATTTTAGGGAACTGTGAGAGTATTGCTGTCCTGAGATTTGCCTCTTGGCTTTCATATCCCATCTTGAGTGCAAGAAGATCGAGACGGTGCTCTGCAACTGTGTTCATAATGTCTATCACGGATGGAAGAGCCTGCCAGTTGGAAAAAACGATGTCCCTTTGAATCGGGACTATATAATCCGGTGGGAGACCCAGCGTCTGATTTAGTGCCAATCGCTCGTGCTCCTGTTCCTGCTCCAGGGTTAGCACTGAGAGTCGGGCCTGATCTAAGGCTGCCTCTGCGGCTGATAAATCCAGCACTGTCTTTTCCCCGAGATTGAATGCTTGATTAACAACTGCCAGATTCTCCATAAGTCCTTTCTCTGATTCTCTTGATAAAGCCAATTGCTTTTCAATTAGTATTAAGCGGAACACATGCATCTTAGCTGCCTCTGCCATCTGCCATTCCTGCCAGGCCACATCGAGGTCTACTGAAATGGCGTGAGCTCGGGCTGCATCTAGTTTTGCCCCTCGCGCAATAATAGAGGTAATATCCCAACTGAATCCCAAACCAAAGGCATTGATTGTGCCCTGTGTATTTCCTCCCGTAGGTATATCTAGACTATATGAGAGTTGTGGGTTGGGAAGGATACCGGCTTGAATGAGTTGAGCCGCCGCGATCCCTCTTTGGTCACGAATAGCGCGTAGCTTAGGGTTTACAAGGACTGCTAGAATAGCCGCTTCATCAGCAGAAAGCCCATCACAGTAGTTAAATTCAATGGGTTTTAATATAGGGTGTTTAATCTTTTTTGCCTCAATCCGAATGGTCTCCATACTTGGTGGCATTAGTCTCTGTGCAACTGTGGAGTGATCCAGAGACATTCGTTGGTATGCCGCGCACCCCTGTGAGATGATTAAAATTGTAATAATCAGAAAATACGACTTCTTTACCATTAACACGTTTTGGAATTTCTTTTAATATATTTATTTTCTGCCGACAAAATCTTCATTGTAAAAATGACCCTGTCTTTTATCTGTATGATTTGTATTCTTAAATATTTAGGTTTCTTCGGTTGAGAAAGAAATTACTGATTTGGCTCTCTCGGTCCAAGTATATTTTTTCACCTCTTCTTGGGCATTTTTTGCAATCTTTTGAGCTAATTCCCTGTCCCCCAATGCAACCATTATCGAATTGAATAATCCCACCTCATCTGAAGGATCGAAGAGAATGGCATTTTCTCTGTCCCTGAGCACCTCCCTTATTATACCGAGGTCTGATGCCACTATTGGCCTACCTGAAGCCATGTACTCAAACATCTTCATTGGGCACATATAATTGGCCTGTACGCGCCCGCTAGGGTCTTCTGCACTGCTCTGATATGGCATCACTAGTACATCAGATGCCACCAGGTACCTTGGAACTGTGCTGTTTGGTACAAACCCTCTAAACTCTACGTTTGTACAACCCATATTGAGTGCCATACCTTTGTATCTATCTAAATCCCCCCTCCTCCCACCGACAATGAGCATAAGTAGATCAATGGGTAGTTTCCTGGACACCGATAGCAGAAGCTCTATTCCTCTTCCTCTGTAGAGGCTTCCTGCATAGCAGATTATTCTTTTATCTTGAGGGAGATTGAGTCCTCTCCTCAGTTCCTCTTTTGTTGGGAGTTTATTGAATCTCTCTATGTCCACTCCATTGCGTTTTGTAATTATTCTCTGCCTTGGTATAAGGGAAGCTGCGTAAATGCTTCTTGTATAACATAGCTCTGTTTTCTTGAGTTTGGCATAGACCGAAGAGATGAAAGCATGTATGGAATTTATTCTTAATGGTATTTTTTTAATTTCGAATATTCTTTCTACACCGTATGAGCTGAATATATCACCTTCTTTGAGTTGAATCTGTTCTTTTTCATTAGTACCTATAGAGAGAGTCACCTCGTGTCCGAGACTGGCAATTGCCCCACACATCTTCATTACCTGTATGCTATTGGCATATACTGAGGGAATCCATGAATTTGCTATACACGCGACTCTCATTTACAAATATCTTCTCTGTCACTGCGCCCTAACAAACGCCGACAGGGATTTTAAACCACATCGAATAAAATAAAAATCGCATTGATTATTAGATAGAGAAACAGAGTTCGGGCAAACTCGGTAAACGGCCCCCGTCTTTTCATTGTAAATATTCTAATCGTATCAGTCATATGGTGACGAGAAAATGAGAGAAGGATTACACTTGTGTAATCCTATGGGTTAGGCTGTTTGGGAATCTTAGGATAACTGTTGTTCCCTCATTAGGTTTGCTCTCAATTGTGACTGTGCCGCCGTGGAGGTCCATAATGGATTTGACAATTGCTAATCCCAGTCCTGCACCCTGCGGGTGTTGGGATCGGGCACGGTCGGCTCTATAGAAGCGGTCAAAAATCCTTGGAAGGTGTTCCGGATCAATACCGGAGCCCGTATCGCTTACACTGACTTCAACGCATCCATTGTTTATCTGCTTAACTGAAAGCGTAACCTTCCCGCCGCGTGGGGTGTACTGAATGGCATTGGAGAGAAGGTTGCTTACCGCTCGTCGAAATAGGATTGGATCTGCATTTAACAGTGCATTGCCCTGGCAGGTAACCTCGATCCCCTGTTCTTCAGCTACAGATTCATGAAACTCCTGAACTACTTTGATCTCTTTAAAGGCGTTAAATATAGAGCGTTTGATATAGGTGTCTCTGCTTTCGGCTCGCGCTAGGAAAAGCAAGCTATCAATCATGCGTGAGAGTCTACCGTACTCCTCAAGACTCGATTCAAGCACATGCCTATATTCATCAATGGTTCTGGTTCTGGAAAGGGCTACTTCAGCCTCACCCATGAGGTTATTGATCGGTGTGCGTAACTCATGGGCTAGGTCTGCTGAGAATTGAGATAGCTGGTTGAAGGAATTCTCTAGACGATCAAGCATCTCGTCAAAGGCGGTGGCAAGTTCCGCCAGCTCATTAGGCCATCGTGTTGGACTAATCCGTTCATGAAGCTGGGTTGCTTTGATCCTTTGGGCTGCCTTCGTAATTTCTTTTAATGGGTGCATTCCTTTGTGGGCAACGATGACACCTGCTGCGGCTGAGAATAAGACCCCTAAGAGGAGTACAGTTAATAATTTCCGGCGATAATCTGATACTAGGGCTTCGTCATCTGATACATCTAGGGCAATCTGCAAAAGCCTCCTTTCTCTTTGAATGGGGTTAACATCAAACCCAAGGCTTTTTAACATTTCCTTTGGATGATGTTCATCTTGGAAGGAAGTAGTTTCTGCCCATGCCGTTTTTAGAAAATAGGCTCTGCCTTGGGGCGATCTCCATTTTATCTCCTTCGGTGGATCCCTATCATTGGTTAGATGCGGAAACAAAGAGGCATTAATTATATTATCCATACCGGGGGTTTCAATCAGAGTATGCCCTTTTTCATCCAGAATCCTGATATAGTACTGAGAAGACCCAAGGGAGGCTCTTTCCCATTTTATCTCCTCTTTTAGGGCTTCTACATTGTAGGGATTCTTCTGCAATATATCCTGAAGAACGTGAATTTTATCGTCTATGAATTCGTTGTCTTCTGTTTCTAGACCGCTTACAAGCACACGGTATAAAAACAGGGTGGATATAATAAGCATTACAAAAGCCGATAGAGTATATAAGATGGTCAGCCTACCTGTTATTGATGACCAGAATGCACGGTGAGGTAAGATGGCTATTCTAATCTTCTTATTATTTGTCTTCGAGGACATATCCTACCCCGCGAACCGTGTGAATGAGCTTCTTTTCGAATGGATCATCCACTTTTCTGCGAAGACGACGGACTGCCACATCTACTACATTTGTGTCGCTGTCGAAGTTCATGTCCCAGACCTGCTCGGCAATAAGCGTTCTTGATAGAACCTCACCAATACGCCGAGCAAGAAGCGATAGAAGAGCAAACTCCTTCGGTGTAAGGTCAAGGTGCTTTCCACCTCGTGTTGCCTTGTATCTCAGAAGGTCAATCTCTAGGTCTGATATGCGCAGTATTTCGGGCTGGCGCACAGGACTGCGACGGAGTATTGAACGCGTTCGGGCAAGGAGTTCTGAGAATGCAAAGGGCTTTATTAAGTAGTCATCTGCGCCGAGTTCTAGCCCTTTGACTCGGTCCTGAACCGAGTCACGCGCAGTCAGAAACAGAACGGGGGTTTGCTTGCCGCTGCGTCTTATCTCGGTAATAATCGACCATCCGTCCCGTCCCGGGAGCATTACATCGAGGATGATGAGGTCGTAATCCAATGTGCATGCAAGGCGAAGCCCCTCCTCCCCCTTATCTGTGGTGTCTACAATAAATCCGCTCTCCGATAGCCCCTTAGAGAGGTAGGCTGCGGTCTTCTTATCATCTTCTACAATTAAAATGCGCATCTCTTATTCCAAACTCAAAACTATTTTACTTTAGTTTTATTGGAGGTCAAAATATAAGGGAATTTCAATTAGTGGCTTTGGATGGGGAAAGAGATTAATTTTTGAGGTTCGCGATCTGGGATTGTTGCAGTTCTATCTGATTACAGACACGACCAGTATTATGAGATTCACAAACCAAAGCCTTTTTGACGATACTGATATTTTCATACCTCTATCACCTCTCATACCACAGTTCAAATGCAACCAGATTCCAAATCTTATTTGGGTTGATCCAGACACCTTGCCTAAAATCATCCATCATCCTCTGTATGTATACAGAAGAGAATATCCCCTGCTCTCGAATTCTCCTCGGATTTAGATAATCCAGAACAACAGACTTCAGTGAACCATTTAATAACCACTGTTCCAGAGGGGCACCAAACCCTCTCTTTGGTCTATCTACCAAATCCCTTGGCAGATATTTGTATAAGATACGTTTGAGTATGTATTTGGTTTTCTTGTTTGAGTATTTGTATTTGAGTGGTAGGGAGATGGCATATTCGACTAATTTGTGGTCTAAGAGAGGTTCTCTTACTTCTAGTCCTACCGACATACTGGCTCTGTCTATCTTCACGAGTAGGTCATCTGGGAGGTATATCTTAGCATCAAATAGCATCATCGCCGCAATAGGATCACAGTCAATTCTAGGAAAATCTTTGAATGGAATATCTGATTGGAGATCCGGTGCAAGATATTTTAGTTGCTCTTGGGACCAGATGCTTCTTGATAAAACGTATGCCTCAACAAAGTTGGGTGCTGTAAGTATAGGATACCATCTGTTTATTTTATCACTTAAACTATAAGCATCTGCATGAAGGAAAAGACGACAAAAGAGATTAAAGATCTTTGTTCCCAATGCCATGCAACCCGAGCGTCCAGCCCTTGAAAGCACCGGTTGCGGTATTGGTATAGCGGATATTTTTCCCCAGAAGGAGTTATATTCTGTATAGAAATTATATCCGCAGAAGAATTCATCTCCACCATCACCGGAGAGCACAACCTTTACATAGTCCCTTGCTGTCTTGCATATTAAATATGTGGGAATTGCCGAGTTGTCACTAAAGGGCTCATCGTATATATCCGAAAGCTTAGGCACAATCTCAATTGCCTCCTGTAGTGAACAGCGTACCTCTGTGTGTTCCATCCCTAGGTGCCGGGCTACGGCTCTTGCCCAAAAAGACTCGTCTTTTTCCGCCTCGTCAAAACCTACTGTGAGTGCCTGCAGTGACTTGCCTAACTCACACTTCAATATGGCTGCTACCAGGGATGAGTCAATCCCACCGCTTAGGAATATCCCTACGGGCACATCCGATACCAATCTGTATGAAAAAGCCTCACACAGTATTGACACCAACTCCTGCTCAATCTCCGACTCTGATCTCTCTATAATGGGGGCCTCGGAGAATTTAAAGAGATTCCAATAACATACTTCACTTAATGAACCCTCTGAGGATACCTCTAGATAACATCCAGGGCGCACCTTATGTGTATTTGCATATATGCACCGGGGAGATGGCACATACCCGAACCTCAGGTAAAGTGCCAATGATTGTGGGTCTAAATCCCTCTTAAACTCACGATAGACCTCAAGAGCCCTTAGTTCCGATGCAAATAGGAGCAGATGACCATCCCAGTAGTAGTAAAGTGGTTTTACACCGAGACGGTCTCGTACAAGAAACAGTTTATTGTGTTTGATGTCCCAAAGTGCGAATGCAAACATGCCTCTAAACCGTGATATACACTCAATACCCCACTGTTCGTATGCCCTTAGAATTACCTCGGTGTCAGAATTGGTTCTGAACTGATGTCCATTGCAAACCAGTTCTTCTCTTATCTGTCGATAGTTATAAATCTCTCCGTTGAATGTAACCCATATAGAGCCGGAGTCATTTCCCATGGGTTGTTTTGCTTGGGAAGAGAGGTCAATGATAGCAAGCCTCCTATGGCCGAGTCCCACTCCTTGTTTAAAGTCGAAGAATATACCGGAATCATCCGGTCCTCTGTGTGCCAGAGTATCTGTCATCTTCAGGAGATCGGCTTTTGTAGTTATTTTTCTAAAGTCCCAGAATCCTGTAATCCCACACACTTTCTATAAATTAAAAACCATAGATCACACTCTTAAATATTCGGTAATTCCAAGTATTACTCTAGAATTAGAGACTTAGACTTTAACCAGACGATTATGACAGAAGCATGAAATAAAGATTAAACTTTTGTAATGTTAGACCGACTGGGTAGAACCATCGAATTAAACAGATTGAAAAAATGCCTTGATAATAGTTTGTTATAACTTGATGGTTTCCGGTAACCATCGTATAATTAAATTTGTAATTGGATTCTCGTCCTTTGTCTTCTATTTAAATTTAGTCTACAGGAATCCATAGAGAGCATGAATCCCTGGGCAGCGTTTAAGGTTTCATATAAGACTTTAAAAAAGAACAAAGTCCGCTCGATTCTCACCACGCTTGGCATAATTATAGGGGTTGCCTCTGTCATAACTATGATAGCCCTAACACAGGGTGCAAAAGAGACAATAGAACAGCAGATAACAAGCCTTGGAGGAACTTCTATTGTTATTGATTCGGGGAGCAAGACGCGAAGCGGCGTGACCATGGGCAGAGGGTGGGTGGACACCCTAACTCCGGGAGACGCCGAAGCTATTAGACAACTGCCTATGGTCACTTATGTATCGCCGACCCTAAAAACAACTAGACAGGTCGTCTGGGGCAACCGGAATTGGTTCACTGCCATAGTGGGCGCCTCGCCTGATTTTGTCCATATAAACGACTGGTTTCCTGAGAGGGGAAACTTCTTTATACAAGATGATGTCTTGAATGCGGATATGGTGTGTGTGCTAGGGAAGAGTGTGGCTCTTAATCTCTTTGGATACCAGGACCCCATAGGCGAGGCGATAAGGATTGGAAGCAACTCCTTTAGAGTAATAGGTGTTTTGAGTTCTAAAGGACAGACCCCCGGTGGAAGCGATCAGGACGACATAGTTGTAATTCCCTATACGACGCTTCAGAAACGAATAATGGGTGTTACAACCGTGGGGAAAATCACGCTATCTGTAAGGACGCAGAGGGATGTGCCGATTGCCCAGGCTCAAATAGCTCAACTCCTAAGAGAGCGTCACCAGATACGCCCCGGTATACCGGATGATTTCTCTATAAAGACCCAGATTGATATTACGCAGAGGATATTTACAATCTCGAAGGTAATGACGATTCTCCTTGGGAGTATAGCTTCTATTTCTCTTATTGTGGGCGGAATCGGAATAATGAACATAATGCTCGTCTCTGTCACGGAGAGGACAAAGGAGATTGGGATACGCATATCTGTGGGAGCCAGAGAGAAAGACATACTCCTGCAGTTTTTGATAGAGGCTCTCGTGCTTTCTCTCATAGGGGGATTAATAGGGATAGTGGTAGGAGTAGTAGGCTCGAAGGTTGCTTCATTTTTTACACGTTGGCCCGCATTGGTTTCTTTCGGTTCTATAATGCTTGCCTTTAGTTTTGCGGTGGTAGTTGGGATTTTCTTCGGTCTTTATCCGGCAAAGAAGGCGTCTAAATTAGACCCGATTGAAGCATTGAGGTATGAGTAATATAAACAAACAGCTACTGGTTATCTGTTCTCATCTTATGTATTTCTCAATTGTATCTACCATGTGAAAGGTGGTATGGCGCGCTTTAATCCTCTTTATCGCCTCGTCTCCATAGAATTTCCTCATCTCGGGATGAGAGATCACCTTTTTAATTTGACGGGCCAAATCCTCTGCGTCTTCATTTTCAAAGATTAACCCTGTCTTTTCGTGCTCAATTATCTCTGGGATTCCATCTACATTAGAGCCTATGGGGCAAACACCCATTCCCATTGCTTCCATAAGAGCCCTTGGTAGGGCATCTCGTCGGGAGGGTTGTATGTATAGATCAGCTATCTGTAGGATGTTTGGAACATTAGGGTCATAACTGATCCAAATAATGTTCTTTTCAATCCTTAGTTCTTCTGAAAGAGCCTGCAATTTCTTCTTAAATGATAGAGGGTGGGGGCTTCCTACAAGCAGAACCGAGATTTTCTCAGAAAAATCCCCGGATTTTAGTACGGAGGCAATAGCCCGAATTAGGATGTCTTGACCCTTCGGATACTCTAATCTACCCACGCATAGTATCACAAAATGATCCGGTGGTATTTTATACATTCCTCGAACCTCATCCGCCGATAGGTCTGGTTTTAGTTCAGACAGATCAATACCATTTATCACCGTGATTACCTTCTGAGAAGGCAATGAGAAATAACGGATTGTATTTCTCCTTACACTTTCCGATACCGCAAAAATGTAATCGAACTTCATAAGGGATTTCTTTATAAAATAGTATCTCCACCACCTCCAGGCCCAGAATTTCTCCTTATTCTCGGTACTATGAATCGTTGTAATCTTTTTTATGAATGGGAATGGGCGCACAGCAAGGGCAACCAGGAAATCCATCGGGTGCTTATGGCTGTGTATTACCTGAATCTGCTTTTCTCTAATACAATTCCTCAATAACCGGATTGCTTTAATAAGATGTATGAGGTCAAACCCCAAAAGGGGGTTCATGTAGTGCTTTGAAATAATAGGGGTTGTTAAGACCTCGACATCGGCTCCTTCTAATTCTTTTATTTTCTTGAATCGCTCTACAAGGGGTCCGGGAGGGGAGATAAACAGAATACTGTAGCCTCTTCGTGCAAATTCTTTGGTGATCAGACGGGTATGGTTTTCCGCTCCTCCGGCGGCGGCATCGTCAATGATCTGGATCATGGCTTTGGGAAGATATGGAGAATACTCACCCATGTGTTTTCTATAATCGCTAGCTCAGGATTTCTCCCGTTTTATGCCTTGCAGATAAACTTAAAAATAGTTCAGCGTACTCAGAAATCATATTATCCAAAGAAAAATCCCTTGCCCTTATCTTTGCCTCTTTTCTTAGTTTATCTCTCAATTGGTTATCTCCCAACACCTTTAAAACGGCCTCTGAGATGGCTCGAGGGTTCTTAACTGGAACCAGGATTCCATTTTTCCCATCCTCGATTATTTCGCTAGGTCCATACGGGCAATTTGTTGAAATTACAGGTAATCCCAATGCCATAGCCTCTACTAAGACATTTGGCAGCCCTTCATAAAGTGATGATAGAACAAATAAATTGCACCTTGCCATATACGCAAAAGGGTTTTTCTTTACCCCGAGGAAGTCCACTTTATCTTTTATTCCAAGCTCTTCTGTCCGCTTTTTGAGTTCTTCTTTAAGCTTTCCATCACCCATTATAAGAAGCCTCAGAGGAGCCTTGTCGTTGACGAGTTTTACCGCTTCAAGTAAATGGACAAAGCCCTTTTGATTAACTAACCTTCCTGCAGTTACTGCTATTGGCTGTGCATGATTAAACCATGGATGTGAGATCTCTTCTCTGCTTTTTTTCTCTATTTCCTCTAGATCGAGTCCGTTATAGATTACCCTTACCTTGGGATTGAGTTTAAAAAGTTGATCAAGGCTATCGGCTACTCCTTGGGATACGGCTACTATCACATCTGCCAGACGGCAGGCTATGTTCTTTAAATAAAAGTTCCTTCTGCTCGTGTCCCTATATGCCATCTCGTAGGCTAAACTATTAACCTCTGATAGGACAACCTTCTTTCTGAGCAGCCAACCTGCAAAGGCGGTTGGTATTTTTGTAGGCCAGTGCCTGCTGTAGAGAATGACGGGATTTTCCTTGCGCACGACTCGTATTATTTCTCGTATTGTCTTTAATGGATTCCTGTGGTGAATCACCAAGTTCATTGAGGGATTGCTGGGTCTGTGGGATTTGGGTAAATACACCTTAACTCCATACGGGATTTCATCCAAGAATACACCTACGGGATCGAGCATAAAAAGAGAGGGGGAGAATCCTCTTTCGAGAAGTCCTCTCATTAAGTAGATAATCTGTCTTTCGGCTCCACCAGCTACAAGGTTAGGTACTATAAAGAGGATTTTCATCTCGCCTTATGTATAGCTTTTGGTTGAGTTAGTGAAGATTGGATTAAACAACATCATTACTCTAATTTGAGGGAACATAGAAATCTTATGATGATTTTTATACCATTTAATCACTGTTCCTATTGAAATAAGCTATGGTCTTGGTCAGACCTTCTATGAAATCCACCTTTACTCCGTATCCCAAAAGTCGGGTTGCTAAAGAGGTATCTGCTAGAGAATGGCGGACGTCTGCCGTTCTTTGTTCAATACGGTAGGTTCTTAATTCTTTTCCTAGGATCTCACTTATACCATTTACAAGGTCCAGTATGGAATAGCGCTTGCCACAGGCAATATTTACAACCTCGCCGTTTGTGTTGGGGATTTTTATAGCAAGGAGATTAGCCTCGACGACATTATCCACATACGTAAAATCCCTAGTCTGAAGCCCATCCCCATGAATCTCCAAGGGTTCTCCTTTTAAAGCCGCCTGAATAAATTTGGGAATAACTGCGGCATACTTGGATTGTGGGTCCTGCCGTGGTCCGAATACATTAAAGTAGCGTAGACTTATGGTTTCTAAGCCATAAATTTTGCTAAATACTGCGCAGTAGTACTCTCCGGCAAGCTTTGATACGGCATAGGGGGATATAGGAGACGGCTTTTGATCTTCTTGGAGGGGCAGGCGATCAGATTTCCCATAAATCGAGGAGGAGGAAGCATAAACCACTCGCTTTATGCCCTTTTCCTTGGCTGCTAATAATACATTTAGTGTTCCATTGACGTTAACCTCATTCGTAACACCTGGATAATTTACCGATTTGGGAACTGAGGTTAAGGCAGCCTGGTGGAGAACATAATCCATCCCGTCGCAGGCTTCGCGGCACACATCTAAGTTACGAATATCACCTTCAATCAACTCTAAGGAGCGATCTACCGTATCATTAGGCAGATTGGGAAATCTAAGATTCTCTCTTTTGCCGGTTTCAAAGTTGTCGAGTACTCGGACCCGTGTTCCCCTTTTTAGGAGTTCTTCCACAATATGTGAGCCTATGAATCCGGCTCCTCCCGTAACTAAAAATCTAGATATATTAAGATTACGCATGGGTATGTAAAGTAAGTAGGGGTAAGAATTATAAGTACATGTGTTTCTATACTAATTCTATTAAATAGAACTATATTCCTCCAATTAGATTAAACATTCACAGAACTCCCCATACATTCGGATACCGTCGCGGGTTTTGCCCCTAATTTCAGAGCGTGATCTACCAGCTTGTATAGTTCTGCTAACATAGTGGGATAACGTTGAAATTGCCAATAGTGCGTTGCTAATACAAACGGCGCTGAGAGTTTTATACAATACTCCAAAGCATCACGCAATCTCTCATAAGCCGCCTTCTTAAAATTCAGCTCATACGATACGGACTCCTTGTGTGTGCCTAGGTCTAATGGAAATGGATAACGGCGCCTCCTCAGGATCCCAAACATCCATCGCCTCAGGTCGGCTTTAGCATACGTCAAACCACAGGGGTGAATCACACCCCTACCACTTCCATAGCAGATATGTAGATTTGCTGTGACAACTGCCCTTACACCTGCTTTGCCTATCTTATTATTCGGCGGCACAAACACGCGAATCTGCGTATTTAATAAATCCTCTAGATAACACTTACCGGTTCTTGTTTCTGTGTGCAGCCGGTGCTCGCTTTTCCAAGTATACTCACTAAGCCACCCCCATTTATTTTTCCGATACTGGTGTGTGAAACCGTGCAGCATAACCTCTATATCCCGGTGTTGAAGCCGCTCCTTCAGATATATGACCAAATCTACATTTTCACCAAGAGGAAAGGTTTGTTCCTCTGGGGCGCTGTTAGAAAACACTACATCGCGATGCGCGGCGACGGTGAAAGGCACTACAGCCAGCGATATAGGTATTTGACCCCAGAGATGACGGTATATCGCTTCTAATTCCTCTGGCTTGGTGAAGAAACTGGTATCGTCATCACGAATAGCAAATAAGCTCATATACTTATACTTACGTGCTTTTATTGGATATAGTAATCTTCTAATCTGAATCCCAATTATAATACAGTCCCCTACCTTCTTGTCAACTCAACAAAAATTTCCCCTATCAAGTGAGAAATCCTATAAAAAAGAGAAAATCTCCTGAGCCCTCTTAGCCCAAGTATGTTTTTTTACCTCCTCTTGAGCGTTTCTTGAGATTCTTTGAGCCAGTTCCCTATCTTCCAATGCGATCTTTATTGCATTGAGAAATGCAACCTCATCTGAAGGATCGAAGAGAATGGCATTTTCTCTGTCCCTAAGTATCTCTTTTATTACACCGAGGTCTGATGCAATAATTGGTCTGCCCGAAGCCATGTACTCAAACATCTTAAGCGGGGAGAAAAAATCGGCTATTACGCATCCGCTGGGGTCTTCTGCACCACTTTGATATGGCATCACTAAAACGTCGGATGCTACAAGGTATTTTGGAACGGTGTTGTTTGGAACGAATCCGGTAAAGTGTACACTTGTACAGCCCATATTGAGTGCTATACGTTTGTATTTCTCTAAATCTTCCGTTCTTCCCCCGACAAGGAGGACAAGTGAGTCTGGGGGTAGTTTTTTAGATGCTAAAAGCAGTAGTTCTATCCCTCTTCCTCTATAGAGACTCCCCGTATAGCAGATTATTCTTTTATCTTGTGGGAGATTGAGTTCTCTCCTCAGTTCCTCTTTTGTTGGGAGTGCGGTGAATTTTTCTAAATCCACTCCGTCATGTTCTGTAATTATCTTTTGGGGATTTACATTATAGTTCTGTATATAGAGTTTTGTAAGGGAATTTGAGATAGATACCAGTTTCAAGTAGGGCGAATTAAAAAGCAGTGATGGGTTGATTCTAGTTCCTAACTTTGGAGAAAAAGGCTTATGGGCTTCAAAAACAGTTGAAATACCGAGTCTCGACGCAAAATACGCTGCATAATCACATCTTGTGTAGCATAGGTCTACATTCTTGAGCTTAGCATAGATAGATGAGACAAGAGCATGAAAAGATTTTCTCCTAAATGGAGTTACTTTAATTTCAAATACCTTTTCCACACCATAAAAACTAAGTGTATCACCATCTTTAATTTGAATATCCTCTTTTTCATTAGGGGGGACAAGAAGCGTAAGTTCGTGTCCAAGACCGACAATGGCTTCGCACATCTTCATTGTCTGTATGCCGTTTGCATATACAGATGGAATATGGGAGTTCGTTATGTATGCTATTCTCATCTTTTGTCTATTGTGGGAGTAATCGTATCTTCTTACGACGCCCGCCTAGAGCGGATTTTAACACTCTATTCAAAATCGGCGTTTATTAAATTTTTAACACAGATACCTTGCGAAATATAATATCACATTCCCTTTTCCAAAAAGAAGCATTCAGCGGCTTCGTATTGGGGGAAGGAGGTTCAATTTCCGAAGTTCGCGATCCAGAATTGCTGCCGCCAAGCGATTTCCATTGGAATTCCAATGTAGATCGATTTTATACTCGAGTTTCTCATGGGACCATTTTTGGAACTCCAGAAGGAGTTGAATTACTGGAATAGAAAGCTCGCGGCCGATCTCATCTAGCACCTCGTAAGGCTCTTTGAATTGATTCTCCTCAAAGATATACAAAGCCGGGATTACAACTAGAACCATCGGGATTCCACGCATTTTGCACAGACGGTGTATGTCCGCGAGGTACCCTCTCGAGAGCTTCCAGTAATCAAGGCGCTGATTTCGGTCCAAAACCGGATAGTTAACCAGTCCTAGATTGATGCGAATATCGTCTCTTCGGTCTTGAACGAGCTTTCTCTCCTGTTCCTTCTCTCTACGATACTTGATTTGTACGCTCAAATTTTTAATAACGAGAACGAGATGCGATCTCAAAAGCCAGGGTTTGAATCGGTTCCAAAGGGACGATATATAGCTGTTGTGCGCTGTCTTGCTCGCAGTGCCGTCGAGCACCTCGTCGCGGTAAGACCAAGGCCACTTCCGGTCATCAAAGAAAACCGACCTGTCCGCCTTAAAGTGTACATGGTGTGTATAGAAGTAGTCATCGCCGACGTCGTTGCCCGGAAAGAAACCTACAATCACGAGATCGGGCTCTACTGATGGCATCAATTCTTTCAAGTAGAGGTATTCGAGAAAGGGGCCGTAACCGAATACTCCGGCGTTGAGAACCTCGATTGTTTTCTCCCGCTTCGGTTTGTTTAGGCTGTTTTCTAATAGGATGGTCATTGTCTGCTCTAGGGGCACGCCCCAACCCTGAACAAAAGAGTCGCCTAGAAATAGGATTCGGAAGCTTCCCGGCCTTTTCTTTAGTGGGCGCTCGCGGTCCCGCATACCGAGTGAGTTGTTGGCCCAGATGTAGTTGAATTCCGGTTCTATGTGTCGATAGCGGGCATTGGGAATCAGCCGATGATGACGCGTGGTGGAGAACTCATATGGCTTTTTTTCATCCGATTGTTGGAATCCTATCTTATCAGGATTGTACCAATCGCGAACACGAAGGATCAACTCAACAAAAACCAGTGATATGATTACAGACACGACCAGTATTATGAGATTCACAAACCAAAGCCTTTTTGACGATACTGATATTTTCATACCTCTATCACCTCTCATACCACAGTTCAAATGCAACCAGATTCCAAATCTTATTTGGGTTGATCCAGACACCTTGCCTAAAATCATCCATCATCCTCTGTATGTATACAGAAGAGAATATCCCCTGCTCTCGAATTCTCCTCGGATTTAGATAATCCAGAACAACAGACTTCAGTGAACCATTTAATAACCACTGTTCCAGAGGGGCACCAAACCCTCTCTTTGGTCTATCTACCAAATCCCTTGGCAGATATTTGTATAAGATACGTTTGAGTATGTATTTGGTTTTCTTGTTTGAGTATTTGTATTTGAGTGGTAGGGAGATGGCATATTCGACTAATTTGTGGTCTAAGAGAGGTTCTCTTACTTCTAGTCCTACCGACATACTGGCTCTGTCTATCTTCACGAGTAGGTCATCTGGGAGGTATATCTTAGCATCAAATAGCATCATCGCCGCAATAGGATCACAGTCAATTCTAGGAAAATCTTTGAATGGAATATCTGATTGGAGATCCGGTGCAAGATATTTTAGTTGCTCTTGGGACCAGATGCTTCTTGATAAAACGTATGCCTCAACAAAGTTGGGTGCTGTAAGTATAGGATACCATCTGTTTATTTTATCACTTAAACTATAAGCATCTGCATGAAGGAAAAGACGACAAAAGAGATTAAAGATCTTTGTTCCCAATGCCATGCAACCCGAGCGTCCAGCCCTTGAAAGCACCGGTTGCGGTATTGGTATAGCGGATATTTTTCCCCAGAAGGAGTTATATTCTGTATAGAAATTATATCCGCAGAAGAATTCATCTCCACCATCACCGGAGAGCACAACCTTTACATAGTCCCTTGCTGTCTTGCATATTAAATATGTGGGAATTGCCGAGTTGTCACTAAAGGGCTCATCGTATATATCCGAAAGCTTAGGCACAATCTCAATTGCCTCCTGTAGTGAACAGCGTACCTCTGTGTGTTCCATCCCTAGGTGCCGGGCTACGGCTCTTGCCCAAAAAGACTCGTCTTTTTCCGCCTCGTCAAAACCTACTGTGAGTGCCTGCAGTGACTTGCCTAACTCACACTTCAATATGGCTGCTACCAGGGATGAGTCAATCCCACCGCTTAGGAATATCCCTACGGGCACATCCGATACCAATCTGTATGAAAAAGCCTCACACAGTATTGACACCAACTCCTGCTCAATCTCCGACTCTGATCTCTCTATAATGGGGGCCTCGGAGAATTTAAAGAGATTCCAATAACATACTTCACTTAATGAACCCTCTGAGGATACCTCTAGATAACATCCAGGGCGCACCTTATGTGTATTTGCATATATGCACCGGGGAGATGGCACATACCCGAACCTCAGGTAAAGTGCCAATGATTGTGGGTCTAAATCCCTCTTAAACTCACGATAGACCTCAAGAGCCCTTAGTTCCGATGCAAATAGGAGCAGATGACCATCCCAGTAGTAGTAAAGTGGTTTTACACCGAGACGGTCTCGTACAAGAAACAGTTTATTGTGTTTGATGTCCCAAAGTGCGAATGCAAACATGCCTCTAAACCGTGAGATACACTCAATACCCCACTGTTCGTATGCCCTTAGAATTACCTCGGTGTCAGAATTGGTTCTGAACTGATGTCCATTGCAAACCAGTTCTTCTCTTATCTGTCGATAGTTATAAATCTCTCCGTTGAATGTAACCCATATAGAGCCGGAGTCATTTCCCATGGGTTGTTTTGCTTGGGAAGAGAGGTCAATGATAGCAAGCCTCCTATGGCCGAGTCCCACTCCTTGTTTAAAGTCGAAGAATATACCGGAATCATCCGGTCCTCTGTGTGCCAGAGTATCTGTCATCTTCAGGAGATCGGCTTTTGTAGTTATTTTTCTAAAGTCCCAGAATCCTGTAATCCCACACACTTTCTATAAATTAAAAACCATAGATCACACCATGTATTTTCTTCTTTGCTGATTTTAATTTGAATATAAAGTCTTGGCTTTCAGATAATACCCGATTTTATTTGTTATTGCTCTATTACATGCCTTGGGTGTATTTGAAGGGACTGCGATGATACCTCACGGTTGAATTGGGCATTGCCTTTGTAGAGGGTCAAGAGTTTTTTTGCGCTCTCTTGCCAAGAGAAGAGTTTTGCCCTTTCATAGCCCTTATCTCTTAAATAATCCCTGTAGTCCTTAAAGCTCAAAAACTTACGCATTCCCCTTGCAATGTCCTCTACACTGTAGGGGTTGACCTTCTCGTATGCGTCTCCACATATTTCTTCTATCACTGGTATTTTCGATGAGAGTATTGGGCATCTAAGTGCCATTGCCTCAATCAGTGGTGCACCAAATCCCTCAATAAGCGAAGGAAAAACCAGGAATAGAGCATTCTTAAAAAGTGGAATCATGACCTCATCCGGCAGGTGTCCGGTAAAGATAACCCGATTTTCCAATCCATATCCTGCGACTAGGTTTTTTAATTTTACGAGATAATCCCCACGGCCTACGACCATCAAATCAATGTCTGGGAATTCGTTGCTAATCAGTTTAAATGCTTGGATTAACCGCGGTATGTTTTTATACGGTTTGGTGTGCCCGATTGAAAAGATAAATTCTCTTTTTTTATACTCTTCGGGTATTTCCGAGAGGGCAATCTTATTAAAATAGTCTATGTCAACCCCGTTGCGGATTACATGGATATCCTTATCGGATAGATTGTATCTACTTAAGGCGTGCCTTTTGGTATGTTCTGAGATTGCAACAATGGTGTCGGCTTTTGTAAGCGCCCGCTTTATAAATATTTTCCCATAGTATTCGATGATCTTTTGACGAAAAAAGTCGTCAAATGCGAGCTTAGGGTAGTCAATCCATATAAGATCATGGAGTGTCACTATAATCCTTTGAGCCTTTATCCGTCCCGGTAGGAAATGGAAAAGGCAGTGATATATGTCCAGTTTAAGATTATTGATTTCTTGAAACCCGATGAGGCTATTCCTGAGCGACGACGGATCACAAGGGACTGATACTTCCCTGAAATTTTCTTTGTCTACAATTTTCGACTTATATTCCGGCCTTTTAATAATGATATATTCGTTCTCATCATCTACCTTTGCGAGATGCGTGATGGTGGAATAAACATGCCTTCCGAGTCCGTTTATCCTCGGCATCAAGTTCCTGGCATCAAGACCGATTCTCAATTTACTTCAACTCCGAATTATATATTTTAATAGTATATATCACGTAAGAGATTATATACTACCGTTTTGATATTATCACATTGCCTCACATAAAACCGTTGTCAATGTATGGGGTGTGGTTTTAGGAATGCCACAAGAATAAAAAGGTGTGATTTTAGTTTTGCTTAGCGGGTAAAAAAGGCTTCTCCCAAGACCTCCATCATCTATTATCGGGTGATTTAGAAAAATAATTCTAAGCGGAGACTTCATTTTAATGCTCTCTGGGTCTTCTTTACTCTTTGTCTACTCCATGAGGCATTATCTTGAATTAGTCTTTTGACCAATATCTTTTTGGCTTCTATATAATCGTTTTCTGTATCGACGTCGATCCAGAAGTGGTCTTGGATGTCGAGTGGTCTCACCTTTCCATTCTTTCCTAAGATTCTTATCCCTCCGGATAGAGTTTCATCTCCGCTCTTTCTGCTTTCTTCGAGTGCCTCAAATATGGAGGGCGTAAGTAGAAATATACCGCAGTCGACGCCGTTATAATCCTCTAGATTTTTTCCGATCTTTACTATGTGTCCGTTCTCTATCCTGACTTTAGTCGCTTCGTCTAAATCAATATGTTCCTTTGGCGATTTATCCACAACTAAAGCACAATTATCTTCTTCTAAATTCATCTTTTTTAGATTCTGTAGGACCTTAGACTCAAAGATATGGTCCGACATAAGGAGAAAAAATTTCTCTTTATTGTTTCCGTTTAACAGCTCTTTTGCTTTTAAAACGGAGATTCCGTTACCCTTTTGCCATTCGTTGTTCTCGACGTATGTTATCTTTACCCCGTACTTAGTTCCGCTCCCCAACCTCTCCTTTATCTTGTCTCCGAGGTAGCCGATAACTATCACAAAATCATTCACCCCAGCCTCTTTTACGCCGAGCATTACCCTCTCAATTAGGGATAAACCCAGAAGATGAGTTAGGGGTTTGGGGTTACCATTAGTTATGGAATGAAGCCTGCTGCCTTGTCCGGCGGCGATTATTAAAGCCCTATTTATTAAACCATTCGATGGCGTTTGCAAAAATCACCTCGCTTATCTCTTGAAGCATCGCTCCTTAGAACTTGCAGAGATAGGGTAGATTTAAGTAAGTGATTACTTAACATTTTTATATAAAAATGTCAACTAAGAGCAATTGTTAGGGCCGATACATTAACATTTCATATGTCTATAAGTTATAGATTTTATTGGCATCCTCCATATCCTCCATTGGGGATTGCATTATTAATATCTTGATACTTTACCAGAATCCGGAATAACACCAACCGTGCATACGTAGAACCAATGCCGAGTTGGTTTCTTCCAAATCAGGAGGGCGCTTCTGGGGTTGTTATAGATGGAATCTACTGATTCCCCACATAGAAGCAAATTTGCTTTCATCTTTTGCCTCGTTTTAGAGCACATCCACCTGACTCCGGCACAATAAATTAGCTAATACTTATAACCGCCTAAAATGATTCTGTCAATATGTCAGCCAAATTTTGAGCCTGAAAACGGCTCTACTTTTTAGATTCAAGGTGGCGTGGAAAAGATTCCCTTCTCTAAGTCTATAGGAACTCTTTATTCCGGGCCTTTACAATTGAATTGGACTGAGGAAGCTCAATAGAAAAGGGATAATAGGGTCTTAATAAGATTCCGACTAATTGGCTGGATTGATGGCTGCTCTGCCCTTTTTTAACTTTATCAAGTCGTCAATCTGGTGGATTAAGGCGAGACCTAGGCCCAAAGTGGTAAGACTGAGCACCCAGGGGTATCCTCCCATTATAGCTGCCAGGAGGAAGACGGGGGAGAAAAACGCCCTTGTCATCATCGGGCGCAGTTTGATTATGAGCTTATGAAAAATGGTTCTCTTCTCAACCGGAACAAGCTTATCAATGGTTTTTGGATATGCCACCATACTGCCAGAATTTGCGTATCTGGCAAGAAAATAAAGAGACCATATGAGAAAAAACAGAAATGTCATGAGATTTATACCTCCCAGAACTATGGCAAGAGGACTCTTTGCGATCCTATAAAATCCAGTTGGAACGCCCAATACAAAAGACAGAAAGGTTATCTGATCAGAAATCGTATCAACCCACTGCCCGCGCTTGCTTTCCATGAGTTTGACCCTTGCTACCTCTCCATCACATCCGTCAAGTATGGTAGAGAGTTCGAGAAACAGGGCTCCCAGAACGGGGTGCCCTATGATGTAAAAAAAGCCACAAAGTATACCTACGATTCCAACAAGCACACTTATCATATTTGGGGTAAGGGGTGTGTGAATGAGGAGTCTACTTATAGGTATGGATATCTTTGCGTTTATGTTTTTTGAAATCCATCCGCTTGTTGATTTTTTTACATTTGAAAAAAGAAGGTTCTCTGCCTTCTGTCTCGAGTTATTGTATGAGGAAAGGCGCATCCAGTAGCCCTCAACAAGCCTCACAGATTTGACGCTTCCCCTTCCTACAAGCTCCTCAATCCAGCTCTTTAAAGACATAGAGTTTAGAATTGATTTTTCAAGGAGGCTTCCATATGCTACGAATGCCCCTACCGCTTTTGCACCGATGGGAAATACCTCTTCTACTTTGCCATCCTTTATTTTCATCCATGTGTCTTTTTGTTCATCCACAAGAACCACTACCTCATCCTCAGACACGCTGCAGGCCATAAGGTCCGAAAGCCCTACCGGATTTATTACAAGGTTTGACTGAAGAATGAGGGAGGGGTTTGATTCAAATTTAACTGCGGAGCCAAGCGTATACCAAATAATGTTGCTTTCTACACGCCTTTCGTTTTTTAGTATTTCTTTAAGCGGAGAGTTATCGTCTTCAACTATTATGGAGAACCTCTTTATTCCTACCCTTTGGGCGGTGATAATTAGTCGCTTAATCTGGTGGGTTCCGCCGACAAGGGTTTCTCCATGAGAATTTAATCTTTCGCCATCTATACCCGTTCCGGCCGCTACAAGTATCGCATGATCCATTTTATCTTAGAGATTTGTTCCTACGACGCGCAGAATCCTTTCCCCATGTGGTCTTCTGCTAATCTTATTTGAGCTAAATCTAGCTTTAAAAAGGTCGCTGGGGTAGTCTACATCAATCCAGAAAAGGTCTTCAATGTCAAGGGATTTTATTCTAATCCCCTTTTCAATGAGCCTTTGAATGGCGGAGGCATACCATTTTTTCTCGGCCCCTTCCGTACGCATCTCCTCTTCAATTGCCTTCTTTAGAAGCTCGACTCCTGTGTCTCTAAAGACCCTTATCCCTACCGATTCAGCGGATGAAGAGGTGGTTAAAGTCTTACCGATCTCTGTAATTCTATCTCCCTGGATTACCACCTTCATATCCTCTTCTTCATATACGGATTTTCTTTTTACGGGGAGACATATCTTCTCGTCTCTTACACTGAGAGCACGATCAAGAACATCAAACTCAAACACATCGTCTCCATTCATGACCACAACGTCTTTATTCATCTCTCCTCTTGCTATCCAAAGAGAAATGAGGCTATTTGTCGTCTGATAAAATGGGTTATAAAGGGTTTTTATCTGCATTCCCAATCCGTTGTAGTTTCTTAGGAAGTTCTCTACCTTTTCAAATCCAAATCCGACTACTATTATAACCTCGTAAATCCCGCAGTCCCTTATGTGGTTAATCTGGCGCTCAAGTATTGTCTCACCCTCGATGTCAAGGAGGCATTTGGGTATGTATTTTGTATAAGGGTAAAGCCTGCTGCCTCTGCCTGCCGCAAGTATCACCGCTTTCATAATATTTTACTCCGCTTTTGAGGGACGACCGTTTGGCTCCGATATGGTGAGTTAAATAACATTTATAACCTCATAAAACAGTTCTGTCAATATTTATACACACGCAATGAACAAGGCTTCTCTGGGTATTTTATTGCTTATACCGTATTTATGTGCCCATATAAGAGATAAGAATGTTAAGTAAAGAAAATAAATCCGAAGAGAATTTCTTGAAATTCCTCTTAAAGTGCGTAGAATCTCTAGTCTTAAGAAGGAGAATGGGCTTTGAGCACCGAAAACGGTTTGATAAAAAACGATTGGGCTTTAATACTTGGAGCGTCGAGCGGCTTTGGTGAGGCAATAGGCCTTAGGCTTGCAGGCGCAGGGATGAATATATTTGGGGTTCATCTTGATAGGAAATCCACTATGCCGAATGTTGAACGCATTATAGCTCAGATTAAGGACAAGGGAAGACAAGCGATTTTCTTCAACATAAATGCTGCCGACGGTGAAAAGCGTAGAGAGGCGATGAATTATATAGAACGGGTTCTTAAAGAGGGTGGAAACCCTTCGGGTATAAAAATCCTTATCCACTCGCTTGCATTTGGAACCCTGAAGCCATATATCTCATTCTCTCCCCAGGAGATGGTAACGGATTCCAATATCAATATGACACTCGATGTTATGGCGCATAGCCTCGTTTACTGGGTTCAGGAACTGGTTCTGAGGAAACTCATGATATCTGGCGGGAGAATATTTGCAATGACAAGCGCAGGAGGGCACAGGGTCTGGCCTACATACGGTCCCGTCTCTGCTGCAAAGGCGGCGCTGGAATCTCACATAAGGCAGCTTGCCGTTGAGCTTGCCCCGATTGGGATAACGGCAAATGCCATAAGGGCGGGCGTTACGGACACCCCGGCTTTGCGAAAGATTCCGGGGAGCAAAAATATAATAAAAAGGGCCCTTGAGTCGAACCCAAGCGGACGGCTCACCACGCCCAATGATGTGGCTGAAGCCGTATTTGTGCTCTCCCAACCTGGAGCATACTGGATTACGGGAAATGTAATTGGAGTAGACGGTGGAGAGGATTTGATTTGATGGAGAAAAGAATAAGGGTTTTTAACACACTCTCACAGAAAAAAGATGACCTCATTCCTTCTGATGGAAGAACGGTAAGGATGTATGTATGCGGTCCGACTGTCTATAGTTCGGCACATATAGGTCATGCGAGGGCTGCCATAACGTTTGACGTTATACAGAGATTTTTAAAAAGAATAGGCTACAAAGTAGAATATGCGAGGAATTTTACGGATATAGACGATAAGATCATAAATAAATCGAGAGAGACGGGAATTCCTCCTGCGGAGGTAGCTCGGATATATACGGAGGAGTACAAAGCCGATATGGCGTCTCTGGGCGTTGAGCCTCCGACATATGAGCCGAAGGTTACGGATCATATATCCGATATAATTGAGCTTATAAAAACGATTATTGATAAGGGCTATGCTTACCAGTCTGACGGCGATGTTTTCTTCTCAATCAAGAAATTCCAGGGGTATGGAAAACTATCGCGCAGGTCTCCCGATGAGATGCTTGCGGGGATTAGAATTGATATAAATGAGCGAAAGGATGATCCTCTTGATTTTGCCCTGTGGAAGGGGGCAAGGCCGGGGGAGCCTTGGTGGGAGAGTCCTTGGGGTATGGGGCGTCCGGGATGGCATATAGAGTGCTCGGCGATGAGTATGAGGTACCTGGGAAATAGCTTCGAGATTCACGGAGGGGGCAAGGATTTGATATTCCCTCATCATGAAAACGAGATAGCTCAATCTGAGGCCGCAACGGGGGAGGAATTTGTAAAGTATTGGGTGCATAATGGGCTTATTCAGATAAATCGCGAAAAGATGTCGAAGTCCCTTGGAAATATCATAGGTATAAAAGATGCTCTATCGAGATGGAGCAAAGAGGCAATTCGTATGTTTTTTCTATCCCACCATTATCAGAATCCGGCGGATTTCTCAGAAAAGGCCATGGACGAGTCGGAGATTGCGCTCGAAAGGCTTTATGTTACCCTCAAGCGTGCAGATGACTTAAGAAAGGATGTCAAAAAAGATGATGAGGAGCTTAGGAATATCTTAGGGGGATTTAAAACAAAATGGATTGAGGCGATGGCCGATGACTTTAATACAGCAGATGCCCTGGGAAACCTCTTTGATCTGATTAGAGCAGTCAACAGGTCAATCGACTCCTCCGGATGGACGGCCGCACTAGCGGAGGCTCTTAAAGAGATTCGTGTGCTTGGAGGTATATTGGGGATCTTAGAGCTTGCCCCAGACGATTATCTAAAAAGGGAGAGGCTGAGTAAGAGGTCTCTGGAAATAACAGAAGATGAAATTCAGCACCTAATTGAAGAGAGGGCTGCGGCGAGAAAAGAGAAGAACTGGAAGCGCGCGGATGAAATCAGGATGTATTTAGATTCTAAAGGGATAACTCTAGAAGACACCCCAAAGGGGACTATCTGGAAGGTTAAAAGCTAACTGACCTGTTTAGCCACGAATTAACACAAATGGACACGAATAAACTGATGCATAATATAAGTTAGCCTGCAGTGACCGAGCGCGCATCGCCCAAAGTGTATAGCTCCATGAATCACATCAAGTCCAAAAAACGCGTTGCCGACCACGGTGAGGTCTTCACGCCTGCCTGGCTTGTCGAGGCGATGCTCGACTTGGTCAAGGACGAGACCGAGCGCATCGATGCGCGCTTCCTGGAGCCAGCGTGCGGGAGCGGCAACTTCCTCGTGACCATCCTGCGCCGCAAGCTGGCCGCGGTGGAACTCAAATACGGCAGATCCGACTTCGAAAAGCGACACTATGCCCTTCTAGCGCTGATGTGCTA
>PSLL01000019.1:41207-49983 GCA_040289575.1 Candidatus Dadabacteria bacterium | reverse complement strand
TGTAAATTCAAAATCGAGAGGCACCTTCTTCTCCTCCTAATTAGATTTTTAGTTGTATTATATCCCTTCTCCAATTTACGATAGTCAGACTTCAAAGCTACTCATAATTAACCATTGAGTGAGTCGTTAAGTGCCGTCAAGTATTTAGGCACCGTAGTTTTCGTTGTAGTCCTCCATTGCAGCCTCAACTACTTGCAGGGCATGCTCACAATTGTAAACCCCCTCAATTATCATCTGTGATGGAGTCCCAGGCACTAGCTTGTATGTGCTGAAATAGTGTCGTAGCCGCTCAACCAGTATTGCAGGCATCTCCGATATGTCTTCTATTTCCCCCCAAAGATTATCCTTCTCCAAGACAGCTAACCCCCCATCAATCCCTTGAAGACCACCGACGACCCTGGCATTTAGTATTACCTCTGAACGGGTAATAGGTCTCTCACTAAAAACACATATATCCAGAGGATCGCCGTCTCCCCCATGAGCGTTTGGTGAGAGTTTGCCCACTCTCTTACCACAGTATGTGCGTGGGATGAATCCGTAGAGGGCAGGCGGTTGAGATGAGGTTCGTTGTGGGCGATCAACGCGGATGTATCCAGTAGTCTTGTCCACCTCGTACTTGATTCCATCGAATGGGGTTATCTCTATGTAGGCGTGGACGATCTTAGGTGGGTTGGGACCGACTTCAAGACCGTGCCAGGGATGTGGCCGCCAGCGATAATAGGGCGGAGGGAATACTCCCATATTTCACCTCCAAATGTGGGGTTTCTTGTATATCCCCAATTTAACATAATCCTAATAAGTCTTTTCTATTCTCATTATTTCGCAAAAGATACTCTCTTGTCAAGGAAATTCTAGGATTAATACAGAAAATTTGCTCTGTTGCAAAACATCATTTCTTAGGAATTGCTTGCTTAATATTAATTCATAGATAGGCATCGTTGTATTGTAGGGGCTGATGCCTTCATAAGCCCTATTTATCGTTTGGTGAAGGGGTACTACATTTTGGTATAGGATCTAACGAGGTTAGAAAACCCCCTCTATCGTGTTATATATTACCTTTGCAACAGAGCATTATAAAATAGTTAGCTTTCTTCGAGAGTCTATTCCCCCTTCAGATAGAGATTAGATGGGATTTTTTTCGTGTTTGTGTGTTGAGTAGCTTGCGCAATTTAGGAGCACACAAACACGAGTATCGCTTTACGGTTAAATGTAGTGGCCGCCATTTATTCTAAGTGTGATTCCCGTAATCCAGCTTGCGGCGGGGGAGCAGAGATAAAGAACAGAAAGGGCGATTTCCTCCGGGGTGCCGAATCTCCCCAGTGGAATCTGCGCCAATATTTGCTTTCTAATGTCTTCGGGTACGGTGCCCAGCATATCGGTTTCAATGAACCCCGGGGCTACGGCGTTTACGCGTATGTTATTCCCCGCAAGCTCCCTTGCCATAGTTTTTGTAAAGCCTATCATTCCGGCTTTAGCAGCGGCATAATTTGCCTGACCAATGTTTCCCATCTCTCCTATTATTGATGAAATAGAGACTATTACACCGCTATTTTGAGCTATCATAGTCTCAATTACGGCTTTGGTGCAATTAAATAGGCTGTTGAGGTTGGTTTGAATGACCTCATTCCACTGCTCGGGGGTCATTCTGCGCAGCGTTCTATCCCTGTTTATTCCTGCGTTATTTATCAAAATATCTAGCTTTCCAAAGTGATTTACAACCGCTTTGCCGAGGTTCTGGGCCTGCTCAAACTTGCTTACATCAGCCCTTACAGTAACGCATTTTCTCCCCAAAGCCTCAATCCGTTGTTTTACCTCATCTGCCTGTTTGTCGCTTCTGGCGTAGTTAAGCAAAATATCAGCCCCGCCCTCAGCCAGAGCAAGGGCTATTGCCCTACCAATACCCCTAGAGCCGCCAGTGACAAGTGCAACCTTGCCACTTAAGTCATACAGATTCTTTATCATACCAGCACCTCCTTAAGATTGTGGGTTTTGCCTGAATAATAGAGTTATGATTTTTAACTTTTTAATAAGATTTGTCAAATATGGTTGAAACTTTGCAAATATGACTTTCTTAGGGTAAAATCCCGAAGGTGTATAAAAATCAAGGAGGACAGCCATGCAAAAAGTCGTGATTTGTGAACCGTTAAGAACGGCGATTGGAACGTTTGGTGGAAGCTTAAAAGATTTTCCTGCCCCAACACTCGGTTCTACTGTTGTTAAAGAGATTCTAAATCGTACAAACATTAATCCAAAGGAGGTTGAGGACTGTATAATGGGAAACATCCTCTCGGCTGGTCAGGGGATGAACCCTTCAAGACAGGTTGCTCTAAATGCCGGGCTTAGTATTCAGACCCCTGCCTTTACAATAAATAGGGTCTGCGGTTCGGGACTTCAGTCTGTTGCACTTGCCGCTCAGGCAATTAAGGCGGGGGACGCGGAGCTTATAATTGCCGGTGGTATTGAGAATATGAGCGCGGCTCCATTCTATCTCAGCAAAGCGCGCTACGGTTATAGAATGGCAATGCCAAAAGATGAGATAGTAGACGGTATGGTCTACGATGGCTTGTGGGATATTTTCAATAACTACCATATGGGAGTAACGGCAGAAAACCTTGCCGAAACCTATAATATATCAAGGCAGGAACAGGATGAGTTTGCATATAAGAGCCAGATGAAATGCAAGGCCGCACAGGAGTCGGGAAAATTTAAGGATGAAATTGTCCCTGTTATGGTGCCCCAAAGAAAGGGCGACCCGATTCCATTTGAGAAAGATGAGCACCCAAGAGGTGATACGACGTTACAGAGTCTTGCCGCGCTCCGTCCTGTGTTTAAGGTTGGCGGAACTGTGACGGCTGGAAACGCCTCGGGGATTAACGACGGCGCTGCGGCAATGATTGTTGCATCTCAGGAAAAGGCAAAGGCGCTGGGACTCAAGCCTGCGGGTTCTATAGTGGCCTATGCGGTTGCCGGGGTTGAGCCGTCTGTTATGGGGATTGGTCCGGTGCCTGCTATCCAGAAGGTTTTAGATAAGGCCGGGCTTTCCTTAGATGATATAGACCTATTTGAATTGAATGAAGCATTTGCAGTTCAATCCCTAGCGGTACTAAGAGACCTTCCAATCCCTGAAGAAAAGTTAAATGTAAATGGTGGTGCCATTGCTCTTGGACACCCAATTGGGGCTTCGGGTGCTATTATACTAGTGAAGCTTCTCCACGAAATGAAGAGAAGGAAAGCCAAACGCGGTCTCGCCTCTCTTTGCATCGGCGGCGGTATGGGAATAGCGATGATAGTTGAGAAGGCTTAGGCTTATATCGGGGTTATTCCTGTATGTTGGCTGTTTAAAGCAACTCCAAAATCTAAGCAGGTAATTGTATTGTATGGGTAGATGGTTCCCGACGACTTCATCGGGGATCGCCTATACAGAAAAAAAATGGCAATGAGAAAGGTTTCTGTTATAGGAATTGGAAAGACAAGGTATGGGGTAATCAAGAATCGGAGCTTTCTCGACCTTGCCGTAGAGGCGGGGAAAAAGGCCCTTGTGGATGCGGGGATAACTCCTCAGGAGGTTGATGCCTTCTATCTTGGCAATTATGGGGGAAGCGACTTTATAAAACAGAACCACCTTGCTCCCTATGTAGGTTCTGCTCTGGGACTAAGGCGCGATGTTCCATGCACACATGTTGAAAACGCCTGCGCCTCAGGCGGCTCAGCGGTAAGGGAAGGGGTTCTCGCAATAGGCTCGGGAATGGCTGATAATGTACTGGTCATTGGGGTTGAGAAGATGAATACGGTTCCAACGCCTGCAGTTACAGAATTTCTTGCCAAAGCCGGGGACTGGGAAAATGAGGTAAGGGTTGGGTATACATTTCCAAGCGCTTTTGCCATGATAGCAAAGAGGCATATGCACCAATACGGAACTACGAGAGAGCACCTTGCGGCGGTAACCGTAAAAAATCACAGCAACGCTATTCATAATCCAGATGCACAGATGCAGAAATCCGTAACTATGGAGCAGGTACTCAATGATAACAGAATCATCGCCGATCCGCTTAGACTCTATGACTGCTCACTTATAACAGATGGAGCATCGGCTGTTGTTCTTACGGAGAAGGGTGCCGCTCGGGGTCTTTCCAGAAAACCCGTTGATATAATGGGGTTTGCTCAGGCAAACGATATATTTACGCTTTATCAAAAAGAGGATTTAACAAAATTTGATGCTACTATAGAGGCGGCGAGATTGGCTTTTAATATGGCCGGTATAGAGCCGAAGGATGTAGATGTAGTTGAGGTTCACGACTGCTTTACAATTGCGGAGATTATTGCGATTGAAGACCTGGGGTTTGTCCCCAAGGGGGAAGGGGGTCCCGCTACGCTTGACGGGGTTACATCCCTTAATGGGAAATTTGCTGTAAATCCGAGTGGTGGGCTTAAAGCAAAGGGGCATCCTGTGGGGGCAACGGGAGTAGGGCAGGTAGCTGAGATTGTAGAGCAACTTCGAGGAGATGCCGGGGGAAGGCAGGTAAAGGATGCTGAGATCGGACTTACACACAATATCGGCGGCTCGGGTGCGACCTGTGTCGTTCACATTCTGTCAAGGGGCTAAATGTGATGAACGTAAGGCTTCTTAAATGCCCTTCATGCGGTGTGTTTCAATCTCCCCCTGCCTATTTATGCTTGTCTTGTAAATCGGAGGGGTTAGAAGAGGCCGAGGTTCACGGAAAGGGAAAGATTTATACATATTCCACAGTTTACATCCCGCTTGCAACCCTTGAGAAAGAGGCCCCCTATACTTTGGCAATCGTTGAGATTGAGTGCGGGTGTAAAATTACGGGTCGTGTAATCATGCCTTCTGAAAAGTCCTCTCAAGATAAGCTTTCTATAGGTGCTCCAGTAGAGGTTGCGGAGGTTAGAGATGGCGTATATTTTTTCAAACTGGTAGATGGTAATGACACGGACGGTTTGCCTCTATAATAAGATCTAAATAACACCTACGCCTCTAGTCTCTCCAGCCTTTCTATTATCTTCTTGCCTAATTCAACAATATCCTCATTCAATGATTTCTGAAAAACTATATCCGAGGATTGACTGAGCATTGCGTTTAGATTCCCATCCTCTGAAGCCCGAAAGTCAGTTCTCACACTGATCACCGGCTTACCTTTAGCATAGGCATATCCACATTCCCACGCCGTGCCTGAATCCGAATCGCTGCCGTCTAATATGGCAACAATCGCATCCGATATTTCAATTGATTCTATGTTTTGTCTAAAGATTGCATTAAAATCCAGCCTATCGTCTCGAAACTCACTCTCTACGTCTTGAGGGAGAATAATCTCTAGATCGGGCTTGAGCTTCACGAGGGCAGCAGCCAGCTCTCTATTCCACCGTCTCTCGGCTTGAGTAAAAAGAGGACCCGCTAAATATATCTTCATTTAGAACACCTCTTTCTTCAAGAATAACTACCATCTTTGGATGTAAGTGACTTCAAAAAGTAGCTAAAATTAAAGAAACGACTTTTTTATTATTTTTTTGTTACGCAATCGTATACTAATACAAATACGAAGAACACAACAGGTGTTAGAATCATAAAGAAAATGAACTCCCATTTGGCTGTAATGTCTTTTATATTGGGTTCAACAGTACTAAATAATGCTGGAATAGCACTAATAAAAATAAACGAAGAGTGGAGTAGTATTCCCCAGGTGTCTATCTTTGATTTTTTAGCTATCGTGCTTATTGTAGTTGTTATCTTTAGATTCAATTCTGATTCTATTGCTTCTGCTCTTTCGACTACGCCGCGAAGAAGGATCTCATGCTGCATATCTACGACAAAAAGTACAGATACCAGTGCCATTGTTACAATGGACACTGCAGCTTTCTCCTTTGGTGATAACCCCGACTCTGGAATTTTAGCAAATAAAAATGCATCCGCAGTCAGCAAGCCTGTAATTAAGGTAAAACCGTATTTCCTAAGGTCAACGATGGCTTTATCGAATCGAGCTATGGAACTTCTACATTCTTTCCACTCGTCAAAGTGATGTTCATTTAAAACCATCTTACCTCTCTTCCGCCTACAATTCAGGATGGATTGCTTTTACCCTAATCTCTTGAAATAAAAATCGCTTTGAATTTATCTGGAACAAGGGATACTTTTCTATTTTCATAATCGAAGAAAACTATTCCCGTTTTAGCCCGTGCAATCTCTCTACCGGTTTCCTTTTCTGTGATTTTATAGACAAAGTCGCATCCGTATTTGCTAAATTCGCAGATTGAAATATCGATTTTTAAAATTTCGCCATAGAAGGCTTCGGACCTATAGACTATGGCGGCGTCGGAGATGATTAATCCTGAGCCGTCAATGTCCATTTCCGTAAAACCATATTTGCGGAGTAATCTTACGCGGGCTTCATGTGTTAGAGAGAGCACTGAGTCGTGTCCGAGATGTCCCCCATAGTTTATGTCGCCTATTCGTAGTGGAATTTCCGTAGAGAAATCAAATTCTTCGGGTAGATCTATTTTAATTCGAGCCATTTTCATCCTTTTGCTTCAGATTTGGTAGTTTGATATTCATAAGAGATTTGAGGAATTATAATTGATAGCGTGGTTCAAAACAATCCATGATTAGGGAACAATTCCAATTGACATTTATGAAGGCTCTTTGATAAATTTAGTATTATAATTAGAATATAGAATCTAGGAGGGACGCAAGAGCCATGAAGGTTGAGAGAATGAATCTTGCCTCATTAAAAGCCTTTTTTGGAAAGCTTGTAAGGATGAGTTTTTATGATCTCGGCATGGAAAAGGATACCCAGATTGCCTCCTACTTAACAGATGTGCTCGCAGACTTTGCTGAGACGGAGAGGCTTTACAGGATAAGTAATTCGGAGGGTAAGAGGGTAGAGACGGTGGTCGAGATGCTTCTTGAAACCCAAAGTGGTTCTGATGAAATCTCTAACTATGAAAGAGAGATGAGAAAATACGTGGGGGATTTTACCTTATTTATGACGGGGATTTTTAGAGACTATATAGTTAGAGGCTCATACCTGCGCTACTACATAAATGTGGGTACAAAGTCGTATTTCCTGGTTTCAAAGTTTGACATTAAGACCGGAAAAGGGAACCCGATTATGTTTAGCAAGCTCTCAAATGATTTTGAGTTCTACTCAGGTGCCCTCGATTATATGAGAAAGGTTTATTTTCAGACGGAGATGTCGGGGGATCCGTTCTCCAACTTTATTATTCAGATCTCAAAGGGGATAAGGCATTGATTTTAAATAACGGAGTAACCTTTCAATTTAGCTACTGAGAACACGGTGAGAAAGATCGAGGGTTCATGGAGGCTGGTTATTTAAAATCCATTCTCTGTGATTATACGTATTATCCCCGAAAGTAAGGTATTATCTCTTTGGAAATAGCCCTGAGTGATCTTTTGCGGTCAGGGCTGAAGTCTCTGAATACGAAATGGTTGACGCCTGATTCAACGTATTCTTCTATTCTTTTTGTTACATCCTGCTTAGACTCTGCAATAACGAAATCGAGCACGATCTCCCTTGAGTAATATTTTGCTCCCATTTCTCTGAATCTTCTGACCATTTCGGGGTCATTGGGCATAATCTTCGTATATTGAAGCCCACTATATTCATTGGCAATCTTTATGCTGTATCTGGCACCGGAAAGAAGCTCAGGCCAAATAAGTGCGTGCTTTATAGGCTCCAGCGCTTTATAAGCCTCGTCTTGGTCTTGGGCAATTGATATGAACATATATATGCACCTTTCTATCTGGTCTAATGTTCTTCCTTTGATCCTTGCTCCCTCTTCGACCAATTTTGATTTTTCGGCGAATACCCTAGGAGGCATTGCGTTTGTAAGCCATCCATCCCCATACTCCCCTGCAACCCTCAACGCCCTTTGAGCGGTTGCGGCTACATAGATTGGAATGCCGTTTTCTCTTATGGGTTTTATTCTCAACTCTGCTTGAGACAATTTGTAGAATTCCCCATCAAAATCCACTGGCTCTCCTCTCCAGAGGGCACGCATAATTCTTATAGATTCTACAACGCGCCTGAGCGGTTTATCCCATTTTATCCCCGTATCCGACGCAGCAAAAGATTCTCCCTCCTGATATGTGGTCTACAGTCGCCAGCCGATGGGCAAATATTGCCGGATGAATTCTGTGCGCATCGCCGATTGTTCCCATATTGATTCTTTTCGTTTTAAGGGATGCCGCCGTGATAATTGACCAGACCCCAGGCGTTATAGTCTTTGCCATAAAGACCACATGGTCGGGAAACCATACAGTATCAAATCCGTTTCTCTCATATATGCTTGTATGCCTGATTAAGCTATCAGTAGATTCCCCCGGCACGGGACCGGTAATTCCGAACTTTAGTTCTGATTCCATTTCCTGTTCCTCCATTGTACAAACACTTCGAATAATAATTGTGCCTAAAGAAATAGGATGAGTACAAGATATGCCCATGTAATCTTGATTTTTTTTGAACATGGGTTATGATTCTACCCCAATTGAAGAATAAGGAATAAGGGAAGAGGCGGAGGTAGAAAAATGGAAAGATTAGAAAAAGAACATCTAAGCAAGCACGTGGACATTGAATCTAAGAGGTTTTTCTTTGATGTAAAGGAAAACCACAAAGGGAAATATCTGAGAATCACTGAGTTGAGCGGCGGGAGATCATGCATAGTCATTCCACTTGGTGGGATCAAGGCTTTTAAAGAAAGGCTTGGTGAGATTATAGAAGAAGCTTCAAAACTGCTTATTGTT
>PSLL01000019.1:17353-41126 GCA_040289575.1 Candidatus Dadabacteria bacterium | reverse complement strand
TAGAGAAGACGGCGCAACACACGGGGCGTTAACTCAGCGGTAGAGTGCCATCCTCACACGGTGGAAGTCACTGGTTCAAATCCAGTACCGCCCACCATCTTTTGGTAAAAGGGCCTTTTTACAACCTCTGTGGATCTGTCCTCGCCGCCTATATTTACTATGACCCTTGTTCCCGGCTCTATAAATTCCCTTCTTATGTACCCAAGGGCTATTATCTTTCTCAGTATGGGGGAAAAAGTGCTGCTCGTTATATACCCAATTTCCCTTTCACCATGTCTAATCTTATCGTCTCTAGCGGGTAGTCCCTCGCCTTCAATTTCAAATCCAGCAAGGCACCAATTTACATGTCCCCTCCATTTAATCCTTGCAATCACTTCCTGACCCACGTAGCATCCCTTCTCATAGCTTATGGCATTCTCAAGCCCCGCCTCAAGCGGGATTGTATTGTCGTCCATATCTATGCCATATCTGGGAATCGCAGCCTCGATTCGCAGAATCTCCATGGCATCGAGACCGACCGGTCTTAATCCGAACTCCCTTCCATTTCCGACTAAGGATTCCCATACTGTTTTGACCCCATCGGTTGAGATGAATATATCGTAGCCGTCTTCTCCTGTACGGTTTGCCCTTACTATCATCACTTGAGATCCGTCTATCTCTTTTATCAGAAATTCATATTCTTTTAGCCCTGGAATCTCTCTGTTCAGGACTTTCTCAATGAGACTTCCGGAATTTGGGCCATGAATCGAAATTAGACAGAGACTCTCAGTTACATCTTCTATATTTGCCTTATATGATAATTTGTATCTAGCCAAGAGGTTTCTTACCTTTTCATTAAGACCCGGCTCTAAATCAAGAAGTAGGGATTCGCCCTGGCGGTATAACCTCATATCCGAGATCATCCTTCCTTTTGGTGTGAGAAGGGCGGCGTATAGACCCTCTCCTTCTTTCAGCCTGTTTACATCGTTTGTCACCATTCCTTGAAGAAATTTTATGTGCTCCTTTCCGCTCAGACGCAACTTCCCGCGATGTGATAGATCGGCGATGCCCACTCTATTTCTCACACATGCGTATTCTTCCAATGGAGCCCCGTAGCTTTTAGGCATTAGCCAACCGGAGAAGTTGCCAAAGACGGCTCCTTGTGAAGAATGGATGTCATAAAGTGGTGTCTTTCTCATTTTGATTTTTATCAGACGGACTAAATAGATATTATACTTTAAGGTTTTCTGAGAAACAAAAATTAAGCCCTCAGTATTACAAAGGTCATGGAGAAAAAATTCAGTGTGATATTATAAGATTTTCAGTTATTATATTTGGGTGTTGGGAGAGGTTATATGATTTCTCGAATAGTTTTTCTCACTGCTTTGTTTATATTGTTTTCAGGCAGCGCTCATGCGGGATGGATAATAGATCAGGCAATACACAGCGCGTCCCCTCAAGAGCCGACAAATCGGAGGGTAAGTTCCACGAATTATTTCTCGAGAAACAGATTTAAAGCCGTTCAAGACGGTTCAATTTTGATTATAAACTACAACACTGATCGGATATTCGTATCCGACCGCTATAGGAAGCTCTACTGGAGCGGGACGATTGACGAGTATATAAATGGAATTAGGGACTATATGGCTCAGGCAAAGAGGCAGATGGAAGAATCTATGAAAGATATGCCGTCTGAACAGAGAAGGGCGATAGAAGAGGAGATGAGGGAGTCCGGGGGGCCGATCGGATCAGGACACGTAAGAATTGAAAAGACATCTGATAGGCAAACCATAGCGGGCTATAGAGCAACCAAGTACATAGTTTATTTGGGCGAAAACAGTTATCAGGAGATTTGGATCTCAGAGGATTTGGATATATCCAAGGACATGGATATGAAGAAGATAGAGGATTTTCAAAATAGGATTAATAGGACCGTAGGCTCCGTTTATTCAAAAGGCGCCAATGTTGAGGAGAGTTCCGAATATCAGAGCCTATTTGAAAAAGGGTATCCCCTTAAAATAGTTCATGTCGTCGGACAAAATAGAGGTGTTATTGAAGTGACGGATGTAAAAGAGACTGGGATTCCTGATAGGGAGTTTGAGGTTCCGGAGAGTTATACAAGAACAACGCTACAAGAAATAATCAGAAGCAGGGAGGGCCGGTGATGCCTCCGTGCTGGATTGTCGTTCCTGTCATATAAGACTGAAGGGTGCTTAAACCAAAATCTCCTTGAATCTCAGATAACATACGTTTCATCTAATAGTTAAATAATTTTCGGCTTGAAAATTGACTGCTCAGATGTAATATAAATTAAAAATTAACTGAAAAAGGCCAGGGATGAGTAAATCTTCGAGTAAGAGTCACAAAGTTGTGGTAATCGGTTCTGGGCCCGCTGGTCTTACGGCTGCCATCTATGCTGCCAGAGCGAATTTGGAGCCGATTGTTTTTGAGGGGCTAGAGGCCGGGGGACAGCTTACATTGACAACCACTGTTGAGAATTATCCGGGCTTCCCCGATGGAATCATGGGGCCTGAGTTAATGGATTTAATGAGAAAGCAGGCTCAGAGATTTGGGGCAAAGTGTATATTAGCTGAGGTGACATCTGTAGATCTATCGAGAAGACCCTTCAAGGTGATTGCGGGAGAGATGATTTTGGAGACTGAGACATTGATAATTGCCTCCGGAGCGTCTGCAAAGCTCCTAGGAATTGATTCGGAAAGGAGACTCCTGGGACATGGGGTTTCTACATGTGCCACATGCGATGGTTTTTTCTTCAAGGGTAAAGAATTAGTTGTTGTGGGCGGTGGTGATACGGCGATGGAAGAGGCAATATTTCTCACAAAATTTGCTTCAAAGGTAAACGTTATTCACAGAAGAGACACACTTAGGGCATCAAAGATTATGCAGGAAAAGGCATTTAAGAATGAGAAGATAAATTTCATCTGGGATTCTGTGGTTGAAGAGATATTGGGCGATAGAGAGAAAGGGGTAACGGGAGTCAGGGTTAAGAACCTAAAGACTGGAGAAATCTGGCAGAAGGAATGCCAGGGAGTTTTTGTCGCTATTGGGCATGCGCCAAATACAAGGCTCTTTGAAGGGCAGATTGAGATGGATAGAGCCGGGTATATAGTCACAAAGGACGGCACCACTGAGACGAGTGTTTCCGGGGTGTTTGCGGCAGGGGATGTTCAAGACCACAGGTACCGCCAGGCTATAACGGCGGCAGGAACAGGGTGTATGGCCGCAATGGACGCTGAAAAATTCCTTGAAGAAAACAGGTGAGCTATTCAGAGATAAAGGCTCTTTTAAACCCCGCCTATCTGATTAGTGCCTATCATACCTGAATAGAACTAGTAAGAACCTCTATTTACATAGACTTGTAACTCAAGAGGGCATTTCAGAGAAAAGGAGCCTCTGTAGGAAAGAATTCGACTTCTACTTTTTATTTGACAAAAACTGAGGTTTCAGTTAAAGAAATTTATCCAACATGATATTCGGAGGGCTAAAATTAATATCTTAGGTGTAGTAAGAGAAAAACTCTTAGAGAGAGAAGAGCCTATTGATTTTGATGAAGCCATTGAGCTTACTCAGACTCCTAAGGAGCAGGTTCCCGACCTTATCGCACTTGCAAGAAAGGTCACACTGAAGTACAAGGGAGATGGGGTGTTTCTGCGCTCCATTATAAGTGCGCAGACCGGAAATTGTCCTGAAGACTGCGCATTTTGTTCTCAATCTGTCCATTTTGATACCCAAATAAATGCCCATCCACTTATGGCGGCGGATATGATACTTAAAGCCGCAAAGCAGGCTGAAAGGTTGGGTGCGATAGATTTTTGTATAGTTATAAGTGCAAAGGGACCGACGCCGAGAATATTTAAAAGGGTTCTTGAGGCTGTAGACCTGCTCAGAGCGGAGACTAATCTAAAGATCGGATGCTCTCTTGGGCAGCTTACCGAAGAGCAGGCATTCGCGCTTAAGGAACACGGGGTGTGGCGCTACAATCATAACCTTGAGACATGCCGCAGCTATTTCCCAAACATTTGTACGACACATACCTATGACGATAGGGTGAGAACCGCAAGGCTTGTTAAAAAGGCCGGCATGAATCTCTGCTCAGGCGGCATCTTGGGAATGGGCGAGTCTGTGAGGCAGAGAATTGAGCTTGCTTTCGAGATTAGAGAACTTGACCCAAGCTGGGTGCCTATAAACTTCCTCAATCCAAGACCGGGAACCCCTTTGGGGAATGTACCCTTAGTGCCTCCGTTTGAGGCGATAAAGACAATATCAATTTTCAGATTGGTACTTCCCGATAAAATCCTTATGACTGCCGGCGGGCGGGAGGTTACCCTTCGAGACCTTCAGGCAATGGGGCTTTTAGCGGGGGCAAACGCCATGATTCTTGGCAATTATCTTACAACATCCGGCCGTCCTCCAGAGGAGGATTTGCAGATGCTGGATGATCTCCAGATGCCATTGAGAACGGATGTTTAATGTTTTTGGCCATAAATGAACACGAATTTGCATGAATAGAAGAATACAGAAAACAGTAGACAGGGTACAGGATACATGGACTTGAGGTTTTCCCTCGTGTTCATCTGTGTTAGTTTATAGCTAAACATCTACTTTAATTTTTTTTCTAAAAAAATGAACGACCGAACAAGGAAGCTTACAGAATTTGACCGCAATTTCATCTGGCATCCATTCACACAGATGAAGGAGTATGAGAATCAGGAGCCTATTATTATTGAAGAAGGCGAAGGTGTTTACCTTATTGATACGGAAGGACGGAGATATATAGACGGTGTGTCGTCGCTTTGGGTTACGATTCATGGACATAGGGTTCCTGAAATTGATAGGGCAATTAAAGAACAGATAGAGAAAATCGGTCATAGCACGCTTCTTGGTATTACAAACACCACGGCAGCAGAACTCGCAAAGGAATTAATTGAGATTTGTCCTAAAGGGCTAACGAAGGTCTTCTACTCAGGCGACGGCGCAAGCGCGGTTGAGGTTGCACTTAAGATGGCCTTTGGGTACTGGCAGCATAAGGGGAAGCCGGAAAAGAGAAAATTCGTTTCACTTGAGAACGGATATCACGGAGACACACTTGGCGCAGTGTCCGTTGGTGGAATTGATTTATTTCATGCCTTATATAAACCCCTTCTTTTTGAAACATATAAGGCCCCATCATATTATTGCTACCGATGTCCGCTTGGAAAGACATATCCTTCATGTGAAATTGCATGTGCAAGAGAGGTCGGGAAAATACTCGATGAGCATAACGATGAAATCGCTGCAGTAATATTTGAACCGTACGTTCAGGCGGCTGGCGGAATGATTGTTTCTCCGCCGGGTTACATTAGGCAGGTGCGAGAGTACTGCGATAAATACGATGTGATTATGATTCTCGATGAAGTCGCCACGGGTTTTGGAAGGACGGGGAAGATGTTTGCCTGTGAACATGAGGATGTAACGCCTGACATCATGGTTCTCGGAAAGGGCATGACGGGCGGATACCTTCCCCTTTCTGCTACAATTGTAACCCAAAGGATATATGACGCCTTCCTTGGCGAATATGAAGAATTTAAGACATTCTTTCACGGCCACAGCTATTCGGGAAATCCCATCTCCTGTGCTGCGGCTTTGGGAAACCTTGAGGCCTTTAGAAAGAACAATACTCTTGGGAAGTTACAAGAAAAAATAGAATTCTTAGAGCGTGAGCTACAAGAATTTAAGGGTCTTGAACATGTAGGGGATGTGAGAAATAAAGGGTTCATGGTAGGAATAGAACTCGTAGAGGAAAAAGAAACAAAAACACCGTATCCGCTCGGTATGAAGATGGGATGGAAGGTAGCCGAATTTGCGGCAAAAGAAGGTGTGCTTATCCGTCCGCTTGGTAATGTAGTGGTCCTTATGCCGCCTATTGGAATTTCAATAGAGGACTTAAAAAAGCTCATTGGCGTAACATATAGGGCAATCAAGAAGGCGACGGAATCGTGATATATATTTGATTAATTAATCAAGCACCTGCGGGCAAACTCCTAATCGAAATATGAAAGACCCCCTCGATTGGATTGAGGAAGAATTAAAGATAATTCATGATAGGAAATTATTCCGGGTTCTTACGGAGATTCAAACTGGGCAGTCACCGGAGATAGTTATTGAAGGAAAGCGTTATATTCTTCTTGCCTCAAATAACTACCTTGGCTTAGCAACCGACCCAAAGGTAAAAGAGGCGGCTCAAATGGCTCTGGAAAAATATGGAACCGGTTCGGGAGGGTCTCGCCTTGTAAGCGGAAGCACTGATCTCCATAGGGAATTGGAAGAAAGAATCGCGGCCTTTAAGAAAACCGAGGCTGCCATACTCTTTAGCTCCGGCTACTTGGCAAACGTAGGAATTATTTCCGCCCTTGTTGGGCCGGGAGATGTAATCTATAGTGACGAGCTTAATCATGCATCCATTATTGATGGGTGTCGACTCTCTCATGCAGAAATAAGGATATATAGACACTGCGATGTGGAGCATTTAAATTCTCTCCTCGCTCAAGATAGGTCGAGAAATAAAAAGTTGGTATTGACAGACACCGTTTTCAGTATGGATGGAGACCTAGCACCTCTACCCGATTTAGTTGAAATCTCCGAGAGATACGGATGTATGCTTATGATTGATGAGGCACACGCAACCGGGGTTTTAGGAAAAAGGGGAAGCGGGGCTACAGAGCACTTCTGCATAGAAGACCGGGTTCCTATAGTCATGGGAACGCTTTCAAAGGCCGCTGGGTCCCTTGGAGGATATGTTGCGGGAAGCAGAAAACTCATTGATTTTCTCAGAAACCGGGCGCGGACATACATATTTGATACATCTCTTCCGGCAACCTCCCTTGCCGCATCTCTGGCCGCAATTGACATTATCGAGTTTGAACCTGATAGAAGAGAATACCTTTGGTGCCTCATAAGGAAATTTAAATCAGGACTCCAAAATATTGGACTTAAAATCCTTCCTTCTCATTCCGCCGTTATTCCAGTTCTCATAGGCGAGGCTCAGCCGGCATTGGATTTTGCACGATTGCTTTGGGGAAATGGGGTTTTTACCCCAGCCGTCCGTCCACCCTCGGTTCCTCCTGGAAAGTGCCGAATACGCGCAACCCTCATGGCAACGCACAAAGAAGAGCACATAGAACTCGCACTTCGAGCATTTAAAACGGCGCGCGATTCGATTTGATTCTACCTACCCACAAACTTCGGACTCCTTTTTTCGAGAAACGCCCGTGTTCCTTCCTTGCAATCCTGAGTTGCAAACACCCCACCTTGAGAATCGCACTCAAGCCTCATGGCTTCTAAAAGAGATAAGTCAAAGCCTTCGTTGATGCACTTCTTAATCCTTCCCATAGCAAATGTCGCCCCATTTGCAATAGAGCGTGCGTATTCCATCGCCTTTGTCACCATCTCTTCTTGAGGAAATATCTCATCAACCAGCCCAATCGCTTTGGCTTCTTCGGCATCTAAAAGTGTTCCTCTGATCATTAAATCCAGGGCCCTAGATTTTCCGATAAGGTGCGGAAGCCTGTATGTCGTTTCCCATGCGGGCATGAGCCCAAGCTTTACCTCAGGAAGCCCAATCTTCCCATCGCCTATTGCCATAAATCTTCTATCACACGCAAGCGCGAACTCCATTGCTCCTCCCATGCAATGGCCCTCTATTACAGCAATCACTATTTTAGACATATTTTCCATTTTATGAAAAGCTCTTTGTCCCACTTCGACCAATTCTCTGAGATATGTCCACTCGCTACTGCTGATCAGGCTTATATCGGCACCGGCGGAGAATATTTTTTTGTTTCCTAAAACAACTACGACTCTCACACTCTCTCTTTTTGCAATCTCATCTAAAAGTGTGTCAAACTCCTTAGCCATATCGAGATTAAAGGCATTGACCGGGGGGCGGTTTAAACGAACAATGCCAACTGAGTCCTCCTCAGAGAGTTCAAAGAATCTGTATGTCATAAGTATCTCCTTAATTTTTAGGTTTTAAAGCGTGGCTATTAATCTACCCAATGATTTTTATGAAACAAATTATAGGATGAGAGCTTGAGTTAAGCCGTTATTCTGAAATCAGGGCGAGTGCTCCTGTATATGTGAAGAGACGGTTTGTTCCTTTAAGTGGGGCAAGCTCTGAGTTCCCGAAGAAACCTATAATTGGAACATCCCCCAGAATGTGATTGATATAGGCGGTGTCAATTCCCTGATAACCGTATAAGGATGAGCCCCTTGCACAACAATTAAAGTAGAGGCCGAATTTAAACGGCCTCTCTGGCTCACCTGAGGATGCCAAACGCCCAACCATCTGTTTTAGGTCTTCGCGTGCCATTATGGGATGGCGCACGGCAAATGTCATAATCTGTCCTTCCCTTATGTTTGCGGCCACCGATATTAATCCGGTTTCGGGGATAATTCCCATAATGTTCCTGACCAGATACTCGCCGTCTGATATCTCTGTCTGCGATGGATCGGGTGGGAGTCCTATAAATAGAAGTCGTGTCAGTTCCCTTCCACTCTCTAGGATTCTCAAAGGAACCTGCTTCTTTAAAACCTCAAAGGCGGGCTGTCCGTCGAGTTCAAATATTATGTTATTCGCGGCTTTTGTAATGATGCACGGTACTCCGACTGGCTGACATCCTTGTGTGATTCCGATCTTGTATGTAAAAGAGCCGTGAATCATAAGCCCTGAGACGGCTCTTGTTACAACTGTGTCGCCACAGAATTCATAGGTTTCACTCATTGCCGGGTGCTCGGAAGCTGATGCGCCGACTATTGGTATATTTCCCAGCTTGGATTCGATTCCTCTGGAGAGAAGTTCCGGGTGGATGTAGAAGGGGTCGGGAAGGAGTGTAAGGAGCCTGTTTTCTTCTCTACTGATTGTGCCCATACGCTCTCCAATCTCAATCCCGGCTTTCATTCCTCCATCTTCCGTGTAGTGAACGAGAAAAGAGTCGGCGCGCATACTGTCCGAAGAGACTGCCAGAACGGCTATACCCGGACTCGCTTCTACCTCTCCAAAATTCGTGAGCATTCCGATGGCGCTGCACCCTACAACATTTGTGGTTTGAGTTATTTTGCATACCGATTTTAATATATCCTTATAACTGCTTCTATGCGGAAACGTGCAGAAAACAAGAGCCCAATCGGCTTTTTCTAAACCTCCGTGCTCCATCGCCTGAAAAGCCGCTTCTCTTGTTGCCTCTTCACTGTTTTCATTAACGGAATATCCAACCCCGGCCTTTATCATGGGCTTCTGTTCAATTCTTAGTTCCCACAGATTATACCATAGAAGAAACAGTCTTGACTGCGAATATAGTGCTCGGTTAAGACAAAAGATAACAGGCACGGGCTTTAATCAGAAGATAAACTTGAATCCCCGGCTGAAGACCTAGGGTTTCGATAGCCCCTGCGGTTAGGCTCACCTTGAAATCCACACCGCATCCGACTACAAGCTCTGTTTTTTCTGTATCACGAATTATAGATTTGACCCTGCCCTCTAGGACATTTCTCGCACTTGTCTGAGTGAGGTGCTCGCGCGAGACAATTATATCCTCTGAGTTGATACCAACTGTTACCTGAGTACCAAGAGGCAGCGCTTTATAGGGTACCATAAGTTGACACCCTTTGAGGTCAATAGTTGTAATCCCTTCGCTAGCTCTGTGTTCTAGGACACGCCCCATAAGGATATTCTCGGTGCCTACTACACGTGCTACCTCTAGGCTCTGCGGTGTATTAAAAACCTCGAGCGGTTTTCCCTCTTGAGCAATTCGTCCATTGCTCAATATGAGTATATAATCCCCAATTCGTACAGCTTCGGCAGAATTGTGTGTTACATAAATCAGAGGAACACCGGATCTTCTTTGAATGGAGATAATTTCCTCGAGTAAATAAGAGCGCGTCGCAATATCTACTGCTGAGAGCGGCTCATCGAGAAGCAAGATCGCCGGATCAGATGCCAGAGCACGCGCCAAAGCGACTCTCTGCTGCTCACCGCCTGAAAGCTCTCGTGGATATTGTCCAGCCAAGTGTTCGATTCGAAAGAGAGAAAGTATCTCGCGAGCCTTCCTGCACTTAGCTCTATCTGTGTTGACATTTACGCCATAGGAGATGTTCTGTTCCACAGTTAGATGTGGAAATAAAGAGTAATCCTGGAATACAAAGCCAACTCTGCGATTCTGTAGGGGCAGGTTTATGCGGTTTGTCGAATCGAAATAGATTTGTTTTCCTAGAGAGATCTTACCTTCATCTGGGGTTACAATACCAGCTATCATATATAGTATTGTGGTCTTGCCTGATCCGGATGGACCAAAAAGCACCGTAATCTCCTTGTGTGCATTAAATTCAATATCAAGGACAATGGCAATACGTCCGTTAGATTTAATCCCCTTTTTAGTCTTTACAGATAGCATCCCTCAGATATTGATTTTCGGACGGCTTAACTTGTTTGTGATATAAATCACAGCGACTGAGACCCCAGTTAAAATCAAGGCAAGTATTTGCGCCCGCACATCCTCACCCGATATCACCGCCTCATATATTGCTAGAGGCATTGTCTGTGTCTTTCCCGGAATATTCCCGGCAAGTACAAGTGTAGCACCAAACTCCCCTAGGGCACGGGCAAAACTGAGTATGATACCGGCTAAGATGCCTCGCCTTGCTAGAGGTAGAGTTATACGCAAGAATGTCTGGAGTTCGCTTTTGCCCAGCGTGTAGGAGACGATTTCATACTTTGGATCTACGCTCTCAATAGCGGCGCGAGCGGATTTAACCATCAAAGGTAGTGCAACTACAGAGGCTGCAATCACGGCCGCCTGGCATGTAAAGGTCACAGTCCAGCCCGTTAGTTCGTATATGTATTGTCCAATAAGACCGCGCCTGCCTAAGAGCAAAATAAGGTAATATCCCGTGACTGTAGGCGGCAAAATCAGAGGCAGGGTGAAAATGGAATCAATCAACTCTTTGGTGTGAAAATCACGTTTAGCAAGAATGAATCCTAGGGCAATGCCTATGACGCTAACGATTAATGTCGCTATGCTTGCTACTAGGAGTGAAAGCTTGAGTGCTGGCCAGATCATCGTTTACTTGATACTTAAGAATCCATATTTTCTTAATATATTCTGTCCATCCGGGCTTAGTATAAGATCCACAAAATCCCTGGCCAATTGACCCTTGCTACTGCCTTTAATTACTGCAATTGGATATAGAATCGGATCATGCAACGCTTCGGGTGCTCTTGCCCTCATAGCCACTTTACCTTGGGCGATGAAGACATCGGAAGCGTATACCATACCTGCATCCACGTCTCCACGCGTCACGTAAATGAGTACCTGGCGCACATCCTCTGCTAGTATGAGCTTAGATTGGAGCCCTTCCCAAAGTTTCATATTGATGAGCAGCTGCCGTGAATACTCACCTGCGGGGACGGTTTTCGGATTGCCTATGGCGAGCCTCCTTAAATTTGGATTAACAAGATCATCAAAAGAGTGTATATTGAGCTTTGAATCAATCGGGACAATGAGTACTAGGGTGTTGCGCGCAAAGTCACGACGGGTCTCTTGAATGATCAGTCCCTTTGACTCAAGTTCATTGATCTGTTTTTCTCCTGCACTGGCAAAAACATCCACGGGCGCTCCACCTTCAATCTGTTTTTGCAAGATCCCCGAGGCCCCAAAATTAAAAACTACTCTTGTTCCTGTACGGGATTCAAAAATACGACCAATGTCACTGAAGGCATCTTTAAGGCTGATTGCTGCTGCAACAGTGATTCCATCTGATGCCCTCTGGGCATAAGTAGATGATATGGAACTGAGTGTAATTAGTAATCCAGCGAAAATTAAAACGAAAAACCACAGAATGGTTCTTACCATAACCATCGTTTTCTTCGCCATATTCATTTATTTATCCTCCACTTACTGGAGGGATAAATACTACCTCATCACCTTCTTTTAATTCCCTGTCTTCTTCTACATATTCTCCATTTACTGCAAAGAGCACGCGGAAGTTTCTATTGCCTGGAATCTTATGTTTGAATCTGCTCCACAGATCGCCGACCCTCTCTCCATCTCGAATGTCAATTTCTTCCTCTTCAAGTCCTAGATTTTCCCTTAGATACGCAAAAAGCCTCAGTTTGACCCTCATCTTTATACCCGCAATAAGTATACATGATTGGATGTTTTTTCAGAGCGGATTGATTCAATTCGGTGTTTGTGATATTTTGGAAGCGGGGATTAGTAGCGGTAGATTTAAGAGCTATTGCTTTAGAAGATTGTGAGAAATGATGCTTCTGTATAAGCCTTCCTGAGCCATGAAAAAAGAAGAGACGAAGAAGAAAGTGAAAAAAACAAAGGTTCTAAATGGCCTAAAGAGCAGGGACGTTTTGGGGCTCATAGAAGCTCTTGAAGGCTTGAAGCTCAATTTTGGCCATCTCTATTACTATGAGCACACTGGGCTTATAGTACCGAGTATCAGGAGTTCTCAAGGAAGAGGGTTTCCAAAACTCTACTCTGTAGGGGATTTTATAATTCTCAGGTGGCTCGTCTCACTTCATAAACAGGGGCTTTCCGTCCAGCGTTTTCGAGGCGTAGTTGAATTCCTCAAGGGAAAAATGCCCGATGCCATTAGAAATCCTCAGAACTGGGTCTTAATTACAGACGGCGAATCGGTCCGGTTCTTCGACAAGGTTTCAGCACAGGCGCTAGATGTCCTTAAAGACACAGGTCAATACCTCTTCGTCTTTCCCGTTGGAAAGATGATTGAGCAGAGCGAAGAGATAATAAGAAGGCTTGGGATGGATAGATAGTCGATGGCGAATAACATTTCTACCGTGCGCGTTGGGCCGAGCGCAATGAAGGATAGAGACGTAGTGATATAAGAGCGAAGCCATACAAAATGCAGCGGCTACTGTGATGCCTTTTTCTGAAGCTCATAGAGCTTAGTAAGTGCTTCAACCGGAGTCATAGAGTTGATGTCGAGTTTTAACAATTCATCTATTATTGCTTGCGATAAGGAGTACTGGGGTGTGCTTTCGTATACACAAGTAGAATTCTCCTTTATCTCTAAGGTCATCTCCGGCCTCCCCAAGGCTTTAGAATAATTCTTTCCCTTGTACTCTGCCAATATCCCCTGAGTGCGATGTATTACCGGTCGAGGGAGCCCTGCGAGATTGGCTACCTGAACCCCATAACTTTTCCCCACCTTGTCAGGGATCAACTTCCGCAAGAATATCATCTTCCCTTGTTCTTCAGTTACTGTCATATGAAAATTCCTCACGCGCGGAAGGGAGTCTGCGAGTTCTGTCAATTCATGATAGTGGGTAGCAAATAAGGTCTTTGCTTGAATTCCAGGATGGTTATGTATGAACTCAGTGACGGCTCTCCTGTAATATGGGTAGCTCTATACGAGAACTCTGTGGAAATGACATCCTTCAATACACCCAAAGCCTCAAGCGTAGACTTATCAGTTAACTAATTAACGCGATTTGCTTCACATTGTAATTCAGCTTTCTGCTAAGCATAGCTGTAGCTCTATAATAGGTTGGATTAAAACCATCAGACATAATTTGTTAATTATAACTATCAAAGTCAGGCTTCAAGGCACAATACTAGACATCTATATTTATAGTATCTTACATAACTTTTCGGAAAATAGGTAAGAGTTCCGGGTTTAGCAAAAGGCAAAGGGAGGTTTGAAATTTTGATACTATTTGTGTCATATTGCCATTATCTCACGAAGGATAAATCCCTGTCAACAAAAGACCCTCTAATGTGTTAAAATTATTATGTGTAGATTTCTGGGGTATTTTTATAAGAAATCCGATTTAAAATTCAGGAGAAATAATGCCCGATTACAATTTTGATTTTTTATTTATTGGCGGAGGAATCTTAGGCTCGTCTGGGGCGATGGCGATTTCTAAAAGGCTTGCCGAACGTGGGGAAAGCGCAAGGATAGCCGTAGTTGATGTAGATTTGGAAGGGGAATACTCCTCCACGCTCAAAAATGCCGGGGGCGTTCGGGCTACATGGCGAAACCGTGCAAATATAGAACTCTGTAAGTATTCAATTGATTTCTATGAGACCATTCGAGATGAAATCCAGTTTCGAGAATTGGGCTATTTCTGGATGCATGATGAGGAGTCGTGGGAGGAAATAAGGAGGAATTATCCACTCTATATGGAATATAGATTATCTGTTGAGCTTCACCCTTCAGAGACTATTCCTCAGTTTCTGCCATTTGTTGATAACCTAGAGGGTATTGCCGGGCTTTCCATATCAAGAAGGGCGGGATTAATTGACCATTATTCGCTTAGGGAGTATTACAGGAGGGAGGCGAGAAAAAACGGGGTCGTATTTTTTGACGGATGCGGTGTGAAGGGGATATTTGTGGAAAATGGGAGGGCAATTGAGGTAATTGCAGATAGGGTAGGGAATCCTGGTGAGAACGCCGAGAATAAATCCGAGGCTGTCAAGGCATTTCTCGTAAATGGGAAAATTGAATCACCCGGAGAAGAGATTTCATTTAAATGCGGCATCCTTATAAACACAGCCGGGGCGTGGGCGCCTAGAATTTCCAGACTCTACGGGTTTAATGATGAGCGGATTAAACCTCGAAGGAGGCAGATGGTTGTCATACGCTGCCCTGAATTAGACCTTTCGTCTTATGGAATGGTTATAGATACGTCGAATGTATATTTTCATAAAGACGCCGAGAATATCCTTGCCGGATACTCAAACATGGATGAGCCTTATGGATACAATTTTGAGTTCGACTTTGGGGGGACGAAGGAAGAGAGCCCTTTTGTAAGATATATCTGGCTTCCCCTTTACAACAGAATTAGCAGGTTTGAGAGGGTAAGGTTTTTAAGAGGCTGGGCGGGCCTTTACGCTGAAACCCCAGACCGCTCAGGTTACTTGGGAAGGGTTCCTGGATTTAAAAATGTGTATGAGTGCGCGGCACATACAGGAAGAGGGCTTATGATTTCTTATGGAGCCGGGGCTGCGCTTTCGGATTTAATCCTGGATGGCAGATTTAGAGAAGAACTCAGCCATGCAAAGGACATGTCGAGAGAGAGGCCGTCGGGGGAACTGTTTGAGGAGTTGCATCTATAGTGGGAACCTAGAAGGGCAGTTGAGACTATGGGAAATAAAGAGCGACTAAATAAACCATATATGATCAGGCATGGAGAGCCTCCTTACTATGCCTATTTCGAACATCCGAACGGAAGCTGGTACATGGTTTAGATGACAGAGATATATCCAAAAACAGAGCGCGGACACCGATTCCACGCTCATTCCAATTACGATAAATTGGGAGTGGTTAAGCCAAACCTTGAGATAAAGTGCTATGGGCAATCTTACGGGATGAAAAACTGGGATTTCCATATGCTTGATGATGCCGTTGCCCATTTTTATCACAAGAGATTTCTTCCCAGAATAGAACACGGATATAGGCTTGTTATAGGAAATATCCCTTATCAATGGCTCTCATTTAGGAAGTAGAGGCGGATAATGTCTTAAATCTCTACCTTTATTGAGTCTCTCTCCACCTGTACTCTGTAGCTCTTTATAGGCCTTTTGGCAGGAGGGCTTAGGACATCTCCTGTTTTTATATTGAACCGTGCTCCATGCCAGGGGCATGTAACCACGTATTCTTCACATTCCCCTTCTGAAAGAGGGCCGCCAACGTGTGTGCATGCATCATCAATTGCATAGTAGTTTCCTCCAATATTAAAAATGGCTATTCTCTTGTCTTCAATCTCTACACATATACTCTGCCCCAACTCGATATCCCCCGTTTTTGCAACCTCAATTAGATTTCCCATTTTACTCTCCCTCTTATCTCACTGTTGACAAAATTTATATGCGTTTTTGGAAAATAAGTCAAGGGGCCTTTTTAACCCTCGGTCGAGAACCCAACTACTGACTATTTGGCTTTCGAGTAATATAGACCCGGACTAAACTGATACCCCTCTTTGGGCATTTTTATGCCATCAATGTATATATTGTCTTCACTGTCTATTCCTACTAGTCCTTTTGATATAAGATGATGGACTGCAAAGGGAAGTATCTGCCATTCCCCTTTTTCCCTTATTTTCTCCTGCATGACCTTTGCGTTTTCCTCATTGAATCCTTCAAGAGAGATTGGCTGAGATTGTATAATCGCTGGACCGAAGCGCTCCCCATCCCTCGCGAGAAAGACAGTGCATTTAATCTCCTTTTCTCCGGCTCTAATGGCTTGAACAGAGGCATCAATGCCCCGAACGAGATACGCCTTTGTGGTGTCCCCTGGATAGAGATTTATGATCCTGTCTCTGTATCTATTTATAAACAGACCGCCCAGCCTTCTCCTGTAACCCGCTAGAACTATCAGGTCCGGAACACAAATCTCCTCAATGAGGGCAATTGCGGCTGAGTCATAGTAATCCCTGGCTTCATTGTCATCGGCACCCTTTTGCAGAATCTCGAAATAGGATTTTGAGCTTAGGCTAATCACGGGGATTCTAAACCCTTTGGCAACCTCCGCCCCAATACAGTTTGGGGCGTTTGTAAAAACCAACCTGATTTTTCCGTAGCTTTTATTCCCCGATTCTTCCAGTCTCTTTTGTTCCTCATAGAGTGCTCTGAGGTTCGTGCCTGAGCCGGAGACAAAAACAGCTACACTCATTGGGTTATTATCCGGTTTATATATGAGTTTTATTTCTTTCATATTAAGTAATTTGCATCCTTTCGTTTTTTAAGAAATTATATCTGCCTAATAAACATGAGCAACTTGACTCAGAGGGTACTTACGGCAGTTGTTGGGATTCCGGCGCTCTATTTCATTTTTTACCTAGGTGGAGTTCCATTTCTCGTTTTTATTCTCGCGGTTATTTTTATTGGAGGGATTGAGTTTTCTAGGCTTTTGTGGGCAAAAGGAGTATCTTCGGCAGGAGGATTGGGACTTATACTGAGTCTGATTCTGGCAGTAGCCGCTTACTTTGGATATTTCTATCTGGGTGTTTTTTTTACAATTTCTATGATCGCTGTTTTTATATTGCATCTAAGAAATCAGGAGCTATCAGGCTCTCTTATGGAGGTGGGTACAACGCTTTTTGAGATTGTTTATCTGGGGTGGTTTCTGAGCCATGCGGTTTTACTCCGAAACATAGGTTATAACTCAAACGTGAAGGCATACGCCGAAGCCGCTCAGGGACTAAAGGACGCGGGATTTTTCTATATTTTCTTTGTCGTCTCATGTGTCTTTTTGAATGATACCGGAGCATATTTTGCGGGAAGATGGATGGGGAAGAGAAAACTGATTCCTAGAATCAGCCCCGGCAAAACTATTGAGGGAACAATCGGCGGAATAATATCCTCAATTATCACGGCGGAGGTGGCGAATCTTATTTTTAAATCTCCCCTTGAATACTACTGGGCTTTTATATTTGGGTTTGTAATTGGTGTTGTTGGGGTTCTCGGAGACCTCGTTGAGTCTATGATTAAAAGAAGCGCCAGGGTAAAGGATTCGGGAGGAATTCTGCCGGGCCACGGCGGCATACTCGACAGATTCGACAGCCTGATTTTTGCATTTCCTGCCTTCTACTATTTTGTTATTATTTACTATTGGCTGTATGGTGTTCATTTCAGGTGATAGAGCATTTTTTTCTATATAGAGTTCAATTAAATGGCTATTATTACTATCTCTGAACAATTGGACGGTCTGGGTCTCGAAGTAGCTATAAAGATTTGCCAAAGATTGGGCTTTGTTTTAGTAGATAGTACTCTCATCATCGATAAGTTAAACGGCCCGCAGGCGTTGAATGAGGAGATTGCCGATCGAATAGGTCGTGGAGAATTTCCACCTGAACTTATTAAAAGGCTAATAGTTGAACAAGCTCTCAAAGATAATGTGATAATTTTTAATCTCGGAGGAGAGATTCTCTTTCGTGATTTCCCTGGGACTCTCCATATAAAAATCCGTGCCTCTCAAAAAGGATACCGTAAATTAAAAAAGGAGGGGAATTACGTAAGGTTCATTAAGGGGCTTTATGGAGAGCAAAGGTTGAGCAACGACTTATATGACCTGCAGATCAAAGTGGACAATATGGATACGGATTTCGCCGTAGATTTAGTTTTAAAAGCGGCTGAAACAAAGGGCATTTCCGCAAAGGCCGGATTGACATGGAGGGCGCTTGAAAAATTGAAAGCCGGTTTAGACAAGTCGGATTTCTCCCCTAATTCGGGTGAGGAATGCAGGCACTTATCAATACCCTCTTTTGCCCATTCGAGTGAAAGGGATTTTGCGAGTGTCTTGGACTTTTACCGAATTAAGTGGGAGTATGAGCCCAGGAGCTTTCCTATTAAGTGGGATAATGAGGGTAATGCAATAGAAAAGTTCACACCGGATTTTTATCTCCCTGAGTTGGACATTTATATTGAACTTACTACGCTCAAGCAAAACCTCGTAACAAAGAAGAATCGTAAGGTTAGAATGTTAAAAGAGCTTTATCCGGATGTGAACATAAGGATATTCTATGGAAAGGATTATAAGAGGTTATTAGAGAGATTTGGTATAAAAAAAGGCCCCAAGTGACTTGGCTTTTCTGAAAACCCCTGCCTTCTTCCCTACTTGATTTGACCTTTCGGTCTCTTCTTTCCGTACTCTAAGTTTTGGTTTTCAAATCCGCCTTTAACCTCTTGGGACCCATTAATATTGATATCACAAACTCTAGTTTATGTCAAGGGGGGATTTATTGATGAGAAAAAGTCGTTTGTTTTCAGTGAATTTTAATCGATCATATCAATTATATAGCCATATACAATAAGGCAGATTAAAATAATCCTGGGCTTATTTGGAGAGAGGCAGATGCAAGAGGGTATAGAGAGGGTTCTAATCACAGAAGATCAAATAAAGAGGCGGATTAGAGAATTGGGAGAAGAGATATCACGTGATTACAATGGAAAAGACCTTGTGATCGTTGCCGTCCTTAGAGGGGCTATTGTGTTTCTATGCGACCTAATAAGGAATATCTCTATTCCGATTACGCTTGATTTCCTCTCTATATCCAGCTACTCGGGGCAGTCTCAGACCGGGGTGGTAAGGATACTGAAGGATTTAGATGAGAGCATAGAAGGTAAGCATGTAATCTTAGTGGAGGATATTATTGATACGGGATTGACCCTTAACTACATACTCAAGACACTAAAGGCGAGAAGACCTTCTGACATTCGCGTATGCGCCCTTTTGGATAAAAAGGCGCGCCGGATTGTGGATATCCGAATTGATTATCTGGGATTTGAAATACCCGATGAGTTTGTGGTTGGATATGGGATGGACTACAATCAGAGGTATAGGAGCCTCCCGTTTATTGGTGTTCTTAAGAAAGAGGTTCAGGATAAATAGTAACCATTAGTGAGCACCATGTGATTGGTTAGTCATGTGCTTCGATGTAATTACTCTAGCATCTTTGGGCTTCTATAAGTAAAATAGAATCATAATCAAATAGAGGGAGGGTCAAAGATATGGGAGGAGAATACCAAAGGTTTATAGCCGCTGCGGTGCAGGCCGCTCCGGTTTTCTTAAATAAAGATGAGACTATAGGAAAGGTCTGTAGTTTGATTGAAGAGGCTAGGGAAAACAGGGCTGATTTAATAGTCTTTCCGGAGGCTTTTATCCCTGCTTACCCATACTGGCCTAAAGACCTGGGAGCTGGGCCTGAAAGGAGACTCGTTCTGGATGCCTTTACAGAGCTTTATAAAAACTCAATAGAGATTCCGAGTGAAGACACGGATAAGCTCCGAGAAGCCGCAAGAAAAGCAGGAGCCTTTGTAATCATTGGCGTAAATGAAAGGGACGGGGGCACCCTATACAATACAATACTTTTTATAGATAGAGACGGCGAGATCTTGGGAAGGCACAGGAAGCTCATGTCAATTGACAGCGAAAAGTGCATATGGGGAATGGGTGGCGGAGAAGACCTGAGGGTGTTTGATACCCCACTCGGAAGGGTAGGGGGGTTTTTCTGCTACGAGCATCACATGACTCTGGCTAAGTATGCGATGTTTATGGAGGGGGAGCAGATACACGCGGGACTCTGGGCGGGGCATGGATTTGTTAAATCTACAATGGATTTTGCAAGCAGGCAGTACGCATTTGAAGGGCAGGTATTTGTAATTGTATCCTCCGGTTATATTAATGAGAGCATGATTCCTGATAATTTCCCTCTGAAGAAATACACAAAATGGGACTTTCCGGGCGGGAGCGGCATAATAAATCCGAGGGGAGAATACATTGCCGGGCCCATATACGATAAAGAGGCAATACTCTACGGCGAGATTGATATGGATATGATTATAAGAGCTAAGGCTGTAATAGACGCCGTGGGACATTTTTCAAGACCGGACATACTGAGCTTAAATATAAATAGGAGTAGATACTCCTCCGTAAAAACCAAGAGGATTAGTTCGACTCAGCACACCGCAAGTTCTTTGGACGAATATGAAGAGATTAAAAATGCAATAGATGAACTAAGGGAGAGATACGATAGACTCGAATCAAGGATTGAAGAGATTATCAAGGGTTCTTCTTATAGGAGAATGAGAAAGTAATCATCATCTGTTGCAATGGCCTCTTGATTCTTAACCTGTCCCTTTTACTCTGCTTGGGAGCGCTCTATATGGACTGGAGAATTCTAAGCGTTTTAGTCATTCTGGGGTGGGGAGTCGGGTCATTCTTGGCAAAGTTAGCCAACAGATACGGTTCGCCTTACCAGGTCTATATATTTGAATTCATAGGAACGTCCATAACCGCTTCTCTATTTGCCTTATTTTATAGAAGGGTTTTAAAAGACGCATTCTTATTTCCCGATTGGCGTTTGATAATATCAGGTGTACTGATGGGTGTATCATGGACCCTGGCAACCGTTATGTTCATACTGGCTATGGAAAAGGAACGAGCATCTATTATAACCCCGCTGACCTCGCTCTATCCCGTTATAACCCTATTTTGGGCCATTATTTTTCTAAGGGAGGGTGTACGTCCGCATGAGATTTTGGGAATAGCGCTTGTTTTAGCGGGCGGTCTTTTACTATCTCTTTAGAGTCGGTTTCCCCATTAGAACGGAGAGCGTTTTAATATCCCTCATCCATTTCTCTACAGGATGGTCTTGGATGAATCCGTGTCCCCCTAGGATTTGGACAGCGTCTGATGTAACCCTTGAGCCCATTTTATTTGCCTGGAGAATCGCTTTTTCTGCGAGGGCAGAGGCCTCTTCTTTTCCGCTGTCAAAAGCCCAGGCCGCCTGCCAGAGAGTCCATCTTGCCGCATCTAGTTCTGTTGCCATCTCGGCCATCATGAATGAAAGCCCCTGGTGTTGGTATATAGGAGTGCCGAAAGCAACCCTTTCAGATGCGTACTTGAATGCGTATTCGCTGGCCGCTCTTGCGCATCCGACTGCTAGCGCGGCCGATATGATTTTCTCCCTTATAAATATGCGTTCGAGGGCTTTTTGAAAATCGGAAGCCCCGTCTAGAATATTTTCCCTTGGGACTTTGCATTCATCCAGGATTATATCTGATGTCGGGACGCAGATGAGTCCGAGTTTTTCATGTACCTTTCCAGATTTTAGTCCGACTGTGTCTTTATCTATAATAAAAGCCCTTGACTCATTCCTTGGTTTTAACTTGGCGAATACAACGTAAAGGTCTGCCCTGTCCCCATTTATCGCGCAGAACTTCCTCCCAGATATTAAGAAGCCTTCTTCTATGGGGGTTGCCGTTGTTTGTATATCCTCCGCTGTAAAATCGGCTCTATCTTCAATAAGGCAAAAGGCGTATCTCAAGCGGTAATTAGATGGATTTAAAAATGGGGAGAGATATTTCTCCTTTTGGCTCTCATCTCCAATCTCAATCACGGCGTATCCCGCAAGCCCGGGTCCATTCATAAGAGAGAGCGCCGCTCCGATGTCTCCCCACGCAAGTTCTTCAAATATAACGATGGCGCCTGTCAGACCGATTCCGCCGTATTCTTCAGAATAATCGATGAGGCTAAGGCCCATTTCTGAGAATCTTTTTCTCAATTCTTCGGTAACATCTCCCTCTTTTTCAAAATCCCTCAGACTTGGACGGATCCCCTTCTCTGCAAATCTGTGAACTTCCTCTCTTATAGCCTCTAGCTCTCTGTCTATTTCAAATGAGATTGTCATGTTTCGGAGACCTTAGAGGCACAGTGCGCCGCCCCTGCTGTCAAATTCCCAATCCCAATAGCCTTTTTATCTCTGTCAAGTTCTGAATACTGGCAACGCGGCCGTCATTGAATTTCTCGAATTGGGAGAAGCAGCTGGGCATCTCAGCAAATCTGACCTGCCTCTTATTGAGCCAGACGACGTCTAAGCCGGCGTTTAACCCGCCCATCACATCGGAGCCGTACAGGTCTCCGACATGTATTGCTTCAGAAGAAGTCAGTTCGAGCTTATCTAACACAAAATGGAATATCCGTGAGTCCGGTTTTGTGAGTCCTAGGGTTGTTGAATCTGCAATTATATCAAAGTATCCTCTGATTTTTACTTCGTTACACTTCTCTTCTGTTTTTCCATCATTATTTGATATTATTCCCAGGATAAATCCCTCTCCTTTTAAAAACTCAAGGAGTTCAACCGCCCCTGAAATTGCGACTCTAACAAATTTTATCTCTTTTAGTGCTTCCCTCATTTTTGCGCGTATGGCATATGGGTCTCCGTCAAGAGAAAGATGCTTACAGAGGATTGGAAAGAACCACTCACGGTATTCATTCGGGGTGATTTCACCCTTGGCTTTATACACCTTATAGATTTCATAGTCGGTCTTCAGATAGGCTATCTCGAATTCTCTGTCCGAAACGGAGTATCCCGCCGCCCTCATTGCCGTAGAGATTCGGATGAGGTATGAAGGCGTTGTTGAAGCGAGTGTATCGCCAAAGTCAAAAAATATCGCCCTTTTCATGTTTGTTGACATTTTGTCTTTCATATAATAAACCCAAGGAGAGACGAATTTTCAAGCGAGCTTCTACGGTTCCTTCTAAGAATTATGTTACGTACTTTTCAGCTTGCCAACCCTACGAATATTAGATACCCTTTTGTGAACTTATGGAGGTCATAATCTATGTCGAGCCTTGAAAAGGTTGATCCGGAGATAGCAAGGGTAATAAAGTCTGAGATAGAGCGTCAGGAATGGAAGCTTGAGCTTATCGCTTCTGAGAATTATGTAAGCGAAGCGGTGCTTGAGGCAATGGGTTCTGTGCTTACAAACAAATATGCCGAGGGTCTTCCGGGAAAGAGGTATTATGGTGGGTGCGAGTTTGTGGATATTGCCGAATCCCTTGCGATTGAGAGGGCAAAGAGGCTATTTGGGGCGGATGCAGCAAACGTTCAGCCCCATTCGGGGGCTCAGGCGAATATGGCAGTCTATTTTGCGGCATTAAAGCCCGGAGATACAATCCTTGGAATGAATCTTTCACACGGCGGGCATCTTACACATGGAAGTCCCGTAAACTTCTCTGGAACGCTCTACAATGTGATTCCCTATGGTGTAAGGGAGGATAATAACCTCATAGATTATGACCAGGTAAGGGAGCTTGCCCTTAATCACCATCCGAAACTGATAGTTGTCGGGTGGAGTGCATATCCGAGAAAGATTGACTTTAAAAGGTTTCGTGAGATAGCGGATGAATGTGGGGCGATGATAATGGCGGATATTGCCCACCCCGCGGGTTTAGTGGTTGCAGGGCTTTATCCGACCCCGATTCA
>PSLL01000019.1:14360-17329 GCA_040289575.1 Candidatus Dadabacteria bacterium | reverse complement strand
CGAATTTGTAACTACAACTACTCACAAAACGCTTCGAGGCCCGCGGGGCGGAATGATAATGATGAAAAAGGATTATGAGAAGGTGGTAAATAGCAAGGTTTTCCCCGCTACTCAGGGTGGGCCTCTTATGCACATAATTGCGGCCAAGGCTGTGGCATTTCATGAAGCGCTTCAGCCGGGTTTCATTGAGTACCAAAATCAGATTGTAAAGAATGCAAAAACCCTGGGCGAGTGCCTAAAGGAAAGGGGGTTTAAGCTTGTCTCTGGCGGGACGGATACCCACCTTGTTCTCATTGACCTGAGGGATACAGAGCTTACTGGAAAAATGGCTGAAGAGACATTGGAGAAGGCCGGGATTACGGTGAATAAAAATGCGATTCCTTTTGATCCGAGACCCCCTGCTGTATCAAGCGGAATAAGAATTGGAACCCCCGCCATTACTACTAGAGGGATGAAAGAGAGGGAGATTGAAACTATTTCAGAATTTATATACGAAGCCTTAAATAACGTCGGCAATGAAAAGGTGATCTCAAGAATAAAGGATGATGTCAGGGAACTCTGCAGCCAGTTCCCGATTTATAGGTATAAACTTTAAGTGAATATTTTTGCCACTAATGGAAAGAAGAAAAATTGGATTTAAATTATCTTATTCTTGTCTATTCGTGGCTAAATAGTTATCTTCAGATAAAATGAAATGCCCCTTTTGTGAAAGCCTCAAGAATAGGGTGATTGATTCGCGTCTAAGTAGGGACGGCGTAGCCATAAGGAGGCGCAGAGAGTGTCTTGACTGCAAGAGACGTTTTACCACCTATGAGCGTGTAGAAGAGGTGGATTTATTAGTGGTAAAGAAGGACGGAAGAAGAGAGTCTTTTGACAGGAATAAGATAATTACGGGTATGCTCAAGGCCTGCGAAAAGAGGCCAATAAGCGTAAAGGTTATTGAGGAGTTCGTCTCTGAATTTGAAAGAGAGCTTCAAGAAAGAGGAGAACGCGAGGTGGAAAGTCGGGAGATTGGAGAGAGGGTAATTACGAAGCTCTATGAACTCGATGAGGTTGCATATGTGAGATTCGCATCTGTTTACAGATCGTTTAAGGATATAAATCATTTTATGGAAGAGTTGAAGGATTTGCTCAGGAATAAAGAATCTCAGAAATTGGCTGAAAAGCCCACAGATGGTTATGGCTCTAAGCCTCCTTTAGAGCTTATTAAAAAGGGCGTGGATTAGGGAAGTGGTTATTGATACACATGCACATTTAGAAATGATCGAGGACGTTTCTCAGGTTATACAGAGGGCTAGAGATGCCGGTCTGGAGAGGATTATTGCTGTATCATCTGATCTAGAGTCCTCGAAAAAGACCATTGAAATTGTATCGGATTCACCAATGGTTTTTGCGGCAGTCGGGATTCATCCGCACGAAGCCACCGGGTCTACGAATGAATCATTGAGGGAAATAGAAAGACTCGCTAGAGAGCAAAAGGTTGTGGGTATTGGCGAAACGGGGCTTGATTATCACTACATGCACTCCACGCGCGAGGTTCAGATAGATTCTTTTAGAAAGCAGATTGATATCGCAAAAAGGCTCAACCTTCCTCTGATTGTCCACGTTCGCGAGGCTCACGAGGACGCCCTTCAAATCATCAAAGAAGAAAACGCATGGGAGACAATGGGCGTGATTCACTGCTTTACAGGCGACTACGAATGGGCAAAGAGGTATATAGACGAGGGATTTTATATCTCATTCTCCGGCATCGTTACATTCAAGAATGCGGAAGAGATAAGGGATGCGGCAAGGAGGATCCCGATTGAGAGGATGCTTATTGAGACGGATTCCCCTTATCTTACCCCGGCTCCATTTAGAGGAAAAAAGAACGAGCCTGCTTATGTGAAGTATGTCGCCGAGAAGATAGCTGAGATAAGGGGGGTCTCCATTGAGAGTATAGAAGAAGAGACAACGACTAATGCAAAGAACCTCTTTGTATTTGAGCCTCAAGAGGGGCCGACATCAATTGCTTATAACATCAAGGATTCTCTCTATCTCAACATAACAAACCGATGCACCATTGCATGTGTGTTCTGTGGAAAGTGGAAGAGCTTTATGCTCAGGGACTTTAATCTGAGACTCAAGAAAGAGCCTACGGTTGAAGAGATTCTCCGTGCCGCAGGAGACCCTTCGGTCTATAATGAAGTAGTCTTTGTCGGCTGGGGCGAATCGCTTCTCAGGATTGATGTAGTAAAGGAGGTTTCAAGAAGGCTAAAAGAAAAAGGGGCAAAAAGGATCAGGGTTGATACAGACGGTCTTGCAAACCTCGTTCACGGAAGAAACGTCCTTCCTGAGCTTAGGGGTCTGGTGGATGCGATTTCAATAAGTCTCAATGCCCAAGATGCCCACACCTATGCCCGCATTTGTCCCTCAAGATACGGAGAAAGGGCTTATACTGCGGTAGTTGAATTTATAAAAGAGTCAAAGCACTACATTCCCGATGTTACCGCAAGCGTTGTAACCGTTCCAGGCGTGGATGTCGAGAAGTGTAGAAGGATCGTCGCGGGCTTGGGTGTGAGATTTAGACCGAGGATTTATGGAAGAGTGGGTTAACAGCACCGATTAAAGAATGGTGCAAGATACACGATGCAGGATAAATACATAATACATCATGTATCTTGCATTCTATAAATTCGTGGCTAAAATCCGAAATTGAAAAAATATGTCCAGCAAGCCAGTTATCGGAATAACGATGGGTGACCCGAATGGTATCGGGGCTGAGGTGATTGTCAAGGCGCTTCTCTGTAGTGGAATTCAGAACCTATGCGTGCCTCTTGTATTTGGCGATATAAAGATAATTGAGGACGCAAAGAAACTCGTTGGCGTAAAAAATGAAATTGATGTTATAAGTGTCACTAAGCTTGAAAAAGAGGGTTTGAGTCCTGGGCGACATGACAAAAAGGCCGGGGAGGCGAGCCTCTTGTATA
>PSLL01000019.1:0-14329 GCA_040289575.1 Candidatus Dadabacteria bacterium | reverse complement strand
TAGAGGGGAAAATCGCGGCCATTGTTACTGCTCCAATAAGCAAAGAATCAATCCACCTTGCTGGAGCGAAGTATCCCGGACACACCGAGATGCTTCAGGAACTTACAGGTGCAAAAAGGGTAGCGATGATGTTTGAAGGTGGGAAATTTCGGGTTGTACTCGTCACAATCCATTGTGCCTTATCTGAGGTTCCTCGGTTAATTAACGAAGAGAAGATCCTCTCTACAATTGAACTTACGCACGAGTCCTTGATTGAGCTTTTCCGAATACCGGAGCCTAGGATAGTCGTCTCCGCATTGAACCCACATGCAGGGGAGACTGGGGCGTTCGGAGATGAAGAAGGGCTTCATATTATCCCCGCAATTCAAAAGGCTAGAGAAAGGGGAATAGACGTTGTGGGGCCGGTCCCTGCGGATACGTTGTTTTACTATGCCGCACAGGGGAATTGGGATGCGGTTATTGCGATGTATCATGACCAGGGATTGATTCCGTTTAAAATGGTCTCATTTGACGATGGAGTAAACGTAACGCTCGGTCTTCCTATTATAAGGACCTCTCCGGATCATGGTACGGCCTATGATATTGCATGGAAGGGAAAGGCAAATCCATCGAGCATGATCTCCGCCATAAGTGTAGCCGTTAGATTGGCAAAAAATAAAAGTAATAGCAGATTGTAGATAAATCCTTTCTTTGTTACCCCACTAAATTTTCAATAATCGTCGGTTCATCTCCGCACTCAATATTTATTTCATATATATTTATATCTCTTCAAACGGGAGGTATATAGATGAAATCACTATGGATGATGCTAATCTTATTAATCCATCTTGGCCTTTCTGCTTTTGCCCAAGAACGGGCAAAGACGTTATCTCTAGATGAAGCCGTTAAGATTGCATTGGAAAACAATCCGGACTTAAGGGCATCAGGTGCATCGATTGACATTATGAAGGCAAGGGTAAGGGGGGCAGAGTCGAATTATTATCCACAGGTTCAATTCAAGTTTATATTGCCTTTTGTTGAAAGGGAATCGGGGATATTTGCAGACCAGCTTATATGGGATTTCTGGCGGACGCCGAATCTGGTTAAAGCGAGCAAGGCGAATCTGAAATCAGCGGAGTTTGATAGGGAGCAGGCACGCGATGATGTAATTCTAAACACAGAGGTGGCCTACTATACGGCTCTTGCCCAAAAGCGCGTTGTGGAGGCTATGGAGAAAGCGGTTACGCAGAATGAAAAAATCCTCGAGCAGACAGAGGGCTTTTTCAAAGCCGGTAGGGTATCAAAGATTGATGTTACGAAGGCAAGAGTAAATTTGGGAAATGCGAAGCTTAATCTCATTACTGCGAGAAACAATCTGGAGATGGCAAGAATAGACCTGGCAAAAGTAATGGGCATCAAGGGTGATTTCAATTATGAGCTTGAGGATATGTTAGAATATAAAAGAGTGGACGTGAACTTAGATAGCGCAATAAGCAAAGCCCTTGAGTTAAATCCTCAGCTAAAGAGCCTCAGAGCCAAGGAGATAGCGTCAAAAGCAGAGTTAGCGGCTTCAAAAGATGCCTTCTATCCAACGATTATAGGAAGGGTCGCATACAGATTTGAAGGGGCAGGCGCAACGGGTCCGGATTTTATAGCAGGCATTGGGATCAGATTTTTTCTATTTCAAGGGTTCTCGAGGCTGTCTGAGGTAAATGAATCGAGGGCGAAGCTCGAGCACTCCCGTGCCGAGATTGAATCAATGGAAGCAGAAATAGTGTCTGAGGTAAAGCAGTTATATATGAATCTTAAGTTTGCGGAAGAAAGTGTTGAGGTGACTGAGACTTCGGAGATTTCTGCCGAGGAGAACTCCGAACTGGCTCAAGAAAGATACCGCCTCGGCACGGGGTCGGCGGTTGAGCTTTCGGAAGCCCAGGCACTCTTGGCTTCTACAAACGCGAACCGTATTCAGGCTATATATAACTACAAAATAGCCGTTGCGAGGTTGGAAAGGGTCATAGGAGAGAAGATAGAGTGATAAGGAATAAAAGAATCGTTTTGGCGTTTATAGTTATTCTCATTGGTATTGCTATACTGGTATTTTCCTCTTTCCGAAAAGGGAGCGGAGAAATAGTTTACAAAACCGCGAAGGTTGACAGAGGCGACATATCATCCTATGTCAGCGCGACGGGAACTATAAACCCTATCAATGCGGTAGAGATCGGGAATCAGATCTCGGGGACTGTAGAGAGTGTGTACGTGGATTTTAATTCAAGGGTAAAAAAAGGAGATCCACTTGCCCAGATAGATCCCGCACCCTTTAGAGCCAAACTGACTCAGACCGAAGCCGATTTAAAGAAGGCCCAGCTTGATTATGAGCTTGCGAAGAGGATAATGGACGCAGATGAGGAGTTGTACAAAAAGAGATTGATTCCTAAACAGGAGTACGATGATTCCAAAGCCAAATTTTCATCCGCGGCCGCCACCCTTGAGAGCGCAAGGGCGGAGTTTGACACGGCAAAATCAAATCTCGACTCAACAACCATTCGCTCGCCTATTGATGGGGTCGTAATTTCAAAGGATATAAACGTCGGCCAAACAATTGCTCTGGGACACCAATCCCCTGCACCTTTTCTCATAGCCGAGGACCTGGCCAATATGCAGCTTGATGCGTATGTGAGCGAGGCCGATATTGGGAAGATAAAAGAAGGGCAGGAAGGTTCATTCACGGTAGACGCCTATCCTAATGAAACGTTCAGGGGTAGGGTCTCTCAGATAAGGAACTCCCCTATTACTACACAGAATGTTGTAACTTATGATGTTGTATTGTCCGTAGATAACCATGAACTCAAACTAAAGCCCGGAATGACGGCAGATGTAAAGATTCTCGTAGCCCATAGAGAAGATGTGCTGAGGGTTCCGAGGGCGGCTCTGAGATTTATTCCTCCGCCCTCTGCCAAGATTGAACAAAAATCAATAGACTTAGACAGCCCTTCAGTTGTTTGGATTCCATTGCGAGGCGGAGTAATCAGGCCCATTCCGATTAAGCCTGGAATAAGCGATGATAGATTTACAGAGGTGCTCGATGGAAGCCTCAAGGAGGGAGAAGAGGTAATTATAGAAGCCATTGGAAGAGACACATCGGGTTCTCAGCCACTTGGGCCTCTCCCACAGCCGCAGAGGTTTTAATACCGTGGAAGACATTATAGTTACAGAGGATATACACAAGGTATATAAGATGGGAGATGTGGAGGTGCATGCCCTAAGAGGAGTGTCTCTGAGGATAAAGAAGGGAGAGTTTGTCTCCATAATGGGCTCTTCAGGCTCAGGTAAGAGCACATTTATGAATATACTGGGGTGTCTTGATACTCCGAGCAGTGGGAGGTACCTTCTTGAGGGTAGTGATGTTTCATCATTGGGCAAAGATGAGCTAGCACGGATAAGGAATAAGAAGATAGGGTTTGTGTTTCAGAATTTCAATCTTCTTGGGAGGGTGACGGCACTAGAGAATGTGGAGCTTCCGTTGATATACGATGGGACTGGGTCAGGCAAGAGGGTGAGGCGGGCGCAGGAGGCACTGGAGATGATGGGATTAGGGGGTAGGGAGAGGCATTATCCATCACAACTCTCAGGGGGTCAGCAGCAGAGGGTGGCAATAGCTAGGGCGATAATAAATGAGCCGAGTATAATATTAGCGGATGAGCCTACAGGGAATTTGGATAGTGCAACGAGTATGGAGATAATGGAGATATTTAAGATGTTGAGCAGTGGGGGGAAGACGATAATAATGGTTACTCATGAATCTGATATAGCCTCATATGCTCAGAGGATAGTTTCATTTAGAGATGGACAGGTAGTCGATGATACAGGTACGGTTAAAAAACGCGGATTGACCGGGTAGATATACCCAGTGCCTGACCTATGTGGCCTGAACCTTTAGCTTCTCTTTATTTCCCATCCTTAATGAATTTCTCATAATCCAAAGAGATATTATTGAGCTTATCGCATTGCCTACTAAGAATGCCCAAGCCGCTCCGATATATGAGTATTTTGGTACAAGGAGAAACAGAAATCCAATATAGGCGGCAGTAGAAACTGAGTTGACTAAGTTCCTAAGCCCGGCCTTTCCAAAAGCGAGTAATGCCGGGCTTGTCCAGAAGGTCAGTTGTGAGATTAAGACGGCAATGGTCACTATTCTTAGGGTGTTTGATGAGGGAAGGTATTTCTTTCCAAATATAATCTCTATTAGATAATCAGAAAGTATTAAGATGAGTATGGCAATTGGGATCATAACTTTGCCCACGCTTTTTGTTGATGTATTCAGGAGCCTTCTAAAATCCCCTGTAGCCCCTACGCTGAACATCCTTACAAGCTCCGGATATATAGCCTCGTAGAGTGGGTCTATGAGTTGTATCATTATTCTTACAAACGACTTTGCGATCTTATAATATGCGGCTCCTTCTTTTCCAGAATAGTATCCGAGCACAAGGACGCCTAGGAGGTTATCGTTTGCCATCTTTAGGGTTCCTGTAAGGCTTGTGTTGCCGAGAAACCACGCTATCTCCTTCCACTGATTCCTGATCAGATTCAGGCTTGATCTCCACCATCTTTCAAGCCCGTTCTCCTGTAGGGTTTTTGATATGATCAGGAGTCTGATTGAGAATCCCACAAAACTTGACGCCACATATGAGAATAGCACCCCTTTTATGCCCGTGTCTAAGTAGAGGACAATGGAGATTAAAACGAGTCTAAATAAATAGCTAAAAGAAGAGACAAAGGCGATGCGCCTGAACCTGTCAAATACCCTGAGTATCGCATCGGAGGTTTGGTTTGCTGTGTCAATAAGAAGACTAAAGGCATAAATCCAAATAAGCGTATGGGCTTGAGGGGAGTGAATTAAATGCACACTCACAATATTTGCCGTAATGACAGCTATAATGAAGGCTAAAATTCCGCTTGATATATCTACTGTATATGAGAGCTTTATCATAGAGAGGGTTTTTTCTCTCTCTCCATTTGTCCAGAATGTGCCTATATACTTGGTTGCGGTCTCCCAGACCCTAAAATCAAAGAAGTTGTTGAGTACATCCACATAGGCGATTATTAAAGCTAGGAGTCCAAAATCGCTTACCCCAAGGATTCTCGCTACAACTACGCTCTGGAAGGCAGAAAATATACCAGCTAGGGTTTTTCCCCCGAAGAGCCATGAGGCATTGAGAAACAGGCGTTTTTTTATCCCTTTTATCTTTGTATCCGAACCAGAATCCGATTCCTTCAGAACTGTCCTCCCAATCTAGAATTCCTCTCTAACAAACCCTGACCCGGAGGTGGCAAAATCGTTTATAAAATCTTTAGTGAAGTCTCCTGTGCCCGTTACTATTGTTCCGAATTCCTCTCCTGGAGAGTTTCCATTTAGGATTAAATCGGCCCCTGCGGCTCCGACCGTACTCGGAAAGTTATTGCGTCCAAAAAACAGGTAAACGGTTCCCGTTCCACCGGATGTCCCCGGGGCGCCCACTGCAAAATCCGCATTCGTAGGATTAAATAGAAGTACAGTAAACTCTGTCTCTTGACGTGTGATCATTTGAGGATTTATATCACCAAGAATGCTGACGGAGGTTCCGAATCTATCTCCTGGATTTGTACCAGTAAATTCTGCAATAAAATTGGGGGGCATTCCACTCGTCTTAGCAGAGACTATATCCGCCCCGGAGTAGAGAAAAACAGAACCTGTATTATTATTTGAGCCGGGTGCACCGATAATAAAGTCAGGCTTTTTATCTCCATTTATATCGCCTCTTATATTATCCCCTCCTCCTGAGATGGTAAACTCGATTCCTGATATAGAGGAGCCAAACCCATCTGTGGAGCTGCCGCTTATTATCACTACGCCGGACTTATCCTTTGAGAGGTCCTGGCCAACAATGTTCTTTTGTCCGAAGAATATATATACCTTTCCAGCCGCTGGGGCACCAACGGCAAAATCAAAGAAACCATCGCCATTGAAATCACCCGTATTAGCTAGAGTAAGACCGAACATATTGCCTGCCGACTCTCCAAGGAATATGGCTTTGGCCTGGCTAGCAGATGTGTTTGGATTTATATCCTTCAAGAAGATATAATAGGCTCTGCCTTTTTGAGAGTCAGCCCCGGGCGCGCCTATAAGCACCGGTATTGAGCTTCCGCCTTCTAGTTTTGCGATGGAGGTTCCAAATTTGTCTCCGACGTTTTCCCCTGTAATTGTGATATTCGGTTTAGCTCCGTTTGTAAGGTCTATGGTTACGGGTGAGCCGTGCTTCCATTTGCCGCTGCCAAATATAATAAAAACCGCGCCCGTTCCGTTATTGAATTCCGGAGCTCCTATTGCTAGGTCATCCGATGTATCGCCGCCAACATTTCCGAGACCGGTGACTGTAGCCCCAAATCGGTCGCTGGCATTGCCGATTATAGTTACATCTGCGGTTGAGGCATCGAGAACCCCAGACAGATCGTTTCCGCCAAAGAATATATAAACCCTGCCGAGACATGGATCACCAATAGCGATGCCCTCAATCCGGTTACTGGGAGTAACAGATGGCGTGGCAGAAGGGCTAAATGGGTTAAGGTTTTTATTTACAGCGCCGTTGAAATCGCCGCTACTGACCGCCGCTCCAAAACAGCTTCCGGTTGCATTGCTCCGAAATTCTACAGGAACCAGGGGCGTCTGAGTCTCAACAACATTCGATGGACCTGAGTTGTTCCCCACCTCATCACGAACATCAAGAGTAAAGAAAAAGTTTTTAGTTCCTGTAGTATCAATCCTCGGGAGAAGAAAGCTCTGCGTTGTCCCGGCTGGAGCGGGTTTTGGTAGATTTTCTACGTGTATAGCGCTTGAGAAATTCTTTATTACATCTTCAGCACTGATCTGAGAAAACCGTAGGTCATAGATTGTTGCTGTCCCTGAATGTCCGTTGTCTCCGGTTGCTGTCCAACTAAGTTGCCTAGGCGGAGGATTTAAGCTCAAATCCTCAATAGGTGCAGGGGGAGTGTTATCTCCGACACTGCATGAGATAAGAGAAGCCAATACGGCAATTATAAGAGTCCAAAATATCAGGTTTAACTTTATTTTTTTGTAGTTCATATAGACTCCCGATTTATTTTAAAGTTTATGAATTTTACCAAACTCATGGATATATTCAAACAAAATATGACACATATTTAGTCAAACCTCCCTATATGCTGGAGTAGCCTAACATTATACCTTTTCAAATAAGAACACATCCTCGACCTTCTCATTCCTCTTTAGAATCCTTACTTCTCTATTCTCTATGATTAAAACTGAGGGGCGAGGGAATATAAATGAACTGGATTGAGAAATATTGTATGCCCCAACGTTTTTTATGACGAGTTTATCTCCCGATTTAAGTCGCGGGAGTTTTGCCCTTGATATTATGTCCGTCTGAAGGCAGAGTGGTCCATAGACCGTAGTCTCCTTTAAACCGCCTTCTGCTTTTGATACCGGTTCTATCTCCTGCCACCTCCAGAGTGATGTGGGAAGAAGATTGATTCCGGCATCAATTATTATTCTCCTTTCTCCGCTTGGAAACTCCTTTACACCGACAACAGTCGTTATAAGATGCATAGCATCCCTTACAATTGCTCTTCCAGGCTCTAAGATGAGAGTTGGTAAATACTGACTAAACCTCTCAAGAATCGGTTCAACTATCGCCCCAACATAAGGAGCCAAAGAGTCAACACCTGGAAAACCGCCTCCTATATCTACATACTTTACATTTACTCCAAACTTTTCTCTGATTTCCTCTACGAGTCCTACAACCTTTTTTGAGGCCTCTCTGTACATATCTGAACTCTTGGGCCAGATGAGTTTTACTCTCTTTGCAGGAGAGGTATTTTCTGAACTATCAGGTTCAATTATGTAACTCGTAAGGTGAATATGAAGCCCTACTATCCTGAGCAATTTCTTCCCGGTACACATCTCTACAATTTGAATCGCCTCGCCAGATTCGAGGTTAAAGCCAAATCTATCTGACAACTGATGAATCCCGACATCTGCATTAATCCTAATCCCTATATCAATTGTTCCATGAAGTTCGTGGGCAATCTCCTCTAGCAGTTTGAGTTCGTCAATATGGTCTATATTTATTAAGGCCCCTTCCTTAACGGCTTTCCTGAGTTCCTCTTTCTTTTTGTATGGGCCATTGAAGACAATTGATTCTCCAGGCACGCCAATTGCCCTTGCCAGATTGTATTCAAAACCTGAAGCCACATCAGCCCAGACCCCATCTCTGTGTATTATGCTGAGTATGCCAAGGAGGCAGTTGGTTTTATACGAGTAGGCGATTACTACTTTTGGATACCTTTTAGAGAATTCCTCTTTGAATGCACGGATATTATTTCTAAGCGTCTTTGCGGAAACGGTAAAGATGGGTGAGCCGTACTCCTCGACAAGTCTGTCAATAGAAACGCCGTCAATATCATTCATCTGCCAAATGTATCTCTTTCATCTTCTGTATGATTCTCTCCGCCCGCTCTGTCTTCTTTTCTCTAAAAAATTGTATGACACCCTTGCGATAGATCCCAGATCTTGCCTCTTCAATTGCCAGGGGGAGCATATTACGGAGGTGTCCAAATGCCCAGATGTCGGGGCGGGAGATATTGAGCCTGATGTATTCAGTCGCGCCAACGTTGCCCAATCCGTCTCCCGGATATACGGCTACGCGGTGTTTAAAAAGGGCAATGGTCAATTCCTGTGCTGTTGTGCCCGTATTGGAAACGTCTACAACTACGGAAAAGCCATATTTGGGTTCAACTGGAATGAACAGGTCTTTGATTTGGCTTATCGTTTCTCTTATGTGACTATAGTTACGCCTTATTATTTCCTCTGATTTCTTAATATAATCCTCGTCATTTAAGGCCGCCAGCGCCCCATATTGAGAGATGAGATTGGTATTAAGCCTTGTCAAGGAGGTTTTTGATATTAGGCATGCCCTCATAATCTCCGTGTGACCCGCAAGAAAGCCAATGCGAACACCGGCCATTCCGTATCCATGGGAGACGCTGAAGACTGAGATCACATTGTCTGTGTTTATCTCCTTCCAGAGGGAGCTCATAGGATAGTGCTGAGAATTAGGGTCAATTCTCTGAGTGTTGTGTGTAATGTCGTCGATTATTATGATGTTGCCTTTTCTTGCAATCTCAATGAGGGCAATCAACTCGTCTTTTGTCTGCACGGTACCGAAAGGGTTAAGTGGATCACAAACGATTATCACCTTTGTTTTTGGCGTAATATAACCTTTTAATTCATCCGGGTTTAAACGGTATCCATTTTTAGAACCTAGGGGAATCTTTATGGGCACCCCCCTTGCCATCAGGATTGCGGATTCAAAGTGAAAATATCCGGGATCGGTAATGATCACCTCATCGCCGGGGTCTATAAGTGTCTGAAGTGCGTATGAAATCCCTGCCTGTCCGCCTTCTGTTCCTATGACTTCAAAGTCTCTACTCCTTTCACGTCCAAGCTTTATCCGGGCGCATGCGTCTCTCAATGGGTTTATAAGGTCTGGAGAGTATGGATTGATATTTGATGCATTTGTCTTTTCACGCATCGCTTTCACAGCACTCTTAGGCGGACCCACATAGCACGTCATCCAACCGAAATCTGCCCAAACTTTTGGGTCTAAGTCAACCCTGCCTTCCTTATAAATCTCTTCTGCGTTCCATCCCAATATCCTTATCGCATCACGGTACGTCATGTAGTTCCACATCCCATGTGGGCTTTTCATGACCGATCTAATCCTATTTGATAGAGCGTTTTTTATAAAAGTTGGCTCTTCAGTATTGCCTTCCCATCCCAGAACAAATCTCTCTCTCTTCAATTTAGTGCCTCCCATAAAACTTACTCGACTTATTGATATTGCCTAAAAATCTCAGAGTTTGATGAATTCGCATTAATTTCTCATCATAACCACTGTATAGATGCCATAGGGGTCCATGGTGACTTTTGGGTTTTTGAATCCTGCCTTTTCTGCCCAATTTATTACGACCTCTGCTGGACGGAGGTGCCACACGCAGCGATCACCATTGCTATTTTTGAGTACCCTCGCAATTAGCTCTATTTGTGGATTATATGTCTGGACATTAAAGAGAATCGCCTCTGGGTTAAGTATATCCCGAAGTTCAAAGAAATGCCTTCGTATCAACTCATCATCGTGTATGATTCCATATAAACCGACTTCAACTACAAGATTCGGCTTGGGAATCTTTTTTAGGCTCTCTACATCAAGTGCATCTGCAACTTCATAGCTTACCTTGTCCTCTAGGTTCAGACCTCTGGCTATAGCCATGCTTTCTTTGAGCACAGTCTCGCTAATATCTCGGAGCAGAACCTTTACGTTGGCGTTTGCCTCTCTAAGAGCATCGTATATGTAGTCGGCTTTTCCCGAAGCTAGATCAACTATAAACGTGGGACTTCCATTTCTCTGTTCTAAATAATTTTTAATTGCATTTTTCTGTATTTCTTTAATTGCCCTGAATGCTTTACATGTAATCTGATTGAGGAATACCCTGTCTAGAAGCTTTCCAATATAAAATCTCCCGTGCGGAGTATTCTGATATACATAGTTCATAATCATTCCCGAATCGAAGCCGTATGTATAGCCAGTTTTTATTCCATCTGATGTCATGCCGATTGTCATTAAGAAGAGTGAATAGAGTTTATAATACCAGTTTTTTATGGAATAGATTGGGAGTGGACTTAACAACTCCTCAAAGCTGGGCATTCCTCTACGAGGCATACCATTTTATCTCCTCATCTTCTCTATCGGTGTAGATTCTGTGGGCTAAAGTTCTTACCTCTTCGGCGCGCTTTTTCTTCTCAGGTGTGTCTGCATTTGATTTGAAGTATCTCTCCAGAAGTTTTAAGTGTTCCTTGACGTCTCCTTGAACCTCTTCTATTATGGCTCGGCTCTTTGAATCCGCCACGCTGTGGTATATGTCAAGCAGGGACGAAAAATGTATAAGAGACCCCCATGCATAGGCAAATTGATCAAATGGGTCTTCGTATGATTCAAGTATGTCATAAATCTTCTGCCCAATCTGTGGAGGTCTGTAGGTTTCCGGTTTTTCACCCAGTTCTTTAGCTCTGTCCCAGAAGAACTTTGCGTGCTTTGCATTGTCGGCAATTATTCGGGAGACAACGAGTTTTGTTTCGATGTCACGAAATGATTTTAGCTTTCCTCCAAACAAATCCACCCAAGCAATCATTCCGTATGTATGCCTACTAAAAGCCCTTGCGAGACACTTGGGATTTGAAAGAACCTCTTTTAACCTTTCGGGATTGCGTATGCTCATTTTAATACATCTTCTTTAAAATATTTATCAATTTCATGTCGCCTTTCGCAGGAACCTGCCAGTTGACATGGACTACTTTTACGCCTTGGGCTTCAAGGGCTTCCTTGAAGTTCTCAAGTCCGATATTTATCGCATGAATCTCCTGATGTAGTATATCGGGAGGAGCCTTCTTGGTTTGGGAGATGCCCGATGAAATTAACTCTTCCATTCTTGCGAGTGCCTGATTGGCTATCTCTTCGGACTCGGATTCAACCACCATCACCAAATCGCTTCCTTTGGCATCCTTCATCTCCACAGTCATAAGACCGGCATCTTCGAGCGCGAACTTGGCTTTTTCGGTTGCCATTACAGCAACGGCTTTCTTTACCCCTTCCGTCTCACTAAGGATTTTCGATATACGCATCAATCGGAGCGCATCCTGAAAATAATTTTTTTTAATCTTGAATTTTATTGGCAACTTTGATCTCCTTTAAATGTTCTTTATTGTGTATTCTATCGGGCACGATTTCGAAACCGTGTTGCTTACAAAACAGTATTTTTTTGCAAGCGGTATAATACCTTGCAGAATTTCGGGCAAAAGAGAGCTATCAATCTCAACAATAAGCCTTGAAAAAAGGAAATTTTTAAGGTCTTTTTCACCTTTCACATTCACGCGCATATCTTTAATTTCAATTCTTTTCTTCCTGGCGACAAACACAAGTGCAAGGCAGAAGCACGAAGCCAAAGAGCAGAGAAAAAGCTCTGTAGGCATCATTCCTGTATCGTCTCCATGGAATTCCTGGGCTTCGTCAATCGGAACGCTAAACTGTCTTGCTCTGACTTCAACCTGATAATTCCTTTTCCAGATAGCCTGAACTTCCACGATTTCACCTCAAGGTATTTATCTAATTTTACCTGAATAATATATTGGCAATAGCACGGCGTTTGGAATTGGAGGTCTTATTGATTGAATGAGGTCTTTAACCTCTGAGTTTTTAAATCTATCACGGTTTCCTATTTTCCTGTGGCATAGGAATAGTCTTGATCAAATTTAAGCCTGCCTTCCTTATCATACTCTTTTCTATCAATGTGCTCTCCATCCTTGTATGTATCTACATACTTTACTTCACCAGAATCATAGTATTCTCTAGCTATCCCATCGAGTTTGCCGTTCTTATAGTTTGCATCCGCGCGTATGTTGCCGCTTTCATAGTATGTCCTACTCATACCCACCGCTTTGCCATCCTGATAGTTTACCTCCTTTTCTACATTCCCGTTGTCGTAGTAGGTTCTGCTTATCCCCTGCCTAAGATTGCCTTTAAAGTTCGATGTCTGCATTAAGGCTCCGTTCTCGTAATAACTCCTGCTTATTCCCTCGGCTTTACCATCATTATAGTTTGTTTCTGATTGTATGTTGCCGTTCTTATAATAAGTCCTACCTATTCCCTCGGCTTTGCCATCATAGTAGTTCGTTTCCGATTGTATATTGCCGCTTTCATAGTATGTCCTATTCATTCCCATCGCTTTGCCATCAATATAATTCGTCTCTGCCTGTATCACCCCACTTTCATAGTAAAACCTGGTTATCCCATTTAGCTGACCGTTTCGGCATCCCCATTCGGCCCTTAATCTTCCGTTTGTATAGTAATCCTTCACTATCCCGTCAGGATTATCCTTACAAATTGGATTAGTAGTCTCTCCATAAGCAGATACCGATATTAAAAACATAGGCATACACATTATTATTGCCTTAACCATTTCTCTTTCTCCTTCTCAAGCTCTATCCGAATTATATATTACCGCCATTATGTAAATCAACCAACTGTGTGTTTACCAAAAATAGCATCATCATAAGTATATGAACCTAATACCAAATTGTATTTTGCCATAGTGTATAAAAACAGTCATTGCGAGGATATAAGCGACGAATAGGAGCTTATGGATGCTGCCTCTATTGGGCCATGGCATCCAATTCCACTTAATATCTCTGACGAATAGATAGAGAGCGATAGCAACGAAGCAATCTCAAAGGGGATTGCTTCACAGAGTTACACTGAGTTAAGCGAATGTGTTCGCAATGACAAATGGGTCGGGTTTGTTGTCTATAACTGGTCTGATTTCAGATAGTCGGCATAGCTCACAAGACTGATGCCCAGTTGCTCTATGGTTTGCCGGATGCGGGTATCTGTAAGTGTACGTACTTCTGATTCCCGCTCTCTTAGGTAAACCGCTTTGTAATCCGGTGAGACATAGCCCGGATGGCACGAGAATTCGGTCCATCCGTCGTTTACCTCTTCACAGAGCATCTTTTGAAGAAACGTCACACTCACATATTCCAGGTTTGTTACCATCCACTCCCATTGGGCATAGAAACCACCGACGAAACGCACACGCCCATCATCACGCAGGGGCACGCCCAACGACTCTACCATCTCTCTAAATACGGGCATCAAATGCTTCTCTCTGTGTGCATGACGGTGGGAATCAATATGTGTGGGCATTCGACCCATTAGGTGATAGAACCTATCGAGCTGTTTGTAAAACTCATCGCGAACCGCCTGAATATCGTGTGTATTGAACTCTCTTTCATTCTCTCCCCAGATGTCCCAATGCAGTCCGATTGATAATGTCGGGTAATCCTGGCTCATAGATACAGCCTCGCGTATGGCTCGGCCAGTAACCATGAGACTGGCGCTTGTGACCACGCCATCGGTGTGGCATTTCAGAATGCCGCGATTCACCCCTGTGGATGCGCCAAAATCATCCGCATTAAAGATAAGGTATTTTCTCATCTCTCCTCTATTAGACACAACACAGGTATCTATAGACCTATATCCACAAGCAGACGTGCTGCCAATGTACAGGTATTGAAGTACTCTTCCGCAATCGCCCGTGCTGCATCACAATGTCGTCGGTAATCGCTGTTAATATCATCAATTGCCATCAGTGCCTCATCTATTGTGGTGAAGGCAAAGAGCCCTTCACCTGTGGGCAGGATATTGCTGAACCCTGTGTCCTGAGCAAC
>PSLL01000126.1:1273-2045 GCA_040289575.1 Candidatus Dadabacteria bacterium | reverse complement strand
GGCTCAACGATGCCGTGAAGGGCTACGCCGATATCCTTCCACCTGACTTCCTGCGCCGATTGCAGTCACTCGATTCATTCAATCACGTAAAGCTGTACACGCTCGGGCTGGCGGAACAGACGGCCATGAAAATTGTGGCTTTGCGCGATCAAGATTTAGAAGACCTAGAACTGTTGCTGCCACAAATGCAGAATGATGATAAACAGATCATGCGAAAAATTCTTGCGCACCTCGAAACGAAACGACAGGATTGGGCGCAACGGTTACGCTACTTTCTGCTGGAGCAGGGATGGGAAATAGACTAGATTATCTTTTTCAGGAATGGGCGCAACTCGGCGGCCAGGTGTTGCTGGCGCATGCCGACAAAACGATTGTGGCGCGCGCGCCCGAAGAGGCCATCGCCGAAAGCACCGCACATTGCCGCGAGTCGGGACGGCTGACGTGGATTGTGCTCGATTGGTTGATTGAGCACATTGACCAGATTGATGAACACAAACTTTTGGAGAACACCAAACAGATGGGCGATTTATCGGTATTAGGTCTGTTGTGCGATGCTGCGCATGAGCGCAACCCAAATGAAAAGTTTCTGTGCATCCTACGTGAATGCAAGCCGCATCAACCGACTGAAATTTTCTTTCATCGCGTGGCTCACAGCCCTCTCGCCTCTCAAATTGCAAAAGACAACGCATTGGATGTTTTCCGACGTTGGGGCTATTTGTCCAATGAGTTGAAATATTTGCGTGATGAAAAACGCGCAGTGGCGAAACCAGCC
>PSLL01000126.1:0-1225 GCA_040289575.1 Candidatus Dadabacteria bacterium | reverse complement strand
GTTGGATTTACGCACAAGCTGTTGCGGATTGTCATTTCCCCATATAGCATGGAATCGCCCGCCGTGCAACAAGAGCTTGATTTCGCACTCGTTCATAACAAGAGAATTATTCCGGTACTATTGCAGGAAGCCAATGTAGTAAAGCAATTGGGACAGATACAGTGGATTGATTTTCGTATGAGTTTTGAACGGGGTATGCGAGAACTTATCGCAGTGCTTAAGGATGACAAAACTATTCTTGAAACTCGAGGAACCCACATACCACCTCGCACCACCTCATATTGGGGATTCAGTCTCGTAGGTCTTACTGCTTCGCCAAAATCGGTCAGGTTCATAGCGACTGCACAACTAGTTAGTCTCGGACTGAAATACGCTAATGCTCCCACGGTCTCACCTTCAACAATCATCTTCTTGAAGCAGACAGGATTAAGTGACTTGGGTGCAGCCATATCAGCAGTAGCGAATGATCCAATGGCTATTTTCAGCATGCTATATATTATCTACATCCTCGTCCATTTTGTAGCAATCTATCTATCCGTTCTGCGAAAAGTGACTTTTCTTGAAATTACAGGTCTTCAAGCGGTTTGGCCGATCTTCCTGATATTTAGCTCTTCCGTTAACAGTATTTACTCTGGATTTGCAATGATTGACTTGTTAACTCTAGGAGGAATGTTATTTTCAAAGGGCTATCGCCGGTGGATGGTTGCTTATCCGTCCTCATGGGGCGCGAAAAACTAGTAGATTAAGGTATCGCTTATCTTCCGATGTGACTGCAAGGAGATTGTGTTAAGCAACAGAACCGCTTCACTGCCTAGTTCAAGCTGCATTATCATAAGCAAAAGCTATAAACCCAGAATTCTCCGAGGGTTGATACCCAGCAATTAGTAAGGTAAATCGAGCATGCACGAACCGCTCATAGACGCCGCATGCTATTGGTGAATGGGACGTTGATTTCCCAAAGCGGCGTAGCGATACTGCCAACAACGTGCAGCTTGAAGCGTTTATCAACGATATGTGATATTTTCTTAATCGTAAGCAATTTTCCGTGAGGAGCAATCATGACCTACTCAATCAACCGCGCCGCCGTGATCGGCGCGGGCACCATGGGCGCGGCGATTGCAGCGCACCTGACGAACGTCGGCATTCCTGTCGTGCTACTCGACGCCGTGCCTGATAAACTCACGCCCGATGAAGAGAAGCGCGGCTTGTCCTTGCAGCATCCCGC
>PSLL01000048.1:9451-14459 GCA_040289575.1 Candidatus Dadabacteria bacterium | reverse complement strand
TTAGTGCCGTTAAATCTAGGATTCACAGGGCTAGGCTATATCTTAGGGATAGGCTATATCTTAGGGATAGGCTTTCAGATTATTTCTCTGTGAGCGGGAAAAATAACTTGCATCTTCCATATACGGGTTTGTATCCAAAATAGATAAGTAGATTCAATTAGCGCATGAGAAGAAGGAATCTCAATGATAAATAGGTAATGCCGCGCGCTGCATTTGAGTCCTTGGTTCAAGGCCCTGCTCGAGCATTTTGTACGACAATAATGATGTTTTTTGCACTTTGGGACGGAGATGACAAATTTATGGATTTGATTAAAGCAATGAATTGGCGTTATGCCACCAAGAGAATGAGCGGTGCTAAGGTGCCGCAAGAAAAACTGGATCGTATCCTGGAAGCAACAAGACTATCTCCCTCTTCATTCGGTTTGCAGCCCTATACGATACTGATTATCGAGGACCGGGAACTGCGTAAAAAGATTCAATCCGTTGCAAATAACCAACCGCAAATCATAGAAGCTTCTCACCTGCTCGCATTTGCAGCCTGGGAGAGTATTACCTCAGAGAGGGTGAGCGAGTTTATCAACCGTGTCGCTGAGCAGAGAGGCTTATCTGTGGATTCACTGAAGGGTTATCAAACGGCAATTGAAAGTCGGGTCAATAGCAACCCATCGGAAGCGAGCTTTAACTGGGCGGCCCGGCAGGTATACATTGCTCTGGGCATAGCCCTGGTAGCCGCCGCAGTAGAAGAAGTAGATGCGACACCTATGGAAGGATTCAATCCTCAAGCCGTTGACACAATCTTAGGGCTAAAGGCAAAGGGATTGCGCAGTGTTGTGTTATTGGCGCTTGGTTACCGTGATGCGGAGAATGATTACCTAGCACGTGCGAAAAAAGTAAGAAGGGAAAAAGAAAAGCTTTTTGTCACCTTACCATAATAAGAGTCAAACATTTAAATTTCCTTAGATAACTATAAATCATTCATCAATTAGAGATGAGAAAAAAAATGAAAGAAACAAACCACATAATTTTAAGGAATACTTATTTCAATCAATAATTGAAAGCGGAAAAAGGGAGGTTATAACTAATAGGAAAAGGAGTAGGTCAATTGGAGTCCAGGTTTGGATTAAGTATATTTCAGGTGATGTTTCTTATTATGGTACTCGGGCTTTTACTTCCGGCTCAGGTCTTCTGGTTTCGCAACGGGTGGCGTGCCATTCGGCGGATTCATTCGCCGATGTGGAACCGTCTCCTCAGGATTTTGCTGGCTCTCGCTGCCGTATGGCTGATTGTCGTGATTGTGGACCGGATTTTTGGGCATTTCCTTCCGCATCAAGGGCTGTGGCTCTGGATGGTTACGGCGACGCATCTCTGGTTGCTACCCTCATTCTTTGCATTTTTGTTGGTGAAGCTGGTCAATGCGGCGGAGTGGATCTGGGGCAGGGTGACGATTTCTCGGTCCAGCGTCAATGATGATGCGGCGGTGGACACGGCGCGGCGATCATTCTTCCGTTATGCCGCTGCCGTTGCCGGTGCGGTTCCGATTGTCGCAGCTGTGTACGGCTATGCAAGGGAAAGGATGCAATATACAGTGCACCGTGTTGATGTTCCCATCGCGAACCTACCCTCGACTCTGGACGGATTTAAGATTGTGCAGCTCAGCGACATACACATTGGGGACTTTATGCCTCGCCATGAGGTGCGGCGAGCCGTAGACATGGCCAACGGGCTTGGGGCACATGTCGCGTTTGTAACAGGGGATTTCATCACGGATGAACACGATCCGCTGGAGGCGTGTATAGCCGAGTTGAGTCGGCTGAGGGCACCCCTGGGGGTGTGGGGATGCAATGGCAACCATGAGATATACGCGGGCGCTGAGGAGAGAGCACAGGAGCTATTCCAGAAGTACGGCATGAGCCTACTGCGTCAAGAGAGTGCACCGCTGCGGTGGCATGGCGGGGAGATTAATCTTATCGGCGTGGACTATCAAAGGGAGCGCCTGTTTGAAAGCGGGCTTCCGCCGATGCTGGCGGCGATTGAATCACTGGTGCGGCGCGACATGCCGAATATTCTCCTATCGCATAATCCGAATAGCTTTTATCGTGCGGCTGAGTTGGGCATCGAGCTGAGCCTGGCGGGTCACACACACGGTGGGCAGGTACGTGTGGAAATCCTGGATCACAGATGGAGTCCAGCGCGGTTTATTACCAGGTTTGTGGCCGGGCTGTATACCCTACCGATGGGCAATGGCACGGGACGGGCATCCTTGTATGTAAATCGGGGATTGGGAACTATTGGGGTTCCGGTACGTTTGGGGGTCCCGCCGGAGATTACACTGTTAACCCTACGGGCGGGCTAATAGCCTTAAGGCACACAATAGAAAACAGGGAGACACATTAATGAAGATCGGATTACAAATCGTTCAGTTTAAATGGCCGGGTAGCCCAGACAACATTGGCAAAAGGTTGGTTGAGATTGGCAGAACGGCTGATAAGGTCGGCTTCAGTAGTATATGGGTGATGGATCATTTCTTTCAATTAGATATGGCACAATTTGGTTTATCACCCATCGACCCTATGCTGGATGGCTATATCGTACTCGGCTATCTGGCTTCGGTCACCGAGCGCGCCCGTCTGGGCACAATGGTAACCGGCGTCGTTTATCGCCATCCCGGTCACTTGATAAAGATTGTCTCAAGCCTGGATGTAATCTCAGGTGGACGCGCCTATCTGGGAATCGGCGCGGCCTGGTACGAAAGGGAGGCGGTCGGGCTGGGTCTGCCATTTCCACCCCTGAAGGAACGTCTCGAACGTTTGGAGGAAACCCTACAGATTGCCAATCAGATGTGGTCGGGTGAGGTTAAGCCATACAATGGCAAATACTATCAACTCGCTGAGCCAATTAACAATCCACTGCCGCTTTCGAAACCCCATCCGCCTATCTTGGTCGGTGGTTGGGGTGAAAAGAAAACCCTACGACTCGTCGCCAGGTATGCAGATGCCTGTAATCTTTACGCTCCCCCTTTTACGAGCAAAGAAGAGATCGTCAGAAAGCTGGATGTGCTAAAGCGCCATTGTAAGGATGTTGGTCGGCCCTATGATGAGATTGAGCGCACTGCATTGGGTATGGTCAATCTGGGGGCTGGCGGCATGTCGGTGTCTGATGTTATATCTATGTGTCGTGGACTGGCGGATATTGGCATACAGCACTTTATTTTCAGCATGCCCAACGACTATGAAATCGCACCTATTGAGGTTATCGGTCGTGATGTGATTCCGATTGTATCAGAATTCTAGCAAATGAAAAAATCGCCCGATTGCAGGCGCAAATTCAGGTAAAGGAATCTGGAAGACAGTGTGGAATATCCTTGTAAAAGAGGTCTGATAAAGGAAATAAAGTTGAGTAAAAGTAAGGTAAGTGATTGGAGGCTGGGCAATATGAAAAACAAAAAAGGTCTTGCAAACCAATCCATTTCTATTCATCCTTGCCGGTCTGATCTTATTACTGACCGGCTGTAAGGGACAAAAAGCCCCCACACCTCCGCCGCCGAAGGTAACTGTAAGCCAGCCTGTCGTGCGTGAACTGATCGAAGGGGATGAATATACCGGACGCCTTGAAGCGGTTGATTCGGTGGAGGTAAGGGCACGGGTCAGTGGTTATTTGCAATCGGTTCATTTCAAGGATGGTCAGATTGTAAAGAAAGGGGACCTGCTTTTTGTGATTGATCCTAGGCCATATCAAGCGGAACTGGACAACGCCGAGGCGGCATTGAAGTTGGCTAAGGCCCGTCTGAAACTGGCCCAAGACAATTTGGCAAGGGCAAAGAAGCTTCTGAGCGCTCATGCCATCTCTCAGGAAGAAGCCGACACCCGAGCCTCCGATGAACGCGTGGCTCTGGCTACGGTTGAACAGGCGGAAGCCGCCGTCCAAACCGCAAAGCTAAATGTCGAGTTTACCCGGGTCACAGCGCCTATTAGCGGGCGTATTAGTCGCAAGCTTGTCACAGAGGGCAATCTTATCAACAGCGGAACCGGCGGAACACTGCTTACTACTATTGTTTCTCTTGACCCTATTTATTGCTATGCCGAGGCTGATGAGCAGTCCTTTCTTAAATACACTCGACTTGCGCGCGAGGGGAAGCGTCCCAGCTCAAGGGAGGTGAGGAATCCCGCGTATCTTACTTTGGCAGATGAAACGGGATTTCCACACAAGGGCTATATAGATTTCGTGGATAACCGGCTTGATTCAAATACGGGAACGATAACGGGAAGGGCTGTCTTTCCAAATCCTGACCTCACACTCACACCGGGGCTATTTGCCCGTATTCGGATACCGGGTAGTGGTAAATACAAGGCGATTTTGATTCCAGACGAGGCCATTGTAAGCGACCAATCTGAGAAATATGTCTTTGTGGTAAACAACAAAAATACAGTAGAGCAGCGCGGCGTTAAATTAGGGCCCCTTGCAGGCGGTCTGCGAATCATCAGAGAGGGAATAAAGCCTGAGGATTGGGTGATAGTGAGTGGAGTGCAGCGCGCAAGGCCCGGGGCGATAGTTGATCCGCAAAAGAAGATCATAACCATGAATCAAGACCTCTTAAGCCCTGAGGCAGAGGTCTTAAACCCGGATTCAACCTCCCAATCTGAAGGTGGGAAGGGAGGCTGAGGCTATGAAATTCTCCCGCTTTTTTATTGATAGGCCTGTATTTGCCACTGTGATTTCAGTAGTGATTGTTATAGTGGGTTTAATCGCCTATTTCATACTGCCCGTATCACAATAGCCGGCGGTGGTTCCTCCTACCGTTGTGGTCCGCGCCAGTTATCCAGGTGCTACACCGGATGTCATAGCCAAGACTGTGGCAACCCCGATTGAACAAGAGATAAATGGCGTTGAGGATATGCTCTATATGTCGTCTTCATCCACAAGGGACGGTCAGATGCAACTGACCATAACCTTCAAACTGGGCACAGACATTGATAAGGCTCAGGTCTTGGTACAAAACAGGGTGGCTGTT
>PSLL01000048.1:8975-9283 GCA_040289575.1 Candidatus Dadabacteria bacterium | reverse complement strand
CGGTTTGCGTGAATACAGCATGCGCATCTGGCTCAATCCGGAAAATCTTTCCTTACTCAACATGACTGCCGGTGACGTAGTAGAGGCGCTGAGGGAGCAAAACGTGCAGGTTGCTTCAGGAGTGATCGGCCAACCGCCTGTGCCAAAGGGGAATGCCCTCCAGGTTAATGTCAATACATTAGGCCGTCTGATAGACCCTGATCAGTTCGGTGATATAGTAGTCAAAACTGGTGAAAACAGACGTATAACGCGATTAAAGGATGTCGCCAGGGTTGAGCTGGGCGCGCGCGACTATTCGGTTAATAGTT
>PSLL01000048.1:5253-8914 GCA_040289575.1 Candidatus Dadabacteria bacterium | reverse complement strand
CTTGCCACCTCTCAGGGGATTCGAAAGACCATGGCCGAACTCAGTAAGCAATTTCCCCCCGGATTGGAATATCAAATAGTCTATGACCCTACGGTCTTTATACAGGAATCGGTTAACGCCGTAATTCATACACTCTTTGTGGCATTTATATTGGTATTCATAGTGGTTCTGGTCTTCCTTCAGGACTGGCGGGCTACGCTCCTTCCGATGATTGATGTGGTCGTGTCTTTGATCGGCACATTCGCCGTTATGGCGGCGCTTGGCTTTTCGCTCAATAACCTGTCTTTATTCGGTCTGGTGCTAGCTATAGGTATAGTGGTGGATGATGCCATTGTCGTGGTTGAGAATATCGTGCGCTGGATGTCTAAAGGGCTTCCGCCACGCGAGGCCACACTCAAAGCAATGGAGGAGATAACCGGCCCGGTGCTCGCCATCACCATTGTTCTGAGTGCCGTCTTTATACCCACCGCTTTCCTATCTGGTATAAGCGGCCAATTCTACCGTCAGTTTGCACTCACCATTGCAATATCAACTATCATTTCGGCCACTAATGCGCTTACTATGGCTCCCGCTCGGGCTGTCCAGATTGTCAGACCCCATAATGGAGAACATCAATCGGGGAAACGCGAGGCGCTGCCCCAATTGGGAATTGCATTAATCTTTGGGTTCATATCATACTTGTTTTTGACTCCCCACTTGGCATCCCTGATCGGTCTGTCTTCCAGCACTATAGCAATCTGGGTGCTCCGCATAGTTCTCTTCGCCGTCGGTGGCCTCGTAGGGTGGTTCATTGGCCCCACTATAAACCGAATTCTGGGCGTTTTTTTCAACGGGTTCAACTGGTTCTTCAGCCGTGCGACCAATAAATATGGGCAGATAGTGGGGAGGTTAATGCGTATCAGTACAATTGTGCTGGTAGTTTACTGTGGCCTGATTGGCCTCACTTACCTGGGGTTCAAAAGAGTGCCGGTAGGGTTTATACCCGCTCAGGATCAAGGGTATCTGATTGTAAATGTTCAACTCCCCGATGCCGCTTCCCTAGAACGAACAGACTCGGTAATACGTAAGGCTAATGATATTATTCTTCAATCGCCAGGCGTGGAGGGTACGGTGGGTTTTGCCGGGTTTTCAGCCGCGACCAGGTCAAACAATTCAAATACCGGGGCAATCTTCATTCCTTTAAAGCCCTTTGACGAGCGGGCAAGGCACGGCCCAAGCGCCGATGAGATTGCAATGAACCTCCGAATGGAGCTATCACAAATACAGGAGGCTTATATCGCGGTTTTTCCCCCGCCTCCTGTCCGAGGACTGGGGACGTCGGGTGGCTTCACTATAGAGGTTCAGGACCGCTCCGGGGCTGGTTTTTCCGCATTGCAATCGGCTACCGAGGAGCTAATCACTGCGGCAAATCAACAGCCGGGCCTTATGGGGGTTTTCACGGCCTTTCGCGCCAACACGCCTCAGCTTTATGTCGATGTTGATCGAACCAAGGCAAAGAAGCTCGACGTTCCCCTGAGTAATATCTTCAATACACTTCAGATTTATCTGGGGTCTTTATATGTCAATGATTTTAACCTCTTCGGGCGTACATACTAGGTGACGGCACAGGCGGAGGGTTCTTTCCGTGCTGAGCCTGAGGATATTATGAATCTCAAGACACGCAGTGAAACCGGGGCGATGGTACCTCTCGGCTCGCTCGCGAGCGTGCGTTGGACGACCGGGCCAGACCGGGTTGTTCGGTACAATATGTTTCCTGCGGCTGAGGTTTATGGCAACACGGCCCCGGGATTTAGCTCAGGCCAGGCAATCGCAACGATGGAGGAACTGGCCAGAAAGACTCTTCCCAGTGGAATGGGTTTTGAATGGACAGACCTTGCATATCAGGAGAAGATAGCGGGCAACACCGCTGTTTATATCTTTCCGCTGTGCGTGCTTTTTGTATTTCTCGTACTTGCCGCTTTATACGAGAGCTGGTCTTTACCCCTGGCCATCATACTCATCGTGCCCATGTGCCTTCTCTTCTCAATAGGGGGAATATGGCTAAGCGGTATGGATAACAATATATTGACCCAAATCGGTTTTGTGGTGCTGATTGGCCTGCAAGAATTCCATTTTAATAGTGGAGTTCGCCAAGGACCAAGAGCAATCAGGAAAAGACCGTTTTGCAGCTGCGGTCGAAGCCAGTCGTATTAGGCTTCGCCCCATTTTAATGACATCCTTTGCATTCATCTTTGGTGTAATACCGCTTGTTTTTGCTGTAGGAGCAGGTGCTGAGATGCGTCGGGCATTGGGCACGGCGGTCTTCAGCGGTATGCTGGGGGTTACTCTCTTCGGATTGTATCTCACGCCGATCTTCTATGTCGTCATACGCTGGCTTGTCGAGCGTAGGGGTGAGAAGTCCGTTCATTACAACCTAGAGGAAGATAAATTATGATAAGGGTATCCAAGAGTCAAAACAGAGATAAATTGATTTCTCCTTTCCCATTGCGGGGCAGCGGTATTAAGTCAAGCGAAGAAGTTGTCATTCCCGTATCCCCGATTAAGTCGCGGATCAAGCGGGAATCCATCGTATCAAGTGCCCACTATAGTTGGATTCTCGTTTTCACGGGAATGAGCCTTCAACTATTCTATATCATTGGCTTAATGGCATCACTTCTCAGTAAGGAAAGGGGTTTTATTCGTTCAGAGGTTATTAAGACGGCGATTCTTTCTCTACTATTGGGGCTTATGACACTAACCGGCTGCATGGTTGGACCGAATTATAAGCAGCCACAAACCCGATTGCCGGAGAGATTTGCGAATGAGACCGGGAGGAGCTTTTCCACTAATAATGTAGAGACCCTTTGGTGGCGCGGCTTTAATGATGAAAAGCTCAATCAACTGATTGAGCTTGCAATTATGGGTAATTACGACCTGCGTATTGCTACGGCTAATCTCCGCGAGGCTCGGGCCTTGAGGTCTGAAGCGAGATTCGACCTTTACCCTACTATGACATCTCAGGCATCATATACGAGAGAACGACTGAGCACGAGGGTGCCGCCGGTTTCTTCAGACCGTGACATTAATTTGTATGATGCCGGATTCGACGCGACATGGGAGATCGATTTCTTCGGGCGCGTGCGCCGTTCGGTAGAAGCGAGTACAGCAGAGGTTAGGGCAGCGGAAGCCAACCGTCAAGATGTGGTTGTGAGCATCCTGGCCGAGGTCGCAAGGAACTATTTTGAGCTCCGCGGGGCGCAAAACCAACTTGAAGTCGCCCGTAGAAATGCCGAGAATCAGAAACAAACCCTAGACCTCACCATTGCCTTGCTGGAAGGAGGCAGGGGTACGGAGCTTGATACGTCACGTGCGCGGGCGCAACTAAACTCAACACTGGCAACGATCCCCCCTCTAGAGACTATTATCAAAAGAACTATATATAGACTGAGCGTCCTCACAGGTCAGCAACCCGCTGCCCTTGAGTCGGAGTTGTCGAAGCCTTTGCCGCTTCCTAATTTACCAAATCTGGTGGCGCTCGGAAGCCCCAAGGAGTTATTGCGACGGCGTTCTGACATCAGGGTCGCAGAACACAATCTGGCGGCTGCGACCGCACGCATCGGGGTGGCTACTGCCGACCTTTTCCCACGGATCACGCTTATCGGTAGCATAGCCCTTGAGGCCA
>PSLL01000048.1:0-5243 GCA_040289575.1 Candidatus Dadabacteria bacterium | reverse complement strand
CGATTCATTCGCAGGCCTATTCAAAGGCGGTAGTAATATGTTCTTTTTCGGCCCGCAGATCTTTTGGGCCGCCTTTGACCTTGGGCGTGTAAGGGCGCGGATAAAGGCTGCGGGTGCGCGTGCCGAGGCCGCTCTAGCACAATATGAACAGACGATACTTCTTGCCTTAGAGGAAACTGAGAATGCGCTCGTGGATTTTAGCCGTCAGCAGGAGCGGCGAAATTTCCTCAGGGAATCGGCTCAGGCAAGTGAGAGGGCGATGGAATTGGCACAACTTCGCTATCGGTATGGGGTGGCGGACTTTCTTACAGTGCTAGATGCCGAACGCACGTTGTTGCAAGCCCAGGACCAGCTTGCACAAAGCGAAACAAACACAGCCACCGCCCTAATCGCCGTCTATAAGGCCCTCGGCGGCGGATGGGAAGTAGAGAAAGAGAATCAATATGAAAACAAATTAAGCGATAAAACTGAATAACGCGGATTCGGCGAGAATTAAATACACGCATTAGGGTGTTTTATTTGCGTTATAGGTATTAGAGGTTCTGTTTTTTAATCTCCTCCGTTTCTTTCTTAATCCTTTCAATTAGCCACATTCTGGCAAGTGTTGAGTAGTTAATTCCCTTCTCTCTTGCAATTGCCTTTATTGCATCAACCAGTTTTTTGTCCACCCGAATTGTCATTACCTGTTTCTCAGTCTTAACGAATATTTTTTCTTTTAGAAATTCCAAATCACCTTCAAATTCTTTGAGGCTGTGCGTATTCCAGAACTCGGCGGCTTCTCGGTCAGATTTAAATTTTGGAACCCTTCCCATGTCCTATTTTACCCCTTTGTATAATCTCTTTTCTGAACCGTTCATATCCCTTGCCGTTATGACTTTCGCTTTACCTTTTCCTGTGGGCTTAATCACGATATGCAGGTATCTGTCTCTAAGTGTTTTACCAAGAACGTAGTATAATCCTTCTTGTCCTCTTAGAACCCTGATGCTTTCGTCTTCAAAACAGGCCTCTTCGATCTCACTCGGTCTTACACTATACCGAGAGACGATATGTTCGACGTGCCACTCTTCCCAGACGAGTTCTACAATCTTCACTTATATTTTAGTGTATTACATTAGAATACTCATGTCAATCTTACCGAAAAAACTTTTTGTTGACACTGAGTTGTTTTTCGTGTTATAAATGTCCATAAGATCGGTTTATATATGTGGAAAAAAAGAAGGAGAAGAGCGATGATAAAACGAGGTTTAGTTGCCTGTATATATACGGCTTTGGTATTGACGGTAGCCGCGTCGGCTAGGGCAGCCAATTTGACACACTGTGAGATGAGTTTCACTCTCAAGGGTTGGTCAGTTATCTGGAAGTCCTATAATGGCGAGGGCACAATTACATGCGACAACGGCCAGAGGGCACGTGTAAAGGTCAGGGCTAGGGGTCTAGGTCTTACCGCCGGTAAGTCCGAGGTCCACGAAGGAGTGGGTAAGTTCTCAGAGGTGACGAGTATCAATGAACTGTTCGGGAGCTATGTTGCAGCGGCCGCCCAAGCGGGGGCTGTGAAGTCCGCACAGGGAACGGTAATGACCAAGGGGGAGGTCTCGCTTGCTCTGGGTGGCAAAGGTTCCGGGTTTGAACTCGGCTTAACGATTGATAAATTCACCATCACCAGGATAAAGTAGTAATGATGACCCGAAGACGCTCGCCTGTCCTCTCAAGAGCAGCCTGAGATGCCTTTAGTTTAAATATTCCTAAGTGCGCATTTGTGAATATTAAATATCCATTCTCCGCCTTACTTTTAGATTCAAATGGCGGATGGACATCCGATAAAGAGAATTCTTTTATCCTTTTTGGGAACCCCGTGTTTTCTCTGTCTTTTAAAGGAAGCGCGGGCATTAATCCGCACAATAGGGGTCTAAGTTCTATCCGCGATCCCCTTTCCATATTAGAGGGTTATGTGAGCGAAGGATATTTTGCTATCGGATATATGGGTTATGAGTTCTCTCGGTTTACGCAAGAGGAATTTCTTCCCGTTCGAGAGAAAGAGGGGGAATTGTTTCCTGACATTTTTTTCCTCTTCTTCAGGGAAGAGGATATGACTTTAGGAAAAATCGAGAATCTGAAATACCTGATTCAAATTCCTTCTCAAGATAATCTGAGGGGATTGGTTAGTCCATATGCCAATATGTCTAAGGACGAATACATAGACATGGTCAGGCGTGCCAAAGCCTATATTGAAAGCGGGGACATCTATCAGGTGAATCTATCGCAGAGATTTACGACTTCCATTAGGTCTTCTCCGATTGCCTATTTTCTTAGTCTTTATGATGTACAGCCAGTTCCATTCGGGTGCTATATAGATTTTGGGGGATTTCAATTGATAAGCAGCTCTATGGAGCTTTTCCTGAGAAGAAGGGGGGGTAAATTGGTTACGAAACCCATTAAAGGGACTAGAAGGAGGGGACTTACAAGTGAGGCCGATGCGATTTTAAAGGCGGAGCTTGTCAGTAGCGAGAAGGAGAGGGCAGAGAATCTTATGATAGTTGACCTCATGAGAAATGATCTGGGGAGGGTGTGCAAATACGGAACTGTAAGGGTAAATAGGCTCTTTAGTGTCGAGTCCTATTCTACCCTCCATCACATGGTCTCAGAGATCGAGGGTCAGCTCAGGGATGGGATTAAAACGAGCGATATTATTAAAAGTGCGTTTCCCCCGGGGTCTGTCACGGGCACTCCCAAGAGGAGGGCATTGGAGATAATTGATGAGCTTGAGCCTCATTTAAGAGGTCCGTATTGCGGTGCTATTGGGGTTTTCTATCCGAATGGGGATTTTATATTGAGTGTGGCAATAAGGGTTTTGATCTCCAAAGGGTGTAAAACAATGTTCTGGGTAGGCGGCGGAATTGTCTGGGATTCAGCCCCTGAAAAGGAATATGAAGAGACACTAATTAAGGCTAGGGCTATTAATAAGGCTTTAGGGATGACGGAATAGGTTGGATACCGTTTTTGGACTCGCGTAAATAGTGATAGAACTAAATCCATAAAGGGGAAAGCCATGGAGCGAATTAAACAGTTTCGAGACCCTAAACTCTCTCTTTGGCAATCTGCCATTGACGAAGTGGTTGCTAAGAGAAAGGCCGGTGCACAGACCATATTGGCTACGGATGCAAAGGCAATCGGCACTCGACCGGATATGAGCAATGAGGTAATAGATAAAGTCGCGGCCCTTTGTGACGCGGTTTATAGCGGTCAGAGTATACCTGATATACCTTCCCCTGGCCCCGCGATGTTCGGGGGAATATTCAGCAATGTGCGTTATTGCTCTCAGATCGCCTTTAAGCTGGCTGAGGCTGCTATAAGTGGCAACAAAGAGGGCGAGGAGCGGTACAGGGAGCAACTGAGTAGGTTCGGCAACTGTGATCCCCTTTATGCGAAAGCCGTCTTAAAATACAAGGAATACTTCGTCGCGGAAGGTTAGGTCTATTCCATACCGTCGCCATAAGAATATGAGTGACTTTGTAATAGAGGGGAGACTGCTATCGGATGCAAAGGTAGCACTCATTGCCGACTTCGGTACCGGTCAGCGGGCTGCAATAAACATTCTCGAACAGATTGCAAGAAAGAACCCGGATGTGGTGATCCATCTCGGGGACATCTATTTATTCTGGAACTGAATTTGAGGTCGAAAACTACTTCTACAAACCGTGTCTTGAAATCCTTGAGCTTTCAGAAACCGGACCGAAGTCCGACATATACACACTCTCCGGTAACCACGACATGTACTCCGGGGGAGAGGCTTATTTACAAGCTAATTGACTGGCTGAGTCAGCCCACAAGCTACTTCTGCTTAAGGAACGACAATTGGCAGTTTCTGGCTATGGATACCGGACTGCACGCCTATAAACCAATTGGAGGGGGACCGACGTTTCTTGAGAATACGGAGGTAGAGTGGCTCAAAGATAAGGTTGTAAACTCCGGCGGTCGAAAGAACATCCTGCTTTCTCACCATCAACTATTCTCTGCATACGATGAGATTGATGGCGGCAAGCACTTCAATCAGAAATTATACGATCAAATGTCATCTATTTTCCCTGAAGTGTCAATGTGGTTTTGGGGTCATGAACACAATCTAGTAATATTTAAGAGATACATGGGTATGCTAGGGTGTTGTATCGGTTGTGGCGCATTCCCCGTTGGCATTGATGAGATACCGTCCAAGCCCAAATTTCCAGATGTGCCTGTAGAGGACGTTAAGCTAGGGAAAGGTGCCGGTCTGTACAACCACGGCTATGCGATAGTTGAACTCAGCGGCCCAACCGCTACTGTTTCTTATTACCAGGATACCGACGAGAATAACCCTCTGTTTAGGGAAGACATTTAGAAACGCCAGCGATGTCAATGAAAGAATTTGTCTCCATAGACGGACAGCGGATTGAAGAGGGATTTCCACTAAGATCTCTATTCTACGGCGAAGGGGTGTTTGAGACATTCAGGTGGAAGACGGCTCCCCCGGTTTTTTGGGATAGACACCTTCTGCGAATGAGAATGGGGGCGGAGAGCTTAGGGATTCCATTTCCGGGGATAGGGGATATAGAACGGATTATTGAGAGCGCGGTCTTTGACTCTCAAATCCCTGATGCATACGTAAAGATCTGTCTTCTCTCCCAAGGGAGTTCTGTTTTCTACGAAATTCCGCAGGGGGCTTCAATTCTTATCGTTATTCGTCAATATCAGACCTCAGATGGATTAATCAAGGCTCACGTTTCATCCCTTAGGCGCAGCTCTACGTCTCCTATTCTAAGGATGAAGTCCTTAAACTATCTGGAGAATATACTCGCTAGAAGAGAGGCTAGGGGGTTGGGGTTTGATGAAGCCGTTTTTCTCAATGAGAAGGGAGAAATCACAGAGGGTAGCGCAAGTAATATCTTTTGGCTGAAGGACGGGGTTCTTTTTACGCCCTCTCCTGAGTGTGGACTCCTCTCAGGGGTTATAAGAGGCGTTGTTATTGGTATTGCTGAGGAGATTGGTATTGGGTTTGAAGAGGGGCATTTTGACTTGGACAGTTTAACATCTTCTCAATGCGCATTCTTTACCAATTCTTTGATCGGTGCTATTTCTATATCCCAGATTGACGGGCTTGAACTCCGGTCGGATTCACGGGATTTCAATAGAATTAAGGCCGCCCTCCTCGAAAGGCTCGTTTGGTAAGATATGATTCCCCTTTTTGCCTCACTGCTTTCTCTACCGCTTCC
>PSLL01000125.1:0-2160 GCA_040289575.1 Candidatus Dadabacteria bacterium | reverse complement strand
TGCCCCCGGACCCCCGCCGGGGGTTCATAACCCCGTTTCAATCCCACGCTGGTTCGATTGAGGCGCGATCCCGCGGAATGGATCGCCTTCCAGGAGAGCGGTTTCAATCCCACGCTGGTTCGATTGAGGCATCGAGCGTAAAGTACGGAAATTGCTGTCAGACTCCGTTTCAATCCCACGCTGGTTCGATTGAGGCCGTGCGGGAGGCCGGCCCGTAGGGCCGGGCAAGTTCGTTTCAATCCCACGCTGGTTCGATTGAGGCGCGCGTGAGCCGTGGGCTGCATGAGAGTTTGCTCTTGCGTTTCAATCCCACGCTGGTTCGATTGAGGCGACAGCGTAGCACGTGTTCATGTCTGTGTCAACACAGTTTCAATCCCACGCTGGTTCGATTGAGGCGTCGAAGTGGGGGGAGATCCAGCCGCAGACCTGGCAGTTTCAATCCCACGCTGGTTCGATTGAGGCCCACCGAGCCACGGGGCAGGCCCGAGCACTACGCGGAGTTTCAATCCCACGCTGGTTCGATTGAGGCTCGGGACGCTTTCTGGGGCCGCGCTCGCCGGCCCTGGTTTCAATCCCACGCTGGTTCGATTGAGGCGCCCGCCTCGGCGCGGGCGGGTGGTGGTGGTTTCGGGTTTCAATCCCACGCTGGTTCGATTGAGGCGCCGCCGAAGCCCTCCGCCTCCTTGGAGATGTCCTCAGTTTCAATCCCACGCTGGTTCGATTGAGGCCAGTGGCGGAGCCCGAGAACTGTGTGTCCCCAAAGTTTCAATCCCACGCTGGTTCGATTGAGGCGGGCCGACCTGGACGCACGTGCCTTCACCAATCTTGTTTCAATCCCACGCTGGTTCGATTGAGGCGCTCAACACGAGCAAGATAGATCACCGAAACCGTGATGTTTCAATCCCACGCTGGTTCGATTGAGGCTCGAACCTACAGTCAGGATTGGCAATGGTCATATAGGTTTCAATCCCACGCTGGTTCGATTGAGGCAGCAAGGGGCCCCGCAGGCGATCGGAAAAACTTCCGGTTTCAATCCCACGCTGGTTCGATTGAGGCTTTTCCGCGTCAACTCAGGCTGTCTACGCGCTCTTGTTTCAATCCCACGCTGGTTCGATTGAGGCTTCGTTAGCCGTCTGTATCCGGCAGTGGAATTGCAGGTTTCAATCCCACGCTGGTTCGATTGAGGCTGTGGAACACTGTCGATCAGAGCACGAACTTTGCCTGTTTCAATCCCACGCTGGTTCGATTGAGGCCTGGTTGGGGCACCGGTTCTCGGGCTCTGCGACTCTTGTTTCAATCCCACGCTGGTTCGATTGAGGCAGTCTGCCGCAGGCGAGGCCGGGCGTCTGATCTTCCGTTTCAATCCCACGCTGGTTCGATTGAGGCAAACTATTCACGGGGGTGAGCCATGAGTGAACTTGCGTTTCAATCCCACGCTGGTTCGATTGAGGCTGGGCGAAAGGGATGACACGTGTGAAGTTACTCAAGGTTTCAATCCCACGCTGGTTCGATTGAGGCGGCCACCTTCCGCGCCATGGCGCACCTCCTAACCCAGTTTCAATCCCACGCTGGTTCGATTGAGGCTCCGCGTGCCTGGGCCGGCAAAGGTGTATGTGGAGCGTTTCAATCCCACGCTGGTTCGATTGAGGCCCGAGAACCGTGTATCCCCCCACGGGGAGTCATGCCGTTTCAATCCCACGCTGGTTCGATTGAGGCCCAGGGCCTTCCGGACAAGAACGGGCCGCCAAACAGCGTTTCAATCCCACGCTGGTTCGATTGAGGCTCCACACCTATCGCCCAATACTTACGCCGCAACCCCCTGTTTCAATCCCACGCTGGTTCGATTGAGGCCCATCATCACCGCAGCGACCTGAATCACTTGAAGCAGTTTCAATCCCACGCTGGTTCGATTGAGGCGCCCCGATTGAAGTCCCCGCGCGCCTTGGAAAGCGCGGTTTCAATCCCACGCTGGTTCGATTGAGGCACCGAACTCAAGGAGGCCTAACACCAGCTCAAACAGGTTTCAATCCCACGCTGGTTCGATTGAGGCGTCGCGGAGGCGGCCGCCGCCTGAACAGCACGGTACGTTTCAATCCCACGCTGGTTCGATTGAGGCCAATCGCCCGCCCGCCTCCCTGCTCATTCCCATCCTGGTTTCAA
>PSLL01000124.1:1759-2173 GCA_040289575.1 Candidatus Dadabacteria bacterium | reverse complement strand
AGTCCGTAGGCGCGGTGATAAAGTATAAGTACGAAAATACCGAGCCGGCGCAGTTCCTGCTCCTGAAGAACAGGCGCGGGTTCTGGGGGTTTCCGCAGGGCCACAAGGAAAAGGGCGAGACCGAGCTCCAGACCCTAGTGCGTGAAGTGAGAGAAGAGACAGGCATAGACGATCTCGAGATCCAGTCGCACATTGGCAAGATAATTTACTCTTTCTTCAAGGGTGACGGGATGCGCTCTGAAAAGGAAGTCAGCTTTTATTTTGCCACCACCGGCACCAAGCAGGTGAGAGTCTCCGACGAGCACATCGACTTTACTTGGGCCAGCCTAAAAGAGGCTTTTTCGCTGCTGGACCACGCCAAGCTGAAGCAGATACTGGACAAAGGCCACAGAAAGGGCATTTACTAACTGTCAG
>PSLL01000124.1:363-1652 GCA_040289575.1 Candidatus Dadabacteria bacterium | reverse complement strand
ACCAATTACAGGGGCAATTTCCTCTACGGCTTCATTGCCTGTGGGCCGTACGAGCTGGTCCCCGAGTTTGTCTTTGACAAGATATTTTGCCCAAGCGTAGAAACCGACACCAACACTGGAGAGGTCAAGGTCGCCCAGTGCGGCCTGCGCAGGATAGAAGGTGCACTCTTGAGAGAGTACAAACGCGACGAGATATTCCTGGCCCACCCGGAGATGCTTGAGAAGTGCATAGGCCCAGAGACCAAGGTAGTCGGCATCAACGTGATGGATCCGCTCGGCATGGCGCCCGTGACGACGACAATGTCGCCGGAAAAGTTGTCGTATGTCGCCATGAAGTTCAAAAAGATGTGCGCTTCCATCATACAACTAAAAAAGAAATACAATTTCAAGGTCGTCGTGGGAGGCAACGGTTCTTGGGAGCTAGCCAAGCCAGACCGCATGAAGATTCACGGCATCGACACCGTCGTCATTGGCGAGGCAGACGAGCTTGCATTGGATTTGTTCCACGACCTCGAGGCGGGAGACGCGCCCGATCTCCTGCACACGTTTGTCAGGGACATCAACAACGTCCCCATGATGCAGGGGCCGACGGTCAACTCGCTGATAGAGGCGATGCGCGGCTGCGGGCGCGGGTGCGACTTTTGCGACGTGAACAAGAGGACCAAGAAGGACTTTCCGCTCGAGCGCCTGCAAAAGGAAGCAAAACTAAACCTCGACTACGGCTTTGACTCCACCTGGCTCCAGTCCGACGAGATGTTGCTGTACGGCTGCGACAACAAGGACTTTATTCCAAACGCCGACGCCATCACCGAGCTGTGGTCTGGGCTAAAGTCGATAGGCCCCCGTTTTGTCGGCACGACCCACATGACTCTCTCTGCTGTTGCGTCGTCGCCTGACCTGATCAAAAAGATGTCGCAGATAAATGGCATGGATGAGGCCGGCGGCAGATGGCTTGCAACCAACCTGGGCGTCGAGACGGTCGCGCCAAGGATGGTCAAAAAGCACCTCGGCGTCAAGACCAAGCCGTTCCAGCCCGAGGAGTGGGGCGCAGTTGTCAGAGAGGGCTGCAAGATCCTCAATGACAACCACTGGTTCCCTGCCCTGACTCTCATCATAGGGTGGCCCGACGAGACGCCGGACGAGACTCAATACACTATTGACCTCATCGAAGATTTCAGGCAGACGAACATGAGGGGCATCGTCGCGCCGCTGCTGTACCAGGACTTTTCAGAAAAGAACTCGATGCACTTTGGCAACCTCAACGAAGCACAATTTACGCTATTCTGGAT
>PSLL01000124.1:0-299 GCA_040289575.1 Candidatus Dadabacteria bacterium | reverse complement strand
CTACGGCCCGGCGATGAAGATGTTCATGGCGCTGTTCATCAAGGCAGGTACGTGGGCCATAATGAAGTACCTCCGCGGCCTTTCAAAAGACCTGTTCCACGGTCAGGTACCCGAGGACATTATCGCCCGGTACACAAACAAGCGCTCATCGCCCGGTACACAAACAAGCGCACCGTGACAGCCCCGCTTCCAAAGAAACTATAGGTAGAGACAAGATGGCGTCCAGCCGCGCCAATTTTTAATCCCATTATCTTTAGGAAGTATGACTATACGCAAAGTCAGAGTTTTGGACACGCATA
>PSLL01000123.1:608-2187 GCA_040289575.1 Candidatus Dadabacteria bacterium | reverse complement strand
ATCGGGCGCGGGCATCGCGCGCAAAGTGGCGAAACTGAGGCCGCTGGCGGTAATTAAGGGGTGACGAGTAATGAGTGACGAGTGATAGAGTGTGCCCCACGAGAAACCCGTTCTGTGCTGCGAGGACGGGTTTCCGTTTTTCTCCTCGATGATCTGATACACACTGGACTTATGCCCGCGCTGGAGTCGAGCCGTTAGGCGGTCTGGAATCTGATGATATTCGTCGGCTAAAGCCTCTACGCCTAGTGCTTGGAGCGAAGCGATCGAAATGCCTATCACAGGTGAGTTGAGGCCCTCAACGAAAAGTCCCTCGATAATCGAACATCCCTGCGTGCGCCGAACTGCTTCAATTTATATTAACGTGAGTTCGGTTTAAGCAGCAGGTAACAAGCGCTGCTCATTCAAGTGCAGCGATGGCTTTTGGGGTTGATGGCAGTACGCCATCAGACCGCACAGCACATTGATGAGGAAGTTGATGGGACTGCGATGACGTGTGTGCTTAATTTGCGAACTGTTCTTCAACTGGTCAATCCTGTGTCGCACCTCTGCGAGGTGCGGCGCGCAGCGAAGCTGCGTGCCACACAGGACAATGATGCTTTCGGCAATGGCGCGCTTGCGTAAGAGCAGTCGGTCCGCCAATGGCATTAGTTGGTTGCGCATGTTGGAGCGCAACTTGGTGATGAGCTGAATGCCAAAGGTTCAGCAATTGCTCGAACAACGGTCGGGAGATGTAGCCCTTGTCGGCGAACAACTTGCCAAACAAGCGCCGCACGAGTTTGGGCACGGGTTTGCGGTTGTCCACGTTGCTCGGCGTGAGCGCGAGATTGAGCAGTTCGCCTTGGTCATTGAAGACCAGAGGCCGTTTGAAGCCAAAGAACCAGCCGAGCGAACTTTTGCCGCGGGCCGCCAATCCCGCAAAGACCTTGTGCATGGCCTGTGTCGCGCTCTTGCAGAGCGCGGCGCGGTGCAACCGCGCCACACAGGATGCGTGAAGGCGCCGATGATGGCAGACCGCCAACGCAGTCGAATCCAGAAATGAAATGCCCGTGCAGGTGCCACAGCAATGACGCAGATACGCACAGAGCAGAATGAGCGTCTCGGGCATGAACTCGCTAAAGCGCGTGTAACTGACCAGGCCTGGAAACTCAACCCGCAGATGCGGTCGCACGTGTTCCGTGTAGAACGCCTTGAAGTCTCGGTCATGAGACTGATGAAAGAGCATCAGAAGGGTCATGACCTCACTGAGGCTCAAGCCGCGCGCCCGTTGGCGTTGGCGTAGACCACTGGCCAGCAACTCGCGTTGTCAGCAAGGCACAAATGACTGGCAGAAATCATCGACATGGCAGAATAGTTCGAGTAAACTGATGGCAGGACTCCTGTCGGTCGGTAGATAGGATTGTCAACCTTTATCTTACCGCCAACGGAGTCCTCCTTATCCCGAACTCACGTTAGTTAATCAATAGTTGGAACTGGTTGCTGGTGTAATAGTTCCGCCAGTTTTTCCAATAGCTGGTAGTGCCCAGCCGCAGACGCGGTGTCGGTGTGTTAGTCGGTGTAGACGTCGCTATGTGGCCCGGCG
>PSLL01000123.1:0-555 GCA_040289575.1 Candidatus Dadabacteria bacterium | reverse complement strand
GTCGGCGTATTCGTCGGTGTGTTTGTTGGTGTGTTGGTGGGCGTATTGGTCGGCGTGTTCGTCGGGGTATTGGTGGGTGTGTTGGTCGGTGTACTCGTCGGCGTGTTGGTGGGCGTCGCTGTAGGCGTGTCGGTGGGTGTATTCGTTGGTGTGTTCGTCGGCGTATTCGTCGGTGTGGTGGTGGGCGTATTCGTTGGGGTTGGTGTCGCCCTTTGGATGATCACGCAGTCCGATGGGTCAGAGTTAGGCTGCTGTGAGGGATACGAGCACACATCAATCAACGTGGCTGACGACGCGCCGACATCTGATAGTTGGACATTGCACGATGCCACCCGATCCTGCGGGGAGTTCGCTCCAGCAGGGAACGGGTCTGTACTTTGCGTACTCGTCGAACAGGTGGACGAGAACGATGGAACCGAAGTAATCGGATTGGTGCAACGGTCGTTCTGAGCGTCGCCGCAGGTGTACAAGGTGACCACGATTGGGTCGTCGGTGGGGTCGGTGACGCACAATGAGAAGTTCACATTGCCGTCGTTGTCGGTGTCGTACAGGCTG
>PSLL01000122.1:0-2199 GCA_040289575.1 Candidatus Dadabacteria bacterium | reverse complement strand
ACCCGGGCGATGCTGGCCCGGATCCCCCTTCCGATGTTTCCCTAACGGGTAAGCAGCCCCCCTCTTTGGCCCTATCCATCCTCCAAAAGGGCCCTGCCCCTCTTCACACGGCCGTAGAACTCCTTGGGCCGCCCAGCCTGGTCGATGGAGCGCAAGAGGAACCGCCCTTTCTCCTCCATCCCCAGGCCCCGGTAGCTCTCCACCTTTTCCGGGGTGAACCCCTGTTTGGCCAGCTCCTGAAAAAGGGCCGTCAGGGCGGAAACCTCCGCGGGGGTGGGGGGGGCGGAAAGCGGCTTTAAGCCCTTGCCAAATGCGCTCCACTCCACCTGGTATGCCGCGATCTGTACCTTCATGCCTACCTGGTCAGATCTAGCGCACGATACTGCGCCAGGGCCCACCACCAGGGGGTGGACCTAACCTTGCCGCCACCCGCTCCCACACCCCTTGCACCAACACTGGTTTCAGGGGGGAAAGGTCCCGTGGTAGGACTTTTCCAAGAAGCGGGTAGACGAAGGCTACCCCAGCCGCTCGCCAGGAATTTTTGACCCCCAGGGGTCCCCCTGTCCCGTTCCTTCCGCCGGTTACCGGAACGCGGGCGCCTGGCTCACAGCCAGAGCTTAACAACGCAAGCTTCGTATTCAAGGTACGCTGGCGCGTGACCAAGTTCCGCACCTCACGCATGAGCCTTTTCCTAAGGTACGGGTTCTTCTCCTGCTTAAGGGCTATCCTTCTGGCTGAGAGTTCTTGTGCATACACCTCGCAGGTGTGGTCGAGGTACGTCCCGTCTTCCAGAAGGGCCGCATAGCGCCCGGGCAACGCTTCGGTGAGTCCGAGCCCCCTTCGCGCAAGCACAAAGGCCGCGGCCACGTCTTTGGTAAGGGAGAACTGGGGGGCGTACTTCAGCATCCCGATCGTGGAGGAGTAGGCCGCGTTTTTCTCTATGACCTCCACCCCTTCCCTTCTCGCCACGGTGTGGACCTTTTGAAGGAGGCTTCTGTAGGCGAATTGGTGCTGGACGGAGCGGAACTTCTTTCCCGAGCCGTCCCCTCTGCGGGACTTCCGCAGGTGTTTGAGCCTCTCAGTGACGATGGCCACGCGGTGCTGCTTCGCGACCTCCACGATTCCGTGGGCGGCTTTCCAGAAAAGGAGCTCCCTGCGTTCCTTGGTCTCCCCGATGGCTTCGTGAAGGGAGATCTCCCCGTACGCCTTCAGGTTTCCATCCGGAGTCGCAACGGCCCAGGCCAGGTGGAAGGGATAGGCGTTGAGGTCGATGCCCAATGCTCCTTGGGTTCTCGTGCACCTGAGCTCCGGGGCTTCCTTCGGGGCAAAGGTCACGTGGGCGTAGACCAGGCCCTCCCTAAGGGAGAGCTCCACGCTGTAGGGATGGTTTTTGGCCCACACGACCTCGAGCAGCTTGCCCAGGTTCCGGTGGTGCGTGGCGAATCGGGCTTTTACCCACTTCTTTTCCCCTACGTTGATTCGAAGGTAGAGGGCTCCTCTAGGTGTTCCCTTCGGGAAGCAACCTTCCACAAGGAGCCGGGCGTTGAGGTTGCCCCCTTTGGTCTTGTCCCCCCGAGCGTAAAGATTTCCCTGCCGCTTTTCCATCCACGCCCATCTAAGGAGGGCACGGCTTTCTTTCAAGAGGCCTTTTCGCTTCAGCTGTTCAAAGAGCCCTCGTCCGCCAAAGATGACTTTCCTGGGGTTCTGGCCCCTCTCCTTGGCTGAATCTAGGGTGGCCTGCGCCTTAAGGATGGCGTCGTCCGCGTAGCGGGAGTTGAGGTAGAACACGCCCTGGAGATGTCGTTTGAGTTCGTTCCTGCCCCACCCTTCCAGGAGGCGATTGTAGGCATAGCGCACGGAGGAAGAGAAGCGGCGCATCAGGTCCAGGACCAGTTTCCGGTCTTCCCCTGAGGAGAAGACCAGGCGGGCCTGGACTCCAATGCGGAGCGGCTCAGGACTTTGGGTCTTGCTGCTTCCCGAAGGGAACACCGAGAGGCCTTTCACGGTCCTCTCCTTTTCGTCTTACTCTACCTCGCTTCCCAGAGATCCGCGCGGCGAAGCTGGAGACGACGGCCACCAGGTCCTCCGCAAGCTCCTGTTGAACTTCTTCGCCTCCCTTCCCGTTCAGGACCGCCAGTTCCACCCCGAAGGCCTCGAGGAAACGGCGGATGTAGCCCAACCCAAACCGGGCCAGGCGGT
>PSLL01000005.1:114305-133569 GCA_040289575.1 Candidatus Dadabacteria bacterium | reverse complement strand
ATTGATAGTACGACATGAGTGATTGATTGAGACTTACACTGGATTCTTTCATATTACTTGTGCTTTACTTAACTCTCAAGAGGGTTTTGAAATGACTTCTAGGGTTATTTAGTAATCCCTATTTAAGTTGAACAGCTTTAGGTTTACCAATATACTCTGTAATAAAATGAGAATAGTTTTCATGGGAACTCCAGAATTTGCTGTGCCTTCTCTTAAGGCCCTGATTGAGTCTGAAGAGGAGGTCATTGCAGTTGCCTGCCAGCCTGATAAGCCCAAGGGTCGTGGGCTTGAGGTTTCTTCTCCGCCTACAAAAATTCTTGCCGAGAGACATGGTATTCCTGTTCTACAGCCTCAGAAGATTAGGACAGAAGAGTTTTTTAATAAGCTCAAGAGTCTCAATCCAGACCTAATCTGCGTTGTCGCATACGGAAAAATCCTGCCTAAAAATATTCTCGATCTTCCTCCATACGGCTGCATAAATGTACATGCGTCCCTTCTCCCTAAATATAGAGGCGCGGCGCCGATTAACTGGGCGATAATAAGGGGAGAAAGGGTCACGGGGATTACAACAATGAAGATGGATGAGGGCATGGACACGGGCGATATGCTACTTAAAAGGAAGATGCCTATTGATGACGAAGACACAGGAGAGACCCTGTCAGAGAAACTCTCTGATATGGGAGCAGGGGTTCTAATTGAAACTATAAATCTTCTTAAGGAAGGAAAGCTTAACCCAATTCCTCAAGACCACTCACAGGCAACCTACGCGCCTATACTAAAAAAAGAGGACGGAAGGATAGACTGGAGAAAATCGGCAGAAGAGATTAGAAACCTGATTCGCGGCGTTCTTCCCTGGCCCGGAGCTTATACAACACTTGAAGGAAAACTCTTAAAAATATATAAAGCAAGGGTTACCGAAGGTAGCGGCAGACCGGGAGAGGTAATAAAGTCCGATTCTGAAGCTCTGAGAGTCGCAACGGGGATCGGTGCGATTGATATTCTGGAGATTCAAATAGAGGGAGGGAAAAGATTAAAGACCGAGGCTTTCTTAAGAGGAAGAAGGATCAAAGAGGGAACTTTATTAGGAGATTAAAAGCATTCCTAGTTTTTATTCGTTTATCTCATCCCATTCTTTCCATATATCTGCCATTTTTTGAAGCCGAGCGATGTCCTGTGTGTAGATTTGAGGATCATTCTGCCAACTCTTGAATCTCTCAAACACTATTTTTAGTTTTGTCTTTATCAGGGAAGGATCGAGGTCGTAGCTCATTGCTCCAAACGGATAAAACATCTTATAGAAAAGAATCTGCCCGGGCTCTAATGTATGGTATGCAACCAATCCGGTATGAACCAAGCTATATGCAACTCCAAATGAAGAGGCCATCTCTTCATTAAGTCCAAGCCTCTCTGCGGCAATTGAACCGAGCACGATAAATACATTTAAAGCCTCAACTGTAGCATATACATCTTAAGGAAACTTCGTATCCATCTCAATTACATTTGATATAAACCCCTCTTATGTCTGTCTGACAAGCCATTTAGAAATCCTATTATCGTCGAGATTAATATTCCCTATATCACCGCACATCTCAAAAGACCGTCTTAGTTTTTCCCATTCTTTTCTGACTATTTGAGTAGCTTTATCTATCATCTACTTGTCCCCTTTACGCCTTTCCTCAATAAAATCTCCCCCACCCCACCCAGAATTACAAATTTTAAATTTCACACTTGAGCAGAACCATGATTGCTAATTATAAGTGCTTTTGAATACATATTCTTCTTTTAAATTATACCAACTTCAGAGAGGAAGAGATATTATAAGTAGGCTCTAGAATAGAATAATTTTATAATTTCAAGCATTCCTCTACGGATACTACTGCGTTTATTATACCGAGATTCACATTCTTTTTCTATTATACGACTACCTGCAATTACTAAATACTTAGCACAATCTCAAAAAAGCCGATCTTTATCTTAGCCGCAATCCCCTTTTTCCAGCAGATTTCCCTTGCCGCATTTTGCATCTCCTTTGGGACCACAAGGACAAGTTGCGCGCCGAGATTAGACAAGTCTTTCCATTCTTCGGCCTCCTCTTCGTTAATGGTCTCCTGGGTTTCCACCTCAGCTATAAGTACTATCTGACCGTAGTTTACAAAAACCACATCGGGATAATGACCCTTAAGCTCAAATCTCTCCTCTTCTCCAGGATTTGTGTGGACTTCTTTGTAGAGCCTTGAGTATTTCTCCCTTATCTTCTCAATTACCCAATCGTGCAGAAACTGTTCATCTCTGGAGCGCTCCATATCTCTCTCCCCACATGAGCTTGGTCTTTAAGATTGTAAAATAATCCCTAAAAGGCGATTTAATCAGCCTTACAGACGTATCGGCTTTTCCTACCTCAATCACATCTCCCATTCTCAGGTTAACCCCAACCTGTCCATCGAGCGTGAGATAAATATCCGGCGTATCCGTAAGCACCTTAACCCTGACCTTTGTCTCATTAGAAACCACAAGAGGCCGGTCTGTAAGCGTATGTGGACAAATCGGTGTAATTATGGTAAGAGGAAGCGTCGGATAAACAATGGGTCCTCCGGCAGAAAGTGAATATGCCGTAGAGCCAGTAGGAGTCGAAAGAATTATTCCGTCTGCTTTGAACGTAGTCACGTGAGAGCCGTTTATATATATTGCAAGGTCAATTATCCTCGCAACCGCCCCCTTATTAACCACAACATCGTTAAGAACAATATAATCCCCCATCCGGTCGGACTTCCTATGAATCGCCGCATAGAGCATCTCCCTTTTCTCAACCTCATACTTGCCAGAGAGAATGTACTCCATCATCGGATAGAGTTCATCGAGTGCGATTTCTGTAAGGAAACCCAAACCGCCAAGATTTACTCCCAAGATCGGAATATTATATCTGCAAACAAGTCGTGCGACGCTGAGGAAGGTTCCGTCCCCGCCAAAAACCAATATCAAATCCACCAATTCGGGCATTTCAGCACGCGCAACAGGGCTTGCATTGCCGATTTCCACACCCAACTCCTTATCTACATAAACCTCAGCGTTCCTTTTTTGGAGCCAATTGGCGAGCTCCTTTGTAACCTCAAGTGCCTCTTTCTTGTGCGTCTTGCCGATAATGCCGATTCTCAAGACTCTTATGCCTCCTAATCAATCGGCTACATCTTAGACCTCTCTCGGTCTTTGGAGCGTGAGTATAAATATACGTGGGCGGGTTAAAGAATCAAATGATATGGGGCAACTCATAAAACGCAGAATAATAAATGCAGATGCGTCCCTCTCTGTCCGACATAATAAAAATGAGGTTCGCCTCTACATTTTTCTCTGCGATCTCTGTGGTCAAATTTTAAAACTAAGACCCACTAGATTCATTTTTACCACTCTTCTCTCTCGATAAATAAAGGAGATAGGCCTCTATAAACCCACCTAAATTACCATCGAGAACAGGTTCGACGTTTCCAGTTTCATACCCGGTTCTATGGTCTTTAACCATTCTATAAGGATGAAGCACATAAGAGCGAATCTGGCTGCCCCATGATATGTCTTTCTTTGTCGAGTGGAGTTCTTCCAATTTCTCCTGCTGTTTCTCTTTTTCAAGCTCATAGAGCCTTGCGCGAAGCACCTTCATTGCGACGGCGCGGTTTTGGTGTTGAGAGCGCTCATTTTGACAACTGACGGCTATTCCGGTCGGCAGATGCGTAATTCTCACAGCAGAGTCGGTTTTATTTACGTGCTGACCGCCCTTGCCTCCCGCACGGAACGTATCAATTCTCAAGTCCTTCTCGTCAATCTCTACATGAATGTCCTCGCCTATCTCAGGCGAAACAAAAACGGAGGCAAACGAGGTGTGCCTTCTCTTATTCGCGTCAAACGGGGAGATACGGACAAGGCGATGAACCCCGCTCTCCGATTTTAGATACCCATAGGCATAAGGACCCTTTACAAAAAATGTCGCGCTCTTTATTCCAGCCTCCTCCCCCGGCTGATAGTCGAGCATTTCTACTCCATATCCGTTTCTCTCCGCATACCTGACATACATCCTAAGGAGCATCTCAGCCCAATCCTGAGCCTCCGTCCCACCGGCCCCTGCGTTAATTGAGACTATCGCGTTCTTTTCATCATCTTCTCCGCCCAGCATTCGCTTAAATTCGAGGCTTTCAATCTTCTCCTCAATTTCGGATAATTTTGTCCGAGCCTCTTTTGCGGTCTCCTCATCCCCCTCTTCGGAGGAAAGTTCCGACAGCACCTCGGCGTCCTCAATCTCACGGGACAGGTTCTCCAAGCCGTCAACGAGGTTTTTTATATTAGAACGCTCCTTTAGCACCTCCTGAGCCTTCTCAGAATCGGTCCAAAAGTTCGAATCGCTTATAATTTTCTCTAATTCTTCCAGGAGTGATTTCTTTTTAGGAAGGTCAAAGAAAGTCCCTTAAGATTTGTATTCTCTTTTTCAGGTCTTCAACCTTTTCTCTATTCTCTACAAACATTAAATTAAATCCTCCGAGATTAATTATAAATAATAGAGAACCTATTCACAAACTCCCCGTTTGACAAAGATAATGTAAGTGGCTACTTTAAATTGAATTAATTCAAATTAGGGAGGAGACTTATGAGAGGCGCGCTTATAACCCTAGGAGTCCTGGTTGTAATCGTTCTGGTCCTGGGAGGATGGATGATGGGTGTTAGAAATAAGCTCGTCGCCAGCCAGGAAAACATCAATCAGGCATGGGCTCAGGTACAAAATGTCTATCAGAGGCGCTACGACCTGATACCAAACCTAGTTGAAACCGTTAAAGGCTATGCGAAACAGGAGCGCGAGACCTTTATAGCTGTTACAGAGGCGCGTGCAAAGGTCGGACAGATTCAGGTCTCGGGAGACATTTTAAACGATCCCGAAAGGTTCAAACAGTTCCAGCAGGCACAGGGCCAGCTTGGGAGCGCGCTCAGCCGACTGCTTGCCGTATCCGAAAATTATCCGCAGCTAAAATCAAATGAAAACTTCCTCGAACTCCAGAGTCAGCTTGAGGGGACAGAAAACCGCATCGCAGTTGAGAGGCGCAGATTTAATGAAGCCGCCCAGGCTTACAACACCCTTATTAGAACATTCCCAAATAGTATAGTTGCGGGATTCTCCGGATTTAGTCCAAGACCCTATTTTGAGGCCCAAACGGAGGCTCAAACGGCTCCCCGGGTTAAATTTCAATAAAATATAAATAAAAGGTAGGGGCACGCTGCAGCGTGCCCCTACTTTATTCAGGAATCCGTGTTACTTATGGCTAATTAGTACAATTTATCAATGCTGTATCAAAATGACATCCAAGCGCATATTCCGCTTCGCTTTTCTGGTCGGCTTAACCTTAATGGCACAGGCGGCTTTTTCCCTCGAGGTCCCGGAAAAACCAAAAGGAAGGGTAAGCGATTATGCGAGCCTTCTCACAGATGATCAGATTGCCGGTCTTGACGCCGAGTTGAAAAGGTACGAGGATGAAACGACAAATCAGATAGCGGTTGCAATCTTCAAAAGCCTTGAAGGAGAGAGTTTAGAGGATTTCTCTATACGTCTCGCTGAAAAATGGAAGATAGGCACTCGAAAGGACAATGGCGTTATTCTACTCATCTTCCTAGATGACCACGGGTTGAGAATAGAGGTAGGATATGGCCTCGAAGGGACGCTTACAGACGCCATATCAAGCAGAATCATCAGAAACGACATTGCCCCGCGTTTCCGACAGGGGGATTATTATGGCGGTATTGAAGCCGGGATTCGGAGGATAATTGAGGCGACAAGAGGCGAGTATAAAGCTGAGCCGAGTGTAGGCAATCGGTCAATCGGTCAATTCGATATTATCTTCTGGGGCATAATAATCTTTACGCTCATTTTTATTATATGGGGAGAGAGGCGTCACCGTTATTACACATTTGGGCCGAGCGGATGGGACTATGGCAGTAGATTTCCAGGAGGAGGATGGGGCTATGGCGGAGGCTCATGGGGCGGGAGAAGCTCTGGCGGAGGATTTTCGGGAGGCGGAGGTAGCTTCGGCGGAGGCGGTGCAAGCGGAGGATGGTGAACAAGGAGAAATTGTCATGGAGAAAAAAGAAGCCTGGCATATAAGGGCTAAGAAAGGGCTTTTTGCCCATAAGCTCGACAAACTCATCAGCGGTGAGGAAAGGGAACGGATCGTACAGGCTATAAAGAATGCCGAAAGTAAAAGCTCCGGTGAAATCCGCGTTCACATAGAATACCGCTGCCCAACCGAGCCTTTAAAAAGGGCAAGGGAGGTTTTCGAGAAGCTGGGAATGGCAAACACAAAGGAAAAGAATGGGGTTTTGATATATATCGCTGTCGGTGATAGAAAGCTGGCAGTTATAGGAGACAGCGGAATTCACAACAAAGTCTCTCCTGAGTTCTGGCATCAAGTTAAAGAGGGAATAAAGGGCGAACTGGCCCGCGGTCAATTCTGTCGTGGAATTTGTCTGGGTATAGAGATAATCGGAGAAAAGTTAAATGAGCTATTCCCCCCCCATCCTGACGATGTTGATGAATTAAGAGACGAGCCTTCACTCAATAGTAATTGATGCCGGCTTCCATCGGTTGAATTATCCCCAATTTAGGGTAAATTTTTCAGAAAATATAAGGAGAACCTTAAAGTGAAAAAGTATCTCTTTACACCCGGTCCTGTTCCAGTTCCCGAGGAGATACTCCTTGAGATGGCAAGACCGATAATCCATCATAGAACCGCTGAGTTTGAAAAACTATTTGCCGAGGTAAGAGAAGGACTAAAATACATATTCCAGACAAAAGAAGAGGTCTTTGTCCTTGCCTCTTCGGGTACGGGGGCGATGGAAGGAGCGGTGTCAAATACGCTTTCCCGCGGGGATAAGGTGGTTGTTGTAAACGGAGGAAAGTTCGGCGAAAGGTGGGGGAAGATCTGCCAGGCCTTTGGCGTTGATGTGTATGAAATAAAGGTCGAGTGGGGTGAAGCTGTTGATCCTCAACAGATTAAAGACGCGCTGAAAAAAGACTCCTCAATACGTGCGGTTCTTATGCAGGCAAGTGAAACGTCAACAGGTGTCATGCATCCAACGAAAGAGATTGCCGAGATTACAAGACAAAGAGACGATGTTGTCCTTATTGTTGACGGAATTACAGCAGTCGGCGTATTCCCGCTGCCGTTCGACGAATGGGGAATAGATGTCCTTGTTGCAGGCTCTCAAAAGGCGTTTATGCTCCCTCCGGGGCTTGCATTTGCCGCAATGAGTGAGAAGGCATGGAAATTCAGAGAAAAATCGAACCTTCCAAGGTTCTATTTTGATTTCAAAAGGTATCTCAAAGACGCAAAAGACAATACCGTCCCCTGGACTCCTGCTGTGACACTTGTTATAGGACTCGCCGCGGTTCTCAGGAATCTTAAAAATGAAGGGCTTGAAAGGATATACATGCGCCATGCAAGGCTCGCTCGGGCAACAAGAGAAGGGATAAAGGCGATGGGGCTTGATCTCTACGCCAAACACTCGCCCAGCACCGCTCTTACGGCGGCAGTTGCGCCTCAGGAGATAAATGCGGGGAAGATTATAAGCGGACTTAGAGACAAATTTGCAATGACCGTTGCCGGAGGCCAGGATCAGGCAAAGGGAAAAATCTTTAGAATATCTCATATGGGGTTCATTGATAGAGCCGATATTATAGCCGTTATATCCGCCATTGAATGCGTCCTCAGAGACCTTGGATATAAATTCGATTTCGGCGCGGGAGCAAAAATGGCATCGGAGATTTTGGGAACGGAATAGAGCAGAGGGGGTAATGGTAATGCGGCTCGAAATAACACAGGGGTTTGCCCTATAAGATTCCAAGGCGTAAGGAATTGAAAAGCGCGATTAAATTCATACACCTCTCCGATATACATATTGGAGTTGAGACTCACGGAAAGACCAATTCAATAACCGGGAGAAACACAAGGCTCGAAGATGTGCTCCGCTCCTTAGACTCGGTCTTTGATACTGCCATACGTGAGTCGGTAGATTTAGTTCTCATTGCCGGAGACGTTTTCCATAGAGAGAACCCTCATCCTACAGAAGAAACAGAGTTTGCAAAGCGTATAGCAAAACTCGTTGGAGAGGAACAGGCAAAGGTCGTAATAGCACTTGGCAACCACGATTATCCCTCAAGTTTTGGAAGAGCCGCCGCGGTCGAAATATTCCCCGCACTTAATCTGAATGGTGTATTCATCTCAAGAAAACCCATAATTTTTCACATAATAACTAAAAACGGCCCTGTTCAGATTGCATGCCTCCCTTGGGTGGGCAGAAGCGTTCTACTCACAAAAGAAGAGTATAAACCCCTATCCTCCGAAGCACTTAAGATAGAGATAGAAAAGAGGATAATTGGCATAATTCGGGGCCTGGCTGAGGAATTGGATCGTTCGTCTCCCGCCATATTCCTTGGTCATATCGCGCTGAGGGATGCAAAGCTCTCAGGAACCGAGATGACGACGTTCCTTAGCCTGGAGCCTACAGTTCCAAGGGGGGAGCTTGCAAATCCAGCATTCAGCTATGTAGCCCTTGGACACGTCCACAGATTTCAGGATTTAAATGAAGGCTATAGGCCCCCGATTGTCTATTCGGGAAGCATAGAACGTATAGATTTCACAGAAGAAAAGGAAAAAAAGGGGTTCGTTATAGGTGAGTTATTCAAGGGCGCGGATGGATGGGAGTGCCGTTTTGAATTCAGGGAAACCCCGGCAAGAAGGTTTCTTACAATAGAGGCTACGGAAAAGGACGGGGATATAGACAAGGCAATTTTAGATAGGATTAAAAGAGAAGACGTCCGGGATGCGGTCGTAAGGATAAGGTATAAGGTATCAAAACCTGAAGAGGAAATTGATGATAAGAGGATTAGAGAAGCCCTGAGCTGGGCCTACTCGGTAAAGATAGAAAAGACATTTGAGAGGCAAAATAAGACGGCTGGAAAGACGGAGTTTCCAAAAACCATGGATATCCTCGATGCCTTAGATAAATATATACAATCCAAGCCGGAGCTTAAAAACATATCCGAAGATATGAAAAAATACGCAAAAGAGCTTATCCAAAAATACAAGTCCTAGTTACGTTTTAAAAATTAGAAAGGCTGTACTTTAGTCTCATAGCAGTTTATATCTCCAGGCTCGCATTTTCTGGTCTCTACCTGAAGGGTTACGTGACTGATATGGAATTCATCATGAAGATGGTTTTTTATCTCTTCAACAAGACTCTCGCCTTGTTTTATATCTTCAATAACCAGATGCGCACTCAGAGCCTCAAAGCCCTGGGTGAGGGTCCAGGCATGAAGGTCATGGACGCCGAGAACTCCACTATGAGAGCCAATGGCGCTCTCTAGGGACTTTAAATCTATTCCCTTCGGAGTCCCCTCAAGGAGGATATGGACGGACTCGCTAATCAGTTTCCATGCGCCTCCGAGTATCAGGACGGCAATTAAAATGCTTGCAATTGGATCGGCATAATACCATCCGGTCTTTAGTATTATTAGACCGGCAACAAGAGCACCAACTGAACCGATGGCATCGCTTATGACGTGAAGAACCGCTCCGCGAATATTTAATTTATCGCTTTTGACGCTTGAAAGTATATAAACTCCAAGAAAGTTAACACCGAGTCCAATAAGGGCAACCATGCTCATTTCAAGGCTTTTTATATTCTCTTTGGGAATCCTAAGCCTATTGTATGCCTCTATAAATATTCCGACGGAGATGACAAAGAGAATTAGACTATTTAAGAATGCAGCAAGTATCTCAGCCCTGTAAAACCCAAACGTCTTTCGAGAAGTCGGCGGTCTTAGAGAAAACCAGATTGCAAAAAGGGCAAGAGAAATAGAAACGGTATCTATAAGCATATGGGCGGCGTCTGAAATCAGGGCAAGGCTTCCGGTAAAAAACCCAGAAGCAGCCTCTACGAACATGAAACCCGCAGTGAGACAAAGCACAAGCGTGAGGGCCTTTTTTTCCTTTAATTCTCCTCTTGAAAAACCGCATTTATCGTGGTCGCGCTGACGCATTTAAGTAAAAATACAACATTATAAAAAAGAGTAAAGAGACCTATGTTAAAATTATTTGGTGAAAGAAGGCAGTTAGGAGTGAGAGGAATATTGACGAGAAAACCGGCCTTTGCGGGTAGATTCTATGGAGAAAACTCTTCAGAATTAAAACAAGAGATCAGCAGTTTAGTAAAATCTCCACACGATAAAGAGAAGAAAAAAATCCTGGGGGCAATCTGTCCGCATGCAGCATATATGTACTCAGGTCACGTTGCAGGGGAGCTTTATTCGAGAATAAACATACCCAAGAGAATCATTATTCTCTCTCCCAACCACACAGGGTATGGAGGGAAAATCTCTATTTTCCCCGACGGACACTGGGAAACACCTCTTGGCGAAGTAAAGGTTGATTCCGAGCTTTGCTCTCTTATTGAGTCAAAGAATAAATCCGTAAAGAGGGACGTCGAGGCTCATCTCTTTGAACACTCGCTTGAGGTTCAAATCCCCTTCCTTCAGTATCTAAAAAGCGATTTCCAAATAGTTCCTATTACGCTTATGCGCCTCACATACGGAGAGTGCGAAAACTTAGGAAGAGCAATCTCAGATTCAATCAAGGACTCAGGAAAAGAGGTTCTAATAATATCAAGCTCAGATTTAAACCACTATGAGAACCAAAAGACTACCGAAAAAAAGACATGATGGTAATAGAAAGGGTACTTTCATTTGACCCCAAAGGGCTTCTTGATGTGACATCAAGATACAACATCTCAATGTGCGGCGCAGTTCCTACGGCCGTTATGCTTGTCGCATGTCGAGAGCTAGGGGCTAAGAAAGCTGAACTCTTAAAACACGCTACATCAGGGGATGTGAGCAGAGATTACAACCGCGTTGTCGGCTATGCGGCGGTATGGATTTATTAGACTATTTTACATTCGTGCCCGTTTGGTGCTATAATCCTAAATCGGAGAAGTTTAATTTTCCCCCATTAGAGGAGGAAATCAAATGTCTAGAGAAGCCGCATTAGAAACCTCAAAAAACCTGGAAGAAGAAATAAGGGTTATGTGTGATTGGACAAAAGAAATGCTTGAGGCGACATGGGAGGGATTCCGAAGGCACGATAAAGAAAAGCTCAGTCAAGCGGAGAAAATCGGACGAGAAATACACCAAAAGGAAAAGGAATTGACGCACCTAATTACAACCAGTTTATCAAGAATGGAAGAGCCGATTAAAGAATTGGGGTTCCTCCCCGGACATCTTGAGAGAATTGGGGACAACATTGAGCTTCTTGTAAGGTGCATAATAGGAATGATACACGATGGAACGCTATTTAGTGAAAGGGCAATAAGAGAGATCAATACGCTTTTTAACAAAGCTGTTGAGCTTCTTGAATGCGTTCGAGACGCCATGAAAACGAAAAATAAGGTGCTTATAAGATACATCAAAGAAGAGGGAGAGAAATTTCAGAATATGATCGGCGAATATGCGCTTGCCCACCATGAGCGTCTGATTGAGGGCACATGTATACCCAAGGCCTCCTCAGTTTACCTTGCTATACTCGATTATCTTGCCGATATAGAAAGGCACATAAGACAGATGGCAGATAAGATAACCACATAGCAATTGTAAATCTTGTATTAATACAGACTCTACCTAAGGGGCTATTCGTAGCCTTCTATTTCTGAGAGTAGAAATTCTCATAGGATTGTAGGTATCAAAAACAACGATTAATCTCGTACCTAATTTGAGACTTACATCCCAATCCCTATAGGAATAAGGGTTAAATGCGCTATATTTCAAGAGGAGGAAGAATATGAAGAAGCCCAAGACGATTGTTATTCTGATCGTAGCTCTGCTAATCATAATTCTACTTGCACAAAATGCAAGGGCCATAGAAGTAAGGTTCCTTTTTTGGAGTTTTTCCGCATCGGCATTTGTCATGTATCTCATTTTCTATGCCATCGGCGCTATATCGGCGATCGTCGGAATATTTTGGAGAAGGATATAGACGTAGGAACCGCGCACCTAAATTCACCACACCCTTTGCCATCCCACAATCTTGCAATCGCCGATTGTAAGATAGACCATAGCCCATGTCAGACACCCCACCCTGCCACAATCAGAGTTTGAATGTCATAATCTAATAAATCCCCTATCCGCTCTATTTTGATGTCCGCGGGTGGATATTTTGTAAGGACTGTTGGGTCGTGTGCATAGTGACCCTGACGAGGAAAGACGGTTGTCACGCGTCTGCCCCATACATTTTTTATAGTTGTCAATATACGTAGTTTATCATCCACCAACACATAGTGCTCAGCCGGATAACGGCTCTCAACATCATCAAGCTCAAGCTCCTTATGTATGTAAATCAGGACGTTTTTGTCCACCGCCTCCTGTAGACCCGATCTCTCAATCTTGCGTGGCTGGAAGACCACATCGCCATCGGATAGAATAATCGTAGGTCCCCATCCCTTGAGACGATCCACAACGTCGAGCGAATTCGGGAAAAGGCGGTTTGCGAACGGATATTCAATAAGGAAATGTGAGACCGTGAGGAGATGCGGATCACGCGGGTACTCAATTCGGTATCGCTGCAGCGCACCGAGGTAATCGGCGTATCCGAGCTCGGCTCGAAGCTCCTCAAAAATCGCCCAGTAGCGCTGCTGTCGCTCATGCCCAACCTCACGCTCAAGGTGATTCATCAGGTCAACAACCACACGATCATTGTCTAGAAGGGTGTTATCAACATCGAGCAAGAACACTACCCGATTTAGAGTCATGTTCACTTACCTTCCTCCCCACTTAATACATGCGCGAATGGCATTTTTATCCGCCCGCGCTCCATTTCGTGACCCCGGGCTCAGTCATTGACCAAGGATCGAGCACCTTATTTAATTCATCCTCGGGGAGAATCCTTTTCTCCTTAGCCACCTGCCTTACGGTTTTCCCGGTCTCGTAAGCCTCTTTTGCGAGTTTTGCGGCGGCGTCATAACCGATTATAGGGGCAAGAACGGTACACATGGCAAGGCTCTTTTCAATCATATCCTCGCAACGCTCCCTATCAGCTCTAATCCCCATTATGCATTTCTCCACAAATACCTGTGAAACATTAGAGAGAAGCTCTATTGACTGGAGTATATTATGAGCCATGACTGGCATCATTACATTGAGCTCAAAGTTCCCAGAATGCCCCCCTATTGTGATTGTAAGGTCGTTTCCTATAACCTGAGCCGCAACCTGACAGACGGATTCCGCAATCACTGGGTTCACCTTCCCGGGCATGATGGATGAGCCGGGCTGAACCGGAGGAATCAGTATCTCACCGATTCCACATCGAGGCCCACTCCCAAGCCACCTTATGTCATTTGCTATTTTCATAAGGCTTACAGCCACAGTCTTAAGCGCGCCGCTTGCCTCAACAACAGCATCCTTCGCACCCTGAGCCTCAAAGTGGTTTTCTGCCTCTCTAAAATTGATCCCAGTCATATCTGTTAGATTCTTTGCCACGAGACTACCAAACTTGGGGTGTGAATTTATTCCAGTTCCGACCGCCGTTCCCCCAATTGCAAGTTCAGATAGATGGTGTCTTGTACCATCAACCCTTCTTATTCCATGATCGACCATGGTCGCATACCCGCTAAATTCCTGCCCAAGTCTAATCGGAGTCGCGTCCTGAAGGTGGGTGCGCCCGATCTTTACAATCCGATCAAACTCCTTTGCCTTATCGGCCAATGCCCCGTGAAGCCTTTTAAGCGCGGGCAACAGCTTTTTTTCAATCGCCTCAAGGGCGGATACGTGAATAGCCGTAGGAATCACGTCATTGCTTGACTGACCCATGTTTACGTGGTCATTCGGGTGAACAGGTTTTCTATCGCCGATTTTCCCCCCGAGGATTTCATTTGCGCGGTTGGATATAACCTCATTCGCATTCATGTTTGTCGAGGTTCCAGAACCTGTCTGAAATATATCGAGAACAAAATGGTCGTCTAACTTTCCATCTATTACCTCTTTTGCCGACTTTGATATGGCCTCTCCGATCTTTGGGTCAAGGAGTCCGAGTTCCACGTTCGCCTGTGCGGCGGCGAGCTTTATCATTCCAATCGCCCTAATAAACGGCCTAGGGAAACGAATCCCGCTTATTGGGAAATTCTCAACCGCCCTCGCTGTCTGAGCACCGTAGTATGCAGAAGCAGGAACCCTCATCTCACCCATTGAATCGCTTTCAATTCTGAATCCCTCTTTTGACATATTCAGTAGTCCTCCTTCAATGATTGCTATTATGGGGACAATTCATGAATTGTCCCCATCTCCTCAATGATGCTAAGAAATTACAGAAATAGAATCTATCCGAGTCTTTGAGTAAGTCAAATGTGCATCCTTGCTTTCTCTCCCAACATCTAATTAGGCGCAATCAGATTAAACCATTCAAAAATAGGAGATATGTATATGTTGCGAAAAGTATTACATATAACATCAATCATTAGTCTGGTTTTTATAGCCTCAGGATTTCGGTCAGGGCTTCCAGCCCAACATTGGGGTGCCACCAAGTTCAAAGCCCGCATCGAGAACATCTCAAATCCAGATGGACAAACAGCCTCGAATGACACTAACTGGCCGTTTGCATTATCCCCCGGTGTTTGGTTAGTACACGACAAGAATGCTCCGCTTTTTAAAACAGAAAAATATGATCGCGATAAGGGCCTTGAGGCCCAACCTGAGGACGGCAATCCCGCAATGCTTGCGGAGTCGCTCAAGAAACAGCCCGGAGTCAAATCAATCAGTATCTTTAATACCCCTGTAGGCGCGACGGCTCCTGGTCCGATTGGACCGGCTGGAGTATATGAATTCACATTTACTGCGACCCCGGGATCGAGATTATCGTTCGCGATGATGTTTGGACAATCCAATGACCTCTTCTATGCACCGAATGATATGGGAATATCCAATGGGGCACATATCGTTTGTCGGCAAGCTCGATGGAGAAACAATAAAGGCCGGGGCACCCCCCATCGCTCCGGGATGGACACTGGAGCTTATGGCCACGCAGTAGTTAGTAGAAAAATGAACGAACAATATGCGAAAAAGATTCTTGAAAGATTGGGACATATAAATGACAATTATAATTGGTTAGAGAATATACGTGGGAGCAGGCGCAGAAATCTACCCTATAGAATAAAAATATCAAAATGGTATTTAAGGAGAACATAAATATGAAAGCCATTGCTCTAATCCCCAGAAAACCCAATTCTGTGCATCTGCGCTCAGTGCAAAAGCCCAAGGTGAGCGACATTCCAAATGGACGAGGCGTGCTTGTAAAAATCTTGCGCGTGGGCATAGACGGCACGGATAAAGAAATAAATGCGGCTGAATATGGGGCCGCGCCGCCAGGAGATGATTACCTCATTATCGGGCATGAGTCATTTGGCATTGTTGAAGAGGTTGGACCAAGTGTCAGGGAGCTAAGGGTGGGCGATTATGTCACCGCGACCGTGCGTCGGCCCGGAACCAGCATTTACGATAAGATCGGCATGTACGACATGACGACAGACGATAAGTATTTCGAGCGCGGGATCAATCTGCGTCATGGTTATCTCACCGAATACTATGTGGATGAACCGGAGTACATAATTAAAGTGCCCAAGGGTTTGAAAGAGGTTGGGGTTCTCCTTGAGCCTACAAGCGTGGTTGAAAAGGGAATCGCACAGGCCTATGAGATTCAGAGGCGCCTTCGTGTTTGGCATCCAAAACGCGCTGCGGTGCTCGGCGCAGGAACGATAGGACTTCTGGCAACTATGGCTCTCCGCCTTAGGGGTCTTGAGGTCTGCACATACGGCCTGACAAAACCGCCGTATTTAAATTCCGACCTTATTGAACAAATTGGCGGTTGCTATCACAGTACACAGGATACTACACTCGTAAAAGAGGCAAAAGAACGTAGCCCATTTGAGATCATTTTTGAGGCGACGGGATTTTCACCTCTGGCGTTTGAGGCTATGGAAATACTGGGGAAAAATGGGGTGCTAATTCTTGCCAGCGTTACAGGGGGTGGGCGAGAAATCGAGGTTCCATCAGACAAGATCAATCTGGGATTTGTACTCGGCAACAAGGTTGTAGTAGGCACTGTGAACGCCAATCGCGAGTATTTTGAAATGGGAGTCAAGGACCTTTCCCAGGCTGAACTTGAGTGGCCGGGATGGTTATTGGATTTTCTCACACATCCTGTAAAAGGACTCGAAAGCTATCAGGAGTTGATGAAAACCCTCACTAAAGCCAAAGGCGCAATTAAGGTATTTTGCGAAGTTGCCCCGATTCTGTAATCATGGGAAAGAGAAAACAGTATCAGCCACTAATAGATACGAATTTCCACGAATAGAGTTTATTAAAAAAATAATTTGTGTTAATCCGTGGCTAAATACAGAATAAAAGGACGATTCAGTATGGATGCAAACCGACCAATTTTCATTCCGGTTATTCTTGGCACGCCGCGCCAGAAACGAATGAGCGAGTACGTGGCGAGATTCGTCGTCGAAGAGGTTAGGAAACGGGATGGCGTAGAGACAGAATTGATTGACATACGCAATATTCCCTTATCGACGATGGATGCCGGTGAATCAATAAAGGATACTACATTCTCCTCAACCGTCATACGCGCGGATGCATTAATTATCGTCGCACCGGAGTATAATCACGGCTATCCTGGTCTCCTCAAGCACGTGCTCGATACAAACCTCAAGGAGTATATACACAAGGCCGTTGGAATCTGTGGCGTCTCCGCAGGGGGATTTGGAGGCACGAGGGTAATACAAAGCCTACTTCCCGTGATGAGGGAGCTGGGACTAGTAACCATATTTTGGGACGGAAACTTCTCCAGCATCCAAAACATATTCGATTCCTCAGGCAATCTCCTAGATCAAGCCTACATCAAGCGCATTGATAAATTCTTGAAAGAACTAATATGGATGGCAAGGGTTTTGAGGTACGGGTGTGAGAATGTCCCCTCTGGAGTAACGATAAGATTTTTTATAATTGACTTTAGTCTGGAAGGCTATATGTCAGAAGACAATAAAAAATCAAATAAGATGATTTGTCCAGATTGCGGCGTGGAGATGAATCACCATGCGTATAAGGTTGATTACACGGCGGCGCTATCCGAGCCGGATGATATAGACCCATACATCGGCGGTGTTCTTAAAGAAGCCCATACATGCCCGGAATGTGGGAAAACAGAGGTTCGCAAGGCTAATTGAGGATGGTAGACAGATGCAAAGACCGGGGAATTGACTTATCAAGGGCATAGTGGCAGAGATAAACCACTTGGGTTACCCCAGTTTATTCACTTTAAATCCTTATTTAAAGCCCTATCATCTAATATATCAAAACAACTTGAGGTACCCAAATATGACGACACAGGAAGAAAAAAGATTGGAAGAGGAGCGCACCCGAAAGGCATACTGGAAGCGCTGGGGACCCTACTTGAGCGAAAGGCAGTGGGGAACCGTAAGGGAAGACTATAGCCCTTATGGCACGGCATGGGACTATTTCACACACGACCAGGCGTGCTCAAGGGCATATAGGTGGGGTGAGGATGGCATCGCCGGAATCTCTGATAACCATCAGAGGCTCTGCTTTGCAATAGCCCTTTGGAATGGCCAAGACCCTATTCTCAAAGAAAGGCTCTTTGGCCTGACAGGAAGTGAGGACAATCACGGAGAGGATGTAAAGGAATACTACTTCTATCTCGACAATACACCCACACATTCATATATGAAGTATCTATACAAGTACCCTCAGCGGGCCTTTCCATATTCACAGTTGGTTGAGGAAAACAGGAGAAGAGACCGCGGGGAGCCGGAATTTGAACTCCTCGATACGGGCGTATTTGCTGATGACAGATATTTTGATGTTTTCATAGAATACGCAAAAAGCTCACCCGAGAATATCCTTATCCAAATTAGCGTTATAAATCGTGGGCCCGAAGAGAAGACTCTCCATCTCCTGCCTACAATGTGGTTCCGCAACACATGGTCATGGGTCAAGAATCACGTCAAGGATAGACCCTCTCTTAGGCTGATTAGATCGAACGGTCGTAGAAATATAGTAGAAGCCTCCCACCCAACCCTCGGACAAAGGTGGCTCTACTGCGAAGAGCCAAATGAATTTCTCTTCACCGAGAATGAGACCAACTATAAGAGGCCGTTCGGTGTCGGCAATTCTTCTCCTTATGTCAAGGATGGAATCAACGATTACATAGTGCACGGCAAGAAGGAATCCGTAAACCCCAATCAGACGGGGACAAAGGTCTCAGCGCATTATGTGCTCAATGTCGGTGTGGGAGAGACCAAAACGGTATCACTGAGGCTCAGCGACTCTAATAGCCTATCGGAGCCATTTAGAGCCGACTTTGAGACCATATTTCAAGACCGCAAGCGTGAGGCGGATGAATTCTATGAACGTATCAGTCCGTTTCCTATGACAGAAGAGATGAAAAATGTACAAAGGCAGGCATTTGCCGGGATGCTTTGGAGTAAACAGTTCTACTATTATGTGGTAGAAGATTGGCTAAATGGAGACCCGGCCTGCCCTCTCCCCCCGCCTGAGCGCAAACGCCTCAGGAACCATGAATGGTTCCATCTCTACAATGACGATGTCCTCTCAATGCCGGATAAATGGGAGTATCCCTGGTTTGCGGCATGGGACCTGGCATTCCATACTATTGTGCTCTCAATGATTGACCCGGATTTTGCAAAGCGTCAGCTTATACTGCTTACAAGAGAATGGTATATGCATCCCAATGGCCAGATTCCGGCTTATGAATGGAATTTTAACGATGTAAATCCTCCAGTTCACGCCTGGGCTGCATGGCGCATATACAACATAGAGAGAAAGATGTATGGCCGTGAGGATAGGCTCTTCCTTGAGCGCGTATTTCAGAAGTTACTCTTGAACTTTACATGGTGGGTAAATCAAGAGGATGCAGAAGGGAACAATGTATTTCAGGGCGGATTCCTCGGACTCGATAACATTGGGGTCTTCGACAGAAGCGTTCAGCTCCCCACAGGAGGACACATAGAGCAGTCCGACGGCACAAGCTGGATGAGAATGTACTGCCTCAACATGCTTGCAATCGCCATTGAACTGGCAAAATATAATCCGGCTTATGAGGACATTGCAAGCAAATTCTTTGAACACTTCATCTATATCGCCGATGCTATGAATCACATC
>PSLL01000005.1:111586-114292 GCA_040289575.1 Candidatus Dadabacteria bacterium | reverse complement strand
GGGACGAAGAGGACGGTTTTTACTATGACGTTCTCCACCTGCCCGATGGTAGTCACATATCATTGAAAGTGCGTTCAATGGTTGGACTCATCCCGCTTTTTGCCGTTGAGACGCTTGAGCCGGAGGTCTTGAAGCATCTTTCAGGCTTCAGAGGACGGCTTGAGTGGTTCATTAAGAACCGTCCAGACTTCAGAGAAAACATCGCCTGCACACAAACACCGGGCGTAGGAGAGAGAAGGCTCCTTTCGATTGTGAATCAGGATAAGCTGAAAAGAGTACTTGAGAAGATGCTAAACGAGACGGAATTTTTCGGGCCTTACGGCATACGCTCCCTCTCGAGATTCCATCTAAAGAACCCCTATATACTCGGTATAAATGAGCATGAGTACGGTGTGAATTACGAACCCGCAGAGTCGAGCAGTGGTCTTTTTGGTGGAAACTCCAACTGGCGCGGGCCTGTGTGGTTTCCCGTGAACTTTCTACTCATCGAATCATTGCAGAAGTTTCACTATTACCTTGGAGACGATTTCAAAGTGGAGTGTCCGACCGGCTCAGGGAAATATATGACGCTCTGGGAGGTGGCAGCCGAAATATCTCACAGACTCATGAGGATTTTCCTTAGAAATTCCTCCGGGTGGCGTCCTGTATACGGCGGGACTGAGAAGTTTCAGACCGACCCACACTGGCGAGACCTGATTCTTTTCTATGAATATTTTCATGGAGACAACGGCGCAGGGATAGGGGCAGGACATCAAACCGGATGGACAGGTCTGATGGCAAAACTCATACAGCAGTGCGCAGAGTATTGTAGGCAAAGAAAGGCGCCCGAATTGATAAGAAAGGAAGAGTTGGAATATGAAGATCGGAAGATGAATGGTATTTCCGCTGTGGTCTGAGATGGTTAAAAGGAGCCAATAAGACGGTTAAGCAAAACCGGTGGGCAAGGTCAAGGAAATTTATCATGACTTGTAAACACCCTACTCTCTTAATTATAGACTATCTGTCCGGGGAAGCAGACACTGTCTGGACTGTGAGGCATTTCTAAACACATACAATAAGACCATCCAGGCTACTCAATTACTACTTCATGACAATCTCCGCGGATATGGAGAGTCGGATACGAAAATTCCTAAGGAAAAAAAAATCAATGAACTCCACTGCATCCATTGAACCTCCGTCTGGTTATATAGCTTTTTTCCTTGGGTTTATTTCTCTGCGAAATCGCTCATAGTCTATTGCAGTGGCTATATGATAATCTGTATGCTTCAAAAAATCGCTATAGCAAAGTGAACAGTACTCATCAAATGGTATCTTGTGTTTACATTTTTCTTGATCTTGCGTTGTTTCCATCATCTTCTCTCCTTATTGTTTATTTGTTCCACCTGCCCAATAAAACAAGGATATTGTCCAAAATACTTAATACCTCCTTCATTTTTCTTTCGGTCTAGAAGATAAAATTATTGATTCAGCTCAGAGGCTATTTAGTGCGATGCGGCCTCTTTATACCGAGCTTCTGCATCCGAGACCGGAGTGTATTGGGATTAATATTCAGAATTGAAGCGGCACCCCTCTTGCCATCAATCATCCACTTAGTCTGCTCAAGAACACTAAGAATATGATTGCGCTCTATATCCTCCAGCGTATCTACCGTGCCTTGATACTGTGAACCCACACTTAGCCCTAAGAACGATTCGTCAATTTGGATCGTGGAATCATGTGCAAGGACAACAGCACGCTCTATCACATTCCGTAACTCCCTTATGTTCCCAGGCCAGGGATAATTCATAAGCCTATCCATTGTTTCTTTAGAGGCACCCCGGATCTGCTTATTGAGCTTCTTTGCAAACTTAGTAATGAAGAAATTTACAAGAAGCAGAATGTCCGACTTGCGCTCTCTAAGAGGCAGCACCTCTATCGGAAACACACTTAGTCTATAAAATAGGTCTGACCTGAATGAACCAGATTTAACAGATCCCGCCAAATCCCTGTTTGTTGCAGCAATCACACGCACATTCACTTTAATTAATCTACTGCTCCCCACACGCTCAAACTCTCCTTCTTGCAATACACGTAAGAGTTTGACCTGGGTGTCCAGTGGCAATTCACTAACCTCATCTAAAAAGATTGTCCCACCGTCTGTCAATTCAAATCTACCAATCCGTTTCTGCACAGCCCCTGTAAAAGCCCTCTTCTCATGCCCAAACAGCTCGCTCTCAACTAGCCCTGCAGATATTGCTCCGCAGTTTACTTTGACAAGGGGTCTATCCTTTCGTTGGCTCAGATTGTGAATGACGCGTGCAATGAGTTCCTTACCCGTGCCAGTCTCACCATAAATCAGGACTGTGGCATCTGTGTGAGCTACCTGCTCAACATTTCTCAGCACCCTCTTAAGGGGTATACTCTGACCTATGATCTCTTCAAAGTTGTATTCAGTTTTAATCTCTTCCTGCAGATACACATTCTCAGCCGCCAGACGGTCGCACAGTCGGCGGACCTCCTCGTGCGCGAGGCAATTGTCCAGCGCCACTGCCACGGCGACCGCCACCTTTTCAAGCAAAGCCTGAGGCAAGTCTCTGTAGGCTCCTTCCTCAGCGGCCATGAAGAAGAGGGCACCGCGGCAGTTTTCTCTGATCAGTAGCGGTATTGCGCAGAGTGACTCCACGCCCTCCTGGGTCATTACATGGAAGGTTGTCGGAAAACGCTCAA
>PSLL01000005.1:86308-111476 GCA_040289575.1 Candidatus Dadabacteria bacterium | reverse complement strand
CCCGCCGCGCGGTATCAGCAGATGCCCCTGCAGTTTGTCATCACCGAGAGGAAGCTCTATTCCGAACCGGTCAATCCGCAAAAGACCCCGTAGGCAACTGGCCAAAGCACCGAACAGCCCATCGCGTTCGAGATGTCGGCTGATGGCCCGGTTAACGTCGAGCAGGACACTGAGTTCCGCGGTTACGCGACGCAGATCGTTGTAGGCTCCCAGCAATTTCTCCTCCGCCCGCTTGCGCTCCAGTTCCATACCTGCCCGGGCAGCAAAAATCCGCAAAATAGACACTCCGCGGGGTTTATCATCGAGTGCAGCTAGGTGACCCAAAATATGACCCCTCGAATCGCGGATCGGTATTCCCAGAAAACTCTCTGCCCTCCACTCGACCAGTCCTTTATCCTTGGGAAAGAGTATCTGTAAGTCCTTTGGATAATAGCATATCACCGCCGATTACATTTTCGCAGGGGGTGTCAGCCAGAGCGTACTCGAAGTTGTCGCCAAAGCCTTTGCCCATCCAAAAGGCGAGCGTACGAACCCTTGTCACTGTTGCATCCGTACACTCGGTAACGAAGGCGTAACGCACGCGGAGCGCGGAGGCAACATAGCAGACAAGCGAATTGAAAAAAAAATCGGCGCCAGAGATGATGCCGTCCCCGCCGCAAGGTGCCGAAGCAATTCCGAATCCGCTGCGGACAGTCTCTCGTTGGATTCTTGAACATTTTGTTCAATTTCTCTGATTCGATCCGATTCTTCCTTCCCATCAATGTCTTTCATGACTTGTCTGTCATAGAAGCTTAGCTATTACATACAATATAGCTTTCAAACCGATGTGAATCAAGGTTCAAGACCTCAGTACAATACACAGCCTTATTGGCATGTATAAAGGGATTTGAGGTTCATAAGTTGAATCCGGATTAAACATAAGTCCCATCTGCTATGATATTTCGTGGCGGCCACGATATTTCGTGGATTGAATTAGTAAATAAAAGACAAATAACGGAAAGGAAATCAATTAATCGTATAAGTTGAGCTAATTAGACTAGAGTAGGGACAATTCATGAATTGCCCCTACAATATTGGCACACCTTTTGCGAATAAAACAGCGTAGGAGAAATTACAGGAATGCTTAGAATTACAGAAACCTCTGAGGATGAAAAAACGATAGCCCTGAAATTGGATGACAAAATGGTTGGGACATCGGCATCGGATTTAGAAGAGTTATGTCTACATTACAGGGATGAAAAAGGCAAAACCGTTGTATTGGATCTCTCCGGTGTGGCTTTCATTGATAATAATAGCCTAAAAGTACTAAAGAGGATAAAGGATAATCGGGTATTAATAGTCAATTACTCTCTATTCATTGAAACGCTCCTAGAAGCAAACAAATTGATAAGTAACGACAGAGAATAGAAAAAAATCGCATGGGTGGGATTTTTAATGCCCAGAAGGAGGGAAAAGATGGAAGAGGTTAACACGGGGGTTGAAAAGATAAAAAATGAAATCCATTATGATTCCTCTATGGTCAGCGCATACCCAAAAGACATTACGCTAGTGATTCCATCCGACGAAGAGCGATCGCTCATAGAGCGTGTCAAGGGGGGGGACCATAGAGCCTTCGAATTAATCTTCGATCGCTATGTCAGCAGGGTGTATCGTCAGGTGCTAAAGCTTACAGGAAACGAGGCCGACGCAGAAGATGTTGTCCAAGAGGTTTTCCTGCTGGCTTATAGGAAGGCAAAGACCTTTCAAGGCAAATCGAAGTTCTCAACATGGCTCTACTGTCTTACTGTGAATGCAGCCCTCACAAAACTCCGTCGGTGTAAAAGAGAAAAAGAGGTCTCATTGGATGACTATATGCTCAAATTTAAGGAGGACGGCCATCATCTTATGCCCGTGATTGATTGGTCTCAAGACATTGATAAACTCGTCGCCGGCAATGAAATCAGTCAGATTATACACCAGGCTCTGGATCAGCTTTCGCCTGTAGACAGGACTGTGGTAGTGATGAGCGATCTCGAAGATATGTCAAACCGCGAGGTTGGAGAGGCTCTGGAATTAACCATCCAGGCAGTTAAGGCGCGACTCCATAGAGCGCGACTCTTTCTGCGCGGTAAACTGTCGGAATCCCTTGGACACAATTATGTAAAATGATACAAGATACATGATTCATGATGCAGGATAGAAAACCGCGTCCTCAAATTAAACCTCTAACCCGAATCCAAACACTCTTTTCTAACGTCTAAAGTCAATTAGAATATTTACATTCAGTCCAATCCTTAATGGTTAAGCAAAATCCAGTCCGGTGAAAGAAATTATCAAATGGAGCCAAGATAACCTGTAAGCGGGTTGTGTCTCTGATTATGGACTACATAAAGGGGAAGATGGATCCCAGAGCGACCCAGGCGTTTGAGGAGCATTTAAGTCTCTGTCCGGACTGTGTAGCCTTTTTAAATACATACAAAAAACCATACAATCCACACGATCTTTACGATATGAGGATATTCCGCCAGAGGCAAAAAATCGGGTGAGAGAATTTATTCAAAAGAAGATTAAAGGATTCTCAACTAAGGGTTAATCCGCCCGTCATTCTCAACACCGTCAAATTTTTAAATCCCTTTCCTCCTCCCTAACGTCTAACTAGACAAAATCAAGATTAGGGAGGTAAGAAATGAAGAGAGTTAGCCTACTTACTCTATCTTTAATGCTGGTTCTTGCTTTTGCGGTCTCATCCGCATTCTCGGCGCATGAGGAGGGAATGCAGACAATAGAGGGTAATGTAATATGCCTGCTGCCGGATTACAATAAAGGAAACGTTAAGCCTGTAATATCAAACGGCCCCTGCGATAAGTTGCCGCCTCACGCACATGTTCTAATTACGGTATAATTAAAATGCCTCATTATGTATAGTATTTTCTTTATTTGATTCAAGCTTGCTCGCATAGAGACCGCCGAGCCTTCGAACCGTCAGTGGATTTAAATGATAAGAATCTTAAAATAAGGGCTGCACCCCCATTTCCAAGGGTATCGGTGAGACTAGATTTGTCATGAAAGAGCCAGATTAAGCAATGGAAGAATCGCAAAAAGAATCTAGCTCTGAACCAATTAAGAGTAATTTTAGGCGGTTGGTGCATCGCATCTATTTGCTATTTTCAAATGAGTATACGTTTTTTATATTCGTAGCGATTCTAATAGGGTTTCTCGGTGAGCTTACGAATTTCGCTTTCATAGAAAGCTATCAATTTATTTATTCCAAAGCGGTTATGCCCCTTTGGGGTTCACCGTTTGTAATAGTATCAACCATAGGCGGAGGACTTATTCTAATTCTCCTTTCCTTTATTTTTCCCCCCTCTGAGGCCTTAGGCTACAGTTTCCCAAAGTTTCTTGAGAGAATAAACCTAAAGGGCGGAGTACTAAAGCCAAAGGAAACGATAGCAAAAACAGTTGCGTCATGTGTAACACTCGGATTTGGCGGCTCGGCAGGACAGGAAGGGCCAATTGCACAGATAGGCGGTGCGGTGGGTAGCTTTGTCGGACAGATTCTAAGGATCTCTAGAAACAAAATCCGTGTGTTTGTTGCCTGTGGGGTTGCGGCAGGAATAGCGGCAACATTTAACGCTCCGATTACCGGTGTTCTTTTTGCCGAAGAGATTGCCCTTCTTAGGGATTTTAAGATTGAAAGCTTTGTTCCAATTGTGATTTCATCGGCAATAGGCACAATCACATCACGTGCTCTGAGAGGAGATACGCCTATATTTAGGGTGCCTCTCTATAGGCTTGTAAGCTACAAGGAGCTTTTCTTTTACGCGACCTTGGGACTCGTTACAGGACTCCTCGCATCGGGCTTTATTAAGCTCTTTTATTGGACAAAAGACACCTTTGTTAGATTAGAGCTCCCCCCCCAAGAGTAAAGCCCATTTTAGGGGGGTGCATAATAGGCCTAATAGGAATATTTCTTCCTTATGTACTTGGAAACGGTTACGAACATGTTGAAAAGGCACTGCTTGGTGAACTACCGCTTTGGGTAATACTCGGATTAATCCTTCTGAAACCTATTGCGACCTCCATCACACTCGGTTCAGAATGGCCGGGTGGGATATTTGCACCCTCCATTTTTATAGGAGTAATGGTAGGAAGCGCATTTGGGAAGGTTGTCGAGATTATCTTCCCGGGAACGGTTGGTCTCAGTAGTGCTTATGCAACTGTCGGAATGGGAGCCTTTCTTGCAGCGGTCACACAAGCCCCGCTTACATCGATATTTCTAATATTTGAAATGACACAGACATATCAGGTTGTGGTCCCGATAATGATTAGCTCAGTTCTCGGAAGTGTGGTAGCACGACTCTTAGTCGGAGGTTCACTTGAGAGCATAGAATTTAAGAGGATGGGTATAGATATAGAGGAAAAATTGGAAACAGGTGATTTAGGCCTAATTCGAGTCGAGGACGTCATGACTCGAGATATCGAAGCCATACCAGAGAATGCGACCCTCAGAAAGCTAATAGAGTATATACCGAAAAGCCACTACACAACATTTCCGATCGTAGATGAAAAAGGGCTTCTCACGGGAATAATCTCAATTCAAGACCTGAGAGAGTGGATATTTGAAGAGTCTCTGGAGGATTTGATTGTTGTTAAGGAGGTCGCTACGCTAAATGTAATAACAGTAACCCCGGATGAGACGCTTGATACCGTCCTTAAAAAATGGGCTAAAAAAACCGTAGAGATTCTTCCTGTAGTCGAATCGAGCGGTTCGAGAAAGATTGTAGGATTGCTTTCAAGAAGGGATTTAATCACGGCGTATAATAGGGTTATTTTTGAAAAGCGGCCCAAGGGAAGGGGTTAGAGGAAACCTACAAGAGTAAAAAACAAAAAAGGAGGTTAAAGAAAATGGCAGATGAAAAAAGGTGGTTTGAGAAGCGAGCCCCGGAGATGGCAAAGGGCTGGGGGGACTTTTATAATGCGGTCGAGGGTGAAACCGCTTTAGATAAGAAAACAAAGGCCCTAATCGCTGTCTCCATTGCTGTTCACGGTCGCTGCCCACACTGCTCGGAATCCCGTATAAAGAAGGCCATTGCCCTGGGGATAAGTAAAGAAGAGATTGCGGAGACTATTATGATGACCGCCCTGCTTTCTTCCGGTACGGATATATTCTGGATTAGGGACACATATGAAAAGTATCTGGGGTAAGGTATTGTGTTTTGACTAAAGAGTGCGGTTTGTCATTAAGCGTATCAACTATAGAGTTGTCATTCCCGTATGTTCTCCACTTAATACATGTGAGGACAAGCTTTAGTGGGAATCCAGTAATTTTGAATGATCAATTGATTCCCCGGTTAAACCGGGAAACGGGCATGACGAATACTTTAAATCCCACATATGCAAACGCAATTCGCTCTAGGTCATCTGAATAAACTGCCGTACCAAAGCAACCAGTGTCTCCGGCGCATCCTCCTGACAGAAGTGGCCAACGTTTTCTAATTCAACTACCGGTCCCTTGGGAAATAGGGTTCTAAAGTCCGTGATAGCCCTTTCTGGAGGAATAGCCCGATCACGCATCCCCTCGGCAAGCATGACGTGTTTATTTCGCAACTCTTCAATGCCGCCCGTTCCTTCCTTGACATAATCGGCCACCCTTTGTAGGGCAACATCGAGGGGGGAACTCAATGGCACCTTTACACTCCTCTTTATTCTCAAAGGGCGCGGAATATGCGTGGAGCCAGGTTTCATCAACAACTGCGGAATTTTCAAACCCGAAGATCTTCATGACACTGAGAACGGTACTTCCCAGATTACCCATCACCTCATAATACGAACCGTCCTTTAGTCCCTCGGCAATCCAAGTGAACCAGGGTGAAGTGTGTAAGTACGGTAACTTGGGCGCATTTTTTACAAACGGGCTATAACCGAGGAGTGTATTCATCAAACAAAAGCGTTTGACGCGATCGGGGCAGCGAACTGTATAGGCACCACTTATGGGACCGCCCCAGTCCTGGGAGACGAATGTAATGTCCCAAAGGTCGAGCTCTTCTATGAGCGCCGATAGGTTCTCTACATGTGTGCGAAGTGTATATTCTTTACCCTGAGGCGTTTCACTCTTTCCAAAACCCATGTGATCCGGCACGATCACCCTGTGCGTCTTTGAAAGAGGCGGAATGAATCTACGATATATATACCCCCATGTCGGCTCGCCGTGAAGACAGATGATCGGTTCTCCTTCTCCTTCATCAACATAGTGCATACGAAACCCGGCCGCCTCGCAAAAATGCGGCCTAAATGGGAAGGTTCCATGGAAGGTTTCATCCGCCGGTATCATACTGATCTCCGTCTATGTTACATCAAGTTTGTATAATTGCCAAGCACTGATAATAGGATTCCAATCAATAAATCTATTTATAATTTCCACTTGTCTAATAAACGAGATATTGGATAAACGCACTAGATGGAGAATGCCTCTTATGAGCCAAGACGGACGAAAACAGGTTTTGATTTTGGGCAGCGGTTTTGGAGGTTTGTATGCGGCCATAGAATTGGAAAAATGGCTCGCCCGCAATCAAAACGCGGAGGTAACACTGGTAAACAGGGATAATTTTTTCTCTTCACCCCTATGCTCCATGAGGTGGCGGCGAGCGACATAGACCTGACAAACATTGTGAATCCGGTACGCAGGCTCCTGAGGCGTGTAAAGTTCTTTGAAGGTGACGTTGAGCACATTGACCTGCCCTCCAAGTGTGTGACTGTCTCTCATTGGTTCGACCATCACCATCATTATCTTGAGTACGACTATCTAGTAGTCGCCCTTGGCTCCATCACGAATTTCTATAACCTGCCGGGGCTAGAAGAGCGTGCACTCACAATGAAATCACTGGGCGATGCAATCCACCTGCGCAATCGCCTGATTGTACACCTAGAAGAAGCCGATACAGAGTGCTGCTCTCTCATGCGCGGGCCTCTGCTTACGTTTGTCGTTGCCGGCGGAGGGTTCGCCGGGGTTGAAACCATTGCCTCTGTAAATGACTTTATTCGTGAAGCCATCAAATTCTATCCACATCTGAACGAGGATGTTGTCCGAGATGTTGTCCGAGTGGTACTCGTACACCCGGGACCCGTGATTCTACCAGAACTCGGCGAAAAGCTCGGCGCCTATGCACAGAAAAAACTGTCTGAACGAAAGGTGGAAATCCAAGTCAACACCAAGGTAACAGGGGTTTCAGACCATGGTGTGGAACTCAGCGATGGGACGATGATAAGAACGAATATGATTGTCTGGACAGCAGGAACATCCTCGAACCCGCTTTTGAATACACTTCCCTGTAAAAAGGAACGGGGCAGGTTGATAGTCAACGAGTATATGGAGGTCCCGGATTGGCCTGGTGTGTGGGCACTCGGAGACTGTGCCCTGATTCCCAACCGTAAGACCGGACAATACTGTCCGCCTACAGCCCAACACGCACTGCGTGAGGGAAAAGTCGTTACCCAAAATATTATATCGGCGATCAGTAACAGAAAGAAAAAACCGTTTGTCTTTTCAACCATTGGACAGTTGGCAGCAATTGGAAGACGCACTGGCGTTGCCAATATCATGGGAATCAATTTCTCAGGGTTTATTGCCTGGTGGCTGTGGTGGACAATATACCTCAGTAAACTGCCACGATTTGAAAAAAACTGCGCGTTGCATTGGACTGGACGTTAGACCTGATATTCTCAAAGGACCTTGTTCAATTCATTACGTTTCGCGCTCCGACCGTTTCTCATTCCGAAGAAGAGGCCGACCATATATCAAACCCCGCTCCGGTCAAAGAGAGGGCAATTATATGAACGAAGACAAAAGACTCGACCCAATGCCTGGACAGGGGGCTTTAATCCTTCAGCAGTCCTCCGACATGCAAAAGCTTGATTTGAAGCCGTTTTCCAAATCAAGTGCCCACCCAAGCTCTGATATGCTCAATAGGCTAAGGCACCACTGGCCCGAATATATGATGGAGGCCGCAGGGCTTGGTATATTCATGGTTTCGGCAAGTCTATTTACCATAATCCTTGAACACCCGGATTCGCCCGTCCGGCACGCAATCGCTGATCCATTTTTGAGGCGTATGCTGATAGGCATAGCAATGGGTCTTACAGCAATCGGTATTATCTACTCGCCTTGGGGAAAGCAATCGGGGGCACATATAAATCCAAGGTTAAGCCCTGGGACGCATTCTTCTATGTCATCGCGCAATTCATTGGCGGACTGGTCGGGGTTTTGATTACCGCGGCGGTGATTAGAGATGCAATCGCACACCCTTCCGTCAATTATGCCGTCACAATCCCAGGCATGGATGGCACCAGTGTCGCATTCGTGGCTGAATTGATTATCTCTTTTGTCCTCATGTCCGTTATACTGACGGTATCTAACACCTTAAGCATTGCGCGGTTTACGGGTCTATTTGCCGGAGCGCTGGTGGCAATATATATATAACGCTTGAGGCTCCCCTCTCCGGAATGAGCATGAATCCCGCACGCTCATTCGGATCGGCCCTACCAGCTAATGTTTGGATGGCGCTTTGGATTTATTTTACCGCTCCGACGGGACGCTTTATTTTACCGATCCACCCTTTGGGCTTCCAAAGTTCTTTGATGATCCCCGCAAGGAGATTCGATTCAGCGGTGTATTCGCTTTGATCAACGGTCAGATTAAGCCCGTCAGCAAAGACCTCTCCGGACCGAACGGCATTGCATTTTCACCCGATGAGAAATATTTATATGTAGGCAACTGGCCCCGCTCTCTAGTCGGTCAGTACCCACGTAAGGACGATGATCCCGTTAGCAAGTTGGGCGAAAATGGAAAGGTCATTATGCGCTACGAAGTGCAGACGGACGGCACACTCAAGAACGGCAAGGTCTTTTTCGATATGACGAGCGCACCCGGAGAGGATGGAATTGATGGAATTAAAGTAGATCAGAATGGCAATCTCTATGTCTCAGGTCCCGGCGGGCTTTGGATAATCTCACCCGAAGGGAAACCCCTCGGCACAATTATTACTTCCAAGTACGTCCACAACATGGCATGGGGCGATGAAGACGGCAAAACGCTATATCTCTGCGGGCGTAGCAGTCTATACCGGATGCGTTTGAATATTCCGGGCCTGCGTCCCCAACAGGATAGAAGCATATTTATTCAAGGGGGAAAAATTAAGTAAAACTCAAATTCAATATTAGGCGCATAACCGCTCCTGTGTTAATCTATTTGTTATATGATAAAGGCAGGGCTTGATGAGATATACAAGTGCATTCATTGTGGAATATGCCTTCCCGAGTGTCCCACTTATAGGGTTACCAAACTTGAGACCGAGTCTCCAAGGGGGAGAATACACCTTTCAAGAGCCGTTGCCGAGGGCAGAATCGAACCGAATGATAGGTTCGAGGAACACATTTATCTTTGCCTCGGATGCAGGGCCTGCGAGAGCGTTTGTCCTTCGGGGGTGAGGTTTGGAAAGATACTCGAGTCCGCAAGGGAAATAATCGGCCCCACAGGCTCGCCGCTTGGCCGTTTCCTTACAAACACTGCCCTCAAAAGGCTCCTCCCTTCCCCCACAAGGCTCAGGATACTCGCCCGTATTCTTAGACTCTACCAAAAAAGCCCTCTCAGAACCCCCCTACACAACCTTCTGCCGGATAGCCTCATTCAAGCCAAATCGCTTCTTCCCGACATACCGGAGAAATTCTTCTCCCCAGAGGAGGAAACGCTCTTACCCCTAGGCAAAAAAAGATTTCGCGTGGGATTTATATCGGGATGCGTGATGAGTATTCTGTTCGGTAACGTAAATGAGGCAACCGCCAGGGTTTTGAGAAGAAACGGATGCGAAGTGGTAATCCCTAAAAACCAGACCTGCTGCGGCGCGCTTAATGTGCATAATGGAGAAACAAGGGTCGCAAAGGAGATGGCAAAGAGAAATATTGATGCCTTCTTGGGCAGGAATCTCGATGCAATAATAGCCAACTCGGCCGGATGCGGCGCAATGCTAAAGGAATATGGAGAGTTCTTGCGAGACGATCCGAGATATTCCGAAAAAGCAGAGATATTTAGCCGTAAGATAAAGGACATAAGCGAATTCCTCTGCGGGATTCCATTAGCCCGAGACCCAATCAGACTAAACCTGAGAGTTACATATCAAGACCCTTGTCACCTTGCACATGGGCAGAGGATAATAAATCAACCGAGAGATTTAATCCGATCAATCCCTGGGGTTGAACTTGTAGAGATGGAATCGTCAAACAGGTGCTGCGGAAGTGCGGGGATTTATAATATTACACATCCCGAGATGTCTCAGGTAATTTTGGATGAGAAGATAGAAAAAATTAAAAAAACCGGAGTAGATGTCGTCGTAGCCCCAAATCCAGGATGCATGATTCAGATTAAAAGTGGAATAAAAAAACACAAATTGAAAATGGAAGTGTTACATATAGTGGAATTAATCGACTGGGCTTATAAAAATTCTGAAGAAAAATTCTAGCAAAAATCCCGCCTGATTTTCACCGCCAATTTGAGAAGTTCATAAGTTATAATTTGTTTTTATAGAATCCTTTTCAGCAGAGTATTAGAGTCAACAACACTTTAAAGAGGATTTCAGGTCGGCATAACAACCAAATCATTTCTATGGATTACCTCGTCGCTGTATTTATATCCGAGTATCTTTTCTATATCAGAGGTCTTAGCTCCCGCTATTTTTCTTATCTCATCAGAACTGTAAGAGGTAAGTCCTCTTGCTACTTCAATTCCCCTTTCATCAACGCACCTTACAAGCTCACCTATCTCAAAATCCCCGAATATATCTTTTATTCCCGATGGAAGAAGACTCTTCCCCAATGAAGCGATAGCCCTTTTTGCCCCATCATCAATTACGATCTCCCCCGATGGTTTAAGTGTAAATGCTATCCAGTGCTTTCTACTACTGAGGCTCTCTTTTGCCGGAAGAAGAAGCGTCCCAATCTCTTTTCCAGAAAAAATCCCCGAGAGGGTGTTCGGTCTTTTTCCATTCGCGATAATAGTGGGGATTCCGAACGCGGCAGCGGTTTTTGATGCCTCGATCTTTGTTTTCATTCCTCCGGTTGTGGTTTTCCCAAGGGTCTCCCCCGCGATTTCTTCAATCCTCTCGTCTATTTCGTCTATTACCGATATCAGTTCGGCGTCTCTGTGGTTTCTCGGATCCTTACTATAGAGACCGTCAATGTCGCTGAGGAGAATAAGCAGGTCCGACTCTACGAGGTTAGTAATAAGGGCGGCAAGCCTATCATTATCGCCAAGGACGATTTCCTCTACGGCGATCGTGTCGTTTTCATTTACAATCGGAATTACGCCGATTTCAAGGAGCGTAAAAAGGGTCTTGCGTGCGTTTAGAAATCTCTTTCTTATTGAAAGCGCGTCGTGAGTAAGAAGAATCTGAGCGACCCTCTCACCAAAGGCTGAAAACGCTTTTTCATAGTACCACATAAGTGTGCTCTGCCCGCATGCGGCAACAGCCTGTTTCATTAAAACATCCCTGGGCTTTTCCCTAAGCCTGAGCTTTTTCATCCCCGCAGCAATAGCCCCGGAAGAGACTACAACAAGCTCTACCCCTCTCGATTTAACATTAGAAATCTCTCTTGCAATCTCATCAAACACGCCTTCGGAAATCTCACCGTACTCGTTTGTGAGAACGCTGCTTCCTATTTTGATTACTACCCTTTTTGCCTGTGAAATCAGGGCCTTTCTATCCCTATTTCTCATGAAAATCAACACCAACCTATTAAACTCTATTTACAAGCAACCGATAGAAACTAGAAAACACCCCCTTTGCAATTACTTATTCGCTTCCCCATCATCAATTAAACGAACTGTATAATATATCAGTAATTCTACACAAAAAGCACAGAGTAGTTTAGTGGTTTCTTGACAATACCGCCTTACCTTGCTATCTTATGAATTAGAGCGGGAATAGCTCAGTTGGCTAGAGCATCTCCTTGCCAAGGAGAGGGTCGCGGGTTCGAGTCCCGTTTCCCGCTCCAGCGAATAATCACCTACTTTCCTACACTTACGATTGATAAGTCAGCAACTGTGGAGGATTGTGGTTTTTTGTTGGTGTCCAATGAGGCGTCCATAACTTCCAAAATTAAGCCGACTCATTTATCAATTGCCCTTTTCTCTGCCGACCCTCTTTTATGAGAATACAGCTTGATCACTCTCATATCCTATGCCCATTATATCAAACCAGTTAGGGGAAGTAACCTATGAAGAACTTTATTCTAATTCTAGTTAGAACCTGTTTCAAAACCCCTTAGTTAGCTCATATGCTTTTGCCGATATTGTTGTTATTAAATGTGGCGGGATGATACATCCACCATACAAAACGCCGTAAATTCTGTCGGTAATAAAGAAGGTACTTTTCTTCTTGAAGATCAATGTGTCTCCGGAAATATTAAAATATTACAGTACCTTCAGTTCCCTATTCTTACACAATAATAGTTCATGGAGATTTACAATAACCTTCCAATTGGGTAACCATATGGCGATTGAAGGATTAGACGGCGGTTAACCATTACAGTTCCAGAAGAAGGCCGTAGCTATGATTACTCCCTCCGCGCCAAAGATGGGGCACTTCTTACACCTGAGAATGTCGCAATCCTAAATTCACCAGATTCTGTTCAGCCTTCTATAGTCTTTGATGCCTTTTTCTGGATATGGATAAGATATTGCGTGTTTGCAACACAAGGCTCTGCAGATTCGACAATCCTCTTTACTAAGACTACAAGTATTGGTCTTGATTCGGGATTAGCTTATCTGAATGATTTATAATAGTGGCAAAGGGGATTAAGTTATATGCTCAGGTCAATCAGAACGCTCAAGAGGCGCTTTTCATAAACGGCTTGACTTATTATGAAAGCGGATTAAACCCTATGCTCACTATGGACGGCACACACGGGTCCGTGATGGGCATTGACCTAGTAAACGCCCAGATAGCAGACCCTATTAATGTTCCTGCTATGGTTAATGTAACGCATGGAAAGTTTACTCGTGTCTACATAAGGCATACAGGACTTCCAGGAGATATACCATCTCCAACTTAACTGTAATTCCGTAGAAAATAGTCTGTACCTCTCAGGGCTACCGTTTTTCTAATAAATAGGCACATATCCCGACTGAGAGCGAATTCGGTTACACCATTCACGGACGGCAGAAAATGGAGCAAGACTAACCTCGCCTTCTTCGGCGATGTGCACATAGGCATAACATCCTATGTCGGCTATTGAATAAGAACCGGCTAAGAAATCGTTCTTCTTAAGATGGTCATCTAAAATCTGAAGCGCTGCCCTACCCGCTTCGCGAAGCCCTATAAGCTCCTTTTCGTTCTGACTCTCCTTTGGAATAAACCTGGTAATAAAACGCGCCCTCGCAAGGCTGGGGTCAATTGTTGTCTTTCCAAAGAATAACCACTGGGAGATTAGGCCAAAAACCCTTGGTTCTTCCGAATAAAGGGGGTTTGGAGCAAATTTCCTTCCGATATAAAGAAGTATTGCATTCGATTCCCATAGAATAAAATCTCCGTCAACAAGGACAGGTATCTTCTTGTTTGGATTGAGCATTACAAATTCAGGTCTGCTCTGCTCCCCTTTAAAAATATCTACATTTACTTTTTCATATCTTATTCCAATCTGGCTGAGGGCAAGTCTAACCTTGTAGCAATTCCCCGATATTGGATGGTCGTAGAGCTTAATCATTTCTAATCCTCTAAGTATTTCAAAAACTCTGGGATGAATCTCTCTTTCCCCAATACCTTAAATACGGTCTCCTTTTTAGCAATATGATAAACAACCCTGCCGCGGGTGCAGACTTCGTTATTGTTATTCAATATCTCTACCGTGATGAAAACGTCCCTTCCTTCAATCCTATCTATCTTGCCCCTGACCTCTATATGAGAGGAGATTCTGACGGTATTTAAAAACTCCATCTCAATTTTAACTGTAACCCCTATTCTCTTTATTCTATCGAACATTGCCCAGAACGCCACCTCATCAATTAAAACACACTGAATCCCACCGTGAAGAACACCGGGGAAACCGGACAGACGCTCCTCGGGCTTTATTGTTGCAAAAACCTCTCCCTTTTCATCATCGGCAAATAGCCTTACTCTGAGCCCCAAATCATTTGTCGGATCACAGCCAAAGCATCTGTATCCCTGCAATTTGGCAAAGACGTTTTCTATTTCTCGAATCATGATTTTCCCAAAGGTTTGAAATTAATTTGGGCATGAATAAATAGAGGCAGTTAAATAATCAATCTATAAACCTCAGCCTTAATATCTCGGAATCTATTTCTTTTCCTCGGTATCTATAGGAACTCCCGAATGCTTCTGTTTTATACGGCTAATTTGGAGTTCTATAAGCGGTTTATACTGTGGGGCCTCGGCGGTGAGGTCAGTTAAAACACGTATCGCATCATCCACCTTTTTATCCTCTTCGAGGCAATCGGCTTCGGAGAGTTTGGCATCCAAATAATACGGGCTATCCTTTGAAACCTCTTCAAACAGGCCCACTGCCTCCTCACAATTCCCCTCGGATTGGTAAATTGTAGCAAGTGCAAAGAGCGCCTGAGCACGGAAGACAGAATTTAAAAGCCCTCTATATGCGCTTTTTGCCTCCTGTGCCCTTCCAGATTTGAGATAGCTCTCGGCAAGGAAGAGTCTTACCTGATTTCTCCTATCGTAAAGCGGAAATCTGGACAGAAGTTCCTCAAAAAGCGGGATGGCCTTTTCATAATTTTTAAGGTCCATATACATTTTCCCCAGGTTTTCATTGACACGCGGTATGTTCCTATCCTCCGGGAAATCCGTCCTTAGCCTCTCATAAGCCTTAATGGCCTTGTTATATTTATCCAGATTGTAATAAATCGTACCTACCATGAAGAGCGCTTCCGGCACAAGCGGCCCCGAAGAGTCCGCCTCAACGGATTTTTCAAACTTATGAACCGCCTTTTCATACTCGCCCATTTGCCAGAGCCTCTGTCCGTCATTAAAAAGCGAACCGGAATCTTGAGAGGAGCATGCAAGTATGACAATTATAGGGATTACAAATCTAATCCCTATCAATAACCTTTGCCACAGCAGCAACCCTTTCCTCCGGTTCAAGATCAATAAGTCTAAGACCCTGCGTGCCTCTTCCGTAAACGTTAATCTCCGAAGCCTCCATTCGAATTATTTTTCCATGAGTCGTAATCAGTATTACCTGCATATCATCTGTCGCTTGGAAGGCACCTACCACGCGACCATTTTTCCCTGTGGTTTTAATTGTAATGACCCCTTTCCCCCCTCGCGCCGTAAGTCTATACTCAGAAACGGGGGTTCTCTTCCCATATCCCATCTCGGTAACGGTGAGGATCTGAGCATTTTGGTTCTCAATTACCTCAAGGCTGACAACCTCATCATTATCCTCAAGCCTAATTCCTATAACGCCCGTTGCTCCTCTTCCGGTTTCTCTCACTTCCTCTTCACTGAACCTAATGGCCTGACCGAATCGGGTTGTAAGAAGGATTTCATTGTTTCCGCCCGTAATTTCAGCGCCAATAAGCTCATCGCCGTCGCGTACATTTACGGCTATTATGCCTCCTGCACGCGGGTTTGAATATGCCATAAGCTCTGTCTTTTTTACCATTCCATTTTTTGTAGCCATAATAACAAACTTATCTTCTTTAAACTCACGCACCGGAAGGACTGCGGCTATCTTCTCATCAGACGAGAGATTGAGGAGGTTTACTACGGCCTTCCCCTTTCCCGTAGGACCGGCTTCGGGAATCTCATGGACCTTTAACCAGTAGCACCGTCCCAGATTTGTAAAAAACAGGACATAGCTGTGCGTAGAAGCAACAAATATAGTCTCTACAAAATCCGTATCCTTTGTGCTCATCCCCGTTTTGCCCTTCCCGCCTCTTCTCTGGCTCCTGTAAACACTAAGAGGGGTATTTTTTATATAACCCTCATGTGTAACCGTCACAACCATGTCTTCATCGGCAATTAGGTCTTCTAATGAAATCTCCTCAATGTTATCAATAATCTCAGTTCTTCTCTCATCGCCGTATCGGTTTTTAATATCCTCAAGTTCGTTGACAATAATATCGAAAAGAAGCTCCTCCTTTTCGAGAACTTCTCGTAGGTGCTTAATTGTTTTAATTAATCCATCCCTCTCCTCAATAATTTTCTCCCTCTCAAGTGCAGTGAGCCTCTGAAGACGCATATCTAAAATCGCCTGAGCCTGTATATCTGAGAGAGAGAATTTAGAAATCAGTCCCTCTTTTGCCTCATTGGGGCTTGCAGAGTTTCGAATCAATGAAATCACCCGATCGAGGTTATCAAGTGCAATCTTTAGGCCCTCCAATATATGAAGCCTCTCTTCGGCTTTGCGAAGCTCAAACTCAGTTCTTTTAGTTACAATCTCCTTTCTGTGTTCTATAAACTGAGCTATCAGTTCTTTAAGAGAGAGAATCCTCGGCTGATTCCTCACAAGTCCAAGCATTATGATTCCAAAAGACGTATCCATGGGGGTATGTTTATAGAGCTGATTCAATATGACCTCCGGATTCTCACCCCGTTTTAGTTCTATGACGATTCTTATCCCCTCTCTATCAGACTCATCGCGTATATCTGAAATACCCTCAATCTTTTCTTCTTTTACAAGGTCTGCAATTCGCTCAATCAACTTTGATTTATTGATCTGGTAAGGAATCTCCGTAATTGTAATGCTTTCCCTATCATTCTTCTTTTGTCTCTCAATCTTTGCCTTAGCCCGGACCTTAATAATCCCACGACCCGTAGCATAGGCCTCTTTTATTGCCTCCCTTCCACAAATAAATCCGCCTGTTGGAAAATCAGGCCCGGGGATATATTTCATAAGCTGACTCAGTGAGATATCGGGCTTTTTAATCTGAGCAATTACGGCATCTACAAGCTCTCCTAAATTGTGGGGGGGAATATTCGTTGACATGCCGACTGCGATTCCGGAGGCGCCGTTTAAGAGGAGATTGGGGATCTTTGCCGGAAGAACTACGGGTTCAACAGCACTTCCATCGTAGTTGGGAAGGAAATCCACGGTTTCTTTGTCTATATCATCCAGCATCTCGCTTGCGATTCTTGCAAGCCTTACCTCAGTGTATCGCATAGCGGCGGGTCTCCGTCAATAGAGCCGAAGTTGCCCTGACCGTCTACAAGCGGGTACCGCATTGAAAAATCCTGAGCCATTCTCACGAGTGTATCGTATATCGCCGCATCCCCATGCGGATGATATTTACCCATAACATCCCCGACAATCCTCGCCGACTTTTTATACGGCTTATTCCACTCATTACCCAACTCATACATACCGTAGAGAATGCGCCTGTGGACGGGTTTTAATCCGTCCCTTACATCGGGAAGTGCGCGCCCAATTATGACGCTCATTGAGTAGCTAAGATAGGACTCTTTCATCTCATCCTCAATGTTTACGGGCACTATCTGCGAAGCAGTCGCCATCTAAACACACACCTCCTAATATCTATATAAAAGACCTATAAAGTTTATACGAGCGGCAACTGGGTGTCAAAGAAAACTGGGGTTTAGAGGAATCACCAATCAGATGGAAAGTGTTCCTGCCTACTCGTTTTATAAACTGCTTCAGCCTTTTGATACAAACCTCAATTTGATATATTCTTAAGTAAGAATTCTATGCCTGTACCCTACCGCAATATGCTCAATAAAATCCGTATTAACTTCCCACGGCCCGTAAGTGACCGCATCCACGACTCATATCTGGTTCATACCGTCATGCGTGCGTTGGACGGTGTGGACGCGCTCAAGGGTGAACTGCCAATATTAGGCACACGGGAAAGGTTAAATTACACGGCAGCACAAGTAGCACATCTGCCCGAAGAGGCATCAACTTTAGAAGACGTGACAGAGGCGCTCGTCGATTACCTGGAAGGTATGACAATCTGGGGACATCCGCATACACAGCAGAATGTCGTACCGCCGCTTTCAATTGCCTCTCTGGTCGGCATCCTTTTGTCGGGGCTCGCAAACCCAAATCTGGCATCAGACGAACACAGCTATAAGATTGCACTTGCCGAGACTGAGGTCGCAGGGATGACATCAAGGCTGATAGGATATGATCCCACGCAGTCATCCGGTGTGTTCACATTCGGCGGCACGGGCACGGAGTTGTATGGGATAAAGGTGGGGATTGAAAAGGCAATTCCAAATGCGATGGAAAATGGGGTGCGCGAGGATGCTGTGATCTTTGGAAGCGATTGCAGCCACTACTGCCGTTACAATGTTGCAGGCTGGTTGGGATTAGGCACAAAAAATCTAGTTACAATTCCGACAAATATGAGAAATGAAATGGATACTAATGCGCTTAGCAAGGCGGCACATGAGGCGCTCTTAGAGGGCAGAAAGATCGCGGGTTTTATATGCACTATGGGTACGACAGATGCGTTCGGCCTCGACGACATAGAAGAAGTTGTAAAACTGCGCGACGGTTTGGTAGAAGAGTTTAAATTACCCTATCGCCCTCACGTTCATGCAGATGCCGTGATTGGATGGGCATGGTCTGTGTTTAACGATTATCCCTTTGAGACGAATCCTCTGGGCTTTCGACCCCGCACCGTCCGTGCACTTGCGGGCGCATGTAACAGAATTCGCCATCTGTACCTTGCCGACTCAGTCGGGATAGATTTTCATAAGACGGGTTTTACACCCTACATATCGAGCCTTGTGATTTTTAAGGATAAAAAAGATATAGAACTCCTCATGCGCTCTTACGAGCGGATGCCATATCTATACCGCTTTGGTGAGTACAGACCGGGAATGTATACACTTGAAACATCAAGAAGCGGAACGGGCGTGCTTGCAGCCCTTGCTAATCTGAAACTGTTCGGGAAACAGGGATTGAGATCAATTCTGGGACACATTGTCGAGATGACGCAGCTCCTTCGCGAGCACTTAGAAGGACATGCCTACACAACCGTGCTCAATCGCGATAACTTCGGCACTGTAACCCTCTTTAGGGTATATCCCGATGGCGTAGATACATTCAAGATTAAGGAACAAGAGTTAACCGACCCGGCATTCCGCGACACACTTATTCGTTACAACGACTACAACCGTCGTATTGCGAAATACATCCATGATGAGGCAATGGCTGGTCGGGGTGCAGTGATTTCGTTTACCGATTGCTACCGCCATACGACATACGGCGAGCCGGTAGTCGCGCTAAAATCTCATATACTTTCGCCTTTTGTAGACGAAGAGAATATAGAAGCGGTAGCAGCAAAGGTGCTAGAAGCAAGAGAGAGAATCCCAGAATGAAAATACAGAATATAGGGAAATACTTCTGACTTCCATCTCTTGCATCCTATATACCGTATCCTGATTCTTATTTATTTTCTTTTCTCAGGATTTACTCCGTCCGATGACAGCCTTGGGACTAAAATATGGTTCCTTAAAATCTCAGAGAAATCCGTAAAAGCCTGGGGCTTTCTCCAGCCGATTAGGATTTCAATAAAACAAAATACTATCCAGGCAACATAAATAAATATTATCTCCTCTCTTAAGTGCGGTTCTACAAGTTGAATCGCCCAGAGAAGAAAAAGCCCCAGAGCCTCATACCAGCTAAATCTCATATTAAGAAGAAGAAGGAATGCAAGAGATGACTGAACCATTGTAAGGAGAATTTCTGTAAGCTGGAGATGGTCGAAGTGTATTGTAGAGAAGCTGCCAGAGCTTATGCTAAATACAATCGGAATCACAGCGGCAAGCATCGTCCATTCGTTGATGTTGGATGAAACCATATTCATCAGAGCGATAGGTGCCTTTTTTACCTGCCTTGCCCAGTAAAATGCGCTGACCTTCTCCGGAAACTCGGATAGGAAAGGAGCAACCCATTGTACAAAGACGAATTCGGAAACCCCCAATGTCAGGGCAAGACCCAACATGCTTTGGAGAAAAGGCTCCGCTACAAAAAATAAGATTAAGCCGCCCGCAAAAAACAGCCCGACGATCGTAGAGTTTCTAAAGAGTGGCTTAAGAAAGAGTATTTTTCTGGGAATGGGTTCGAGTTCATCTATTCCTTCAGCCTCTTGAGGCGGAACTCTATTTAGACAATAGAGATAAGCGCAGTAGATAAGAATAAGCACCAAGCTGTCTATTACGTTGAAAGTACCTTTAAGAAATATCACTCCGAAGTAAATAAGAGGAGGAAGTAGAGAGAGAACCTCTACAGAATGCTCTTTTTCCAAGACTATTTCCTTGAGGTTCCTTTTATTTTTAATCCTGTTAAAGATAAAAGCTGTAAAGAAAATAAGGGGCCAGCCGAGCCCTGGAAGAAGTCTTATTGCACCTGTGAGGTTGGCAGTAGCGAGATGAACCTTTGCGGGGTCTTTTCCTGCAGTCCAGGCAATTACACCCTCTACAGCAAATTCGGGAAGCGTCTGGAGCCACGCGAGTATAGCAAGGGCAAGCCCCTGAGAGATAAGAAACTGAGCCGCTTCTGCCGCCCAGGCAATCAGCATTGCAGAAATAATAACCGAAGGAAACGTCCATATTGCGGAGGTCGCTTTGGCTCCTTCTTTGGATACAGTAACTCCAATAATAGTGAGATATTTTATGATTAATTTATGGGATAACACGATTCCTCAATAAAATGGGTTAATTAAGTATTTCTGAGGCTCGGAATATTGTCAATCTAAATGTACATTATTATCCCCTCTTAAGACTCTTGATATCACGATGTCTCTATAGCATCATCATGATATGATGAACAACATTAACATTAGACGATGATATAGCTGCTAAGCTAAAGGAAGAGATGAGGCGTAGCGGGCAATCCTTCAAAGAAACGGTGAATGCAGTCTTACGAATGGACTAAACATGCCCAAGGAACATAAAATCGAACCTTTCAACGTTCATCCTAAAAAATTGAACCCACGAATTACAGTCAATTACGATAATATCGGTGAACTTCTAGAGCAAATAGAATAACCTTTGTAAATGATAATCACTGACGCGAATCTATTGCTCTACTCCTATGATAGTTCCAGCGAGCATCATAACAAGGCGTGTATCTGGTTGGAAAAGGTTCTTTCAGAGCCTCAACCGATTAGGATGGCATGGGTCACAATTATTGACATTTCTGATAATATCAACAAATCATAGAATATTTGAGAATCCTTTCACAATATCTGAGGCAACCTCAATAGTTCAAGAGTGGCTTGATCACCCAATAGTTGATGTGTTACACCCTACAGAGCGTCACTAGACGGTCCTTTCAAAACTGCTTAAAGATGGACAGGCAAATGGTCCACTGGTAATGGATGCCCATCTGGCTGCTTTGGCGATTGAACAGGGAGCTAAGCTTTACACAACGGATAAAGATTTTTCTCGTTTTGATGATCTTCAGGTGGTCAATCCATTATTGAAATAAAAGTTTAATCCCCCCCACCACATCTTCAGCCAATCCAATAACCTTTTTACACTCCGGAAGTGAATCGAGAAAGAATTTTCCGTAGTGCTTGGTTATGATTCTCTTGTCGAGAACCAAAACTGCGCCCCTATCCGTCTTGGTTCTTATGAGCCTTCCAAAACCCTGCTTGAATTTGAGTACTGCAACGGGAACTATATATTCAATAAACGAATTTATGCCCTGACTCTCCATGTGTTCAACCCTCGCTTCTAGTATAGGTTCTGTGGGAACCTTGAACGGAAGCCTTGTGATTACAACCAGCCTCAGCGCATCGCCCGGAACATCTACACCCTCCCAGAAGCTATCGGTTGCAAAAAGAACAGAATTATCCTCGATTCTAAATCTATCAAGAAGCCTGGCTCTCGGAAGGTTCCCCTGTTTTAAAGGGATAATTCCGAGTTCTGCTAATTCCTCTTCAATCCTCTTATAAACTGAATCAAGAAGAGAATAAGACGTAAAGAGGATAAGCGCGTTCCCCTGGGAGGCCTTTACGGCTTCCAATATAATCGGAGAGAGACTTTCAGAATATCCCCTTTCCATCGGCTCCGGAATGTCTGTAGGAATTGCAAGAATCACCTGCTCTTTATAGTTGAAAGGGGAGGGAAGAATAATCTCCATTACCCTTTCGTTTCCCTCTAAGCCGAGGCTAGATTTTAGAAAGTTAAAACTCCTCTTTACGGCAAGCGTGGCTGAGGTCATCACAATCGCCCGGCATCTTGAATAGAGCCTCTCTTTCAATTGAGGGGAAATATCAAGGGGCGAAAGCCCAATTCCGGATATGACCTCTCCCCTCCTTATCCTTCCTTCAACCCACCTTACGTATCCGTCGTCTCCTGAATCGAGAAAAGAACGGATCACCTCCGAGTAAAAGTTAATCTTATTTGCAGTCCCTTTAAACTCCACGAGAACCCTTGCAACATCAGGCTCAATTTCGTAGTCCGCGAGCACATCTACAAACGCCTTTATCTCTTCGTGCAACTCCTCCAATCTGATTCTAAGGAGAGAAAATTTCTTATCAATCTCCTTCCATCCTCCCTTTTCTCTCACCTCATCCGTGATTCTGATATTAATTTCTTCTGTGCCTCCATCCTTTATCATGGGAACTACAAAATAGTAAAGGGTATCAAAGGCGTCTCTCACATATTCTTCAGTCCTATCAACCTGAGGCGAGAGAATCTCCTCTACCCTCCTTAGCACGGCGCTTAAGATTCCCTTTCTAAAATATTTCTGAAGCTTTGTTGCAAGGGATACCGTATAGAATATGAGACCCTTCATCTCGCCACCGCTTCCTCTTCTCTTAAGACGCCTGAGCATCCTTATAATCCCATACTTGGTAGTCCTCATTCCAAAATGGGATGTTGCGGCATCTACAATGTGATGGGCCTCATCAAAAATGATGTTTTTATATGCCGGCAGAATCCCCGTCTCACTCTCTTCGCTTGCTCCTCTTATAGACAAGTCGGAAAAAAGCAGATGATGATTTACAACAAGAATCTGAGACGAAGAGATTTCCCTTCTCGCCTTATAGAAAAAGCACCTTGAGTAATGGGGACATCTTGCGCGAAGGCAACTCTCGCTCTCGGCGGCAATCTTATCCCAAACGTCCTCAGGAGGATTGAAATTTAAATCCGAAAGAGAGCCGTCCTGAGTGACCTTTGACCACTCGACAATACTCCTCAGTGTATCTATCTCCTCATCATCGGCAAGGTCTAAAAGCCCGTCCGTAACCGTCTCGACTCTGAGAAGACAGAGATAATTTCTCATCCCCTTTACAAGCGAATATTTAAATTTCTCGGATAAACTGCGGTGGACAAGTGGAATGTCCCTCTGTATAAGCTGTTCCTGGAGATTAATTGTATTGGTCGAGACAACTACTCTTTGACCGTTTATGAGAGACCAGTAGATTGCGGGGATTAAATAGGCGAGTGTTTTTCCTGTTCCTGTCCCGGCCTCAATAAGCAATATTAATCCCTCATTAAAAGCAGAGGTCACGGCTTCGACCATATCCAATTGCTCTGGGCGAAGCTCATACTGGGAACCCATCGCCTTTGAAATCTCGCCTTCGGGAAGGAGGGTTTTTTTTATCTCTTCTGTATTAAGTTTTTTCAGTTCCTCTTTCGCAAACGGTTCGACTACAACGTAGAGCTTTGACACACTGTTATTTACTATGTAAAAACCGACCCCTAGGTTTCCAAATACCCCTGCCATGCGTATATCTTCATCCGAAGGGGTCAAATTCCCAGAGGGATGATTATGGATTACAACTTCACCTGATTTGACGGAATCAACTACGGCAGGAACGGAATAATCGTTTCCACGAGCGATGACCCTTATGTTATCAACGACTCCATTCTCATCAAGAGAGCCTGCAAAAAAGACCTCGTTTTCCAGAGACTCCTTTATGGTTTCCTCTATCTTCTCTCTTGCTTTTTCTGAAAGAGAATTCCTCTGCACAGTAGGAAAAAGTTAACACACCCGATGGGTTTTCCAAAATATTCGGTGATAGAATTAACTTATCGTCGCCCTCCTTCTCCAAACAATTTCGAGAATGAAATGGTATAATTTAAGAATTTCTATATTGGGAGGGGTGGCTGAGTGGTCGAAAGCGCCGGTCTCGAAAATCGGTAGGGTCCTTTGGGCCCTCGTGGGTTCGAATCCCACCCCCTCCGATTAAGTAATGTTGAATTCGCTACAAATGAACACAAACTTGCACGAATTAATTCAATCGCAACGACACCACAATATAATGTTTTTATTTGTCATTCCTGCACGTATTTAGTGGGAATCCATTATCATTCATGGATTCCCAATTACTACACTTGGGTATGGCAAAACTATGCAGTACCATTGTGACGGTAACTGCATCTCTTTTCATTCGTGTAAATTTGTGGCTAAAAAATATGTCAAAAAAACAGATTGAACCCACGCCTAAAGAAATCTACAAGCGAACATTAGAGTTAATCGAAAAGGAAAGAATATTCTTTTTACTTACCGGGGGTTCAACCGAATCCCTATTAGAAGCGTCTAATATAATCCGGGAGATTGGATTTAATCTTATTGGAGTTGATTTTCAAACCCACGGTGCTAAGGACTTGCTCAAGTCCCTTAGAAGACAGGGACAGAGAAATATGGGTGCCTTTTCCATCTCGACAAAGAAGGAATCGAGGATTGCGATAAGGACAGGAGCGACATTTATCTTCTCCGTGAATGTAGATAGAGGAATTATAAGAAGGTGTAAGGAGGAGAAGGTGTTTCATGCCTCAGGCGCGTTTACCCCAACCGAGATTTTAAATGCCTACGATTTAGGAGCACATGCAATAAGCCTTTTCCCATGCGGAAAAATGGGAGGATTAAGCTGGCTTGCATTTCTTAGAAAAATACTTCCAAGAATAAAACTAATTCCAACCGGCATGATGAGTCCCTATGAGGCCGCTGAGTATCTAATGTCAGGTGCTTACGCCGTAGCACCGATGATTGATTTAGAGAAGATTAAAGAGCTAAAGAAATTGATAAGGGAATTCTTATCAATTAAATGATTATGGCGAAGCGCGGATTGCCAACGGAATTATGTGTGTAGGCCTACACAGCAATACTACTCAATTAGCTCCAGCATAATTCTCCTTCTTTCTACATCGGCTTCAATAACCCTTACCCTTACCCTCTGGCCTATGTC
>PSLL01000005.1:20656-86298 GCA_040289575.1 Candidatus Dadabacteria bacterium | reverse complement strand
AAACCGTTTTCCTCGGCTCCTCATCCTTTCTCTGGGAACAAATCCCTCAACAAAAATCTCTCTAAGCTCTACAAATATTCCATACGGAAGGACACTCGTTACAAACCCTTCAAACTCCTCCCTTATGTGGGATCTCATCATATAAACCCTTTCAATCTTTATAGCCTCTCTTTCAACCTCGTCTGCAAACCTCTCTCTTGCCGAGGAGTGGGCAGCTATCCAATCAAGCAATTCTTCATCATACGGTGGGCGCCTTTTGTTGATAATGGAATTAATAATTCTGTGGACAATCAGATCGGGATAGCGCCTTATGGGAGACGTGAAATGAGTATAGTGATCGAGGGCAAGGCCGAAGTGCCCTTTTCTCTCAATTGAGTAAACAGCCCTTTTCATTGAACGGAGAATCAGTGTATTTACGGCAATCTCCTCAGGCTTCCCTTTGGCTTCGAGAATCAACCGCTGAATATCGGCAGCCCTGATTTTGCGGTCTATGTGGAGGAAGTAACCCAGATTCCTTAGAGCTATGGCAAGCTCTTTTATTGAACCGATGTCCGGCAGCTCATGAATGCGGTAAATAGAAGGCACCTTCGAATAGAATATATATTCTGCGACTGCCCTATTTGCAGTAATCATAAACTCTTCAATTATTCCATGCGCCACGTTTCTCTCAGATTTTACAATATCAACTGTTCTTCCAAGTTCATCCCTTATAATCTCAGGCTCAGGTATATCAAAATCAATCCCACCCCTCTCAAGCCTCCTTTCTCTGAGCCTCTCATAAAGCTCCTTCATAATCTTCAAGCTCTCAACTAAATGCGCGTCCCTTTTACTTGTCCTTCCCCTTTTTGCAACTATATGCGAGACCTCCGTGTATGTAAGACGGGCACGACTTCTTATAACGCTGTTATAAATCTTAAAATTAACCATCACACCCTGCGGATCAAAATCCATCTCAACAGTTTTTGTGAGTCTGTCTTCGCCCTGAACAAGGCTGCACATCCAGTCTGAGAGCTTTTCGGGAAGCATGGGGATGACGCTTTCAGGGAGATAAATGCTCGTTCCCCTTTGAAGTGCCTCATTGTCAATTGCGCCTCCAATCTTTACGTAGTGGAAAACATCCGCGATTGAAACCCAGAGCCTATAGCCGGAATCGGTGCGTGAGATGCAAACGGCGTCATCAAAATCCTTTGCTCTATCGTTATCAATTGTAACACTCAAATTACCGCGCAAATCCACCCTGCCCTCTAAATCCCAGGGGGAAATGTGGGAGGGAATCTCATTTGCCTCTTTCACAACCTCCGATGGAAACCCTTCGGGCAGATTATATTCCACAAAAAGCCCTTTCTTTTCCGCATCTAAATTTCCAGATTTCCCAAGGACATCTATTACCGCCGCTGATAAATGACCGGAAGGCTTAGGAGCACGCCGAACCTCAACCAAAACGAGACTACCGTTTCTTATCCCCTTAACTTCATCGCGTCGAATAGGAAGAGGAGGAATCTTTCTATTCCTCGGTACTATGACGCCGGTCTTTCCAGTCCTTATGAATTTTCCAAGGACCTTCCCTTCTGGCGGTATCCTAGGTGCTAGTTGAAGGGAATGGGAGATTTCCTCTTTGAGGTCTTCTTGAGAGGTTTTGTATCTACCGCCTTTAATTCTCACAACAGCCCCCTCTTGAATGAGCCTTCTTAGTATTTGCTTGATGGCTTTTCTACTTTCCTTTCCTACGCCAAGTCGTCTTGAAATATCCCTTACCCTCATAGGGCGATATGAGGGTTTTTTCATCAATCTTAATATCTCGTCTGAGTTGGGAAACTTCATTTTTGGTATATATTCAAGACCAAAATCCGGGAGCTAGAATTCAGAAGACCTTTTCTTTCGAATTTCTTAATTCTTATCTTAACCTCACCCCATTTCATGTTTGAGCTGTCTTGTCATAAGCTCAAATATGGCGTCTTCAGGGGCCTTCCCATTATAGAGCACTAGGCAAACCTGCTCAGCTATAGGCACATCCACACCAAAGCGGCGTGCAATCTCTTTTGCTGCAAGAGAGGTCTTTACACCCTCGGCAACCATTCTCATATTAGAAAGTATATCTTCAAGCTTCTCACCTTTCCCAATCTTTAGCCCAACCTCCCTATTTCTGCTAAGCTCTCCGGTGCAGGTAAGAACCAGGTCTCCGACGCCGGAGAGTCCGAGAAATGTCATCGGACTCGCTCCCATTCTCACCCCTAGTCTTGTGATCTCAGCAAGCCCTCTTGTGATAAGGGCGGATTTTGAATTGTGCCCAAGTCCAAGCCCGTCTGCGATTCCCGCCGCAATGGCAATCACGTTTTTAAGCGAGCCGCCTATCTCTACTCCCACAACGTCTTCGGTCACATAAGCCCTGAAGTACTCATTTGAGAATACCCTCTGCCCTACCTTCGCCACAGCCAAATTCTTTGACGCAATAGAGACTGCTGTCGGCTTATGCTTTGACACTTCAAGGGCAAAGCTTGGGCCCGAAAGGGACGCATACCTTTCGCGAATATCCTCTGAAAGTACCTCTTCAAAAACCTGATTCATGAGATTAAGTGTACTCAACTCTATTCCCTTTGCCGTGTTTATAATTAAGGAATCGTCCCCGATAAATCTCCTCCCATCTTTTAAAACCTCCCTTACATACTGAGATGGAACCGAAAATATAATTAAATCTCTTCCCGCCAAAGCCTCTTGTAAGAGGCCTGTAGGATATATATTCTCAGGAAGTCTTATCTTGGGAAGGTAAAGATGGTTCTCTCTATCTTTTAAGATGGATTCTCTAACGTCTTCCTCTTTCACCCATATGATAATGTCAAATCCCTTCTCCGCAAGGTGTTTTGCAATCGTCGTTCCCCAGCTACCTGCACCTACTACGCTTATCTTAATCGCGTTTTCATCATGCATAGTGCCTTTAAAGGTTACATATTTGATTTAATCGCGCAAGTCCAAGGTAATCGACATTGATTCTAGAGCAAATTCATAAATTGTCCTTATCCCTTTTCACCCAAGGGCAGGGAGAAACAAATAGGAGAAAATTGTATATCGCTCTATATTCAGATAAAATTTCTCATCAAATGAATTGAATATCATGTATGTGCTGAATCAATAGGCGTTGGAGGACTTAATATGTCTAAAACAAACCCGATTGGGAGCGTGTTGGTTTGTCTGGTGCTTCTTATACTCATTGGTTATGCGTTCTCTCTAGCTCTTTCTCTGGACTGGGGGATGTACTTTAAGGTTGCGGGAATAATTATTGCTATTGCCACCATAGTCAGTATTGTTGCATCAGGCGGGGATAGGTGATAATATTAGGGCGAGATAATCAATGATCCGCTGCTTTGTGTAGTCTTGCCACCCTCAGGATGATACCGGGAGATATGTATAAGATAGCTCTGCGGATTAGAATCCAATTCCATATAGAATTTAATCTCTTTTAAAAACTCTTCGACCACTTCTTTGGCATAATCAAGTGTGATTTTGCCATGGCGAAGTTCTGGCGAATCTTTATGTTCTCTTATAACGATAAGCACCCGTCCTGCAATCTCATTAATAATTCGGCTCTCAGACCTGTGGTCATAGAATATTCCCTTCTTCTCGGTATGGAGGGTTTTAATGACAAGCTCAAGCGCACTTGCGATCTCTTCATTTCTAAGCCTTCCGTCAGTACGGAATAAATCCACAAGGGCAAGCTCTATTTTAGCAAAAATCTCCGGGTTTTTATTATAGAGTTCAGCGCGTCTGATGTAAGGCTGAATGCCTTCTTTTCTTACTCTTTGTCTTGTGATTTTTTCCTGCTGATACCTCTGCCCCTCAACATAGTAAGGACAATCAAGAGGACAATTTATCTCAACTCCCCGTTTCTCACCACAACATACAGCGCAGATTTGTCCTCTCTTTGCTGGACAGTATCTCTTCGCTTTTCTTTGTTCACAGAGTATGCACTTCATATAAACAAGCTTCAATGACTAAATCACAAATTCCAAACCCAAAATGCCTGATACTCAGAATTTAGAGCTTGGTACTTGTGATTTGAAATTTGCAGTTCCACTTACGGATTTCTCGGACTTACGTTTTCTTTAACCCAGTTGATTATCTCCGCCGTAGACGTACCAGGCTCAAATATTGATTTAATCCCCTTTTCTAAAAGCCCCGGAATGTCATCTTTAGGAATAATTCCCCCCCCAAATACGACTATATCATCGACTCCCTTTTCTTTAAGCAGCTTTATTATTTCCGGAAAAAGATAATTATGTGCCCCCGAAAGGATACTCAATCCAATGGCATCAACGTCCTCCTGAATAGCAGTCTCAACTATCATCTCGGGCGTGTGATGAAGCCCCGTGTATATAACCTCAAACCCCGCGTCCCTCAGTGCCCTGGCTACGATCTTTGCACCCCTGTCATGCCCGTCGAGTCCGGCTTTTCCAATCAGAATCCTCACTCTTCTCTGGTCTGCCATATCAGATTCCTTAATAAATTAACCATGTAAGCAATTTATCGTCAAATTAGAAATAACCCGGGTCTCGGTAAATCCCATAGACCTCTCTGAAGATATCGCTTATTTCGCCCACCGTTGCGTACTCCCTTACAGCATCAATTATAAACGGCATTAGATTTTTCCCCTCACGCGCGGCTCTAACAATTGCTCCAAGATGTCTCCTTACCGCCTCATTATTTCTCCTCCTCTTTATCTCCCGAAGCCTTTCTTTTTGGCTCTTATCCACCTCTTCATTAATTCTCAAAGTCGGAATCGTCCTCTCTTTTTCTGTAACGTATTTATTGACGCCCACAATCACCTTCTTCCCTCTATCTAACTCCTTCTGGTATATGTATGCAGCGTCGGCAATCTCCTTTTGAGGAAAACCAATGTCAATCGCTTTAATAATCCCGCCAATTTCATCAATCTTCTTTATGTAATCGAATGCCTCTTTTTCCATCCGATTTGTAAGAGCTTCAATGACGTAGCTTCCTCCAAGCGGATCAATTGAATTTACAACGCCGCTTTCTTCCGCGATAATCTGCTGTGTCCTAAGGGCCACCGTTACGGACTCTTCCGTAGGAAGAGCAAGCGTCTCGTCCATGGAGTTTGTGTGAAGAGACTGGACGCCACCAAAAACCGCTGCCAGCGCTTGAATTGCAACCCTTACAATGTTATTTAAAGGCTGCTGAGCTGTAAGGCTGGCTCCTGCTGTCTGCGCATGGGTCCTTAGCATCCACGACTTGGGATTCTTTGCTCCAAACCTATCTCGCATTATCTTTGCCCACATCCTTCTTGCCGCACGGAACTTTGAGACCTCCTCTAGAAAGTCGTTATGAACGTTAAAGAAAAAGGAAAGCTGAGGAGCAAAATCGTCAACATTAATACCACGCTCAATACATTCCTGGACATATCCAATTCCATCGGCAAGTGTAAAAGCCAGCTCTTGAACAGCGGTAGAGCCCGCCTCACGGATATGATAGCCGGATATTGACACCGGATGCCATTTAGGAATGTGCTTTACACAGAACTCAATCATATCAACTACGATTTTTACAGACGGTCTGGGAGGACAAATCCACTCCCTTTGTGCGATAAACTCCTTTAGCATATCGTTTTGAATCGTCCCGTCTAATTTATCCCAGCTTATACCTTGTTTTTCCGCAACAACAAGATACATGGCAAGGATTATGCTCGCCGTGCAATTTATGGTCATAGATGTCGTTACCTCGTCAAGCCTTATGCCGTCAAATAGCACCTCCATATCGGCAAGTGAAGAAACGGATACACCTTCTTTCCCAACCTCCCCCCTTGCCCTTGTATGGTCACAGTCATAACCCATGAGTGTGGGCATATCAAATGCGGTACTAAGACCAGTCTGTCCCTGATCCAGTAGGAATTTAAACCTACGATTTGTGTCCTCCGGAGAACCAAAACCCGCGAATTGACGCATAGTCCAGAGCCTTCCGTGATACATTGTGCTATAGACCCCGCGGGTAAATGGAAAGGAACCGGGAAACCCGAGAGCACGAAGATAATCAAAGCCATCTAAATCTTCCGGGATAGCAAGAGGGGGAATATCCATTCCTGAAATGGTTGTAAGATCTATATCTCTTTTAGGCAGGCTCTTGTATTCTTTCTCCCATATTTCTTTTTTCTGTCTTATTTCCTCGAGTTTTCTTTCATCGAATAGCATTGAATCCCTCCTTTTAACTCTTAGTCATTGCAAGAGGCAAATTCCGAAGCGAATGTGTTCGCAATGACATACAGTAGGGGTAATTTATAAATTGCCCCTACAAAACCCTATGAAATCTCCTTTAAGACATTACTCGCAATAACGATTCTTTGTATCTCGGATGTTCCTTCATAAATCTCTGTAATTTTTGCGTCTCTGAAATGTCTCTCAGCCGGATAATCGGTCGTGTAGCCGTATCCACCATGAATCTGAATTGCCTTTGTCGTAACCCACATCGCGGTCTCGGATGCAAAGAGCTTTGCCATCGCAGACTGTTTTGTAAATTTCACCTTTCTATTCTTCATCCTTGCCGCCTGCCAGACAAGAAGCCTCGCCGCCTCAATCCGCATCGCCATATCGGCTATCATGAACTGTATCCCCTGAAAGTTTGAAATCGGTTGATTAAAAGCCTCCCTTTCCTTCGAGTATCTTACAGCCTCTTCAAATGCAGCCTGAGCAATTCCGACTGCCTGAGCACCTATTCCTATCCTCCCGCCATCGAGTGTCTGCATGGCTATTTTAAATCCATCTCCCTCTTGGCCCAATCTGTTCTCAACTGGAACACGGCAATCCTCAAAGATAATCTGAGATGTACTCGATGCCCTTATCCCTAATTTGTGCTCTATCTTTCCGACAATTACTCCGGGAGTTTCTTTATCAACTATAAACGCCGTGATTCCACGGTGCTTCTTGGAAAGATCTGTTGACGCAAACAGAACTATAACATCGGCTTCAGGACCGTTTGTTATCCAGTTCTTTGTGCCGTTAATGACATAGTACCCTCCGTCCCTTGTTGCAGTAGTTCTAAGGCTCCCCGCATCAGAGCCTGCCGCAGGCTCACTTAGAGAAAAGCATCCGAGTTTTTCTCCTTTAGCAAGGTGTGGAAGATATTCCTTCTTTTGCTCTTCGTTTCCAAATCTGTAAATCGGTTCACAGACCAGGGAATTATTTACAGACATAATCACCCCAGTTGATGCACAGGCTTTACAGACCTCCTCTAAAGCAAGGACGTAGGTAAAGGTATCCATTCCGCTTCCACCGTACTGCTCAGGAACAAAGATTCCCATAAACCCAAGCTCCCCCATCTTCTTTACAAGCTCGGATGGAAATCTCCCTTCCCTGTCAATCTCCGCGGCAATCGGTTTAATTTCATTCTCAGCAAAATCCCTAGCAAGGTCCCGAATCATCTGCTGTTCTTCCGTAAGCTCGATTATGCTCATACTCGATCACCCAGATATTAAATTGTCTTGATATTTATACAACTTAACTATAAAACATTCACTATCCAAAGCAAGCCCCAAGTATACACCTATATCCTATTCCTTGATATTGAGAAAAGCCCCTTTCAATCTCTGGTTAATGAGGTCTGGTTTTTCCCGTATCATAAAATGCCCACCATCAGGTACATACTCTATGGTATATTTGTATACCAGTTAGTCATAAGGTCAGTCCAAATCGAGCGCACAATTGGATCGCCCATCCCTTGTATGAAGGTCATTGGTATATCCGAGATAGTCCGATCAAGCTCAGTCCATGTACCTTGTGACAATGAGGCTCGATATGTGTTGAATCCTCTATGGATAATTGCCGGGCTTAATAAAATTGTCTGTGTAAACCTCCTTTTATTTAAATTGACTGAGCGATCGCTCAATTCTAGCTTAGTATATACCTTTAGAAAAGTCAATAGTTTTTTCTGACAATTTATAATATCATATCTAAGTATTTAAAAACATTGGACTTTCTAATAAATAAAAGGGATAGAACTAATAAAGTGTCATTCATTTTAAGATGCGATCGAAATCGATTGATTGCTCAATCTACCTATTTGAATCCTCTAAGGAGAGTTTTTGCCCATAGTAAGGATACTTAAAATCATTCTAGTTTGAGTCTCAATATATCTATCAAGGGTATAGTTCTTCTGAAGCATCCACCTTCGAAAGGCCCACATGTGCCCAAGGACCATAATATTGTGAGTTATAAGATTCACATCCCTCCTATCAACTGAAAAGGAGCTGTCCTCAACACCCCGGATCAAAATCCCTTCAAAGATATGGGTCATTTCTTCTTCTGCCCTAAATATATATTTCCTGGCCTCATGGCTTAGAGACTTTGTCTCCTGATATAGAAAAAGGACATAATCTTGCATCTCATGGATGACAGTAAAATAAGCACAGATAGCCTTTTTTAATGTATCCACAGAATTACCAGTTACTGTCAAATAAGGCCTGACCTTATCCCTTACATTAGAATGGATATAGTCACAAACTAGATAAAGTATGTCCTCCTTCGTTCTTATATATTCATATAGTGTTCCGATGCTCATTCCAAATTTTTGGGCAATCTCACGCACAGTGGTCTTATGAAAGCCTTTCCTTATAAACAGCTCTACCGCTGCCCTTACAATCTCTCTTCTTCGAACCTCTACAAGCCTTTTGTCCTTGATCTGGGATTCAATTCGCTTTGTTTCTGCCATAATAGTAGCCTCCTAAGATACGAAACAAACTCAGGCGCAGTTTACATTAAATAAAGCCAAGAATCTAATGCCAATAATTCTTCAATTCACAACCATAAGCTTTAACTCCGTCATCTCCTCTATTGCATAACAAATCCCCTCCCTTCTCACACCTGAACCTTTGATACTGCCGTAGGGCATATTCTCTACCCCAAAACTCGAATAATCGTTTACAATAACGCCTCCTACCTCTAAACCCTATAAGCATCAAACGCCTTTTTTACATCTTTTGTAAACACTCCAGCCTGAAGACCAAACCTGGAATTGTTTACCCATCTAAGAGCGTCTTCAAATTCCTTATAATATCTCTCTACATGAACCCCAGGACCAAACACCTCATCACAGCTTACCCTTGCCATAGGTGGAACGTTAGTTAAAACCGTCGGCTCAATTAAGCGACCATCTCTGTCCCCACTAGTGAGTAGCTTTGCCCCCCTGTCTACTGCTTCTTCAATCCATTTCATTATTCTATCGGCTGCGGAATCGTCGATAACAGGCCCTACATCTGTATCTTCAAGCACAGGGCCCCCAAGCCTTAGAGCCCTTGTCTTCACGATAAACATATCTATGAACCTATCAAAGACCCTATCATGCACATATATCCTCTGAATAGAGATGCAACTCTATCCCGTCTGATAAAAGGCCCCCAGCAGTTTCTACTTACAGCAAACTCTAAGTCAGGTGGATCCTCATCAATTATGTTTGCCGCATTCCCACTGAGCTCAAGTGTGACCTTCTTTTTAGAAAACTTCCCCCAGCCTATCTCGTCGCTTCCAGTATAAGGATACCTTCTTTATTCTGTCATCTTCAAATGAAACTCCCTGCAGCAAGCTACAGGAAATTCGCTAGTTAAAGGCTCGATCTGTGAGCCGGCAAGGGGAAGTATGTTAAGCGTGCCTGGAATTAAACCCGCATTCATGTAGGAATTTGATCAAGCCCCTACAATCTCTCTGAGAAGGCATGCATCAACAGATAACATAGAAGCAGACAGAGCCGCCAACGCGGAATATGGCCTTGTGTTACAGATAGAAAAAACCTAAAGAAAATATTTAGGGACCCGGTGACGGTGCAGGAGTAGGTTGAGGAGTCGATTGAGTGATTGTAACAACCGCCTGAACCTGACGGTCTTCTATTGGGACGCTTGGGCATCTCGGGTCAACATCGGATGGATTGGGAAGGGTTATAGTGGCGGTTATAACCTGTGTTCCACCCTTATTTTGAGCAGTATACTGAGTAGAAACTGTACCGGCGGTTTCCGATCCGCCTACCGGGGCTGAAGTGGGACTAAGGCTTCCCAGGTCTGGCCTGCTAAGAGAGAAATTTACAGTTGTGCCCGGCAGAATACCAATAGTTTGAAATTCCAGAGTGAGAAAAACAAAATTCACAGTATCAGTAGGAGGATTAGTCGTAATCTGCTGATCAGCAGGGGGTGTTATACCTATACACTGTAGCGTTATTTTACCAAAACGGGATTCCTTTATCCCATTTGAATCTGTTATTGTGACCGCCACGTTTACTTTTGCCGTAGGCGGGGTCGTGCCGGAACAGGATGTAGATTTAGGGATAAATATACCGACGACATAATCCACAAGTGCCTGACCGTTTATCAGAATCGTGCTCGGGTTAATCAGACAACCGCTTAAGAAGCTTGGAAGATCCGTGCCGGTAAGTTCAAACTGGACAGACGAACCGTCGGGGATTTGACCGGTACTGACCTGAATCTCAGCATCAATCTGAGCATGGCCTGTTCCATCAGGCTTCGCACCGTTTCCAAAGAGTACATCCGGATTGGGATTAACGAAAATCTGTCCGACTCCATTGGAGCTTTGAGAACCCCCGTTATCCAGACTATTAGTGCCGCAGAAGGTTCCTACAAAAAATAATAAAATCAAGGCTAAAAACAATAAAAACGGCTTCAAGCTGTTCATCCCGATAATCCTCCTTAAGTTTCTATTCATTGGCTAATCGAAACGCTGAACTGAGCAGTATCAACCGACCCGTTTCCCAACGCGGCTTCTAAGGTAGCGGGGTTTACCGGGAATTCACCGAATATCAGTATTATCACGCTGGCCTCCCCACGGTCATCAGTGAGTTTAGTTAGGGGAGAATTGAAAATCGCTCCCATTGCCGAAAGCTCCGGTAATGGCACGTCTTCACAAGGTGTTGATCCACATTTATCGGGATCAATAAGGAGAAGAGCAGGAGAATCGGGAATCCCATCCCCGTTTGTATCTATTACAAGGTCATTCTTCGCTGCGAATGATAGTTCGAATGTCACCCTCACACTGTTTAACGGCACCGTGTTTCCTTCAGAATCCGTCGTTTCAACTATTGCCCGTACCCTTTCTACCGCACGGGCATTTTGGGGTATAGTGATTGACTGAGGGGGGTCTTCAATCTTTACAGTTGAGCCAAATGGTGCAAATGGCGGATTAGAGCCGCAACTGAGCCCAACAATAAGCATGAAAACGATAAGTATAGGAAATAAGACTAAACCCAGAAGGGTCTTATGCATTCTGTTATCCTCCTTTACTTAACTATCCTTGGGGTTATAAAGACCAAAAGTTCCCTTCTCTGGTCAATATTTTGGGTGTTTCTAAAGAGCCATCCAAGAAGCGGAATCCTTGAGAACCAGGGAACCCCAGCAATATTCTCTGTGGTTGTTCTTGTAAAGATTCCTCCAATCACAATCGTCTCACCGTCCATAGCAAGCACCTTAGATTCTGCCTCATTCCTTCTTATAGCGGGCTGTCCATTTGCTCCTACAACCGACGTATCGGGGGCATTGTCCGTAACTTTTATGTCCATAAGTACTCTGCCGTCGTTTGTCACATGTGGAGTAACCTCTAGTCTCAGCGTCGCATCTACAAACTGGGTCTGAGTACCGGCAGCAGAGACACTGAGAAATGGAATTGAAACGCCCTGCTCTATCCGTGCAGCCTGATTATCAAGCGTCAATACCCTAGGGGATGAAAGAATCCTCCCTTCTCCCCTGTTCTCAAGCGCCGAGAGCCTTATATCCAGATCAAAGGCTCCTGTAAGACTCCCAAGAACTATTCCTAAAGCTCCCCCTGCTCCCGTACCCACTGCGGCAGGTAGGTCTACTATGAAGTTCTGCCCTATATTTCCAAATGGCCCTGGGCTTCCCACACCAACGCCGCCTACTTGAACGCTCGACGGGAAAAACGCACCCGTCGGATTTCCCGTAGCGGCAGATGCCCTGTAATTCGTTCCAAACTGAACCCCAAGCTGGCGCGTAAAATCAAGCGTCGCTTGAACGATGCGCGACTCTATTAAAACCTGTGGGGTTCTCGTATCAAGGCTCTTGACAAGCTCCTCAACCTGTGCAACCCTAGCCTCCGTATCCGTAACCAATACGCTGTTTGTGCGTGTATCAATCTTGAGTTCACCCCTTTTGCTGAGTATGGGTTCTATAAGAGGTTTTAACTCCTCACCTGTGGCATAATTTATAAAAATCTGTTTTGTAACGAGTGGCTCAAGCTGCTCTTTTGAGGAAGCCGCCTGCTGAATCTCATTTTGTCTTGCCTGAAGTGTTCTAAGGGGAGCAATCTTGATTACGTTCCCTTCTACGAGCGCGCCGAGTCCCGCATCTTCAAGCACCACATCGAGCGCCTGATCCCAGGGGACATTTGTAAGCTTTAACGTAACTGTTCCTTTTACATCTTGAGAAACTACAAAGTTAAATCCGCTTACATCCGCAAGAACCCTGAGTACGTCTCTTACATCGGCGTCTTTGAAATCAAAAGATATCAATTGCCCGCGATAGACCTTTTTTGCGCCCGGTGTAGCCGTAATACGAAAATCAAAGGCATATAATAGAGGAGTCTCTTTGGGCGGTTGTTGAACCTGTGTCTCTTCGGTTAATTTCTCAGATTCCTTAGGTTTTCCAAATCTTGCCGTGATTATATTCCCTTCCTGATTAACCTCGACGGATATGTCCTTAGGGGCCGCTTTTTTAAGCTCCACTATGATTACTACATCACTCGGTCTAGCCGGATCCCTAAAAGAGGATATAAAACTGATGGGACTGTCAAAATCGCTCACGTCGCGTGCAACCTGAAATTCATCGGGAAGGACTACGTCTTTGATCCTCAGGCTGAGTTTCTTCTCCTCTTTAGGAAGCTCTTCATACTTTACGGGAGCCGAGGTCTTTATAGTTACTATTCCAACTCCATCTTTAACCTCAAAACCGATGCTCTCTATAGACAATCTATTTTCTGTGTTTCTATAATTAACCAATCCGCTTGTTTGCGGGTTTGAGAAGTGAGTGAATCCAGATAGAACAACGCCGATAAAAAACAGCTTCGAGGTAAATTTCATCCTCCTATTTTCCTCCTTAGATTAGTATTCACTCCTATCCTCTGTTACGCGCGCCGACTGATCTTACATAGGCCATGCAAGAAGTGAATCAGATTGAAAGACCGTATTATTCATCCACCTTTCATTCTAAATAGGTGTATTAGAATTAAGCCCCCACTGTGAAGGTAGTGTTAGGAAGAAATGTCGCATTTTTATTCTTCCTTAAACGCTAGAGATGATTTCTTAGTCTCAACCTTTTTTTGACCGAACACATCCTCAAGGTATCTCTTTTCTTCAACTAAGATACCGTTATCTCTAATTTCAACGATCTTCCCCTGCCTGTTTCCTATCTCATCCCCTATTCCAAGAACATAAGTGTTCTTCTCAGGATCAACAATCATAGCCTTAGGCTGATGCCCTACGGATACAATTCCAACCAGCCTAAATTGCTCAAGGGAATATCTCTTAATTGGCGGGAGTGATTTACTCAACTGGGGTTCTACTTCTTTTGTTTCAACTATTTTGATGAAAGGCTTAAATGGGTCGCGCTTTCCCGCAGCGCTATATGTGGACTGTCCTTGAGGGGCAATATTATTAATATCGGTCTTCTGAGTCTCCTCAGCCCGGACACCCGCAAACCATAGGGAGATTACTAAGAATAGAATTATAATTTCCTTAGCCATGTCTACCCTTCTCTTTTTTATTCAGGCTCCACATTTTGAACTCCTATTTTTTTTGGTTGTGGCGGAGCATGAGGAATCAACCTAAAAGTGACAGCGGTAAAGGAGGCATCGAGAACAATCTTATTGCCCGTGCTTCTCCTTTTATCTTGGATTAGGTTAAGATCCCTTATGTTTACGATTCTGGGGAGTTTAGAAACTCTATCGAAGAAATTTGCAAGGTCATAGTATGAACCATAGACCCTCATATCTATGGGGATTTCAGCATATATATCCTTTTTCACCTCCGGCTTAGGAGCGAATGTATTTGATTCTAGACCGGAAGCCGATACTGCAGCATAAATGTTGTCAATTAAACTAGGGATCTCTTTCTCTTCCGGAAGCTTACTAGCAGCCTCCTTAAATTCTCTATCTAGCTTATTAAACTCCTGTTCAAACCTAGGGAGTTCCTTAGCTATATTCTCATACTCATTTAATTTGGTCCGTTCTTTTTGAAGTTCATTTCTGGCACTGATCAGCTCATCAGATTTTGGCAACCAAAAGAAATACCAATACACGCCACATATAATCAGGATTATTACCGACAGAATAATAAGCTTGGCATAAACCGATTGTCGATCTAAGAATTCGGCCCCATTCTCAATAATAGTCATCTCTACCTCTGGGCCTTCTCGTTCAATTTTTCCTTTCCCGGGGACTTCTCCTCTGTTTTAACCTTTCCTGAGTAGTTTAACTTCGACTGAATCACAAAGGTTTTGAGAGAAAGCTGCTGTATCTCTTTTGTGTTAATAACAGCAAGATCAACGCCTTGGAAATAAGGGGAAGATTGGAGCTTTTTCATAAAATCCGAAACCGTAAGCTCATCCCAAGCCGTTCCTTCAATTTGGGCCATATTGTTCGTTTCAGAGAATCTGTCAATCCAAGCCTTATTGGGAATGGCCTGCCCAAGAGCGTCCATAACAAACAGGGGTCCCGTGCGATTTTCTTCAAGCACAGATATAACCTTGATTTTCTCTTCGAGTTCTTTATTCTTAGATTTAAATTCTTCGACCTTATTCTTTATTACTTCTAATGAATTAATCCTTTTTTTTACCTCAGCAATCTCATTATTGGTATCCCTTATCCTCTTAGACTGAACTAAATCTATAGCCACAATGACGGCAATGACGGCAATTATCGCAAGAACGCCTATGATAAGGTTATTAAGACCCTCTACCCCTTTTTTCTCTTCCTTTGCGGAGAGGAGATTTATTCTTATCATCCGCCGTTCACTCTCCTAAGGGCAAGTCCCACAACCACACCCATCTTGGGAGCTATGTCAAGAATGTACTCAGGATCAAAGTCCCTCTCGCTATATAGAACATTCCTAAAAGGATTAACCATTTCCACCACAGCCCCACTTTTATCTTGGAGTATCTCTTGTATGTGTGGAATCTTTGAAGAGCCACCTCCGAGTATGATTTTACGAACCGCTTCTCTAGATACCATTGTTGTAGAGAAAAAATCCAAGGTTCTTTTTATCTCACCACAAATTAAATCCGTAAAATCGAGGGTTATTCTATCAAGCTCAGGTACAGACATATTTATTCCCAAAGAACACTTCTTTTTCTCAGCTTCTTCATAACTCAGATCAAACTCCTTTTGTATCCACTCGGTAAACTGTTTTCCGCCTACAGTTATATCCCTTGCAAAGATCGAGACCCCTTCTTTTAAAATATTGATGTTTGTCACAGAGGCTCCAATGTTAATCAGGGCTACAATCTCATTTGAATTCCCATAGTTTACCTCATACATATTCTCAAGGGCGAATACATCGACATCTACCACCACAGGGTTTAGTCCAGCATCATTTGCAACAGCTATGTAGTCGTTGGCTATATCCTTTTTAGCCGCGACGATTAGCACATCCATGTTCCCCTCGGGGCTTTCTCCAGGGAGAATCTGAAAATCATAATTCACTTCGTTGACACTATGAGGTATATATTGCTCAATCTCCCAGGGTATGGCCTCCCGTAACTCCCTTTGGCTCATCTGTGGAAGGCTCACCTTCTTTATAATTACAGAATGCCCTGAGATAGAGATTGCAGCATCTTTGGTCTTTATGCCTAAATTCTCCACTAATGAGGAAACAGCCTCTACTACGGCATCTGAATTGATTATAATCTTGTTGACTATAGCCTCGGGGGGAATAATGGCTTCCCCTATGTTCTTTAATTGATACCCCTTTCGGGTCTCCTTTATCTGCGCAAGTTTTATTGCGCTTGACCCTATGTCAAGTCCAATGATATCCTTTTTTCCAAAAAACAAATCTCTCTCCCAGATTATGGTCTACTAACGCTATTGTCTAATGTTTTTAATCCTAAATTAAATACTCCTAAAGAACTTGTATAAGCTATCTCAACAATAACCTTAACTATACTCTTAATATATTTGGTATTACTTAGTTTTATTGAATGGAAGAGCCTACGGTCGGGTTTGATTCCTTTAATCTCTAACTTCGGCAACCCTGCCACCTCAAAGTTCTTTGAACCCTCAGGCCGTTGGTTTTGCGCCCCGTTATAACGGTTTGCCTTTTCGGTTAGAAGGCTAATTACGAGCTTTGCTCAAAAAATACTCTCCTTGTAAGTTCTTGTCAAGAGCCCAGGTATAAAATTACCAAAATCTAATTAATATGACAAAAATTGTCATATTTCTGTAGAATAGAAATATATAAGGTATAGCAAACACTCGAAATTATTATGCCTCTCTTCTGGCATAAAGATTGCTAAAAATAATAGCAAAATATAAGGAGGGCAAAAAATTGAAAAAGGTACTCCGCAAAGAAGAGGTTTGGTTCTCTATAAAGCCCGCAGTCTGTGGATGTTGTGGAAATAAAACTGACGTTATTTATCTGGAAGGAGAAAGAAATCTAACTAAGGGCGAGCTTGGCCTAAGCAACACGTTTAGTTCTCCCCTTGTGTGCCTTAGCTGTATGAAGCGCATACAAAATATGATAAAGGAAGAACTCAATATTGTAATGCTCCAGAAAAAGGCAAACTCGGGTGGCAAAGACGGCTTTGAAATAGACGTAGAGGAAGAGGGATTAGAAGAACTAGACCAGGAAGTCTAAAATTTCCTCTGTTTGATAGAGTCGACTTCAAATGCAGCTAAAAATTTTAAAGATCCAAAATTATAGGGGTGATTTTATAAATCACCCCCTGAGTTTATCGAAGAAAATGACAGACAATCAAATTTATCCCCAATAGGAAGCCATATAAGTAACCATAAGGCTCTCTTGCACAGCCGCAAAGGGTTAGGTAAAATCATACCCACTCATCAGGGGAATAAATAACTATATAACATCATAACACCCAGCCAGCCCGGATAGCTCAGTCGGTAGAGCAGAGGACTGAAAATCCTTGTGTCGGCGGTTCGATTCCGTCTCCGGGCACATTCCCTTAACCGACTAATCCATGCTAATCATAGCAAAATAAATGGTCTAACAACAGCCTTAAATAAAACACTGTGTCCTTGTGTCTTAAATCCTAACCTTTTCTAATAAATCCCTATAGGAGGCAATTGCCTCCTATAGGACCCTTTATCTTTTCTGTTAAAATACCGCTTGCCATTTTGTAGAGTTGGTATAAAATTAGCACAATATCTGTAGTACCTTATCCGAAAGAAACTCGGTTCTCTGGAGGTTAAAAGATGAGATTTGGAGATTATTTAAAGAACAAGAGAAGGCAGAGAAACATAACTCAGGAAGACCTCGCGCGGGCCCTTAACGTATCGAGCGTGTTTATACATCAGCTTGAGACTGGAAAGGTTGACGCCCCATCTTTAGAGAGGTGCCAGCAAATAGCCGAGATTTTAGAGATACCCATTGACGAGCTATGGAACGTTGCTAAGAAAGAAAGGCTGGCGAGGTTTATGGAAAGAGAAGGAATTTCGGAGGACGATTTCGAGGTTCTTACGGAGGCGGAGAGAACACTTATAAAGCTATATAGAAGCCTTGATGAGGATACGAGACGTGATTTTGGAGGAATGGTCTACATGCTCCTTAGACGCTTTCAGGACGAGGGCGTCCAGGAGATCCTCGAAGAGTTTATGAAATGCGCTTAAAAAATAAATTAGCAACTATAGGGACAGCCCTCGGAATAGAACTTTGCATCCTCGCTTTTGTAGGACTCGTGTTTCTTTTTCAATTCGATAAGGCAAAGATAGAGATAGTAAATAAAACTAAAGCCATTGCCGAAACCATAGGAGAGCAGGCAGGAAGCTTCTTCTCACGCAGAAAAGACGGAACGAGCGACGAGTTCTTTTTATTCCTTGACGAGAGGCTCGGAAGAAAAAAGCTCTTTAACACATTTGAAATAGCGCCCAAATTTTTCAGCGTCGTTTTAAAAAGAGACATAGAGAAAACAAAGGTACCAGATGATTTTAAGGACGATTTTTACCCCAAAAAGGGATACTCCGTAGAGAATCATGACGGGGTCACTTCGGTCTCTGTTCCCTTTGCCCTTCAGGGCCAGTCTGAGCCGTTTGGAATCATTAAGATTGAGTCAGATACGCACGCTATAATGGAGAAGGTGCTCTTGAACAACTTCCTCTTTTATGCAGCCGTATTGGTGGTTCTCAATAACCAGGCGTTTATTCTCTACCTTCTCCTAAGGAAGAGAAAAGAGGTTATATTTGAGAAGGGATACCTAAAAGAACACTCTATTGGTGCCCTTAAGATCATGCACAAGGTTCTTGGCGATATAATCGGTGACCACGAAGGCGGGGGAGAACCGCCGATCAAAAAGCCAGGAGATAATAGTAGCAAGAAAGTAATTTCGATCTCCGAGCTTGTAGAGAAAAGAAAGAAATGAAAAAATTTTTTATTTTAATTCTACTAATAGTTTCTTCACTGTTTTGGACATGCGGGGACCCAAACCAGACTGGTTCTGTGACCCTAGACGGACCCATACTTGAGAGTATAAATAAGGCTGGGAAGCTCGAGTTCAACGGCGTTGTGGTCAACTCCTCGGATAAACCAGTTAGATCAATTTATGTTGTTATGATTCTAAAAGACAGCAACAGAAAGATTATAGAAGCCACCTCCACACCAGTCCTTGGAGAAGATCCACAAAGAACACTCCAACCATCTGAAAGGGCATTCTTCACAATCTCCACAAAATCAGACCCCCAAAGGGTGGCATCAAAGGATGTAGAAATCTATTCTGAAGATGCCTCAACCCCGCCACCCTCCTCTTAGAGCTTTGTTTCAGTATATACACTGGCCGTATTATCGCACAAAATTCCATATATAGAGAAGAATAAATTGTATTCCTACTAAACATTGCTCGATTCAGAAAGTTCTAAAGTAAACTCTATGCCATGACTCTTAACTTTATCCTGCTCCTGTGATTTAAGAGCGCCCAAATCCCCTAATTTAAATCTCTTAGGAGAAAGCCCTTTAGAAACCAAGTAGTCCTTTACCGCTTCTGCCCGAGCTTGTGATAATTTTAGATTCTCCTCTTCCGAATTCATATCATTTGTATATGCTTCTATAACCACACGAAAATTCGGATACTCGGTTAAAACACCTACCAGCGCATCTAAAGAGGGATAGGCATCAAAGAGAATCACCCCGCCCGATGGAGCGAAGACCCCATCAAAAGTTACTTGAATGCCTTCTTTTACGGGTTCCGCTTCGGCTCCGTATATTTGAGAAACCCTTTGTAAAATCCGATTTCTTAAGTCAGATTTTTCCTTTGAACTTTCGTAAGCCTTCTCGGCAAGGACGGCTGTTTTTTCCGCAAGATCAGTCGCCTTTTCATATTCCCCTAGATTTAAACTCTCCTGGGCTTCTTTATATGATTTGCGGGCATCTTGAAGCGTCTGCGGATCGAAATCCTCGGCTGATACATCTTCAGCAGCTTTTATTTTCTCCCCCGCTCTTTCAAGCGCATCAAGCGCATTTGAGTTCATTATCTCCTGAGAGATGGCAATCTTATCCTTAATCTGCTCAAGCTTCGCGGTGTTTTTTCTTAACTCATCTTCATTCGCCTTCTTTATGGAATTGGACTCACCGATTTGAGATTCCAATATTTCAATCTCATTTTCGTATAACTTCCCTCTCGATATAGATATCGCTGTTCTTGCCCTGATTTCGGAAATCAATCGAAATTCCTCAGCCCTTTCACGATCCCCCTTTTCGAACGCCTTTTCTGCCCGTTTGTAGAAAGACTTGGCGTCTTTAATCTCACGAGGAGCATACATTTCGCCCCCTTGCGCTCTGGCATCCTCTAAAAGAGCATATGCTTCTGCCATCTCTTCGGTTGGAAAAGCCGCCCTTGAAGGACAGGCCAAGATAAACATAAGGATGACAACCACTAAACTCATTCTCATATCAAATCCGTCTGACTAGAATTATACGCCATTACAACAAAGTGAAGAGTTAATTCACTTCTGTTCCAGTTTATTAATCTCTTCAATAACCTGTGTATTCGTAGCCCTTATTTCTTCTATTTGATTCCTTATTTTTTGAAGGAATTCCCTCATTTCATCAACTTCTTTCTCTTCAATTCCTTATCAATGGCATTTAAAAATTCAATCTGATAATAGGCCTTCTGTAAGATGAGATTCACGCGTTCCGAGTTTCCAGAACTAAAAGAGAGCTTCGCATCATCAATCCATTGCGAAGCTTTGTTAATCTCCTCAGTCGGAATGTTAGTGGATTCTCTTTGAATACGAGAGAGTTCAGTCTCAAGTGCTCTTATTTTGCCTCGAATGTCTTCATCAGAAAGTGAAGAAGGGACCGCGATCATAAGCAATAAAAACACAAGTAGAATGGTTCTCATCTCCAATAATAAATTTACCTCCTTATCCTTAGATGAACAACCTAAATTGGTTAAGTCTTGGTAAAGGCATTATTATTAGGTAATGGAGTTCAATTAATACCCACATAGAAATTGTTTTTGTACTAACTTATAGGCCCCCCTACTAATCCGCCCGGCTATTGTATATACTCCTATAGGCACCATAGCTTCTTAAAACCTTTTTCACGTAATTTCTCGTTTCGGCATAGGGGATTTCTTCGACAAATTCATCCGGATCCAAATTCCCTAGTTTTACGATCCATCTTGCTACATTGTTTGGGCCGCCGTTATAGCTTGCAAGGGCAAATACAATATTCCCATCAAACTCATCTAATACCCCTTTAAAGTAAGCAGTTCCCAGTTGAATATTGACATCCGGAATATAAAGCATATCGGTTCTATACCCGTTTATTCCCACCTTTTGCGCCGTGCTCTTCCCGGTGGTCGGAATAAGCTGCATAAGACCAATAGCCCCAGAAACAGAAACCGCATCTTTCTGAAATCTGCTCTCTTCGCGGATTATAGAGTAGATTAAAAACTCATCTACACCGTATTTTGCCGAAAAATTCTTCACAATTCCATCAAGATACACAGGATAAGAGAGTTTGGTAGCCTGAGAGAAGCCGAGTTTATCCGCTATCTTTATCGAGTCATAAAAATCGTCCGCCTTACTGTAGAGTCTGCTTATAAGGAGCAGGTCTTCCTGGGTTTTTGCCTTCTTCTCCATCTCCTTTATCTCCCATATAGCATCGTCAAACATGCCGAGTTCAATCAAGAACCGAGCCCTATCCTTTGCCGAATTCCCTTTGATAAAATCGTCTTTAGCAACGGAAAGCTCGATAGGCACACTCAGATTATCAACAGAGCCGATTTTCTTTCTGGCCAGATAAGAGTAGTAAGACGGAGAAGATGAATGGGCTAGATTTTCATAAATAGACAGCGCCTCCTGCCCCCTTCCTTCTTTTTCGAATACTCTAGCCTTCCAGTATAGGGCTTGGAGGGTATTAATGGAAGAGAATGTTACTTGCGCCTCTGTATATTCCTTATTTCTATAGTGAATCCACCCAATGTTCCAGATGGCATCTTTAGCAAATTCGCTTTCTGGGTAATTCCTGATGAGTAAATCGTAGGTCTCCAAGGCTTTACCAAAATTCAAGTCAGACTGATAGAGCCTCGCGGCCTCGTAGAGTGCCTGAGGAGCTATCTGGCTTTGAGGATGGAATAGAGAAATTTGAGATAGAGTCTCTGCAGCCTCTTCATCGCGCCCAAACTTAACGCTGATTTTCGACATCCAGTAAAGCGACTCTGGGCCGTTAATTTGTGCCAAAATATTTGAGGCCTCATCCAGCAAACCCAGACGATACTTCGATATGGCCATCTTGAGCTTAATATCATTGGTCTTTTCCGAGACTTTATCAAAATTCTCAAGGGCGGCTCTCCATCTCGAGAGTTTAAAAAGCCTCTCGGCTCTTTTTATATAGTCGAAGTCATTGACTTCAAATGGAATGGCCTCCCTTTGACTGATCTCAAGACACCTTATAAAAGAAGAATCTGAAAGTTCAGACTCAGGAAACTCCAGCCAGAGTTCTTTATATGCACTTATGGCTTCAGTGTATTTCTTTTCTCCTTCCAGAGAACCTGCGATCTTATACAGGGCAAGTGCGCGAGTCGAGGATTGATCCTCCTGACCATAAACTATCCTGAAGGTCTTTTCTGCCCTTTCATAATCCCCAGAATCATAGTAGACGCCGCCAAGGCTGAGAAGCGCCTTTTTCCTCAGCGTACTCTCTGGATAATCGGCTAAAATCTTATAGAAATCCCGCGCGGCACCCGTTGTGTTTCCTAAACCCCTTTCCGCAACCGCGCGATAGTAAAGGACGTAGTCCGGTATCAGATTGAGCTCATTTTCGAGTCCGTTTAGTAGGGCAAACCCTTCACTAAATTCTCCGAGATTTATGTAACAATATCCCTTTCTATACCTCTCCTTGGGAATTTCTTGAGTGACTGACTGTGCCCCCTCAGATATCGTCATTGCACTGGAGCCTTTCTCAACAGACCCATTGATCAGACTCTGGCAATCTATCTGAGATAGAGCCAAGGGGTTAAAAACAAAAATAGAGACCAAAATTCCGAGAATGATAGATAAGTTTCTCAAGTTCATATTCTCACATTATTTTTTAATTTATAATACCTTTTACCTTACTCCTCTTTTCGGATCGAGAATATCCCTAAGTCCTTCTCCGAAGAGATTAAATGAAATAGCTGTGACAAATATGGCGATGCTGGGAAAGGCTATAAGATGAGGAAACGTCCTCATCCCCTGCCAGCCCGTGCTTGCAAGTGTTCCCCAACTTGCTTGAGGCGGCGATATTCCAAGCCCAAGGAAACTCAGTGTGGATTCAGCCAATATGGCGTAAGGAACCGAAAAGGTAATGGTCACTATAAGGGGGCTTAGAATGTTTGGAAAAAGGTGGAATGTAAAAATTCTAAGATGCGAAGCTCCCAGACCTTTTGCCGATTCAATAAAAGCCAGGTTTTTTACCTGCATCACGCTTCCCCTTACAACCCTTGCAACACGCATCCATGCGGTAAGTCCAAGAGAAATAACTATGCCCTCGATCCCCTTTCCGACAATCAGGGTTATAAGAGCAATGAGGAGCAGATCCGGGAGAGAATAAAAGATGTCAACCACTCTCATCATTAACTCGTCCGTTTTCCCTCCAAAGTATCCCGAAGCAGCTCCGTAAGCGGTTCCGATGAAAAACGCCATAAGCGTGGTTCCCAGAGCAACCGCTATTGAAACCCTCGCCCCGTATATAACCCTGCTGAGAATGTCTCTGCCTTCCTCATCCGTTCCCATTGGGTGTTTTCTGGTTGGAGAGCTCAGTGTATTTCCAAAATCCGTTTCATCAAACCTATAGGGAGATATGTATGGCGCAGCCGCTGCGACACAGATAATCGAAAATATAAGAATACCCGTAATAACTATCTGGACCTTTAGAATCAACTTTCTCAGAAAAATTAATTCCCAAAATAGAATAAATCAATAAGTCAATGAGATTTCAGTCTATCCCCACTGTTAGCTGTTGCCCCCCCTGATGACTGAAAAACTATATTTCCTAATTTACAGCCAATATTATTTTCCTTTATTTCTTATCAGGATAAACCGCTCTCACAACCGTTTTAATACCGCCCCTTATGTTGAAATCCCCTATTACTTCGGCCCTTATCGGCCTACACGCCTCGACTATATCATCGAGAATTCTATTTGTTACGTGCTCGTGGAATTCCCCCAAGTTTCGATATGAGAACATATAGAGCTTAAGGGACTTTAGTTCTATGCAGAGCTCGTCGGGCACGTATTTAATCTTTATTAAGGCGAAATCGGGTTGTCCGGTCCTCGGACACAAGCATGTAAACTCGGGGCAGGTTATTTCGATCTCGTATTCTCTACCCCGGTACTGATTCTTAAATGTCTCTAAATTTACCTTTGCCATATGTAGAATTTTACTCCTAATAATGCACCCACAACTCGATTTCGTAACCCCCCTTTACTTTCTTTACCCTGTTATCATTATAGCCCTGTCTCACATACTGAAAACCCTTTTTTGCAGCCTCCCTGATCTTCTCCTCAGCCCTCTTTTTAAGCTCATCTTTTGTTCGAGCCTTTACAGTCATAACTATCGCAGGCATTTAATGTCACCCCCCCCCAACATATCAGCTTTATCTAAAATCATTCTATCAAATAGATTCCATTTAGGAAAGAGGGGAACTTGACTCTATGAGGATTATTATCAATACTAAAAGTAATCCATGCTGGGGGATCGTCTAATGGCAGGACGATGGGCTCTGGACCCATTAATCTAGGTTCGAATCCTAGTCCCCCAGCCAGTTTTCATTTTTGATCCTAAAGCCTCCTCTGCCATTGTGACTCTCCAAGCCGTCCTTTGTGATTTCTGAGAATTTTACTCTTTTTTCATAAGAGAGGACGAAGGTATTAGTATATGATAAGATAATTTGTGTATTCTATGATAATTTATCTCGATGTTTGCTGTCTAAACAGACCGTTTGATGATCACACTCAAGATAGAGTGCGCCTTGAATCAGAGGCAGTTCTTACTATTCTTAGTCATAGTCAAACTTAAAGTTTGGATTTTGCTAGGCAGTGAGGTGATTGATATTGAGACTTCTAAAATGCCCGATGATGATAGGAGACAGAAGGTTAGGCTTTTATCTTCAATGCCGCGGTCTCATATCACCATCGATGATAATATAGAGAAGCGAGCGGCAGAACTCGCAGAATTAGGGTTTAAACCCTTTGATGCTCCGCATGTTGCTTGTGCGGAAAAAGGTGGGGCAGATGTTTTATTAACTACAGACAACGGTTTATTACGTAAGGCTTCACAGAACAAAGGAGTTTTAAAGGTAAGATTAGAAAACACTGTGAGGGGAGATTGAAAAATGAGTATTGAAACATTAAATCCTAGCACCATACGGAAACTAGGTCTTGAGGCTCTAGCCAAGGCTCCGAGACCTATAGGAATGGTGCGTTTTCTTCAGCAGTTTGAGACCGGGGTAGGAGACTATACCAAGGAAAGAGAGCTTTGGCTAAAAGATATAGATATTAAGGCTATTGTAGAAGAAATAAAAGACAGGCGAAAGGCAGAATAAATGAACTGTTTGTGAACGACTTATGCGCCATATGCTAGGAGGTAGATTACCTCCATTGAATGACAAGGAAATTCTAAAGAGGTACGATAGAGCCTTACAAGACTATGCAAACAAGATAATCTCGGGCTTTCAGAATTGTCTTGGAAACCAGCGACGGTCTTCTCAACCATTTTTAAATGGATTATTTCATTTTTACCTTTTTTGCTCATATTTGGTAGATTCTAATCTATTTCCTAATGACGAGAAATACACTTCCCTGAAAATTTTATATGCAAAATCCCCCTTAGCACTGTTTGGAATATATAACTGCCTCCAAAATGGACTCGTCACGGAGGGTGCTATCTTGCTACGCTCATTATTTGAAACCTACTTCAACGTCAAGCTTATTTTAAAGAATGACATTGAGGAACGACTAAAGCTATTTGATGAATTTCGTTTCGTTGAACAATGGAACAATCTCCAAGCCAACAAGAAACTTCTTAAGAATAGTAAACTCTCCAAAGATACTTTTGATAAAACCTTTACGCCTAGCTTAGTCAAAGAGATAGAAGAAAAATACTCATTAGTAAAATCTAATTATCATCCTAATCTATCACATCACTGGGCATGGAAGATTTTTAAGAATGAAACTAAAGATCAAAGAAATCCAAGTATTGCCTTCATCGCTGATAAACTTGACTTAGGTTCTGACTACGTCAAAGTTTACGGGACATTGTCAATACCTGTCCATAACTCTGCTAGTCTTCTGAATATGGTTTCGACTAGAAATGTAATTTCTTTAGTACCAAACTTTTCCCCATTAATCTATCATGTCGGATGTTTAGCTATCGGGTATATAACTTCAATAATTGAGGATGTTGTTCGTTACCTTGGGTTTGGTGAACCTGACGAGGGTTCAACTTATGTCTCCGCTTATACTTTAGCTGTCCATAAATTATGTAATAATGATGACAACGGTTGAACAGCTACTGGTACATAATGTTTGATTACCCAATCCTAAAAAAATACCTTTTCAAATTAGATCCGGAATCTGCACATAAAATGGCGGAGTTGGGTTTAAGAACCGCAAAGCATTTGCCTATTTGCTTGAACCTTATGAAGAAAAAAAACTTCATTGTAAGCGATAGGCTAAAGCAAAATATCTTTGGTAGAGATTTCTTGAACCCTGTGGGGTTAGCTGCGGGTTTTGATAAAAACGGGACTATGATTGAGGGAATGACCGCCCTTGGGTTCGGTTTTATAGAAGTGGGAACCGTGACGCCAAAGCCTCAAGAGGGAAACCAGAAGCCGAGGCTCTTTAGATTCCCTGAACAGGAAAGCCTAGAGAACGCAATGGGTTTTAATAATGACGGGATGCCGGCAATACGAGAAAGACTCCGCAAAATCTACCCCTTTGTCCTACCTATTGGCATAAACATAGGGAAAAATAAAACGACCCCTCATGAAAAGGCAATAGAAGATTATTTGAATCTAATCCAGGGGTTTAAGGACTTATGCGATTATATGGCCATAAATATATCTTCTCCTAACACCCCCGGTTTAAGGGACCTCCAAAACGAGGTCTTTATAAAAACGCTTCTTAACAAGGCAAAAGAGATAACTCAAAAGCCCATCTTAATAAAAATTTCCCCTGATATGGAGGCTTCTAAAACCGTTGATTTATGCACAGCCGCCGTCGAAAACGGTGTATCCGGGATAATTGCTACAAACACAAGCGTAGATTATACGCTCCTTCCAAACGCCAAAAGAATCGGTGGAATAAGCGGGAAGGCTATCCGAGATAAGAGCTTTGATGTCTTTGATGCAATTGCTAAGAAGCTCTATGGGAAAACCCTACTGATTAGCGTCGGCGGTATAGATTCAGGAGCCGAGGCTTATAGAAGAATCAAAGCCGGAGCATCTTTAGTTCAAATCTATACGGCGCTTATATTCCACGGCCCGTCTGTAGTCAGGAAAATGAATGAAGAGATACTTGAACTACTAGATAAAGATGGATGTCACCACATAGGTGAGGCCATGGGTGCTGACAGGAGGTAGCTGAATTTTGAAATCAATTTGACAACTCCGCCCAACTCCGCTATTTTTTGATAAACGCCATTTACTATATTAGTCTAGTGATTTGTAGAATTTTTATGTATAAGACCATTAAAATTAGGTAGAAATGCCTAAAAGAAAAAGCCGTCTAAGAGAAGAATCTTCGGATTATGTACCAAGAGAGATAATTGCTTCAGTATTATTCACTATTGGGGTATTTTCTTCCCTCAGTCTTCTGTTTTATAGTTCCAAGTCCGGGCTTAGCGTAAGGGGTGCTATGGGAACAATCGGGGTTTTTATATCCGATATACTCGGAAATACATTCGGACTTTGCTCCTTTATAATTCCAATTGTCATGTTCTATACCGCTGCTGTGGTTTTCACAAACAGAGCGGGAAGTAGGCTCTATCAAAGAGCACTCTCGGCCTTTATCTTTCTGTTTGCCTCAACTACGATTCTTGGACTGATTTTTAGAAAAAAAGAATTCCTCGGGTACAAGCCAGCAGGCGGATGGCTTGGAAGTTTTCTCTCTAATATACTTAGCGGGATTGCAGGCGCAATTGGCTCTTACATAATTGTAACTATTTTTCTACTCATAAGTTTAATAATAATGTCGAACGTTACTCTATCTCAGATTATAAGCGAGACGGGGAAGGTTCTTGTGTTTGTTACAGATGGAATCAACTTCGCATGGAATTTAACACTTCGCCAAGGGGAAAGGATAATCGAAGGCTTATATGATCTCTTCTCAAAGCCAGCGATTCAGGTTAGGCAGATGCCAACGCAAAAAGAGGAAAGACCCGCACCGACCACTGATAGAGAAGAGCCGCCATCCAAACCCGAGTTTAAGGATACAAATCTCCCACAGATTATAGTTGAGGAGCCTAGAGAGAAATCACCAGAGAAATCTGCGCCTAAGACAGTTAGACGGACAAATTTTAGACTTCCCCCAATTGATCTGCTTGACCCCAAAAAGGACTCTGAAATCAAGTTCGATAAAGATGCCGCGTATGAAAAGGCAAAACTGATTGAGGAGAAGCTCTCCGATTTCGGGGTTTCAGGAAAGATTACAGAAATCAGGCCGGGCCCCGTAATTACAATGTTTGAATACAAGCCTGCTCCCGGAATAAAGATTAATAAAATCGCTTCCCTCACTGGCGATCTCGCAATGGGGCTTAGCGCTCTTAGTGTGAGGATAATTGCCCCCATTCCCGGAAAAGACGTTATTGGAATTGAGGTTCCAAATCCAAGAAGAGAAATAGTTGTGCTTAGAGAACTACTTGAAGATAGGGAGTTTAATAACAGCAAATCAATCCTTACACTTGCTCTAGGAAAGGACATCTCTGGAAAACCCTTCTATATGGATTTGAGAAAGGCACCCCACCTTATGATTGCAGGCACTACCGGCTCAGGCAAAAGCGTTCTTCTTCATTCCGTTATAGCAAGTATGCTTTATAAAGCAAGCCCTTATGAGCTGAAATTCATCATGATTGATCCCAAGATGCTTGAGCTTTCGATATACGAGGATATCCCTCACCTGCTTCATCCTGTGGTTATAAACCCTAAAGAATCAGCGGCGGCACTCAGGTGGGCGGTAAGAGAAATGGAAGAAAGATACAGACTCATGTCTGAAGAGGGCGTAAGAGATATAGAGAGCTATAACAGGAGTATTGAAAAACTGGAATCTCAAGACAAGTGGCAGAAGTGGCTTCCATATATAGTGATAGTAATAGATGAGCTTGCAGATTTAATGATGGTTGCTCCTCGTGAGGTTGAAGAGTCGATTACAAGACTCTCACAGATGGCCCGTGCATCTGGGATTCATCTGATAGTCGCCACACAGAGGCCATCCGTAGACGTGGTTGCAGGACTGATTAAAGCCAACTTTCCCGCAAGGATTTCATTTCTCGTCTCATCTCGAATTGATTCCCGTATAATCCTCGATACAACCGGCGCAGAGCAACTCCTCGGAAGGGGAGATATGCTATTCCTTCAGCCCGGAACGTCGAAGCTGATAAGAATACAGGGTGCCTTAATATCGGATGAAGAAAGGGAGAGAATCACGGAGTTTTTAAAGGCTCAAGGCACACCTCAGTACAATCAGGATATTACAAAGATAGAAGAAACTGATAGTCCCAAAGACATTGAAGGGGAAAAAGACGAGCTTTACTATGAAGCACTCAGAATAGTTGCGGAAACACGCCAGGCGTCAATATCAATGATTCAGAGAAAGCTCAAGATCGGCTATAATAGAGCCGCACGGATTATCGAGATTATGGAAAAGGAAGGCATTGTAGGCCCTCAGGAGGTTGCAGGAAAACCAAGAGAGGTCTTTATAAATTTAGATCAAGTAAATCAGAGGCAAAGGAATTGAGAAAACTATACATAATTTTTAGTTTCATCCTTTTTCTTTTACTATCCCTCTCGGTTGCAGTTCGGGGTCAGGGAAAGTCGGATAAAAAACTCGATGAAATACTAGACGAGGTTCAGTCTAAATACGAGAAGATAGAGGACTTTCATTCGAAATTCATTCAGGAAGCAACTGTAAAAGTACTAAATAAGGTTCAAAAAGCACGGGGTGAGGTCTGGTTTAAAAAACCAGGAAAGATGAGATGGAACTACTACAAACCCACTAAAGATCAAATAGTATCTGACGGAAGCACAATATGGCTCTATAACTATGATGAAAAGCAGGTCGTCAAATCTCTACTTGAAAAGGTCATAGATACGCATACGACGAATACGTTTCTCTTGGGACTTGGAAATCTGAAAGAACAATTTAATGCTCAATTCTCTAAATCCAAATCTACTGATGAGAATGGAAACTACTTAATTGATCTGACCCCCAAAAAAAGCGATGAGCAATACGACATGGTAACAATAGCAGTTGATAGAAAAACCATGTTTGTAAAAGACATATATCTTTATGATCCATATGGGAATGTAACCAAGGTTAGACTGGAGAATATGGAAATCAATAGGGGAATTCCCGACTCACTCTTTAAGTTTAAAGTACCAAAGGGAACAGAGATCATAGAAACCTTTAACTCTCCTAAATCAATAATCAAGGAGGAAAACAAATGATACGCTCATTTATAAAGACAGCAATCTTGATAATATCTGTTACCGCTTTCTATAAGATAGGTTTTGGCGCCGATGATTTCACACCTACAAAACTACAGTCTCGGTTTGCCGAATCGCTTAAAGGCACAGTATCCGGTGTTGAAGACGCAAAGTGGAAATCCCACGTAGACCTATGGGTTCAGGCCCCAGGAGCGGATAAGAATAAGGCAGAAGATATTGCAAGCGACGTAATTGCAAAAGGAAAAACCAACTTAGGAGAGAGCTTCTGTGTCCATGTCCATAAAGGGGACTGGAAAGAGATCTCAAAGCTCTGCTGGTCGTATTAAAAACAGTGGTAGAGAAAGACCCTAACAGAACCCGAGGTCTTCTCTAGCGGAAATTGAAACCGAAGCCGTTTTTTAGCTAACGCCACACAATAAAAATTGTATTCTCACAACTTATTGTATTTATTAGAAAATTTTAATAACTATTTTTCGCATTTGCGAAATGGACTCTTGACAGAGCTTACTGTTGGCATTATATTTAAATGTAAATAAAACAAAAATTATATAGGAGGGGATTTATCATGGCAGAGAGAAAAGAGAAGGAAGAGGCAAAGGTTGCCGATTTTACCGAGGTCTTTAAGGGTCTTAGCGGTTTGGTGAAGGACAATTATCTTTCGAATCTCAAGATTGTCCTTTCGATATGGGAAGAGAATCAGAGGCTTGCAAATGCTCAGATTGATCACTTCCTTACCACTCAGAAGGAGTATGCAGAACAGTTAAAAGCCGCTTCTGAGAGGTTTCTCCCTAAAGAGGTAGTCAGTTTCTGGAACGGCGGCTATTCAAAGGTCCTTTATGGAAACTTCGACCGTTTAGCCGAAATTCAGAGGGAGTATATAAATCTAGCAAGAAGTACTTCGGAGAGGTTTACAAAGGAAGCAATAAACCTCTCACAGAAGACCGCCGAGAAGACCTTTTCTGTCTTTGAGGAATACCTAAAGGCTCTTTAAATTCCAACACCCAGCGGGTAGACTATTTGTACACGCTTCTAAAAGGGGCGTGTACATAAATAAATCCGGTTTCTATTTGTCTGCGGATTTAGAATTTCCTAAGAATTCCCCGAAGGGGTGTGGATGTGAGTGAAAAAAGGAGTGAGTTAGACTACTTCAGTTACTTTAAGAAATTATACGAGTCCTGGGAAAAATCCATGTCCAGGGCACTTGAGGTTTGGTTAAAAAACCCACTATTTACAAGCACCACGGAAAAAGCAATTGAAAAATCAGCCGAGTTTAAGAACTACATATACGACATCATGGAGCGGACCCTGAAACAGAGGTATTTCCCTACGAGAAATGATATGGATAAGCTAATGACGTCTTTAGACATGCTGGAGACTAAGGTAAGCGAGTTATCAGAAAAAATCAATGAGCTTCAGGTTGGTGAAAAACCAACGTCGAGGCGTAAGAAGGCAAAATCGAAGACAAGGAGAGAAAGCAGAGATGAACGAAGAAAAGTTTGATTACATGGGATTCTATAAAAAGTTCTACGAAGCCTGGGAGAAAACAATGTCTGAGGGGATTGATATGTGGGCAAAAAGCCCATTTCTCAGCACAGGTGAGGGGGGAGACAAGGCCCCCGGATTTGATCCAGTTGCTTATTACAAAAAGTTTTATGAGGTATGGGAAAAAACAATGTCTGAGGCTCTGGAGATATGGCTTAAAAGCCCGCTTTTTGCTGCAACTATGGGAAAGACAATTGAAAAATCCTCAGAGTTTAAGAAATACCTTGATGAAGTAATGGAGAGGAGCATGAAGAATATGCACCTCCCTACAAAGAGCGATATTGACAGGGTATTAGCCTCCATTAACAACATTGAGGCAAAAATAAATGACCTGTGGGATAAGATTGATGAATTAAAGCCGTTAACAAAAACTTCCCCTAAAAAATCCACCGCCGAGTGATTTATTTAAACCCTCGGGTCTCTAATTCATAGCAGTGCCTATTGTTATAGAATTAGAAATCCAATAAACGGCAAGTTCAGAATTGTATTCAGATATGTTGATGATATTATATATCCCTCAGTCTACAAAATATCAGGAGGTTATAAATGAAAGACTGCTGGAAGTCTCTAGTTGAGGAGGCTGAAAAGATAACTGGGAAGATTGTTAAAGGCGTGGAACTGGCTACAAACCCACCGGAGGTCAAGGTTGGTGTAACTCCGCATGACGTCGTCTTTACAGAAAACAAGCTGAGACTCCTTCACTATCATCCTGTAACCGAGAAAACCTATCCTGTTCCCCTCATTATGATATTCGCTCTTGTAAACCGTCCTTATATACTCGATCTAAAACCCGGGAAGAGTGTGGTTGAGGTGCTCCTTAAAAAGGGAATAGACGTGTACATGATAGATTGGGGGATTCCCGGTGATGAAGATAAGCATCTCAACCTCGACCACTATATAAACCGATATATAAAGAAGGTGGTACAAAGGGTTAAAGCCATTTCTGGTTCCGATAGGGTAAGCTTGATGGGATATTGCATGGGCGGAACGATGTCGGTTATGTATACGGCACTTTACCCGCAAGATGTAAAAAATCTGATTCTTATGACTGCAGGGATTGATTTCAAAGTTGATGGGATGCTAAACCTATGGGGCAATAAACCTAATTTTGATGTTGATAAGTTTGTAGAGGCTCATGGAAATGTGCCACCCGAATTCCTTCAGACGGGATTTCTTCTTATGAAGCCTGTACAGAACCTTATCTCAAAGTATGTGAGTTTTTATGAAAATATTGAAAATGAGGATTTTGTTGAAAACTTTCTCGCTATGGAGAAATGGATAAACGACAATATCCCAGTGCCGGGTGAGGTTTTTAGAGAATTTATCAAGTATTGCTACCAAGAAAACCTGCTCGTAGAAAACAGGCTTAGGATCAACGGAAAGGTTGTTGACCTAAAGAATATAAAATGCTCAGTCCTAAATCTCATAGCAGAGCAGGACCACCTTGTACCTCCGGCATCCAGTATGGTCTTTAATGACCTAATATCCAGCAAGGACAAGGATATAATTATCTATCCTACCGGACACATTGGGCTTTCGGTAAGTAGCAAGGCCCTAAGGGACCTCTGGCCCAAAGTAGCCGATTGGCTAATAGAAAGATCTAAGTCTAATTAAGAGGGGAGAAAAGAAATGAGAATTGCTCCTTAGCTATCACGAACAACTATCTAGATTAACAGAAATTATCTCGATGAGTGCTCCCTCTTGCCTTTAAGTGTCTTAGATTTAAATCACTTCTTCTTGATAACCCTCCGCTCCTCGGAAAATAACCTTGAATAGATCTCTTAGGGAAATAATACCTACCAATTTTCTTCCATCCATCACGGGAAGATGACGAACGTTTTCTTCATACATAACTGCTGAGATTATGCAGGGGTCGTAAGTAATCTAAGTGGTTCCCTAACTACCCTCCCTCTTTTATCGCTACCTTAGATCCCAATGTTTGTATTATGGAGGACATTTAGCTTCTACTAACCCCTGCGGTTCAAGCATACCTGATAGGACTTATTTACCGCAATACACAAACTACTTGCTTATCACTCTCGGCTCTTTGTCCTTGAGTGTCCCACGCGACACTTTGGGCCGCCTGCTTATATCCGGACTTTCCTGGTCAAGACGGCTGTGCGAAGTCTTTGCATCTCGTTTGATTAGTTCAGACGGCTATCTTGTGCTCGACGACACATCATGGCAGAGATGGGCAAGAAGGCTAAAGGGGTGAGTCTAGTTTGGTGTGGGAGTGTGAGTAAAGTATTGCTGGGTATGCAAGTAGTATTACTTATCTGGACTGATGGGAACTGGAAAGTGCCCATTGCAATAAGAATATAGCCTAAGGGTGGATCATCAAAGGTAGAGCTTGCAAAAGAACCTCTGATTGAAGCTGCAACTAATGGCAGATTTTACTGGACAAGCAACAACCTTGAGTTGAGCAGAGCCGAGATAAAGAACCACTATAGAGTCCGGCGGCAGATAGAAGAGACATTTCGGTTGCTCAAAGTGTGAGTTATTTCGCCAACCTTTACCTGACCATCTCCCTCTCATCAATGACTTTTTTGCCAATGCGTAATTTCAGTAAGTGTAGAAATAACGCTGGTCACTGGGAAACTAAGCATATAAAAGGAACAAGAGATAAATATGATATGGGATAGCAAAAGTAAAGGAACATTAAATAACACGATTAACCTCTTTTGTCATTGCGACGCCTCAATGTCAAGACGTAGTGGCGTCGCAATGACAATAATGTAGTTATTGTAGATAGATAATGGGTAGATGTAGGTATAAAGAATATATTGATTAGTTTGTAAGTTTCTGAAATCATTGGAGCCGACGAAGGGATTTGAACCCTTGACCTGCGCATTACGAGTGCGCTGCTCTACCCCTGAGCTACGTCGGCAAGCCTAATGATTTAAATGGATTACAACCTCAAATTAGATACTGCCATAAATTGCCTAACTATTGCCTTACCCTAATCCCAGAGACATACGGGAAAGAAGTTTATCTGAGCCTTAGAGCCATCGTCAAGCGTTGAACTTTTATATCCGAACTCCACTTATTCCTTTTCGGAAATGGACAATTAAAAGAAACAGGAACAATTTTGATTGAAAGGGACTAATCTTTGTGTGACAATTTTAAAAATATATTTAGCAAAGGTAAATAGTAGGTAGGCTATTTAACTGCGCTTACAATAGCAAAGCACATAATAATAGAATCTCAATAGGAGGAAAAGATACGAAAGCGGGATTTACAGGGCTTGGTCAGCCGATGGCACGCAACCTTGTATGTGCTGGGCATGAATTAATAGTTTATAACCGCACATGGAGACTCTTGAATGACTTTCTCCGTCACACTCCCTAATATAAACCTCTTTATACCCCTTCTTCCATGGGTATTCATCACTATTAAGTCAATCCCCTTACTGGATGCATAATCAATTATCGCAACTGAGGGGCTTATCCCATGAATTACCTCCGTGTTAATCTCTAATTCGGCGGCCTCCTTATTGCGAATTCTACGCTTGAGTTTCATACTCTCAACCATTTCTTTAAGTTTATCAGAAGAGAGCCTCATTAAGCCCTCTACCACACGAGGGGGAATTTCGTAGTCATTGTAGCTATAGGCATACATAAAGATATATAAAACCGATATGGCGGCGTTTATCCTCTCCGCTAAATCCATTGCATAGCTGAGGGCAGAATCCGCCCGTTCATATATCTCTAGTGGAACAAGGATAGTGCGTATGTCTAATGCTTCCCCTTTATCCCTTTTCCCAACTGCAAGGACTGGCACGCTGGATTCCCTTAAGACCTTAAGAGTACTGCTCCCAATCAGTATCCTGTCTATTAGTCCAAGCCCTCGCCTTCCCATAACTATAAGGTCGGCTTCTTCGCTACGGGTAAATTCAACGATCTTCCTATTTGGCTCTCCCTTTAAGACTACTCCTTCAAAATTAATACCTTGGTTAAACATCTCATCTCTTATAGAGGCTAAATTTACCTTATAGCTCTCTTCGGCTTTTTCCATCCACCTGTAGTAGAGTTCACTCTCAGGATCATTAAGGTAATCGTATATTTGCTTTTCAGGCATCTCGACTACATGGACACCTATTATTTTAGAGCCAAATTTTTGAGCGAGAAATCTCGCATAATTTAGCGCCTCATTAGATTCCTTCGAACCATCTGTAGCCCATATTATCTTTTTTATATCTCTCATAAGATTTTATCCTTCCCCAATCCGTCTTTTACTAAACCTCTTCTTTAAGCGAACTAAGGAGGTCGCGTAGTTTCATCATACCCAAACGGATCCAGCTCTTAACCGTTCCAACGGGTTGACGCAGTTGGGCAGCAATCTCACTCTGGCTAAGCCCGGAGAAGTACGCAAGCTCAATTACCTTACGCTGCTGGAGGGTAAGTTTTGACATGGCATTTTGAATCAGCTCCCGTCGCTCAATCACCAGAACAGCCTCTTCAGGGTCAGCCGTAGAGGCCGGCGTATCAACCTTAACCGTCTCCTCCATCTTAGAGCGCTGTGTATTTGAGCGCAGTCGGTCAATCGCGCGGCTGCGTGTGAGCATAATGAGCCATGCCGAGGGCGTACTACGACTCGGATCATAATCCGCCGCTTTACGCCAGACCTGAGTGTAGACCTCAATCGTTGTCTCCTCAGCGGCAGATATATCCATCAATATCCTCAGTGCTAGTCTGTAGATTAAACGGCTCGTGTGATCATAAAGCATTCCAAGAGCGGATTCATTACCTTGAGCTATTTGTGATATGAGCATAGCCCAATCCTGCTCCTCTTTAGAAAATTTGGATATATTATTGAACAGCTTGGCCATCTCTCCTTTAGGTTTGCACTCCGCAGTAGTTCTATACAACTACTTGTCTAAGAATCAACAGAGAGTGGTCTAACCCTTTAGTATCCTTCTAAAGCCAGTATAGCATAGGATTAGAGCCCTGAGCAAGAAAGCGAACACTAAAATAGTGGACAGGAACGAGAGATAGAAGAAACTCTAACATAAATCATAGTTAGTTTTGAAATGAGTTCTATAAAGAATCTCGATTTATTTTTTGTATCTCCTTCTCTCCAAGTCTAATTCCGTAAAAAGCCCGATTGAATGCAGGGCTTCGTTTGCCTCATCCAATGATTTAGAGTTTGAAACAACCCTTGCCGGTTTTGAAATCTTTTCATATACAACCCTCGGAGAGAGATAAAATGTCAGAGTGGACATAGGAGATAGAATCACCTTTCTTGTACCACCACGTATAGTTGTCTCTCCGATTGCCCCTTTTGCACATTCAACTGGGATCCTGCTTGCCTCCGTCCCAACCTTCGAGATGACCGCCTCAAGCTCTCTGAGAATCTCTGGCGTAATTCCCCAAGCCCCGAGAAGTCCACCATCCTTTGCAACAACGCTAAGGGACATCTCCAATTCCTGTGTGCTCAACTCCCCATCGCTCCCATATCCAAAGACCCCGATGACAGTGTTAAATTCCCTTTCAAGCTCGGCAAGGGAGGCTATCATGATAGAATCGGCAAGAGGGCTTGCAAGCCCCTTTTCATCCCCGAATGCAAGTGAGTCCCCTCCCACATCTATTCCTATTAAGAGGTCGGCCCCCAGGGCTTCCATAGCCTTATGCAGCCCTTCGATTACGCCTTTTACGCCCCTTGTTATATCAACCAGAAGCGTTTCTATTCCGTATATCTCGGCTATTTGGGTCTCTGCAAACCTCACACCTGTCATTGTCACAGTATCTTTATTTGCAAACCAGACAGTGTCGTTTAAGAGCCTTAAATTTCTAATCTCATCTAAAATCCGGGGACCGGGGATAGGGTCATAAACAGACCTCTCCCAGGGAAGACCGCCGAGTATACACTCGATATTGAACATGCCGAGCAGCCTTGCCGTAGGAATTGTCCCTACGATGTCACCCCCACCACCAATACCAATGAGTATCGCCCTTCTGGATTTTTTTATAAGTTTTTCTAAGGATAAATTTAATTCCACTTGTATTTTCCCCTCTTTTCTTGTATTTTAGAGAAATTAAATTATACCATTTCAATCTTGAAATGCTCCACATTAACGCCACCATTATCAATCTAGAACTCATATCAAAAATACCATTGTGTCATTCTGAGAGGACGAAGTGATTGAAGAATCTTAAAAAACAAAAGAGATTCTTCGCGAAGCCTGTACTGAGTGATACGAATGTGCTCATAATGACCAGAATCCCATACGGATTTTTGAGATGACCTCTACTAAGACAAGCCTATCTTCAATAGCATATTTCAGAGGAAGTGTTAAAATAATTGTGAGAGGTGCACCATGATAAGGCTGTATGATTATCCCTCATGTCCGTTTTGTCGTAAGGTAAGGGTTGCTCTTGACGAAAAGGGTATTAAATACGAAAGGGTCTTTGTTGACCTGAGAAAAAAGGAGCAGAAGAAGGAGGAGTTTTTAAGACTGAACCCCTACAGTAAGGTGCCGGTTCTCATTGACAATGACACCGTGATTTATGAATCATCTGTGATTAACGAGTATCTCGATGAAAAATATCCAACCCCTCCACTTATGCCCTCCGATCCTGCGGGCAGGGCTGAGGTTCGGATTTGGGTAGATTTCTGTGAGTCCCATTTCCATAATCCTTGGTTTAACATCTACAGGGAAATGACATTTAGACATGAAAGCGAGCGCAATATGGAGTTAATAGAAAGGAGTAAAAATGAGATTAAAGAATATCTCATACGATTAGACCAAGAGTTAGAGGGACATGAATACCTATCAGTCTCATACAGCCTTGCAGATATAGCCTTCACACCGAGGATTGCCCTCTTTGATTCGCTCGGAATAGAAATAGATTCAGAACTCAAGAATGTAAGGAATTGGGTAGAGAGAATTAAATCAAGGCCGAGTTATAAGGCTCTGGAATTGTAGTACTAGCACAGCATGCCGTACCCATACAATTAATTATGATTCCCCAAGTAGTTTTCTCCTTTTAAAATAATCCTTTTTCTTGCCTATAGATTTCTCATATATAAAATCCGCAAGGAAGAGTTTTTTTTCATCAAGTGTCTGCAGCTTCTTTAGATCCCTCTCCACCCATAGGTTTATCTTTATTCTCTCCTCTTCAGTGTAGGGGTTGGAGTGGGGAAGGGTAAGAACATAAGCCTCTTGAATGAGCTTTTTATAGTTATTTCTTGACGCAAGAATCTCCTTCATAGCCGTCCTTTTGGGTATCGATTCAAACTCGATTCTTCTATTAAAAAGGCTTAAGAAAAACAATCTGTTCTTCTTTTGGCCGTTTTCTTCACCCGCAATCCCATAATATATCCTTCCTCCCTCTTCAAATGAAACAATCTTTCCCTCTTTAATTAGAGGGTCGAGCTTTTCCTGTACCCGGAAAATATCGGTCTCCGCTATCACAGACATCTCCCATATCGTAAGCGGACCCCTTTCTTTAATTAATTCGATGTATGTAGAAGAATCTGCGGACTCTATTCTCTTGATAGCCATTTCAGGTTAATAATCAATCACGAAAATTGAGTATATGTCAAGGGTTGTAATATATCATAGTGAAACATAGTAAAAGTGCCAATGGAAATCCAGATTACAATCTAAGCCCTGTCTACAATCTCAAATACCTTCCTCAACGCCTCATCCAATTTCTCAGGCCTATTTCCGCCAGCCTGAGCCATATCGGGTTTTCCGCCACCGCCCCCCTCAATGAGTATAGCAAGCTCCTTTATAATCTTTCCAGCATGAAACCTCTTAATCAAATCCTTTGTAACGCCGACTAGGAGATAAGCCCTGCCATCGGTTCGGCTTCCCAGAACTGCAAGCCCTGAGCCGATCTTTTCCCTAATGTCATCCCACATCCTTCTGAGTTCATCAGGGCTGACTCCTGAAATCTCCTCAGACAGAATCCTCACGCCCTTGACCTCTTTTATATTATTGAGGAGGGTTTTTGCCTTCTCACCCATCGCCTTGACTTTAAGTGATTCTAGCTCCTTCTTTACCCTCTCATTCTCCTCAACCATCTTCTTTAATTTAGTGATCAGGTCAGACTGAGGAACCCTGAGAACATCAGAGGCCTGAGTAAGAAGCTCTTCCTGCTTTCTTATAAACCTCCATGCTGATTCTCCCGCAAGGGCTTCGATCCTCCTTACCCCCGCGGATGAAGCCGTTTCAGACACGATTCTAAAAAGCCCGATCTCTCCCGTTGTGTGAAGATGGGTTCCCCCACAGAGTTCCTTACTGTAATCACCTATACTTACAACTCTGACCTTATCCCCATACTTTTCCTCAAATATAGCCATAGCCCCGCTCTTTATCGCCTCGCCATACGGAACGTCTGCCTGTGTTATTACCCTGTCATCCCATCTCACTCTGGTGTTTATAATGTCTTCTATCCTGTGTATGGTCTTGTCATCAATTGATGAGTAATGAGTGAAATCAAATCTCAATCTCTCCGGCACAACAAGGGAGCCTGCCTGCCTTACGTGATTTCCAAGCACCTCCCTCAAGACTGCATGAAGCATATGGGTTGTTGTATGGTGTGTCCTTGCACCGTATCTAAATCGCTCATCTACCTGCATATCTACCCTATCGCCTACCCAAAGGGTTCCCTTATCCACAACCGCGTGATGGACTATGAGATTAAGAATGGGCTTTTTCGTATCCACCACTTGAGCCTTTCCCCACTCGCCCTCTATAACCCCTCTATCCCCCACCTGTCCCCCCGATTCGCCGTAGAATGGGGTTCTATCGGTTATTAACTCCACTCTGTCACCTGCGACCGCGCTATCAACGAGCCTTCCGTCCTTTATTATGGCAGTGATTCTCCCGGTATCTCTAGTTCTGTCATATCCCGTAAAATTGACAATAACTCCGCCTGAGACAAACTCCTTATAGAGGGGTACCAATTCCTCCTCTCCTGAACCCCTCCAGGCAAGCCTCGATCTCTCCCTCTGCTTCTCCATCTCTTCTTCAAACCCGGCATAATCCACCTCCAGACCACCTTCTCTGGCTATATCCTGAGTTAAATCTACGGGGAAACCGTATGTATCATAGAGTTTAAATACGACATCACCGGGCAGAGACTTTTCGTCCCGATGTTTCTCAATCTCAAGGTTTAAGAGTTCAAGCCCTCTATCTATCGTTTGGAAGAACCTCTCTTCTTCATTTCTTACTACCTCCATCACAAGGCCCAGTCTCTCTTCAATCTCGGGATATGCGCTGTGCATTATCTCTTTTACTTGATAGGCAAGACCAAAAAGACACGGCTCTTTAATTCCAATCATACTTGCATGTCGAACCGCACGCCTCAAGATTCTTCTCAGCACATATCCTCTGCCTTCGTTTGAGGGAAGCACACCGTCTGAGATTAAAAAGGTCACGGCGCGGGCATGGTCGGCAATCACCCTCATTGAAACATCGGATGATTGATCTTCTCCATATGATTTTCCCGATATTTCCTCAACCCTAGATATAATCCCGTGAATGAGGTCTGTTTCATAATTGCTCTTTACCCCCTGGAGTACCGCAGCGATTCTCTCAAGACCCATACCCGTATCAATGCTCGGCTTTGGAAGCGGAGTGAGATTCCCCGAAGAATCCCTTTCAAACTGCATAAACACAAGGTTCCAGAGCTCAAGATAGCGATCGCAGTCGCACCCTACGCCGCATGTTGACCTTCCACATCCAAAGTCCTCACCCTGATCAATTATTATCTCCGAGCAAGGGCCGCAGGGACCTGTATCGCCCATAGCCCAGAAGTTATCCTTCTCCCCCATCCGAACAATATGCTCCGTGGGAAGATGTATTTGCTCCTTCCATATTTCAAAAGCCTCGTCGTCATCCCTAAATATAGTAACCCATAGCCTATCTTTAGGGAGTTTAAAAATCTCCGTAAGGAGCTCCCATCCGAACCCGATTGCCTCACGCTTAAAATAATCCCCAAACGAAAAATTCCCAAGCATCTCAAAGAACGTATGATGCCTTGCGGTATAGCCGACATTCTCAAGATCGTTGTGCTTTCCGCCAGCCCGAACGCATTTTTGACATGAAGCGGCCCTTGTATAGGGACGCTTATCCAATCCCAAGAAAACGTCTTTAAACTGCACCATCCCCGCGTTTGTAAAAAGGAGGGTGGGGTCGTTCCTGGGTATTAGAGATGAGCTTTTGACAATGGTATGGCCCCTCTCTTCAAAGTACCTGAGAAATGTGCGCCTTATATCCGAGCCTTTCATTGTTTTCCTTTTATTTAACCACCAATTAATACGGAGAATAAAATCATAAAGAACTATCCTTATCAATTCGTGGCTAAACTGCCTTTACGAACTTCTTAAGCGGATACTCCGCTGCAAGCTGTCCGCACGCCCCCAGAATATCACGCCCGCGGTTCTTTCTTATTCTCACATTGATACCGTAAGAGATTAAAACCTTCTGAAACTCAAGAACTCTCTCATCGCTGGGGGATTTGTACGGAAGCCCGGGGGCTTCATTAAATGGAATGATATTTATCTTGCATCTTATGCCCCTTATTAATTCACCAAGCTCTCTTGCATCGTTGTCAGAGTCGTTAACACCTCTGAGAAGCACATACTCAAACGTGAGGAGCTTTCTATTGGGCACGGGGAATCTTCGACTCTCCTCAATAAGTTCCTTTATGGGGTATCTCCTATTGATTGGCATGATTTCATCCCTCAAATTGTCTCTTGGGGCATTAAGCGAGACGGAGAGGTTTACAGAAACCGCTTTGCCCAACTCCCTGATTTTAGGAACTATTCCAGATGTAGAGACTGTAATCCTTTTAGGAGAAAATCCGATAAAATCGGAGTGCGTAAGTGTCTTTAATGCCTTTACAGTGCTCTCAATATTGTCGAGAGGCTCTCCCATTCCCATGAAAACTATGTTTGTAATGGACCTTGAACTGCGTTTATTTACCTCAAGAAACTGATCTAATATCTCGGACGGCTTCAGATCTCTTATCCTTCCAACCCTTCCAGTCAAGCAAAATGTACACCCAAGGGCACAACCAACCTGGGTAGAGATACAGAGTGTAAATCTGCGATCATCCGGAATTAGGACGCTCTCTATACGGTTTCCATCACTAAGCTCAAAAAGATACTTCTTCGTGCCGTCATGAGAAGTCCGTTCCTCAGAGGGTCTTAGGAATGAAATCATGGCAACACTGCTTAGGGTTGACCTGAAATCCTTAGGAAGGTCGGTCATTTGGTCGAAAGAATCCACTCCCATTTTGTAGATCCATCTTCCCAACTGGCGCGCACGGTAGGGCTTCTCGCCCAGCCCGACGACAAAATCCCCCAATTCCTCCGGACCCATGTCTTTTAAATTAATTTTGCTCATTCCTCTAATTTTACCTGTAAAGAGTGAGATTTGATAATCCGCCACCCCCTCCTTTTAGCCTCAGCCCTTAAAATGGGATCGGGGTTTACAACAATCGGATTGCCTACAATATTGAGCATCGGAATATCAGTTGCGCTGTCCGTATAGAAATAGCTCTTCTCAATATCTATTCCATTTTCTTCTGAAAACCTCTTTGCCCAGTATATCTTTCCCTCCCCCACACAGATTGGTTCAATTATCCTTCCCGTGAAAAACCCGTCCACTACCTCAAGCTGAGTAGAAAGGCAGTGGTCAATGCCAAGAAACCTCGCTACCGGCTCACAGGTGTATTTTATGGAGCCCGAGAGAACGGCGGTTACATGGCCCATATTCTTGTGATTCTCTATCCATTCCTTTGCGTGTGGGTATATATAATCCTTCACCGCGCTCTGAAACCAGGATTCACAGAATGAAATCATGCCCGATTCGGGCCTTCCCTTTCTTCCACCCACGAATCTCTTCATCATGGTCTCAACGTCCAGGAGATTAAGCCTGTATTTGAGATAAAGGTAAGATGCCTTAATCATTTCCCAGCGTTTTATATGGCCTTTCTTATAGAGATATTTTGAATAAATATCCGCCGTAGTCTCACTGAGGAGCGTCTTATCTAGGTCAAAGAAGGCACAAATCTTTCTATTACTAGAGGCCTGCATTTAATCCCTACCCCATCTTGACATTTAAATCTTAACATTGAAATGCGAGGGATCAAAGACACGGATGGTCACAAATACGAAATTGAATTAATAAGCATATTGGACGCGCCATTATCTAAACCCGTATCACACCCTCTTCAACGGACACAATTGAGAACGAGGTTCCATAATTTACAACCATCTCTTTGGCATCTACATAGTCGCTTACCGATTTGTAAATTTCAGATGATATGAGAACCTTCCATACCGGCGCATCCTCGCAGATCGCCCTTGCAAGCCCAATTACCTCTTTTACACCTTGTGGAATGCCGGACTCTATATAAAACGGTATAGCCCTTGCTTCTATTCCGATTTTTCCACTTATGGGCTCTTTGCCTTCAACCTTCCTTTTCCTGCTCATATTTGCAAGAACCTCCAGCACCTCGACAGCAGCACATACAGCCCTTAGCTCAGGCTTATCCTGCTCATCAGGAACATTAAAGAGCGCGACGATTTCATCTTGAAGGAGAGCTTCTATAACGCCGCCGTAGTCCGATACTATAGAAGACACAGCCTTCCTATATTGTGTAAGAAATGAGGAAAACTCCGCAGCACCGAGCCTTGCAGAGAGCGTCTCGAAATCTGCGATCTTGGCAACAAACGCGGTAACCATCCTAACCTTCGGTTCCTCTTTTTTATCAGAAACAACCACGATCGGCTGAAACTTGGGAGTCTCTTTAGATATATCCTCTTTTCTCTTTATCTGATCAACCATCTGGTTAAAGCTCTCAAAAAGCCTGATCATAAGAGGATCATTCTGAACGTCTTTATCCATATCAAGCCTAGATGTGAGATCGCCGCGCGACACGCGTTTGATCCCCATAATGACGCTCTCAATTTGGACATCCCGCCTTTTAGAAAAAGGAGAGGAGACCATGAGATAGATGCCGGAGAAGAAAATCCCTACTGCCACGCTCCAGAGGAGTGGATGAAGGATTAAGGGCTTAATCTCTTTAAGCCCTGCTATAACCGTATATCCATCTGGCATAGAAAGCCTAAACTTTTTTACTCCTATCTCCCCCTCCCTGCCCAGGCTCTCTTTGAGAATCCCATTCTCATCCAGGAGCTTTAAATACACGATATCCGTCCTCGCGCTGAGCAGTTCCTTTGCAACCTGTGTAAAATCCCTTCTGCCTTCAAAAAGCCTTCCAATCTCATCGGCTTTATACCTCAAAAACTGGGAGGCGCTAAAGAATGAATTAAAAACTGAGACAACGACAGATAGGCACACAAAGAGTATTATAAGAATGATTTCCCTTCTAGCCTTTGTGCCAAAGTCGTTTACTTTGTTTCCGGTCATGATTTGTCCCCTCACAAATATAATAAGAGGAGTGTATTAGGAGTCCTCAAATATATAATTATGCAAAAAATTCTGCTTATTATAGATCGCCAACTGGCTAAACATATTACCTCGATTTATTTCCTAATCAATGGGAAAATAAGAAGGGGAAAAAATATCTAAATGTAGAGCCAACCGGTAGAAGGGAATTTTAATTAAAGATAATCGCTGTCGGGCTTTCAGATATACATCACCGATTAATAACCACGTTCTTTCATCTAGTAAATTCAACCGGCAGGTTTAACACTCACCTTTGTCCTCTCCCTGCCCAGCCTTTTAAACTCTACAGTTCCATCCACAAGCGCAAATAGTGTAAAGTCCCTTCCGATACCCACATTCTCCCCCGGATGGAATTTTGTTCCCCTTTGCCTTGCCAATATGTTGCCTGCACGAACAACCTCCCCGCCGAATTTTTTCACACCCAGTCTTCTGCCCTCGCTATCTCTTCCATTCCTTGAACTTCCTCCGCCCTTTTTATGAGCCATATAAATTCACCCCCTAACTTTCAATATCCGTTATTTCAACGGTGGTATAGACCTGGCGATGCCCCCTTTTTCTCCTATACCCCTTTTTCCTCTTAAACTTAAACACGATTATCTTTTCACCCTTTTCATGGCCGAGAATTTTGCCCTTAACCCTCGCATTCTCAACCAAAGGAGAACCGACTTTACTCCCCTTTTCGGAATCAGATACCATCAATACCTCGCCGAATTCCACAGTGTCACCGGAGTTTCCTTTGAGTTTTTCTACCCTTATAACATCGCCCGGTTTTACTCTGTGCTGCTTTCCGCCAGTTTTAATAACTGCCTGCATTTCGCCAACCTCCAAATTTAAAGGGTTAATTCTTGCCGATTTCCGGCCGATTGTCAAATCTGCAATTCATGTTAGGACGTACATTTCTATGCTTCATACCGTTTGTTTAAAGCAAATAAAACTGTTATGCGGTTAATCGAAACACAGAAATCGGGGTATACTTTGAACCTTCCGGATGGAGGACGCTCCTCATAAGGGCAATTTCAGTTATGGAAAAAGAGATATTTTGAGGAATAGGGAAAAAGCCTTTAGATCGTGCCCTTCCCTTGATCCTCCCTATTGTCACATGGGAAATAAAAATCCTGCTCTCCTTTTTAAAGCCGAGCGGCTCAAGTCTCTCTTCCATCTTACGCTGGAGCCTTAAAAGCCCACGGTTCTCAGACAGACCAATAAAGAGAACACGCGGATTTTTAAGACTAGGAAATCCCCCAAATCCTGAAATCCCTGTCATAAATGGAGAATAACCCTTAATCGATTCCATAAGGGCGATCTTTATCTCTTCTATCTTTGACTCCTCTACCTCTCCCAAAAACTTAAGTGTGAGGTGTAGCTTTTCGTATTTCTCCCACTTTACTCCTTCCCAATGGGGTTTCATATCCATTATATACCTATTCATCTCAAGCTTTATTTCCTCCGGAATAAGCGCGGCAATAAATGTTCTCAACTAATCCAGTCCTTAGTTCTCAATTGCCAAACAAAATGGGCACTTAATTGGGATTCTCCTTATCCTCTTCCCCTCAAAATGATAAGCCGAGATTTTAATGTGGAAATCGTTGAGTGTTCCCGATATGGAGCCGTCCTGATTTTCCCTCCATCGCACCGAGTGCTCGTTGTCATTAATCCCCACAATAATATAGAGCTTTCCCTGCTCCATATCGTTTATGTCGAGTGAACTCGGCTTTGGAACCCCTTTAAGCGAGCCGTACTGCGGATGGGAGTGAAAATCCCCTAAAAGTTCAAGCTTATCAAACTTAGGAAGAACGCTTTCAATTCTGGCGTGTCTCGCGCGATTTGAAGACACACCGTTTCTCATCCTCTTTGCACTCTGATATGTAACGCTGTATTCAACTATGAAACGATCCTCGAGTTTATATCCAAGGAGAAGCCCAAGACACTCCCTTTTATAAACCTCTATTGAACTTAATATAAGCCCCATAAAAGCCGCTTCAGAGAGAAAAACCCTCATAATCACCTGCACCAGGTTGGAAATGACTTACCGCCGTCTTTGGTAAGCGGTCTCTGGTTTTCTCCATTGAGATACATTAAATATATGTTCTTAGCCCCATTTCTTGTCGAATCAAAGGCTATATAATGCCCATCAGGAGACCAGGAAGGATTTTCATTCCTCCTCGCCCCGCTTGTAAGTCTCTGCTCATCGGTTCCGTCCGGATTTATTGTAAAGATGTTTGCCTCCGAACCCTCTACCCTTACAAACGCTATTCTATTTATACTCGGATTTGGAGACCAGGAAGGGTCTGTATCATAACTCCCAGATGTAATTCTCCTTACGTTGCTCCCATTAGAGTTCATCACATATATCTGCGGTACACCACCTCTGTTGGAGACAAAGGCAATCTGTCTTCCATCCGGAGACCAAGTAGGAGAGACATCTATCGCGGGGCTGTGAGTGAGATTTACGGCTCCGCTCCCATCCGGGTTTGAGACAAATATATCCCCATTCTCACTATACGCTATTTTACCCCCGTCCGGCGACCACTCAGGGCTCTGATCCAATTTAAGTGTACGTGTAAGCCTCCGCTCTTCTATTCTCGGAACGAGACTAAGGACGTATATATTCTGAGTCCATACCTTGTCGGAACTAAAAATCACCTTCGTTCCATCGGAAGAGCAATGAGGTGAAAGGAGAAGGGAGCGGTGACTCGTAAGGCGTTTTATATTGCGCCCGTCATAATCCATTATGTAGAGATCTCTATTTTGTCCGGCACCCGAGACAAAAACGATTTTTGAATTAAAAAACCCATCTATCCCTGTAAGCTCCTTCATAACCGCACTCGCAAACCTATGTGCGGCCTCTCTAACCCTGCCCGGCGTAGCCTCATAAGACCTCCCCAATATGTCCTTCTCCTGAGAAACATCAAATAGCCTTGCCGCAATCTGTATCCTGTCTCCAGAAGAACCGTATTCGCCCTTTATAAGCTCCTCGGCACCCGCATCGGAGAGGGCTTGAAAGTTTATTCCTCCACTCCCATCTACCGGAATACCCCTTGCATCATGAACATCAAAAAGCCCGGCGTTGAGAAGATCATTCCTTAAAACATCAACGAACTCCAGGGCTTTTTCATCCCTGCCTCCTCCAACCGGGGTCAGGTCTGGAATAAAAACGGAAATCTTTTTTATAATCGGCCCATTGATTGGGGGGATAATAATCCTTGCCATGATGACACTGGAAGAGATTATTAGTGTGATTAAAACCAAAATTAATATCTTGTATCTCATCCCACTCTCGCTTTAATCATTAAATTTTCATATTTATTATAAAGAGTACAAAGTGAATTTCTAGGTCTTCATAGAACACATCCATATATAAAACTACGGTTAATTATGTAAGTTGCACAAGGATATAGAAACTTATATCCAAACAGTATCAAATGACCTATACCCTCTCTGCCGTTTTTGGGTTTGGGTTAATTAATTAACTGAACGTAGATATTCTCTATTAGGATTAATAAATAAAAATCTTAATAATTTTGATGAGTTATACAAGGAATACTTTCATTATCCGTTATCACAGTATGGCCGCGTTTATGCCCTTCTACTCCTCAAGCTCTACATTCCAGTAAGATGTATCAACGAAGCTGAGGAACGGTTCCCATTCTTTATACCTTATTGTCCTTACAGAGATGTTGGAAAGGGGGCTCCATAATGGCCTTTTCGGCCTATTTATAAGCCTCATCTTAGCCCCTTCAGGGGTTCTCCCACCCTTTTTTCGATTACAATCCATACAGCAGCACACAACATTTTCCCACGTACTCTTTCCCCCTAGAGACCTAGGAACCACGTGGTCTATTGTGAGATCAGAGCGCGGAAATCTCTCGCCGCAATACTGACATGAATCCCCATCCCTTCTGAATATATTGATTCGATTGAATTTTACCTCCTTCCTAAGCATCCGGTCATATCTGAGAAGCACTATCACGCGCGGAATCCTAATTACCCGGCTGACGGTTCTAATTGCATCCTCTTCCTTCATAGCCGAGATCTGTGACCACGACTCGAAATCAAATGTCTCGTAGTTCCCCCCGACGGCCTTTGCAGCTCCGCAGTAGAGCATGACAAAAGCCCTCTTTACGCTCGTTACTGTAATCGGAACGAAGTAACGGTTAAGAACTAAAACAGGCGAAGTCAGCATATTAGATCAAAAATCTACCTATTTTTAATCAGTCCCGCAAGTTAGTGATGTCCTTACGATCAGATGTTTACGGTGTATTCATAGATACTTAATAGTGCGTTCATAATTGAGATAAACGGTTTAATTATATACAACCTTCAGTTAAATTTTATTGTATCCTATTCCTCGGGAGATAAATCTTATGTATAGTCTTTTTATGATATTTGTCACTCAGTTAATATTCTGTGCCATTGTCTTTTTATTAATCTACTACTTTATAAAAGAAAATGCCGAGCTTAAAGAAGAGATTAAGCACTTCAAAGAGGCATCGAAGAAAAGAGAGGTTAATTAGATGTACCCGGAGCTAATTAGGATTGGAAACTTTACAATCTCATCCTATGGCGTAATGGCGGCAATTGCGTTTCTTGTTGCCTACTGGCTCTCGTCGCTTGAATTTAAAAGACGGAGACTCGATGAAAAACTCCTTGGCAATTTTCTTATTGCCGCAATGGTGGGCGGGATAGTAGGGGCAAAGATTCTATATATATTTGAGAATGTTCCTCTATCAGAAATCGTAAGAAACCCGATTACATATCTCTTCTCTCGGGGCGGTTTTACATATTACGGGGGACTATTCGGCGGTGCGCTCCTCATGTGGATTATCGCATATAGAAACAAGATGAGCTTCTGGACTCTTGGGGATGCCATAGCCCCCGCCGTTGCCGTTGCATACGCCATTGCGCGCGTAGGGTGTTTCCTTGTAGGAGACGACTACGGGGTTCCGTCAGACCTTCCCTGGGCTATCGCTTTTCCGAAAGGGCTTCCTCCAACGGATGTGAGGGCCCATCCTACACAGATTTATGAGATTATTTTGTCGTTGATTATTTTTATCTATCTCTGGAGAATCAGAAAAAAGGATGCACCAACAGGATGGCTGTTTTCTATCTTTTTGATACTTGCCGGGGTCGAAAGGTTTCTCGTAGAGATTGTAAGGAATACAACTCCAAGCCCGATTCCCCATATATCCATAGCCCAGCTTATGTCAGTTGTTATGATAATTATAGGAATCATAAAACTCGTCCAGATTCGCACAGTAAAGGCCAATGTGGAGAAGGGACGTGCATAGGCAAATCAGACTATCCTAATCTGAGTATAGCGCTTATTTATCGTAAGTTTTCTCTAATTTATGGTACGATTAGAGAGAGGTATGTCGCAAGTAAACAATGAAAGGGTTTGAAGCCTTGTTACCACTTATATTGCTGTTTCACTCCGCCTCCAATCACATAGCGGAGTTATCTATGCCTCAGCTTTTAAACAATAAAAGCGTGGTCATCGTGGGAGAGACACATAGACGCCTTGAATCAACACAGTTCATAACTAACACCGTATCGGAATATCTTCGAGGCGGAAAATGTCTCACAGTGGGTTTAGAAATCCCCTCAAACCAACAGCCACTTTTAGAAAGAGCCTTCTTGAGAGCATGGAGACTATACAGGGTCTCAATTTCTTCAATCCCGTTAGGTGGCATCATTGATCATCCGGGTTATCGTAAGATGTTGGCCTCTTTTAGAGACCAAATCTGGCAAGGGAAATGTCTTAGAGTCCGTGCTATTGACGCACCTCGTGTAGCTTCTGTAGACCGAGATGAATGGATGGAAAAGCAAATCTTAGAGTTGATGGATGGTACTCCTATCCTAGTACTGGTTGGCAATTTTCATGCTCTTAAAGAGGTTAGATGGAACTCTGAGGCTCTGGGCGGAGCAAGTTTAGCTGAACGTCTAGTACGTCGAAGAATACGAATTGCATCAGTTTTGCAGTATTGGTCAAAGGAAGACTGTAAGAACCGTAGGGAAGAGATATTGAGCGCTTTGGACCCCGCTGCACAGGAATATGTAAAGCAGATAATGGGTGTGATGGACGCATACCCTCCCGATAAGCCGTCTGATGTAGTAGATGGTGTTGTAATCTGGCATTGTTCCAAATAAGCAATCTATTGCTTCCAGAGTCCCCTTTATTCCTCTAGCCTCCTTTAAAAACAAATCATGATGTTTTACCTCATGTGTCACAGTAAAAACGAGCATAGCCCTCTTTCATAAGAAGAGCATTAAACCATATCTCCATTGGGAAGATACACATATACTCTGCTCTCCTGAGATTTCCGCTTGGTTAATAATAGTGGTTACTTTTCAAGCCATATTTCCAATCCCCTCAGGCTCTCTTAGATTTTGCATTTCCTAAATCTAATCGGTTCCGCAAAATTTTTGAAGGCAGCCCCACAGATAATGAAATCGAAGGCTTCAATTGTCGAATGGCATATGGGCAGCATTCCCCAGCCGAAATTCAATGGCCACCCCTGCTTCATTGGCTTTCTTTTGAGCAATATCTATAAATGTCTTACTAATATCCAGTCCGACAATCTTATAATTGCCGAGTTTTGCAAGCTCTATTGCCAGATACCCCGGATAAGGACCAAGTTCAAGCACACTGCTTCCCTCCGCTATATTTCCTGCCACCCTCCTTGCTAAGGTTCTGTATTCCTCCATAACCTTCTGCGTATTTTTGGCATACCACCCTTTGTAGCCCTTTGAAACTCTTGGCGGCATTTGATCAGCCTCAAGATCATTTTTTAACATCCCGCCATTGACTCCTTCATAAGTGATCCGATCCTTTTTATAAACTGCCGTATTCCACAAAAACAGTCTAACCTCAACATACCCCAAATCTTAGGTATCTTATAGAGTGATGAAAATCACCAAATATGACCTCGTTCTTTCCATTATATCAGCCGTTTTATTTCCCGTTGCATTTGTGATTCCTTATGCGGGGATTCTTTCCTGGTTTCTACTCATTCCGTTTTTTATGGCAATTGAAAATAAATCCCCTTGGGACGCATTTCGTCTGGGGGTATTAACGGGAACAATTGCAAATGCCATAGGGGCATACTGGCTAATCGGAACGCTTTCAAGATTCGGCGGATTTCCCCTTCCGGTCAGTCTAATCTTTCATCTCGCAATAAGCATATACTCAGGTCTTCCATTTGCCATATTTGCTTATATAACGACAAGGCTCGGACTCTTCAGAAAACAGGGATTATTTTCTGCCCTCCTCATAGCCGCCGTCTGGACATCGGTCGAATTTCTTTTCCCATTTCTTTTCCCCTATGGAATCGCAAGCTCTGAGATCAAATATCTCCCTCTAATTCAGATATTTGACCTTCTAGGTAGGTATTCGCTGAGCCTCTTGATTGTCCTTGTAAATGTGGCATTAATGAGGCTGACCGGAAGGCTCTTAAATCACCGCCCGACGCCCGTCTTAGAGATTCTAACATCTTTCATACTCCTCATCCTCGTAATCGGCTACGGCTTCTGGAGGATAAGCGTTGAGACCAAGAGAATAGAAGAAGCACGGAAAATCATAATCGGTATTGTGCAGGCCAATTTTGATATTCTAGAGAAGAAGCAGATTAATGAAAAAACGATGTCCCAAAGATACAAGGTTATGTCCTATGCGCTCAATTCCCCCGATCTTATTATCTGGCCTGAGACCGCCGTCCAAGCCTGGGTCTCGGCTTCGGCGCGCTTTCTCTCAGACAAAGGTGATTTAGTTATTCCTCAAACAGAAGGCTCTTATTTCCTAGTCGGCGGTCTGTCATATAAAATTAATCAAATAAATCCCGACGGCTTAACGGATGAGGACATCTCCAAATTCAATACAGCATTCCTTACAGATGCACAGGGAAAAATCCTCGGAAGATACAATAAGGTCAAACTCCTTCTTTTTGGCGAATATCTGCCGTTTTCAAAGTACATTCCCGCTTTAAAGAAGATAAGCCCTGCCTCGGGGGATTTCACCCCTGGAAATAAACTCGATGTCCTCGAGATAAAAGAGAAGGGGATAAAAATTGCGCCACTCATTTGCTATGAGGACATAATACCGTCTTTTAGTAGGAGATTTGTGTTAAAGGGCGCAAACCTTCTTGTAAACATCACAAACGACGCATGGTTTGGAAAATCATTTGAGCCATATCAGCACCTTTTTTTCTCCATACCAAGCGCGGTTGAGACAAGACGATTCCTCGTAAGAGCCACAAACACAGGTATAAGCGCAATAATTGACCCAGTTGGAAGGGTAGTTGCAAAAACAGAGATATTTGAGAGGACGACGCTCAACGGAAAAGTCGGGATCATAGATGGGGAGAAAACATTCTACACAAAGATAGGGGATGTTTTCCCATGGGGGTGTTTGGCATTCTGGCTCGGTTTTGCGGCGGTGACAAGGTTAGGAAGAAAGAACCTTACCTAAAGCTACAAGGAAGGTGTCGTTTTCCTCCGGTGTTCCTATGGTTACGCGCAGGCAGTTCTTCAGTCTTCCGGGAGAATTAAAATTTCTAATTAATACCCCCCTTTCTATAAGCCCTCCAAAGACCCTATCCGCATCGTTTACCCTGAACAGGATAAAATTTGCATCGCTTGGATATACCTCGACTCCACTCATGAGTTTCAGCGCGTTATAAACCCTATCCCGCTCTAACGTTATGAGTTGTGCATTCTTCCCTACAAACTCCACGTTGTCGAGAATTACCTCGGCTATACGCTGGCTGAAGGAGTTTACATTGTATGGAAGGCGCACTTTATTTATCTCCCTTGCAATCTCATCCCTTCCAAAGAGCATCCCCATCCTTATACCCGCAAATCCGACCTTCGACATAGACCTTAGAACTACGAGATTCTCGTATTTCTCAATTAGGGAAAGAAAAGTCCTTCCAGAAAAATCACAGTAGGCTTCATCCAAAACGACAATGCCATTTGAGCCGCTGAGAATATTAAAGATCCTCTCATCGGAGAACCTGTTTCCCGTAGGGTTGTTGGGAGAGGCAAGAAAAATCAAATCTGGATTCTTCCTCTTTATCTCTTTTAGAGTCACATCAACATCAATGTCAAACCCCTCATCAAGCTCAATCTCAACGGGTTTAAGTCCAAGGGCAATGCCCATTATTCTATACATTGAAAATGTTGGCACAGGATAAAGCACCCTTCCGGTTCCACCCGAAAACGTTGTCATTAGCATCCCTATAAGTTCGTCTGAGCCATTGCCCAACACAATCCCCTCTGAGGGAAATCCGATTATTCTTGAAATCTTCTCTCTTAAAACCCTTGCCCCAGGGTCTGGATACCGATTAATCGGAACCTTTTTTATCACTTTAAGAACCTTCTCCAGGATTTCAGGGGGAAGGGAAAAAGGGCTTTCATTTCCATCGAGTTTCACACGGCAATCCACATGAGGAACGGAGTAGGCGGAGAGCCTTTGTATACCCTTTTTCACCCTTGATCTCACAATATCCTCATATTGCTCCGTCGGCTTTTTCTTTCGTCCCTTGGGGGCTTTTTCTGAGACTGCCTTATCTTTTCTTTTTATCTCTTCTTCGATTTCACCCACGCAATCACTACAGATCCTCGCCCTTTTCCCCTGAAACACCATTCTCTCCCTACTCTGTTCCCTTCCACAGAAAGAGCACGCATCCTTTCCCTCGAATACCTCACCCATACTGAACTCATCCAGGATTTCCTTTACAAGATTAAGGCACTCCCTACAAATAGAGAATTCTCCTCTTTGAATGATTGATTTATTTTCTTCATATGAAATATCACAGAATGAACATATTATTTCCAAAATATTTACTCCTTAATATTTACCGGGAATTTCAGCTACCAATTTTAACTCATGTGACGCATATTATTCTATGCCAAATTGACCGTTCGACAGGCTTACGATACAGTTTTTATACCAGAACGTTCCCCAATAAAAGCATGTGGGGACAAGCTTACCCCCCGATTTAACCCGAAAGGTTATTCATATTAGGTTTCCGATTAATATTCGGGAATAACAGCTTCCATTTAGGTATATTAGTAAGTAAAACAATGTTATACCTACACAGAGGGGACTTTTCATTCCGACAATGCTTCCTTTACTTCACGAACCCTTCTTTCAAACCCTTCGCTGTCAAGCACGCTTCTAATTAAAAGCACTCTTCGTGTGACCTTTCCCTCTAACTTTATCCCTCTTTTTTTCATATATTTCCTAAGTACGCCTCGTATTATATCGGTCATATCAACCCGTCTTCCTTTCGCTCATCAAGATATATTGTCATCTTTTCTAGGAAATTTTGACATACTGACATATATATGTCAAAAAAACACAATTTACATTTGGGTTGCTTATACCAATTATATTTTCTCATTGTGCATAATGAATGCGAACATCCAAAGGATGTGAAGCAATCTTTATTTGTGGGATTGCTTTGCTGGGATCTGGGGTAGTTATCCAGAGGGAGGATATTTAGGGAACCACATCGCTCGCAATGACATCTTCATTATTAATGCACCATTAGTTTATAGAATTAGTATTAGATGTGACGGTTCATTTCATAGGGAAAAACCACTAAACAGGGACGGGCCTTCTGAATCTTAGCTTTATTTCCTTCGCTTTAACTTTGAACCGAATGAAGATTTTGCATTGATGAAGCCCAACTATATTATACAGCGCTGATTTAGACTGACGCTTTTGCTGGGTAAATTCCAACATGGGCTAAACAGAGAGAAATCAAGCGCCATAAGTCCCCAAATGCGGCGCCAGCTTCCGCTGTACGTAGTGCCGGCCTATCGGCAATGAGCGTAACGACGACGAACTGCAATCCGATCAGGGCACCAGCAGACGAGCCGACGATTACGTAGAAATTTTCCCATCCGTCGAGTGCTGTCATGTCATCGATCAACCTCCTTCGCACTCCTTGCACGTTCGCTAGGTTGATAGAATAGATCTATGGCATCCACCTTGAGTCGCTTGAGCGAGCCCTCGGCAGCCTGCTTGATGTGTTCTGGTCGACTATCCAGAGCTGGCGGACCCTGCATTCCCCTGGGATCGAATTTGGGATCGAGGTTGAACCCGAATTTGGTAGCTATCACCACTTGCCCGCGGAAGGGAGAGAGGGCTTCGCCCACGAGTTCTTCGTTTATAAATGGGCCGTAGGCTTCGGCGGTATCGAAGAATGTGACGCCGCGTTCGACGGCCGACCGGATCAGTGAGATCATCTCCTTCTTGTCTCCAGCCGGGCCGTAGCCAGAGCTCATTGCCATGCAGCCGAGCCCGATAGCCGAGACTTCCAAATTGCTTTTTCCGAGTCTACGCTTTTGCATAGTTTTCTCCTTTTATTCGGATCTGAGAGAAGCCATGTCGATGGAAAATCGGTACTTCACATCGGACTTGAGCAGTCTTTCATATGCTTCATTGACCTTCTGTATGGGAATGACCTCGACATCGGCTGTGATGTTATGTGCCCCACAAAAGTCGAGCATCTCCTGGGTTTCTTCGATGCCGCCTATCATAGAGCCGGACAGACTGCGGCGCCTGATGATGAGGCCAAGGGCCGAGATGCTAAGGGGCTTCTCTGGTGCACCGACAAGGGTGATGTTGCCGTCGCGGCGTAGCAGGTTGATATAGGTGTTGATGTCGTGATTGGCGGAGACGGCGTCGAGGATGAAGTCGAAGCTGACGGCGTGCTTCTGCATCTCATCGATGTTGTGGGAGACGACGACTTCGTCGGCACCAAAGCGGAGCGCGTCCTCCTTCTTGCTGGGCGAAGTGGTAAAGACAACGACGTGGGCTCCGAGCGCATGAGCAAACTTCACACCCATGTGGCCTAGTCCGCCGAGACCGACCACACCAACTTTCTTGCCCTTTGTGACGCTCCCGCGTCGTAACGCCGAGTATGTTGTGATCCCGGCGCAAAGAAGAGGCGCAGCTCCAGCGGGATCGAGATTGGAGGGAACGCGCAGAACGAAGCCTTCATCAACGACGATACTCTCGGAGTAGCCACCATAGGTGACGCCTCCGAGGTGCTTGTCCGGGGAGTTGTAGGTGAAGGTTACGTTCGGGCAGAACTGCTCAAAGCCGGCTTTACAATCGGCACAGGTACCATCGGAGTCGACCATGCAACCAACTGCGACAAGTTCGCCGGGCTTGTACTTGGTAACTGCCGAGCCAACCTTGGTCACACAGCCGACGATCTCGTGGCCCGGCACGCAGGGATAGATGGTTGGAATACTGCTCCACTCGTTACGTACTTGGTGGAGGTCAGAGTGGCAGATGCCGCAGAAGAGGATTTCGATCTGAATGTCGCATTCTGTGGGATCGCGCCGCGGGATCGTGGTGGGAACAAGCGGTGATGTCTCACTGGCAGCGGAGTAAGCTTTCGTGTTGTACATGGATTTATCCTCCAAATATACAAAATACTCGAGCATGCGGTGTGATAAACCAGATGTTATTTATATCTATTTGCTACTCTGTTGATAATTCAGTATATTCACGAATGACAAAGGTAGATAGACCAATTCTACTCATTTCTTGCCTAATCGTCCGAGCTCTTCGATAAATGAGGTTGTACAGCAAAGCGGGGTCTGGTAACGTGTTAGATAGGAGATATCAATGCGTAAGCTGGCCGTCAATAAGGAGTTTGAGAGTAACAGAATGGAAGTTGCGCTCGAATCTTTGGGGAAGAGCATTGCCCGATTGACCGCCAACAGTAACCAGCTTGTGACTGCGATCCCTGGCTTGTCGCTTTTTCGGCAGGACGAACCAACCCAGCCGACGAGCTACATGCAAGAGCCGAGCATTTGCTTGATCGCACAAGGGGTCAAAAGCGTGCTGCTCGGAAAAGATATCTATGTGTATGACACACGCCATTTTTTGATCACAACCGTGGATCTACCCACGGTTGTGCAGGTTATCAAAGCGAGCCGGGAGAGGCCTTACCTGGGTCTCCGATTGAAACTCGATCTGCTTGAGATTTCACAGCTGATAGTGGAGAGCCATCTTCCTCCGCCGCGTGCACAGCAATCGAGCCGCGGAATGGTACTCGGTGAGGTCACGTTACCGCTGCTCAATGCCTTTCAACGGTTGATTGGCTTGCTTGCCGAACCGCAGGATATCCCTATCCTTGCGCCGATCTTCCAGCGGGAAATCATGTACCGTTTACTCATGGGTAATCAAGGAGCGCGTCTGCGCGAGATAGCGTCGGCGGGAAGTCAGGGTCATCAGATAGCGCGGGCAATCGATTGGTTGAAGAGTAACTTCACACGGCCATTGCGTATCGATGACCTTGCAGCCCAAGTCCATATGAGTACATCGACCTTCCATCATCACTTCCGAGCGCTTACAGCCATGAGCCCGCTACAGTACCAAAAATGGTTGCGTTTGAACGAAGCGAGGCGGCTCATACTCACGGAGCATCTGCATGCAGCAACCGCGGCGTTTCAGGTTGGCTATGAGAGCCCTTCCCAATTCAGCCGCAAGTATAGGCGTTTGTTTGGTGAGCCGCCGTTACGCGACATCACAAAATTGCGTCAAATGGCAGCTCGTATGAGGGCCTAGATAAGGATCAAAGTACCAAAACCCGACTCAACTGGAATTGCGGATTTCTTTTCTTAATCCACGCCGAGTATTATTTCTCAAAGATGAAGATTGGTAGGTGCAATGCTTAGTCGGTAACATGGCTTGTTGGGCGGCGGGCTGTACATTCACTACTTCATTTCGATGTCACCGCTGTTTCTCTGATGGCTTTCCCCTCTCTCACTTCCAGACGAGCGACGCCACTTACCATCATCAGGTGTTCATTCGGCGTATGCCAGTGTCACGGGATCGAATATCCAGCCGCCATCTTGGCGAGGATGATGGGCAGATACCGAGATGTATAGGATCAACAATAGAGTGAATAACCAGAATTGACTTCCCATACTCTGTCTCCCCCTATATTTGAGATGTTGGAGGTAAGCAAAGCATTCATCGGTGTGGCTCCGCTTCAACCGGTGTTAGCCCCCGTCAAAGGAAACCGAGCCTTTTGGTCTTTGACTTGGCTCGCTACTTGGAAGGCATTGCAACCGTCTTTGTGGGTGATACCGGTACCATGACATGTGCGTACGGTGTACCCTTCCACATTACCCAAGGCCCGCCGCTCTTCGGATCCGTGGGAAAGGCATCAAGCATCTTAGGATCCTGGTAGAGCACCATTATATGAGGAGGCGAGACCACCCACTGATTATCAGCAGCAGGTCCCGTGGCATACGGGTCGACGTTGCTTGCACCTTGATCTCCGCGAAGCATATATCCAATACCTGTCCCCTCGATCTTTGGTTCGCCCTTACTCATCCAAGCTTCGGCCCACTTCTGCCACTCTTTGTCGAGGCACATCGGCGCACCTATAACCGCGTAGCATATCCACCCGTTCGTGCCTTCCCTTAGTTGCTTCATCTGACCGCCAGACATGTCTGTCATATCTACTATTGTGGCGTTTTTCGCAATCTCCGCCGGCCCCGCACTCATAGCGAGCACGATCTTCTGTGCATCTGTCATCTTCGAAGCAGCAGCCTTCTTCGCCGTTGTCGCGGACGGCTTACCCTTAGTTTGATCGATAGCAAGGGATGGTAGTGCGATTACCAAAGCCAATACCATCAATACCGCTATGGTGTCAATGCATTTCATTTCTGCCCTCCTTTTTGGGTTATTTATACAAATGAGATTGTCACTTTTTCTTTTGTTGAGGAGTACACTTGAGAATACATCTTTAAGTCAATGAGTACGAAAAATTATGGAACAGTGCCTAAAGAAAATGCCCGATCGGCTCGTCATACTGTAAGATGCAAGCTCTACTCCTTTCGCACAGGAAAGAGTTATATTGCCTGGATTAGACGCTCACCCATTTTCACAACAAACGTTATCCGACTCTACTCCTCAAGTCTCACCTTAACCGAGAGTGCGTGGGCCTCTAATCCTTCGCTATACGCAAAGTTCATAACCGAATCTGCAAGCTCTCGAAACCCCCCTTCCGAAATTGAGATTACGCTGGGCATTCTCAGGAAATCATAAACGCTGAGAGGAGAGGAGAATCTCGCAGCGCCGCCCGTTGGAAGCACATGGCTTGGGCCTGCAATATAGTCCCCAAACGCCTCGGTTGACATAGACCCAAGAAAGATCGCTCCTGCGTGTTTAACCTTGGAAAGAAGAGCCTTGGGGTTTTCTACACAGAGTTCCAGATGCTCAGGGGCAATTGCATTTGATACAAAGACAGCTTCATCGAGTGTATCCACGACAAAAATCCTTCCCCAATTCCTCATGGCCTCTCCCGCAATGTTTCTTTTCTGTAGACTTCTGAGCCTCTTTGAGACCTCTTGATTTACATCTTTTGCAAATTGAGCCGAGTTTGTTACAAGAATCGGCACCGCCATCTCATCGTGTTCAGATTGAGCCAGGAGGTCTGATGCAATCCACTTGGCGGGTACGCTGCCATCTGAGATCACGAGAACCTCGCTTGGGCCTGCTATCATGTCAATATCCACAAACCCGAATACGAGTTTTTTGGCAATGGTCACATATATATTCCCGGGCCCCACAATCTTATCCACCTTTGGAATTGACCGGGTTCCAAAGGCAAGGGCGGCAATCGCCTGTGCGCCCCCTATCTTGTAGATTGCATTTGCTCCGGCAATATATGCGGCAACAAGAACTGTGGGATTTATCTCCCCATTCGGGCATGGGGTAACCAAAAACACCTCTTCAACCCCGGCGATCTTTGCGGGAATCACAGTCATAAGAACCGTAGAGGGATATGCGGCCTTTCCGCCAGGAACATAAATCCCTACCCTCTGTATCGGCCTCAGAACCCAGCCGAGTTCATTCCCCAGAGAATCGGTAAATGTCCTTTCATGAGGGAGCTTCCTTTCGTGATAGTCCCTTATCCTCTCTGCGGCGAGGGCGAGGTCAGATTTTATCTCATCCGAGACCCGGGCTTCCGCATTCTGGATTTCTTTATCCGAGACCCTAACGGTCCTTGGAGAAAGCCCTACTTTATCGAATCTCTTTGTATATTCAAATAATGCCCGGTCGCCGTCTTTCCTCACAGACTCGACTATCCTTCTAACGGACATCTCAATACGCCTGTCGGAAATGGGTGAAGCACCTCTTATTCCTTTTAGTCTCTTCTCCAGATTGTCCTTTTTAATTCTAATTATCCTCAATGTGAAAAGAGATTATACACAAGAAAAAAAGGAGTCAAAACTCGTTTATGCTTGCCAACCATCTTAGAATCCATTTAAAATAATCTCAAATGCAATTAGAGGAATGAGAAGATGCCTGAGATGAGGATTATACGGACATACGTGGATCGCCCAAACTCTGAATCAATTGAGTCATATATCGCCTCAGGCGGATATACTGCTCTCCCTAAAGCCCTCAATATGGACCCGATCGCGATAGTCGAAGAGGTAAAGAAATCGGGGCTCCGAGGCCGCGGCGGCGCAGGGTTTCCAACGGGGGTTAAATGGAGCTTTATTCCCAGGGACTCTAAGAAACCGGTTTATCTCTGCTGCAATGCAGATGAGAGCGAGCCGGGGAGTTTTAAGGATAGGGAGATCATAGAGCGCGATCCGCACCAGATGATCGAAGGGATTATTATTGCCTGTTATGCGGTGGGTTCTCATAAATGCTACATATACATAAGGGGTGAGATGCCTAAGGCTGCTAGGATTCTCCAAAAGGCGATTCGTGAGGCCTATGAAAAGGGATTTCTCGGAGAGAACATTCTAGGCTCTAGATTCAATCTCGATGTCGCCTTGTTTAGAGGTGCGGGTGCATATATATGCGGAGAGGAGACCGGGCTTCTCGAATCAATTGAAGGGAAAAACGGGGAGCCAAGACCCAAGCCCCCATTTCCAGCACAGATAGGGCTTTTTGGATGCCCGACGGTTGTAAATAATGTCGAAACACTGGCATGCGTGCCCCATATAATCAACAGAGGCGCGGAGTGGTTCGCAGGCATAGGCACCCCCAAAAATACAGGAACGAAGTTATACGGGCTTAGCGGAAGTATAAATAGACCCGGACTCTATGAACTGCCACTCGGAATTCCACTTCGAGAACTAATCTATGATTATGGGGACGGGATAAGGAATGGAAGGCAGATAAAAGCAATCTCCCCCGGCGGCTCATCGGCAGCCGTGCTTACGGCAGAAGAGATCGATATTCCAATGGATTTCGATTCACTGATGAAGGCGGGTTCAATGCTCGGCACTGCGGGTGTAACTGTGATGGACGACAATACTTGTATGGTCAGGGTTGCACAAAACCTAGCACATTTCTATAGAGATGAATCATGCGGTCAGTGCGTTCAGTGTAGAGAGGGCACTTGGTGGCTTGAGAAGATGCTCTCAAGAATTGAAGAGGGGAGAGGAAGGATGGAATATATTGATACTATAATTGATGCGTGCTTTCAGATGAAAGGGACGACGATATGTGCGCTCGCCGACGGATGCGCAATGCCGATTGAGTCAATCGTAAAGAAATTCCGCCATGAATTTGAAGAGCACATAAAACTCAAAAGATGCCCGTTTGGGAATAAATACATGGGAATTTGGGATGAGAATTAGTGTATGGAGACCTACCCCACGCGTCTGAGGGCAAGTGTGATTCTAGTAAATGCTGCCTGGCTGGCAGGCAATACCCCACCGAGTAATCCAATAAAAATAGAAAAGATGATTGCGGTTATCAGGAGTTGAGGAGTCAGCCTAAAGGCAAAGACAATCTCAGAGAAGGTGGTAAAATTGATTGTGCCAGTCACCCCAGAGAGGGCGAGTTTGATAGCCAATGCCCCAAACAGACAACCAAGTATGCCCCCCAAAAGAGCAAGGAACACCGATTCAATGACGAATGAAACCAGTATTGCCAGGCGCGAGAAGCCGAGAATGCGTAGCATTGCAACCTCTTGTGTACGGGCAGAGACAGTCGCATACATTGTATTCATAGCACCGAAGCTCGCCCCGATAGCCATTATGACCCCGATGAGTATGCCGAAGAACTTAATGGGAGCGGCGGTGGATGTCTGTTGCTCATAGTATGTGCGTTCCAATTTTCCCTCAAGAGCAAGACGTGGGTCTTCGGCCAGATTTGCAATAAACTGGTCTCGAGCGGTTTTATCTATTGTTCTGACAAGGACCGATGAATAGTTTGGCCTTTTAAAGTCAGTCATCGCCCCTTCTACATCCGTCCAGATCTCGCTATCCGGTGCGGTTCCGCCCGCGTTAAATATCCCTACAACATTCCATCGATAAACACCAAATTGGATTGTATCGCCGAAACGACAGTTCTTAAAACGCTGCGATATACTCCGAGAAACGATGACCTCAGAAAGACCAGGTCTGAACATGCGCCCCTCAATCAGTTTGAAATGCGGCCTTAAAATTGGGCCCTTCTCTGAGATCCCCCTAATCGTGACATTAGCAGTCCCTCCTCCAATCTTCTCTAAGTTGAGCATAACGACCAATTCTGGAGAAGCCAAGGGGCTTCCATCCTTATCTACCTCAATTCCAGGTAGAGTTTCAATGAGAGAGACCTGTTCACGAGAAATACCCGATTGAACCTCGGATTGAGAGTTTTGACGGAGGACTAGGACATTCCTCTTTGAACCGGATACTTGAAAAACACGGGTTAATCCCTCGGCAAGAGACATGACTGAGAGAAAGACCGCCACAACAAGACCAATCCCTAGAACAGTCAGGCCTGTTGTAACCTTACGGACAAACAGATTACGAATATTATATTTAAGTGGAACGGCCATTACGTTTTACCTGCCTTAGCCACGAATTGGCACAAGGGTATCCTTATATCTGTCTCTTCTCCCAAACATACAGATTACTACTAACCCTGTAGCTTATTACAGGGAATTTTCAAGTTAATACCATTTCTCTATTTCTCTATTCGCGTCTCGGTGTCCCAGTGGCCGAATATCTATTTATTCTTAAAGTAGGGAATTATATCCCTTGCATATGTTTTAAGGGCCTTATCCGGATCGGGACTAAATCGGTAGAAGAGGACAAAATGCCTTACACCCTTGTCAATGAACTCCTCAATCTTCTTTATGCAGTCCTTCTTTGATCCGGTTATTGTAAAATCAAGAACCGCCTCTCTTGGAAAGAACTCCCCTATTTTCCTGAATTTTTGTCTTCTAGCCTCGTCCTGAGGAATCACGTTAAAATAGTTAAGCCCTTTATACTCTTCGGGGATCTCAATATTGTATCCGGCTTTTTTAATCTGCTCCTGCATTATCAGAACATATCGCCAGGGTTTAAGGGATTCATAAGCCTCGTCTTCATTCTTTCCTAAAGACGTAAATACCCATAGAGCCGGATCAAATGAGTTGTCCAGTGTGCGCCCCGCACTACTTGCACCCTCTTCAACTACCCTTAAATACTCGGCGTAGAGCTTGGGATTGAGATCAATTGGAAGCCAGCCATCACCTAATTCCCCAGTAAGGCGCAACCCCCTAGGTGTATGAGTTGAGATGTATATAGGGATTCTATCTCTGTTGTAGGGCTTTACCTGAAGAAAGGCATCGGAGAGGTTGTAGAACTCTCCATTAAAATCAACCCGGCTCTCGCCTTTCCATAGCTTTTGCATGACCTTCATGGCCTCTCTCAATCTCGAAAGCGGGCGATCCCACTTAATACCGTATGCATCAAGGTTCATTGACTCTCCGACCCCGAGCGACACCTTAATCCTACCCTTTGAAATATGGTCTATGGTTGCAAGACGCTGAGCAAAAACGGCAGGATGCATCCTGTGGGGGTCGGAAACCGTGCCGAGGCTTATGTTTTTTGTTTTCATCGCAGCCGCGGTTGCAATTGTCCAGGCCTCATGTGCTTCAGTCGGGGATACAAACACAACGTGGTCCGGATACCATACACTGTCGAAACCGAGTTTATCAGCTCTAACCGAGAATTTTAAAAGTCCATCCAAATCCGCTCCCGGCATAGGAGCCGATAGTCCGAATTTTATATCTCTTCCCATTTTTTCACCTCGAAATAAATTTCCTCTCATTATAAACAAAATGGATGACAAGATGCAATACTCATAGACTTAATACTAAGGTGCGGTTTTTATTAAAATAGTATTACCCCAAATGCCTAAGCCCCTCCGTAATAGGACGCTGACTCGCGCGAATGGCAGGAACAATCCCCGAGAAAAGACCGACCAAGATGGTGATCCCCAAACCGAGGAGAAGCACCTCAGGAAAGATGGTCATGGCGGTTGCA
>PSLL01000005.1:0-20646 GCA_040289575.1 Candidatus Dadabacteria bacterium | reverse complement strand
TATTGGCTAAAACTGCCTTGAGGGGTTTTAGACCAAAAACAAAAATACCCAAGCCAAGAATGCCCCCTATAAGTGCCAGTATAAGGCTTTCTCCCAGGATCAGCATTAGAATCATCATACGGTTAAAGCCCAATGTGCGTAGAACAGCGATCTCAGTCACCCGCTCGCGGGCTGAGAGTGCCATGGTGTTTGCGGCAATCAGTATAATGACAAGAACAACGATGGTTCCTAGCGAGGTGATCAAAAGCTTCACATTACCTAACATGGAAACAAACCCCATCTGGAAGGCCTTCTCAGTTTCGGTCTTGGTCGGGTACGGTGAGTTCCCAAACATCTGGTCAATCTCATCAGACAGTCGGGTAGCCGTAACTCCATCTCGGCACTTCGTCCATATCGTTCCCACAGTTCCCTGGAAACTCGGAAACGCCTCTTCGAGATACTTCCGATTGAAAAAGAGCGCGTCGGAGTTACCATCGGCTAAACGATAGACTGCACGGATTGTAAGCTGGAGGGTGACCGGGTATATATCCCCAACTAGAACAATCTGATCCCCCAGCCTCCACCCGAATTTCTTCATCAGGTCTTCTCCTACAAGACAGCCCGCCCGATCACTAAACCAGTCGTCTGCAGAGCCTTGGATAATCGTAGCATCATCAAAAACCTGTACCAGGGTTTCGGGTTCTACAGCAAAACGGGCAAAGAAGTTCCTAGCGCTATTGTCAATGTATGTGCCGCCGAACCAGTTGAATTCGGTCACGGCGAGCACACCATCTAATTGACGAATCTTCTCTGTATAACTCACAGGGAGCGGGCTTGTTATTCCAACCTTATGCCGGGTCACTATGCGAAACATGCCGCGTGTCTGGGCTGGGTCGGGCATATCGAGAAGACGGAGGAATGTTCCCATAAGGCATATCACCAGAAGTGGTAAGATAATTGAACCGATTGTCAAAATCGTCCGCGTTTTTTTACGAAACACATTCTTAATTATTAGCGGAAGAAATCTCATTTTGTGTTGACCCTCGGTGAAGACCCTATCTTGCCTTAGTAAGACCAGCCGAACCGATCTCTTCTGTGCGTGTGTCTTCCTTTAAGATTCCCTTTTCTAAGTGAACAAGGCGCTGGGCGTGTGATGCGGCTTTCGGGTCGTGTGTTACCATAATTATCGTCTTCTTAAACTCATCATTCAAACGATCTAAAAGGGCGAGCACCTCGGCAGCACTCTTGGCGTCCAGATCACCAGTTGGCTCGTCGGCTATCAGTAATGTGGGGTCCGTTACAATTGCCCGCGCAATAGCAACACGCTGTTCTTGACCGCCAGAGAGCTGTCGCGGATAATGAGACATACTATCCGCCAATCCTACAACATAAAGTGCTATCTCTACGTGTTTGCGCCTCTCCGATTTCCCAAGTGGCGTGAGTAAAAGGGGGAGTTCCACATTCTCAAAGGCGGTCAAAACAGGAATCAGATTATAAGTCTGAAAAATAAACCCAATATGACGACTGCGCCACTGGGCAAGCCTTGCCTCGCTCATACTGGAGATCTCATCTGTGCCCACGAATATATACCCTGAAGTAGGTCGGTCAATTCCGGCGATTAGATTAAGGAGTGTAGTTTTACCGGACCCGGATGGCCCCATAAGTGATACGAACTCCCCGTCATCCACCGTTAGGTTGATGCCGTTTAAAACCGTCAACTCCTCGGCACCGCGATAATACCTCTTAACTATATTCTCCAGCCGTATGAGAGGACTAGCAGTCATTTAAATCCCCTAATCGCTTTTTCGCTTGATCTTCTGTCCATTCTTCAAATGAAAACCGTTAGCCTCGACAACCAGCTCCTCTCCGCCTGAGAGCCCGTCTTTTACCTCCACTTGAGAGCCAATTGTGTATCCAAGCCTAACGGGTCTGAAATGAACCCTATCCCCCTCGACTATGAAAACCCCCCTTTTGCCGTCACTCTCAATAAGCGATGAGGGCGGAATCATGACCCTAAGTCTCTCTCCTTCATCCACGGGGCTTTTCGGATTCAGAAACGAGACCCGGCACGACATCTCAGGAAGAACCCTTTCGTCCTTATTGAGAAACTCCACCTTCACCTTGACCGAGCCCTTTTGCCTGTCGGCGGTTGGAACAATCTGACGGAGTCGCGCCTTATATGGGTGATTGGGATAGGCATCGAGTGTCACCTCTGCTGGCATTCCGAGACTCAGCTTTCCCAGGTTTTGCTCATTAATATCGGCCTCCATCTCAAGCGAGTTAAGATCAACAATGACAGCAAACGTGGCTCCGGCAGAGCCAGCCCCTCCAAAACCCTGGGGGGTCACGGTCTCACCCAAAAAGGCCTTTTTTACCGTAACAACGCCGTCAATGGGGGCATATATCTCTGTATTACGGATCTGTTCATCTATAAAACGCAGCTGAGATTCAAAAACCCTTACCTGAGTCTCGGCGTTGTCGAGAGATTGTTTTGTGGAGATGCCTTTAGAAAAAAGCATCTTCTGCCTGGCCAATTCCCTACGGGCATTGGTGAGATTGGCGAGTGTTTCGGATCTCTGAGCAAAAAGCTCCTGGTTTTCCAAACGGGCGACGAGTTCCCCCTTTTTGACCCTCTGCCCCTCCTCAAGATTAATCCATGCGATGCGCCCTACAGACTTGGGCGAAATCTCCGCCTTGCTTCGAGCCACAATATAGCCGGACGCGGTAAGCACGGTTGATGCCTGAGAGGGAGTAACAAGAGAGACACGAGTCGTAGAGACCTCCGGACTTCCAAACGGAATCCGAATGGCAATAAATAGAAGAATCGCCAAAGCCACCGCCACAACTAAAAACCATATAAACCTCCTTCGAGGCCGGGGCTTGTCACGATCAATCCGAAGAGAAGATAAGTCAGGTTTATTTAAGGAGTCCATAGCCATATTATATAAAAGAAAACAATGTAAGTAATTGCTTACTTAAGCGTAAGGTATAGGTAGCATAGAGAGAATGTCAATCGAACAGATAGGAATTAACACTACCTTGCCGCAATATTTTTGCATTGTGTTTCGCTTTCCCACATTATTATATCCGATCGCGCATGGAATAGAAACACAAAAATGCACTGTCCATAGTAAACACGAATTGCTCGATAAAATTTCTACCAGAGGTAGAATGTCGGATTGAATCAGAATGACATTAGTGAATTTTTGATATAACCTCTAGACACTCCCTGTTTGTCTATGTGCAACCGGTTGCACCCTACCGGATTTTATCACAAAAGCCTTTTTATCGCCCTTGTGAATAATCTCTTCGGGACTGGTTGCTGTAACAAAAACCTGTCCCGAAAATTCCTCAAGAAACATAAAAAGAAAGTCTTTTCTCTTATTATCAAGCTCGCTCGTTATATCATCTAAAAGGAGAATCGGTGTTCTCCCAAGAGCCGCCCTTATAATCTCAATTTCGGATGCTTTAAGGGCAAGCGCAACCGTCTTTACCTCTCCCTGAGAAGCAAACACGGATGCATCCTTTCCGTCTATTGTAAAACCAGGAATGTCTCTATGGGGACCGACGGATGTGGTTCCGCGCCTTTTATCTTGAGGAAGCCTCGATTTTAGCTCTCTTCTCAATTCTTCCTCAAAATCACACTCAAGATTGAAAGACGGTCTATATAGGATTCTTATATCCGAACCGAGCCCTGAGATAAGGCGATAATTCCTCTCCAATTCGGGTCCGAGCCTTTGAATCAGATTGATTCTCCTCCTTAATATCCTTCCACCAATCTCCGCTATCTTTTCATCCCATACATCGAGTGCCTCCGCCGTCCGCCCCCTCATTAAAGACGCATTCCTCTGAGTCAGAGCACGGATATAGAGCCTTAAATCCCTGATGTGCTCAGGCTTAAGACCGCATATAAGCACATCGAGATACCTCCTTCTATCCTGGGGCGTGCCCTTTACCAACCTTAAGTCCGATGGAAGGAATGTTACGACACTGAATCTCCCAATAAATTTGGTTACATCGTATATGACCTTTCCATTTAGCCTTACGGTTTTTCCGCCCTTTGTAAGCGTTACATGCACCTCATTAAGTCCAGAATCGGATTCAATCTCGCCCTTTATTCTCCCCTCGTTTTCCCCAAGATTTATAAGCTCTTCCATCTTTACCTGTTTAAACGGCCTCAATGTGCAGAGGAGTCGTATGGCTTCAAGTAGGTTGGTCTTACCCTGGGCGTTCTCCCCAGAGATTAGGTTAAACCTCTCATGGAATGTAAAGGTTTCGGTTTTGTAGTTCCTAAAATTCCTTAGGGTAATTGATCTGAGTATCAAATTTAGAATACAGGAGACAGAATACAGTAGAGAAACAAAACTTTGCTTCTCGTGCCTCTTTCCTTCTGTATTCCGACTTCTGACTCCTTACTGTCTCTGACAAGTAGTTGCGAAAAGTATAATTAAGATTGCGCCTCCATTCAATCGAATTTCCTTGACCTTAAACAGTCAGGACGGTAATATTTCTATTCAGTGAAGGAAATGATGCTACTTAGGATTGCAGAAATTTCAGTAAAGGACGCTGGAAAAGGGCTTGCAAGGGTCAGTCCGGCGGATATGCGCGCCCTCGGCGTAGATGCGTGTGATTTAGTTGAGATCGGAGGAAAAAAAAGAACAGTCGTAAGGGTAATGCCCTTAGAAAAACCATCTCGCGAGAAATCCATAATACAGATTGACGGAATAAGTAGGGAGAACTCAAGGGTTGGGATTGACGATCGCGTCTTTGTAAAAAGGGTCGAGGCAAAGAGAGCAATAAAGGTATTGCTTGCGCCCCTGAGTGATGACATGCTCTTTAATAATGGTAACGACACCGACTATCTGAGAAGCCGTCTTGATAAAATCCCTGTGACGGTTGGAGACAGGGTAAGGGTCACACTTCCGGGGGCGAGAAACGAGGATTTTCAGGTTCTGGGGACTATACCTGCAGAGCCAGTTGTGGTTGATACTGAAACAAAGATAGAGCTTAGAAGAAAACCGAAAGGAAAGGTAGACTCATCGCGCGTAACATACGAAGACATTGGCTCTCTAAGAGAACAGATTAGAAAGGTAAGGGAGATGGTTGAGCTTCCCCTTAGATACCCCCAAGTATTCGAGAGGCTGGGAATTGACCCTCCAAGGGGGGTTCTCCTCATCGGGCCTCCCGGGAGTGGCAAAACACTACTTGCAAGGGCAGTAGCGCATGAGACAAACGCCCATTTTCAAGCGATAAACGGACCAGAGGTAATACACAAATTCTACGGAGAGAGCGAGGCAAGGCTGAGGGATATATTTGAAATCGCTACAAGAAATCAACCCTCTATCATATTCCTCGATGAAATAGATGCGATAGCACCGAAAAGGGAAAGGGTCTCTGGCGATGTAGAAAAAAGGGTCGTAGCCCAGCTTCTTGCCCTCATGGACGGATTAAAGAACAGAGGACGAGTAATAGTAATCGGCGCTACGAATCTCCCCGGTATGATTGACCCGGCTCTAAGAAGACCCGGCAGGTTTGATAGAGAGGTGAGCCTAGAGGTTCCCGATAGGGCCGGAAGGCTTGAGATAATCGAGGTTCATACACGCGGAATGCCCCTTTCAAAAGACGTAGACCTGGAACGGATTGCCGATCTCACCTATGGCTTTGTGGGAGCGGACATTGAAAACCTCTGTCGCGAGGCGGCGATGAGGTCTCTTAGAACCGCTCTTCCCAACATTGATTTTAAGGACGGCTCAATCCCTTATGAGAAGCTTATAAACCTGAGTGTCGAGATGGAGGATTTTATGGACGCCTTAAGAGAGGTCGAGCCTTCGGCGATAAGGGAGATATTCGTTGAAATACCCAAGATTACATGGAAGGACATTGGCGGACTCAAACAAATAAAAGAGAGGCTTACAGAAGCAGTAATCTGGCCCCTTAAGTACAAAGAGCTTTTTGAATCCACCGGAACAAAAGCCCCAAAGGGGATACTCCTTTACGGACCGCCCGGCACAGGAAAAACCCTGCTTGTAAAGGCGATTGCAAATGAAAGTGGTGTGAATTTCATCTCTGTAAAGGGTGCGGAGCTTTTTTCAAAATACATCGGCGAATCCGAGCAGGCGGTAAGAGAGGTGTTTAAGAAGGCAAAACAGGTCGCTCCGTGCATAGTGTTCTTTGATGAGATTGATGCCATCGCCCCTTGTCGTGCAAGGGGCGACAGTACTCACGTTTCAGAAAGGGTTGTGAGCCAGCTCCTCATAGAGATGGACGGCATAGAGGAATTAAGAGGCGTCTTTGTACTTGCGGCTACAAACCGGATTGATATGGTAGACCCTGCACTCCTGAGGGCCGGAAGGTTTGATCTGTGCCTAAGCATCCCTTATCCCGATGAAGAGGCCCTATTTGAAATACTAAAGATCCACACACGTGGAAAACCGCTATCAAGGGATGTGAATTTAAAAGAGATGGCGGAGAGAATAAATGGCTTCTCTGGAGCCGACATTGAGCTGCTCTGCAATAGAGCCTCTATGATCGCAATAAGGGAACACCTGAGATCCGGAAAAGGCGTCTTAAAGATCTCTCAGTCCCATTTTAGAGAGGCTTTAAAAGAGGCGGGTAAAACCCCTTACCCTGCAAACGGGTCAATGCCGAAAGAAACGTTGGAGGAAGATGCCACCTCCAACCTAAAACCAATTGGAACCACTCACAGCGCATAGCAGCCTTTTAATCGTTATATTGACCTTTATTTTCGGCTCGGTTGTGGGGAGTTTTCTCAATGTCTGCATATACAGACTGCCGAGAGAAGAATCAATAGTTTTTCCTCCATCTCACTGTACCTCTTGCGGAACCAGGATCAAATTCTATAACAACATTCCGATATTGAGCTATCTCTTTCTTCTCGGAAGGTGCAGGGCATGTGGCAATAGGATTTCCCCAATCTATCCGATTGTTGAGATCCTCTCAGGCTTAATCTCAGCCTCACTAGTCTGGAGATTCGGTCTTACGATTCAGACCATTTTCTACACTATTTTCCTTTTTGCCCTTACTGTCGTGACATTTATAGATTTAGAACACAAAATAATCCCGAATGTTATAACACTCCCCGGAATTATAGTCGGGCTTATTTACGGCGCACTGAGAACCGATTGGGGAAGCGCGCATACGGCACTCAGCTCTTTACACTTTGATCTCTGGAGTATTATTAAGATCCTAAACGAGGTGCCAATCTTTGATTCACTCTCTGGAATAATCCTGGGGGGAGGAGTGCTTTTTCTTGTCGGTTTCCTCTATGAGGTTATAAGAAAAAGGGAGGGGATGGGATTGGGAGATGTAAAACTCCTTGCGATGATTGGGGCGTTTCTTGGCTGGAAGAGCGTGCTATTTGTAGCCCTTGTAAGCTCATTTATTGGAACTATAGTCGGCATATCAATAATCCTCTACAAAAAAGGAGACCTGAAATACGCCATTCCTTTTGGTCCGTTTCTCTCAATCGCTGCAGCCATCTACTGCTTTACAGGCGGGTTTAGTTAGTTTCAGGTTTTAGTTGCGGAAGTATATAAAAAGACCGTTTTCAAAAAGTTAAAAATCCTTGTAGAATTGTAGGGCTATGAAAAGGCTTCCTATATAAGGATTAAAGAATCCGCTTTAGGATTCTATAGAGAGGCTGCAAAAAGAATCTCTTTCTGCTAAATTCCTAGCTTTAAGAGGTGAGTTTAATGGAGGCTTTAAGGAAGTGTATAAAAATGGCACTGTAGAGCTTGAAGAGCCTTTTCCTTTAGAAGATGGAACCGTTGATATCTCCATTCTTTTTCCTCAACAGTAGGTAAACTTGCTAGTGATTTAATGAGGGCAGTTGAAGATGCTTTACTTAAGGGATTTAGGAGTTAAAAAGGTAGATCAAGAGATAAAAAGAATTGAAAGAGTACAACTTATGATCAAATCTGCTACGCTTTATGTTCATACAGGATTGGTAGTATAATTTCTGTGGAATCTTTAGAATTCTATTTTGGAAAGCAACTGTAGGGACAGACCCCCGTGCCTGCCCTAGATAAAAAGGGGCGAACACTGGGGTTCACCCCCTACTTCCATAATAGATTGCTAAGAAGGAACCATGCGCCAGACAGGGCTTAGGGTTGAGATACTCTTTAATGTTCTTTTTCTTACCGTCGTTGCGATGTTTCTTATAGGCATTATCGCCTTCAAGATCACAGAGAGTTTCGCACTTCAGGGAAGAATCGAAGGGGCAAAATCCATAATTGCCGCTCTTGAGTCCCTATACAATAGAGATGGAAATATCCAAAACGAATTCAATTCGTTAAAAGACATCCTTGAGCCAGGCACTTGGATCGCAATCATAGACATGAGAAAAACAAGCGTGTTTCATACCGATTCGGACTATTCGGATAAAGGCATTACTGATCCGATTATCCTTGAGGTTATGAAAACGGGAGAGACTATAGTTGACGTTGAAGGAACCAATATGCCACCCTTTACCTTTTATAAAGGGTTTAAGATCGCATCCTCATTAAAAAAAGGGGGAAGGCGAGAGGGGGTTATTCTCCTCTATCAGCCCCTATCTTCGCTTGAGAGAAACATAATCCTGGGACAGGGATTGATTGCGGTTTCAATTATAATGGATTTAATTGTAATAGCACTTTTTGGGTTTTACATACTCTCAAGACGGGTAATAAGACCCGTTCACGAACTCATAAGAACGACAGAGGATATAGGAAGAGGCAAATTCCCCTCTAAGACAGATTTAGGCGGTGTAAAGGAAATAAACCAGCTAAATGCCGCCCTAAAGAGGATGTATGATGAAATTGAGACAAGTAAGGCAAGACTCAAGGAAAACATACAGGCTCTCGAAGAATCAAATCAGACACTCATCAGAACACAAAGGGAGCTTATAGTATCAGAGAAGCTCGCATCCCTTGGAAAACTCTCTGCGGGGGTTGCACACGAGATAGGAAATCCGCTCAGTGCCATACGGGGCTATGTCGAGGTACTAAAGAGGGGCCGCATGCTCTCAGATGAAGAGAGAAAGGAGTTTATCAATAGCATCGCGAAAGAGGCAGAGAGAATAGACAGAATCATACGCACACTTCTTGATTACTCCCGCCCCAGGGATTTTGATTTAAAAACGGTTGATATAAACGATGTTATAAGAGACGCCGCCGATATATTAAAAACACAGGGGCTTCTCAAGAACATAGACCTTAATCTTGAGCTTTCTACCGGACTCAGCCCAATTGAGGCCGATCCGCACCAACTCTCCCAGGTTTTTATAAATCTAATCCTCAACGCCAAAGATGCCATAGCCCAAGACGGAACGATTAACATATCTTCTTATAAGACATCAGATGGAAGGATTGAGATTGCGGTAAAAGATAACGGCACCGGAATACCGAAGGAGATAATTGATAAAATATTCGATCCATTTTTTACCACAAAGGAGCCAGGAAAGGGAACAGGACTCGGGCTTTCGGTTTCTCAAAGGATAGTCAATCTCTTTGGTGGAAGAATATCTGTAGAAAGCGAGGACGGAAGGGGTTCGGTATTTAGAATAACCCTTCCCGGTACTGAGAATAATGGTAACAGAAAGGGTTCTAATAATTGACGATGAAATAGGGGTGAGAAAAACGCTCTCTGTTATCCTCCAGATGGAGGGATTTGATGTAGAATCTGCAGACGGCGCGCACTCCGGTTTAAAACTCATTGAAGGGGGAAAGGATTACGATTTTATAATCTGTGATATTCGTATGCCCGGAATGGATGGAATCCAATTTCTAAATGAGATAAAAAAACGCGACATAAATCCCATTGTGATAATGATCTCAGCCTACGGAACGGTTGAAACATCCATCGAGGCGGTAAAGCGCGGCGCCGCCGATTATGTGAGCAAACCCATAAGCACCGAAGAATTGATTCTACGTATGCGCATGGCTCAGGAGAGGGAAAGACTCAGGCGTGAAAATGCCATTCTACGCAAGGAGTTGGGACGGAATGACGGATTTGAGGGTATAGTCTTTACGAGCGAAAAGATGGGAAGGGTCATAGACTTTGCAAAAAGGGTCTCTGAGTATAAGGCGACCGTTCTTATAACCGGAGAAAGCGGAACCGGAAAGGAGTTAATAGCACGCGCAATCCACACAAGAAGCCAAAGAAAGGATGCTCCATTTGTTGCGGTAAACTGCGCCGCCATCCCCGAGTCACTCCTTGAGAGCGAGCTTTTCGGTTATGTAAAAGGGGCATTTAGCGGCGCAAGCCAGACAAAAAGGGGGCTTTTTGAAGAGGCTCAAGGGGGAACCCTATTTCTCGATGAGATTGGTGAATTTCCATATCCGATTCAATCAAAACTCCTGCGCGTGCTCCAGGAGGAAGAGATAAGGCGCCTTGGGGATACAAAAACAATCAAAGTAGATGTGAGGATTATAGCAGCAACATCCCGCGACCTTGTCGGGGATGTGGAGGACGGCAGCTTTAGATGCGATCTATTTTATCGCTTAAATGTCTTTCCGATTCACATCCCACCGCTTAGGGAAAGGAGAGAGGATATACCTCGATTAGTTGAGTACCTAATAAGGAAACATAATGAAAAATTAGATTCGCATATCAAGGGAGTAACCCAGCGTGTTATGTCTGAGCTTATTCAATATCCCTGGCACGGAAATGTAAGAGAGCTTGAGAATGTAATAGAGAGGGCTATGATCTTATCTGATTCAGACATGATTGATAAGGTAGAACTGGAATCAAGCGAAACGGGGTTTAAAGAAAATTCCTGGTTCGATTCTCTCCTACTTGATAAAGCCTGGCATAGGCTTGAGAGGGCATTAATAGAGAAAGCCGTATCCGAGAGCGGGGGAAACCACACGCATGCCGCAAAACTCCTGGGCATCAGCCGCCGTGCCCTACTCTATAAACTCAAGCAATACGGATACTCTGATGGGGAGAAAACATGAAGGTCGTTTTATAGAAGATTAAATAATTCTGTATTAAGCCATACAGCTTACAAAAGTAAAGGCATAGATTGCGAATGCGTTTGAGTTTGAAGACAGTTTTAGTAGATGTGAACCGAATTCCCTGTTTTTAATTAGATAGTACATCCTGGGTTCATCAACCATAGTGTAACCCCTTCCTTCAGGATCAAATTCTACATCGTGCCCGGCACCTTCGGGATTTAAGTACCTTCCATCATGCATTATATAGACCCTAAAACCCCTTTCTCCCTCCGGACTGATTACAGCATTAACCTCAGATGCGGTGTATCTTAAAACTACACTGGCCGTCCCGTCTTTGCCATCTAAAGCCGGCTTCATGTATTCGGGCGCGCTAAACCACTTCCCTTCGACATATATCGTATCGCTGAGTATCTCCTTGGGTAAACTGTAATCTCCCGTGTCATCCCGATTGTAGCCCCCGGGATTGCCAATACCCCCGCGCCTGTATCCAAAATAAAGCTCTGGACTTACGCGATAGCATGATATTCCAGGGATATCTGTATCCCTTATAGACTTCATCAAATCCGGAAGCCCTACGTTTGAGTCAATTTCCCTAAGGAGAAGCTGAATCGCAGCCTCTGTTTCTATGTAGTTCCCTTCGCCAAAATGTGCGTATCGGATGTAGCCCTTCTTATCTGCCAGATACTTTGCAGGCCAGTATCGGTTTGCAAACGCATGCCAAATCTCATAGTCGTTGTCCATGACTACAGGATACCCTATTTCAAACCTCTCAATCGCCCTCTTTACGTTTTCCTCCGTCCTTGCAAAGAAAAACTCAGGCGCGTGCACACCTATGATTACCAGGCCTTTATCAGAATACCTCCTGTGCCACTCCTTTACATATGGCAGCGTCCTTATACAGTTCACGCATGTATAATCCCAGAAATCAACGAGAATCGCCTTTCCTCTGAGCTGCCTCACACTCAGACTCTCCGAGTTAATCCACTTCCCATGAATAAGCTCGGGTATATGTACCCTTTCTTTTTCTACATACATGGGATCTCCTCTGTTAGTCTAATAGAACCATATTATATTAAAAAAAACACACGCTCAAGAATCTCCCTTTCTTTTGACCTAACCCTAATTCCAATATACAACCCTCTTAGGTGGTGTTATAATAGTAAGGAGGTAGATAAACCGTGGGGACATTATTTAGAAGATCAATAAAAAGGATATTAGTACTTACACTCATCCTATCCTTATTCGGCTGTGCGGGAACACCAAAAAGCCCGGTTCAAAGGAATGAGAGGGGAATAAATGAAGCCTACTTGGGATGCCTTATGTTTAATAACGACAACAATAGTGTACAGGAATGCTCAGACCTGCGATGGGGTGCAGAGCAGGCACTATATAACAACATGAAAACACCGTCAACCGTTACTATAAAGGACTTAAGGAAAGCGACCCCTCCAGAGGCAAGCCAAAAATAGGAAATATATCAACCCCTTTACCACTTTGAGAGAATCAGTCAAGGTATAATATGATTATTCTTGTACGCCTTGAATAATCATAATGACCGAGAATAGACCCGGCTTGCCCCTACCTTTTTCTAAATTTACCCGAATACTCCGCGGCAATAATACAGGTTCTCATTCTTATATACTCTCACGGTGGCTCTTTTTAAGGCTCCTTGGGATTGTCTATTTCATTGCCTTTCTCTCATTCTGGATACAGATTCCCAGCCTTATTGGGAGTAATGGAATTCTACCTACAGAGGGTTTTCTCAATGCAGTAAAAAGCGGCCTGGGAACAAAGGCTTATTGGGTTGTTCCCACACTTGCGTGGTTCAACGCCCACAATTGGTTTCTCGAATCCATCGCCGCAGGCGGGGCTTTTTTCTCGGTGCTACTTATATTTGGTGTTTTAACTGCACCCGTGCTGGGACTCTTATGGATTTTTTACCTGTCTCTCGTGAGTGCGGGACAGGTATTTATGTCATTCCAATGGGACGCACTGCTTTTGGAGACAGGGTTTTTGGCAACCTTTCTTGCGCCTTTTCATGTGTTGCCAAGACTCTCCCGACAGTCGCCGCCCCCGTCAGTTATATTGTGGCTATTTAGGTTTCTCCTATTCCGACTTATGTTTTCCTCAGGATTCAGAAAGCTCTCAAGCTGGGATCCCACATGGCGCAATTTCACCGCGCTTGATTTCCACTACTACACACAGCCCCTTCCAACACCTATTGCCTGGTATATGTACCAATTGCCTGAGTGGTTTCACAGATTCTCTGTCGGTTTTATGTTTTTCATAGAGCTCGTGGTTCCGTTCTTTATATTCGCCCCGCGGCGACTTCGATTTATGGCAGCGGCTGGGATCATATCCCTACAGGTTCTCATTGAATTGACAGGAAACTACACATTCTTCAATCTGTTATCCATTGCCCTGTGCGTGTTGCTCTTCGATGACGCGTTTTTGCAAAAACTCCTTCCTAAGAAAATTAGAGAAGCTACAGAGACAAAACAATTATCCACTGGTGAATCCCGATATAAACAAATGGCAATGGGTGTTCTAGCCGGGATAATCATTCTTCTGGGGAGCCTACAGATCGTAGGGGTAATTATCAAATACCAGAACCTACCCAATATCTTCCACAGAGCGCTCCTTTGGATTTCTCCTTTGAGGGTTGTAAACAATTACGGTCTCTTTGAAGTCATGACTACATCCCGCCCTGAGATTATTATTGAGGGAAGCGATGATGGTCAAAACTGGCTCGAATACGGATTTAAATATAAACCAGGGGATCTCAAGACCCCCCCGCCTTGGGTGGCACCCTATCAACCCAGGCTCGATTGGCAGATGTGGTTTGCCGCATTGGGCAGTTATCAGGATAATACATGGTTTGTAAATTTAATCGTGCGCCTACTTCAGGGCTCACCCGATGTCAGTGGGCTTTTGGGAAAGAATCCTTTTCCCTCTAGGCCGCCCAAATATATTCGCGCATTGATTTATGAATACCATTTCACCGATCTCCGCACCAGGCGCGATACAGGAGACTGGTGGCAAAGGGAATTAAAGGGTCTATATTTTCCGCCCGTTGCCCTGAATCGGGATTAGAATTCGGTTGAAGATTTTAGCTCATGTGACGTACTCATGCACTCAAAGGATGTCATTCCCGCATCCCCGACTTGATCGGGGATCAAGCAGGAATCTATTCTCATTCATGGATGCCCGAATGTATCAATCGGGCATGACAAAACATTAATATGCGTAACGTATGATCTTAAGATAAATTGGAGGAAGTGACCGACAATGCCTAAAGTCTCAGTTCGTGGGATTAAAATAAACTACATCGCCGGCGAGAATCTGGAGAAATCGCGTCCCACCCTCCTAATGATTCACGGGGCGGGGCAGAGCAGCCTCACATGGGAGTACCAGATTGATGTTCTCAAAGACCATCTCGGGGTTAATCTCATTATTCCCGACCTTCCGGGCCACGGAAGGTCGGAGGGAAGGGGGTGCAAAACCATCAGAGAATACACCGAATTCATAAAAGACTTTGTTGATACACTCGGTCTAGAGAGACTCATACCCGTAGGGCACTCAATGGGCGGTGGGATAGCGCAGGTCTTTACACTCGATTATCCCAAAATGGTTTATGCGTGCATCCTTGTCGGTACAGGGGCAAGGCTCCGTGTCGCTAAGGAAACCCTCGAGACCGTAAAAAGTGATTACGAAACCTTCTGCATGATGGCACCTACCCGCTCTTTTAGCCCATCCTCGCCTGAAGAGCTAAAGAGGAGATTCATAGAGGGTCTTCTTAAAACCCCACAGACAACCTCACAATGGGACTTATTGGCATGCGACGAATTTGATATTATGAATGAGGTTGAAGGGATAAAATCCCCGACCCTTATCATCTCGGCAGACGAAGACATCTTAACCCCTGTAAAATACGGCGAGTATCTGAATCTCAAGATTCGGGATTCAAGACTCCTTGTGATTAAGAACGCGGGGCACTTTATGATGCAGGAAAGACCAGACGAGTTTAATCGTATCTTGATTGAGTTTCTGGACTCAATCCTTTGAAAGTCAGTGCAATATAAATCAGCCCAGTGTGCTTAATCGATGGGCAAATTAATCACTGTCCAATGTTCAGTTGCATTTAAACTCAGTCTGAAAGTATATACAAGACATCTATAATTCAGAAAAATTAGGGGAATCCCATTCAGCGTTCCCGTTTTCTCCCCGCTGGCACGGCCCTTGCCAATTCATATAAAAACAACAAGGAGAGAAAGGGATGGAAATACAAAGGGCAATAGAAGTAGGAGAAAGAGAGTGGGAAAATATCAGGGTCTCCCTTGAGATGTGTGGCAACATAGGGGAATTTGATTCTAAAAGCCACATAAACATCGGGTCTACCCGTTCCGAGGACTTGCTTCTGGTTAGGAATCTTATATATATGGACAATAAATTCTCAACACATAGGTATCTTACACCGGAAGCTGCCTATGTATTTACCATCCTTGTATCAATGGCAGCAGAAAGACTGGGGCTCATGGGAGAATCGGGGCAAAACTTCGGCAGTGGATATAGCCTAATTAGAACCGGCTGTTTTATATCAAATGGGACTGAAGAGCAGCGTATAAAACAGGCTGCCTTTCTCAAACTCTTCTTTCCAATCGGAGGGGGATTTAACTGGAAATTCCACTCATCTCTGGTAAAGACAAGACTGAAGTCCATATTCGATAAATTTGTTGAGTGGCAGAGCGCCGCCGGAATCTATATTGAGAACGCCGGCCTCTACGAGTCTCAACAAATAGACCTAATTTAGCCCTGTATCTTTCCTAATCTCTATATACTCGACCATTTCACATTTAGCAGAACTATACCTTCTTAGGTAAGATATAGAACCATGCCGACCATTAAAGAAACCACAATTCAGATGATCCACCATGTCTTCCCCGAATATGCGAATTCATTGGGAACCTTTCACGGCGGAAGGCTCATGAACTGGATTATGATAATCGGCGGTCTTGCCGCATCCAGGGTAGCAAAGGGATCGACAGTCTTAGGAACAGCCGACAGCATAGATTTTATAAACCCGGTCAAGATTGGGGAGATAGTGGTGCTCGATAGCTGGGTCGAATATATAGGAAGGAGCTCGCTTGAGATAGGTGTAAGGGTGCATTCGGAAAACCCAGAGACGGGAGAGAAAAAATTTACAACCTCCTCATATCTGGCATATGTGGCGGTAGATAAGGATGGAAAACCAAGAGCCATCAAAGAAAAAATTACACCGGCCGATGAGTCAGAAGAGTCAATTTATCTAAGGGCACAAAAGAGAAGAGAAGAAAGGCTCCTTCAACTAACACAGAAAGAGGAAAAGGCAAATGATATAGAGGATGAGAGCGCAGAACTGAGTTGGAAGCTTGAGACACTGAGGGTGGTGCTTCCTGAGGATGCCCTCTGGGAGAACCTTATGTCTGTTGGAAAGCTTATGATGAATATAGATGAAACTGCCGCCATACTTGCCGCAAGATTTGTAAGGGGTGTAATTGTCACAGGTTCAATTGACAATCTGTATCTTTATTCTCCCATAAGGGTCGGTGAGGTTATAACACTCAAAGCCGGATTAAACTATGTGGGCAATACATCCTTGGAAGTAGGAATAAAATTAATATCTGAAGATTTAAGGACTGGCAAACAAAGGCATACCGGAACCACATATCTTAATTTCATACACATCGGAGAGGACGGAAAGCCCAAGCCTGTGCCGAGCTTTACCCCAAAGACTCCCACCGAAATCAAGCATTGGCAAGATGCGGAGGAGAGAAGGAAGATGAGAATTGAAAGGGTAAAAAAGATAAAGAAATCCGCAACATTTTAGTCCGTGACTGGATGTCAACCTAACAGTCGGCTCAGCCAGCACGTTCAGCAGACGGCTGAGGTTATGAGCCAATTCGAGCCGGTTGTCATGGAACACAAACCAGACCTTGTGATGGTCTATGGAGATGTCAACTCCACTATGGCGGCTGCGTTGGTGTGTGCCAAACCCTTAATCTCCATAGGTCATGTCGAGGCCGGATTGCGCTCTTTCGATCGCACGATGCCAGAGGGGGTTAACCGCCTGATCACTGACCGCGTTGCCGACCTCCTCATTCAACTATCTAGTAAACACCACCCGACACCCATGTATCAAGATAAAATCAGGGAGATGCTGAATAATAGATTTCCTGGTGTTACATCATACTTTCAAGCCGCTGATATTATAAGCCAGGTGCTAAATTTTGGGCTTCCAGCCCCAATTGATGTCCAGATCTCCGGCAATAACCTAGAATCCGACTATGAGATTGCAAAACGACTCATGGAAAAGATGAGAAAGATTCCAGGGATAAGGGACATAAGGATTGCCCAATCACTCGATTATCCTGCATTCAAAGTCGATGTGGACCACGCACGGGCGCTAGAGCTTGGACTACATTTACACATGGTGTTAACCCGGCGGTAGTAGACCACTATACCGTGCAAAGAGTCATTGATGTTGATGCCGGTATATCAGGGCGGGACCTTGGCAGCACTACATCCGCAGTCAGTCGTGCAATCAAAGAACTTGGCAAGCTTCCACCGGATACAAATATCGCGATACGGGGCCAGAGCCAATTATGAACTACAAAAGATCACCGATGATCGCAACCAAGATTTGTTTAGAATAAGGAATTATTGCAAGACAGGTCACTGATGAGTCACATTCTACGATGATTCAGACCTATGACAACTATCAACAACTTAAAGCAATACAGGATTACGAGATAATTAGGGCCCATTTGACGGTGCGATCACAGCACGTTATGTAGACCCCGGGGCACTTATTCCACAAACTACCGGTTCAACTGCCAATACACCTATACTTACTATATCAACCCTGAGTCCTATTAGGGTTTATTCCTACGTGCCTCAGAGTTTGGCTCCGTTTATCAAGAACGGGGATAAGGCAACAATCCCGCAACCGAATTTCCCGGGCTTGAGTTCAAAGGCAGTGTTACCCGGCATCCAAAGTCATTAAACGACGCCACATGTACAATGCTTGTCGAGATCGATTTACCGAATAAAGACCATAAGATTTATCCAGGGATGTATGTAAAGGTCAGATTTAACACTAACATACAAGAGCGCGGTATAGAGATTCCCGATAGTGTACTAGTATTCAAGCACGGCAGAATCTATGTGCCTGTTGTTCATGATGGCTATCTGCACCTCGCCGAGGTCGCACTTGGATATGATAACGGCCAAACAGTCGAGGTTATAAATGGAATAAATGATGGTGATATGGTAGCCCTAAATGTGGGACAGGCGGCACGTGATGGAGAACGAGTGCAGCCGGTACCTGTAGATCAGAGCCAACGCTAGGCGTCTATTATATCAGCCTATTGTGAACATGTTGCATTAAAGTTAACTGTTTTGTTCTTATCCGAAATCTTTACCGTCTTGCTCGACGGTATAAAACTGCACCCCGCTTTAACTGGTGTCACATTGTAGCTTCCAATAGCCAGATTCTGGAATTTATATGCTCCAAGGACATTGGTAATCGTTGTGTTGGTACAACCACCTGGGCCACTGATTTCAAGCGTAACGCCAGAAATCCGGGGCTTTACACTTCCCTTAATACTGAATGAGCCGATCCCGACACAACTCGAGGTGCATGTCGGGAAACTAAATTTGCCAATACGAGTCTGCCAAACGATTGAACCATTATTCTGGGAAGTGTAGTATTCATTTGTATACCAGAAGGTACACCCATCGCTTGGGTCAACTGTCAACCTACTATAGTCACCCCAGCGATTAGTACCCGACTGAGACCCACCACCGGCCTGTAGTACTGCCTCGCCCTGGGCCAGTTGACCGGGCGGGTCATTAGACAATCGACCAGCATACCGAATAGATGGGAACGTAGAGCTACTGGAAACACTATAACCCACTGCAATATCTCCATTTTTATCCATTGCAGCACTCCCCATCCAACGGCTGTTTCCGTCATTGGGGGCAAATGTACCCTGCTCATTGATGAAAAATGAACCGCCTGGAAGATTACGTCGTATTTCATAGTACCGAATCCCGGCTCGATTGTTACCTACATCCACTGTGTGTGTAGTCACAAGAGACTCATATGTACCAAAATTCCGATACTGCAGGCTATGGTTGAGACCCTGAGAACTAGGGGATGCATCAACCCTCTGTCTGGTATTGGGTTGGACAATACAGTTGGGCGAGAAATTGCACAGATTGGCATTGAACGGGGCTGTTGTGATTGGACTTTCAGGCCGCTCGATAAATGTGGTGTTACCTGGGGTATTAAAGTCCGGATGAAAATCAAAGAGCCTTATCCCATCGGCGGAATCCCCGGTTATTTCGGGAGCCACAAGGCCAGCAATGAGATTTGGAGTGTTGGTCGGGGGCGCCTGACCCTCCACATTTGAGGGAAGCATCTGAAAGAGATTGCTTGTTGATTGATTTTGTGACAAATCAATGAATATCATACTAGCACTTGGGTCACCGACTAACATCTTGGACCGGTCGAATGCAAAGACACCGACACCGATAAAATCAAGATTAGAACCGCCAAAATCGTTAGTGGTCATGTAGTATGCATCAAGCCAGACAGCCAATTTAGGAAAGTCTCCAAACAAATCATTGGGTATCTGAAATGCGTATACAAAGTAATCACCCGTTGGGTCAGGTGTCTTAGAAATGGCTATACACTCAGTTGAGGGAGGAATAGGATTCCCATTTGAATCAATATCAAAAGCGGACTGACTAAGAAGCCAGCGATCAGCAAGAGAATCGTATAGAACAATCGGATCGCCCTGCTGGTCTCCCTTTGCACATGGCCCTGTTATGCCTGAAGCATTAAATAAACTGCTGATGCTTAAAGGATTTGTTAAGGGATTGCCCGATTTATCAAAAATCTGAAAAAGGAGATTCGCCATCTGGACATAATGGTTGGGGCCAACCGCACCATTTGTATCGGGAGGAAAAACCTCAAAGCCTAAATCACGCAGGTTATCATTATTGCTAATCCCCTCAAAGGTTAATACTGGGTTTGTTTGGGGCGCAGGGAGGAAGCCTTGAACTAATGGATCAACAACCTTAATCCCTCTGTTGAATGTAATGAGCCTCTTAGATCGCAAGAGTGGAATTTTAATTAGTTTTATTGCCCCAATTTGAAACGCACCCTTAGACAGCTCGATTTCGCTAATCGGAGGGGTTATACCAAATTCAAGAGGAGTAATAACAAGGGGCACAATAGGAGGCGATTGTGCGTAACCTGTCATTATCCGAATAATGACGGTTAGGAGAAATAATAAACAAATACCAAAAAACCCTCCCACCGTGTATCTCAAGATACGTTTATTCACCCTCATTCTGTTATTTTGAGTTCCGACCTTGGTCATAGCCTTATCTCTTTTTTCATCATATTTTTGGGCATTGCATTATACCAATTCCAGATGTGGGGGGTCAAATTGGAATTAAGCTAAAGCCATTAAAATCCCCATATTAGAGAGAGCGGAAATAGAAATTTTTCTTGACGAAAGATACCGACTGTAAGATAATAAGAACATAGAGGTCTTACACATTAAGAGATTGATAGGACCGTTTTGCGGGTTAGAGAATTTGTAGGACACCTCAATAGTGCCACAACCTTCTCTAACAAAGGAGGAAAGCGATGCAAAGGCTT
>PSLL01000121.1:1937-2214 GCA_040289575.1 Candidatus Dadabacteria bacterium | reverse complement strand
CATCGGTTGCCAAGCGGCGAGACCGGTTGGCGTGTTTCAATCGCACCATAGTGGGATTGAAACGCGGCCCTCAGCTGCTAAGATGGCAGGAACCGCATGGTTTCAATCGCACCATAGTGGGATTGAAACGGCTGAACGCCTTTGCGAAGGCAGTACCGCCCCCGTTCGTTTCAATCGCACCATAGTGGGATTGAAACCACCGGAAAGATACCAATCTTCACCGTCTAACACATGTTTCAATCGCACCATAGTGGGATTGAAACCAAGAACTCCCCAC
>PSLL01000121.1:0-1874 GCA_040289575.1 Candidatus Dadabacteria bacterium | reverse complement strand
TGAAACGGAAATAAACCCGGCCAGCATGCCGGCTGTACAGGGTTTCAATCGCACCATAGTGGGATTGAAACGCGGAAGCGTGGTATGCAAGAATCAGGGTTTCCCTGGTTTCAATCGCACCATAGTGGGATTGAAACGGGGCAATCCCGGAATGGCGCAGTATTGCGACCGGGTTTCAATCGCACCATAGTGGGATTGAAACCGCTGTCCGGCCGCCAACCGTCCTGTAGGGCCACCTCGTTTCAATCGCACCATAGTGGGATTGAAACGTGAGTGGAGCATATACGTAGAGAGCCTGCTCCCGGGTTTCAATCGCACCATAGTGGGATTGAAACAGGGGTTACCTTTACGCGCCTTAACCCCGGGTCAAAAAGTTTCAATCGCACCATAGTGGGATTGAAACTGCCGCGTCGAGTTGAATTCTGAGTTCTTGTGGGTCAGTTTCAATCGCACCATAGTGGGATTGAAACGTTTGATGGTGATGGCGTCATCGACCACATGCCAGTGTTTCAATCGCACCATAGTGGGATTGAAACTTAAGCCCGTCACAAATGGCTTTCAGGATGTTGTCCAGGTTTCAATCGCACCATAGTGGGATTGAAACTGGCAGCGCTAGGCGGGGGCGCTTCAGAAGCCATGCGCTTGTTTCAATCGCACCATAGTGGGATTGAAACTTCTGCGGTTGAGCTACGGGCTGCCTGTTTTTGTAAGTTTCAATCGCACCATAGTGGGATTGAAACGAGAGCGGTATCCCCGTCTGGCGTGGTTATGGTTAACCGAGTTTCAATCGCACCATAGTGGGATTGAAACACCTTCCACAGAGTTACAGCGTCGGACTCGCCCTCGGTGAGTTTCAATCGCACCATAGTGGGATTGAAACTAGCGGTACTTCCAGAGAAGAGTCTCGCCGGACTCATGTTTCAATCGCACCATAGTGGGATTGAAACCAAGAAGTTAGCTACCGGATCCTTCGTGGGGTCCCTGTTTCAATCGCACCATAGTGGGATTGAAACAGCGGATTGTGCGTGAACGGACTGCCGAGGAGTGCCGGTTTCAATCGCACCATAGTGGGATTGAAACCGATTATGGGGGAATGGTCACGGCTGATGAACATAGGTTTCAATCGCACCATAGTGGGATTGAAACTGGAGGTTCCACCTCCACTTCCAGCCCGGTACTTTCATTTCAATCGCACCATAGTGGGATTGAAACGGCTACAATCTCCCACTTGAAGTCGTGATGTAACAACATTTCAATCGCACCATAGTGGGATTGAAACTTGTCCCGTGACAATGAGGGTCTGGTCCCGGGCTGGATTTCAATCGCACCATAGTGGGATTGAAACCATTCAGCCGCAAGCCTTCTATTAGTTGTCTGAAGATTTCAATCGCACCATAGTGGGATTGAAACTGGGAGCGTCATATCGGCACCCACAAGGGGACTCGCGGATTTCAATCGCACCATAGTGGGATTGAAACGCTTCACTGGTGGCTTATAACAACCACCGTTGGGGTGTATTTCAATCGCACCATAGTGGGATTGAAACCCCTATAAACCCGTTGGACGTAATCTAAAAGTTCCGGATTTCAATCGCACCATAGTGGGATTGAAACCCATTTTGCCTCCCCCCGGCCGGCTATCAGTTTTCCATTTCAATCGCACCATAGTGGGATTGAAACTTAAAATGTGCGCAGGCCGAAAACGGTAGCAGAATGCATTTCAATCGCACCATAGTGGGATTGAAACGTACAGCATCGATGCGCATGAGCCTGCCAGAGATAATTTCAATCGCACCATAGTGGGATTGAAACCAAGTACGGTTACGCCGGCACCTGTGACCTGGTGGATTTCAATCGCACCATAGTGGGATTGAA
>PSLL01000120.1:0-2221 GCA_040289575.1 Candidatus Dadabacteria bacterium | reverse complement strand
AATCTGCCCGCTGCTGGCATAGAGCGACCAACTGCTCACATCGCGGCTGCCCAGCAACACACCATTCTTGTAGACCTCCACCGTGCCGTTGGCGTGTCCATGGTGAGGCGCAGAAAAGCGGATGCCAGTTGCGCATCCGCTCTCCCCTCGTGTGAGCCGTCGCTCAGCCTCAGCAATTCTTTAGTACCTCAGCGATTCCAATCTTGTCTTCACTCCAATAGGTCGGGGAGAAGATGCCGATTCCAAAAAATCAGTGTTCTCGCCTTTTCATTTCATTCGGACCTCAAGGCGTTTTCACTAACTCACTCACGTCATAAATCCATAGCTCTGCATTATCACAATTGTTATCCTGGCAAAGTATGGTTAGCAATTGTTTCCCATCAGGTGACCAAGCAATTTCACTGAAGCGTCCCGTGTTCACCGCCTTTGTTTGCCCCGTGCATATGGAAAGCAGTTGAATCGTATGCTCAATCGTCCCCCCGGTCGCTTGTAAATAGACTAACCAATGTCCGTCGGCGGACCACTTTAAACGATGTGGTTCGAAAATGTCTCTCAGCAATGTCGTGATCTTCTGTGTATCTGAATCCATGACATACAGATTCCACTTCTCGTTGCGAAACATATCAACGGGTTTTCCAATTGGTCCAAGTGTCGCCCAAAATGCGATCTGCTTACCATCAGGTGACCATGTTGGAGCCTTCACCTCTCCTACAGTCTTAGGCTCATCCCGTCCCCTCACTGGATCGAATTGTGCCTTGGCTTGGATGCTATCAGGCAGATGCCATGTTTTGTCTCCGTCCTGTAGTGTGATATCAACAGGGATTGCTGTAGTCATGGTGATCCAATACAGGGTCGAGAAGGAGCCAACACTCGAGCATATGCCGCGTTCCAATGGGGGATTCCAACTATATTCACCACAGTACGGCAAATCGTAGGCGAGAGTTTGCAACTGTCCCGATCGTAAATCATACGCGAGCGCGGAGAAAATTGAATTAACCCCCCAGTCTTTTCGTTGGGGCCAATAACCATGACAGGTGTGAATCATACCTAATCGTCCATCTGGCAAAGCAGATAGCAGCCCATAAAGCGTTGCAGTACAATTAGGATGGGGTTCCAACGATAGTTGCTGCCATCGACTATCGGGAGCGTTGTAATACCATATTTTTTTTGTATCATCAACGATAGCATAGCCTGTTGATAGCCATGCCACACTTGTAACCCTTCTACTAATATCTTGCGGAACAGCAACTCGCATAGTAGGTATTGTGCTTTCTGTGCTGGATAAACAGGCACTCGTGGCCATAACAACCAGGAGCCACATACCTTGTAGCCACCGGGTAAAATGATCTCGTAATCGCATGACTCTCCTCAAGGTAAATAGAATGGTGGTGGCACCGGCCCCATTGGAGAACTGGGACAACCCACAGGGCAAAAGGTACTCGTATAAGGCCACAGGGTCTTATACAGCCCATAGTAGTTATCATCCCACAGATTGACAGCTAATGCTGTAACTGTCCCGCGTTGCCCATTCCAGAAAGGGTTGAACAACGGAATACTATCGCCCGCGCCTTTCGCAGCGCCTCCCCGATAAACATTCGTGACGAGGATGAGCTCCGCCTCCTTCGAGCTGGGAAGCAAACCGTAGGATTGTCCCGTTCTTGGATTGGTGCAATTGAATGCACACCACACACCGTAGTCGGTTGCAGCTTGTTCAGCGTCACCCCACAATTGACGTTGCTGACTTCGAGACACACCAGAACTAGGATCGTGGGCTTCAAAGAATTTTTTCCAGCCGAGCGCACCCCAATTAGAGCTTGACGTCATAGCTCCGATCTTAAGTCCCCACCCATGTGAGTAACTCTGCAAGATGGACGCATCAACGATAGACACCCAGCTACCAGATGTAGCAAATCCTTTGGTCGTAAAGAAGTCAAGGACTCCAAGAATATTCTGAAAACATTCTTTGCAGTCAGTTTGCTTCATGAACTGTTCAAGCCATACTATGCGTTGTTCGATTGACATCGCATCGAACTCTTCGACTGTGCAATCCCACTTGATGATATTGCCATCTGCATCATAGGCGCAGTGCCCGCTCGGATCCGTATACCGCAACGGATTATTCAGGACATAGCTATAGCGATTGAACGCCTGCGGGTTGCCCGCACCAGGCACGATGGAATCCGCGCTGAGGAACCGGCCAAGCAGCGGGTCGTAGAATCTC
>PSLL01000047.1:7047-15223 GCA_040289575.1 Candidatus Dadabacteria bacterium | reverse complement strand
AGAGATGGACAGGTAGTCGATGATACAGGTACGGTTCGAGAACTAGAGGTCCTAAGAAAATGATTAGACAGAGTTACTGTGATCCGAATGCAATAAACCCAATTAGGAGATCAAACCATGTCTGGACACACACAAAGCAAGTATGTTGACCTAGCACTTACATTGTTACGGATCATCGCGGGTCTTCTCTTTATTCAGCACGGAGCCCAGAAACTCTTTGGGTTGTTTGGAGGGTTGGGTGGCAATGGGGCATCGGCGCCGTTTCTCAATTTGATGTGGTTCGCGGGAGTGCTAGAATTTTTCGGAGGCTTGTGCATATTACTGGGGTTTTTCACGCGTCCCGTTGCATTTATTCTGTCTGGTGAGATGGCTGTAGCCTATTTTATGGGCCACGCTCCGCGGGGTTTCTGGCCTATACTCAATCACGGAGAATTAGCCGTGTTATTTTGCTTTATTTTTCTCTTTCTGTCTGCAGCTGGAGGCGGTTAGTTTACATTGGATAAACTGAGGCATAAAAAGGGTTGACTTTATCCTTTCTGGAATAATCTATGAGTAGAAAGAGGCTTTATGCAGTGGCAGTAATATTGGTTCTTTTACTGACTGGATTTGTCTATTATTTAAAGAATAGGGACAATGGAGAAAAATACACTACAACACAGGTTACAAGAGGTAATATATCTGAGGTTGTAACAGCTACCGGGACACTCAGCGCTGTTATCACAGTTCAGGTGGGAAGTCAGGTTACAGGACTAATTAAAACCCTTTATGTGGATTTTAATTCAGAGGTTAAAAAAGGACAGCTCATCGCACAGATAGACCCCGACCCATTTCAGGCTAAGGTTGATCAGGCAAGAGCCAATCTCTCTGCCGCAAATGCCGCTGTAGGAACGGCACGGGCAAACCTAGAAAAGGATAAAGCGAACTTGAGACAGGCGGAGATAAATCTGATGCGGACAAATGAGCTTTTTAAAAAGGGTATTGTTTCAGACAGCGATAGGGTTACGGCTCAGGCTAATTATGACTCCGCCGCCGCGCAGGTAAAAGCCGACGAGGCGTCTTATAGAAACGCACTTGCCAATGTAGAGCAACAAAAGGCGAATCTAGAATCCGCAGAATTGGATTTGAGCCACACTAGAATTATCTCTCCCGTTGACGGAATTGTGATATCGAGAAATGTTGATGTGGGACAGACTGTTGCGGCAAGCCTTCAGGCCCCTACGCTCTTTGTGATTGCTAAGGATTTAACCAAGATGCAGATAGACACAAACGTTGTAGAAGCCGATATAGGAAAAGTAAAAGTCGGGCAGAAGGCGACATTTACAGTGGATGCATACCCAAATAGGACATTCACAGGAAAGGTAATACAGGTGAGAATACAACCTATTACAGTTCAGAATGTAGTCACATACGATGCGGTTATCGGTGTTGAGAATCCTGATTTGGAGCTCAAACCCGGCATGACCGCCAACGTATCTATCCTAACAGCATACAGAGAAAATGTCTTGAAGGTTTCAAATGCGGCCTTTCGCTTTCATCCCGAATTTGATGAGAAGAAAGAAACATCAAGGGGCGGAAAGAGAGGTGAAGGGGGCGCCGATGTATGGGTACTATCTGGAAACGGTAAACCTATAGCTGTACCCGTAAAGACAGGGATTACAGATGGGAATTTCACTGAGATTGTTGACAGAAGCCTCAAAGAGAGAGACAGGGTAATTACAGGGATTGAATCAAAAGAGAAAGGTTCCTCAGCTGGGGGAGGAAGACCACCGAGGTTCGGTTTCTAGATGATTAATTTAATCTCTATGGCAATTGGACTAGCCCTTTCTGCTATAAGGAGAAACAAGATGCGCTCTGTGCTCACTATGCTGGGTGTAATTATTGGTGTCGGTGCGGTGATTGCGATGGTGAGCATCGGTCAGGGCGCAAGCAGTTCTGTTCAGGCTCAGATTCAGAGTCTCGGCACCAACATGATTCTTATATTTCCCGGAAGCACCACTCAAAGTGGAGTAAGGATAGGATCGGGTTCAAATCCAACACTTACGGTTGATGATGCCGAGGCGATTGAGAAACAGGCCTCGGTTGTGGCAACAGTAACTTACGTAATACGCGGTGTTGAGCAGGTAGTTTATGAAAATCAGAACTGGAGCACCGCAATATTTGGGGTCACACCCGAATATGTTATCGTTCGGGATTGGCCTGTGGATGAAGGCTCATTTTTTATAAATAGTGACCTAGACGGTGCAACCAAGGTCGCGGTTCTTGGGAAAACGGTCGCCGACAATCTATTTCCGGGTAGTGACCCAATAGGGCAGATAATTCGTATCAAAAACATACCCTTTAGGGTTATCGGTGTCTTAAGTCCAAAGGGTCAAACCGCATACGGGTCTGATCAGGATGATGTCGTGCTTATACCATTTACAACGGCTGAAACAAAGGTTCTCGGAGCACAACTCCATGGGAGGGTGGGAAACATTCAGGTCTCTGCTGTAAGTGAGGAAGCAATCCCGGAGGCTACCAAGCAAATCAGGGATATACTCAGAGCCCGTCACCGGCTTCAGCCGAAAGACGACGATGATTTCACAATTAGAACCCAGTTGGATATCGCAAATGCCGCGCAGTCAGCAACAGGGGTGTTGACAATACTTCTTTTCAGCATCGCCTCCATCTCACTTATCGTAGGCGGAGTGGGAATTATGAACATAATGCTTGTCTCTGTTACGGAAAGAACCAGGGAGATTGGAATCAGAATGGCAGTTGGTGCAAAGAGAAGGGATATACTTTTACAGTTTCTAATTGAGGCTTTGGCTCTGAGTTTGATAGGAGGGGTTATCGGTATATTTATTGGGATTCTCAGCTCTAAGATTTTATCCCTATCTGCGGGCTGGCCTACACTCATCTCAGGAGAGTCCATCCTTCTCTCTTTTATATTCGCCGCCTGTGTCGGAGTCTTTTTCGGATTTTATCCGGCAAACAAAGCATCGAGGCTTGATCCGATTGAGGCGCTGAGGCATGAATAGGTTTGGAATCGTTTGAAAAGTCCATAGGATGTATCAGCCGAAAAATTAACACAATCTTAACAATTCCCTAACATAATCTTTACAGCCCCGAATTAGAGTAAAGTTTAAAAAACCAATTTAGGGGGTAAAAATATGAGAGGATTGCTGATCGCATTCGGTATTATTGCACTCATGATAGAGACTGCTTTAGCTGCAGAGCTTACAGGTGCGGGTGCTACATTTCCCTTTCCGATATATTCAAGATGGGCATTCGATTATGAAAAGACCACGAGCGTGAAGCTCAATTATCAGTCAATAGGCTCAGGCGGTGGTATAAGACAGATAATGAATAGAACCGTGGCCTTCGGTGCTTCTGATGCCCCTACACTGCCTGAAGAGGTTGAGAAGAATAATCTCCTTCAGTTTCCAACGGTGATAGGTGGAGATGTTCTAGTCTATAACCTGTCGGAGATCAGAGATAAGCAATTGAGGTTTGATCCAAAAGCCGTGTGCGATATTTACATGGGAAAGATAACGGAATGGAATGACCCTTACATAAAGAACCTAAACCCTGGGGTCAATCTACCACCCACAAAGATTATTGTCGTTCATAGGTCTGACGGTTCGGGAACCACATGGATATTTACCAATTGGCTCTCCAAGGTATGTCCTGAGTGGAAGGAAAAGGTGGGATTTGGCACCTCAGTCAATTGGCCAACGGGTATTGGAGGAAAGGGTAATGAAGGGGTAGCCGCTTATACAAAGCGGGCACCCGGTGCTATTGGTTATGTTGAGTATGCATACGCAAAGCAAAATAAGATGCCTGTTGCCTCTATAAAAAATAGGGAGGGAAACTTTGTAATACCCAGCCCGGAGACATTTAAGGCTGCCGCTGCTAATGCAAACTGGGATACCAAAAAGCACTTCTATGAGGTCCTAACTGATCAACCCGGTAAGGACTCGTATCCCATAGCTGGGGCTACATTTATACTTGTTGCAAAGGATCAGCCAGAGAAGAGTAGAGAGGCCATTAAGTTCTTTGATTGGGCTTATGAGCATGGGGATCAAGAGGCTATGGCACTGGATTATGTGCCTCTTCCCCAAGGGGTCAAGGATAAGATAAGAGAATACTGGAGGAGTAATAGCCTCTACTAATAATGGACCTTACTCATACTTTGTATATCCTTGACAGGGGAGCAAAATAAAGCTCCCCTCTTTATCTCCGGTTGTTGTCATGCTGGGCGGGGCGAAGCGAAGCATCTCGAAGTTAAGATATCTACTAATGAGCTTCTTCGCTTTCACTCAGAATTGATTTTGGTTTTATCTTAGCGAGGTCATTGTATAATGGAAAGGGATGGTGCAATAATAGAGGTTGAAGTGAGCCTGCCTATATCACAAAGGGCAAAAGAGGTAAAAAAGAACGGTAGATTAGTAGAGCTAATATTTAAAACCTCGCTTGGTTTTTGGGCGATATTCTTGGGGGTTGTATTTCCAATCTCAGCCTTTTTTATACTGGCAAAGGAGTCTTGGCTTTCAATAAAGAGGTTCGGATTCGGGTTTATAACCGGAACGGTGTGGGACCCCGTAGCACTAGTATTTGGGGGATTGCCGGCCATATATGGAACCCTGCTCATAACATTTCTCGCCGTACTCATTGCCACCCCGGTAAGTATAGGCATATCCATTTTTATAACAGAACTGGTACCTAAGTGGCTCAAACCCATTGTTACAGGTGCGGTTGAACTACTTGCCGCAATACCGAGCATAATCTATGGAATGTGTGGATTTTTTGTTTTTGTTCCCTTTGTGGCAAAACACGTGGAGCCATTTTTAATAGAGAACTTTAGCCGCCTGCCAGTTATCGGATTCGTGTTTAATGGTATACCATCGGGAATTGATGCCTTTACAACGAGCATTGTGCTATCAGTCATGATAATACCATTCATGGCTTCGGTTACCAAAGACAGCTTTAATATGGTTCCTTCTATTGTTAAAGAGTCCGCCTACGGTCTCGGTGCTACAAAATGGGAGGTTATGAGAAAGGTTGTTATACCTTATACGGCTTCTGGTATAGCCGGAGGCTTAATACTTGCCATTGGAAGGGCATTGGGAGAGACCATGGCTGTAACATTCCTGGCGGGCAATAATCCCCAGATTCCCAAATCACTATTTGAGCCTTTGACTACTATAACCGTTGCCCTCGCCAATCAGTTTACCGAAGCGGATACAGACCTTTATCTATCTTCCCTCTACTATCTTGCTATCATACTGTTTGTCATATCATTTTTAGTGCTCGTAACCGCAAAGCTGATGGTACTGAGGCTTGAGAAACAATGGAAGGTAAAGCAGATATAAGAAAGAGAGCAATTATTAGAAGAAGGATTATAAGTAGAGTATTTCTCACGATTTCCACATTGACAGCAATATACGGCATATTCTGGCTCTTCTGGATACTCTCCGATCTCTTTATAAATGGCTTCAGATACATACATATTGGTCTTCTAATGGAGGACATGAACCCTGCAGGAGTAAAAGGAGGCGGGCTTAGGCACGCCTTTGTAGGGCATTTAATAATCACATCCATTGCTACAGTCATGGGTGTAACGGTTGGGGTGTTTGCGGGCATATTCTTTGCCGAATACGGTAGGGATTCAAGGTTCATTCAGGCTTTGAGGAACGTGACTGACATAATGGTAAGCACCCCTTCAATCGTCATGGGGGCGCTTGTTTATGCCGTTTTGGTAAAACCTGTGGGTCATTTTATTTCATTGGGTGGCTCAATTGCACTGGCACTTATAATGATGCCCGTTATTGCGATAACGACAGATGAGATGCTAAAGCTCGTCCCCGGCATGATGAGGGAGGCAGCTTATGCCCTGGGTGCATACAAGTGGCAGATTATTATAAAGGTTACACTTCGGGCTGCTAAGGTAGGAATACTGACAGGAGTGATTCTTGGTATCGCGAGGATAACAGGAGAGACTGCTCCACTTCTATTTACGTCGTTTAACAACAATTTCCTTGAGACAAATATACTTAAGCCTATGGCGTCGCTGACCGTTACGGTGTTTCAATTCGTCATGGGACCATATGATTATTGGCATGAGCAGGCATGGGCCGCCTCTTTAATCCTTACGATGGGTGTTCTTATATTGTCCATCATTGCTAAGATAATTATCAATGGAGTTTCTTTTACCGTTCCCTTTGCTCTAATCTCACGGAGTCTATTTTTCATCAGGAAGTTTAGAAAGGAGGAATGATTTATAGATGGTTGACGCTGTGAAAAGGATTATGAATGAGGAGAAAGGGACGGTTCTAAAGAACGCTTCCGGAGAAAAGATAAGGGTGAGTAATCTGAATTTCTACTTCGCAAATAAAAAGATTCACGCACTAAAGAATATAAACATGTCTATATACGAGAATAAAGTAAGCGCGATAATAGGACCCTCCGGATGTGGAAAGACAACGCTTCTTAGGTGCTTCAACAGGATGCACGACCTCTATCCGGGGAACAAATATGAAGGCGAGATTATATTTGACGGTGTGAACATTATATCTAAGGAAATGGACTACATAGAGCTGAGGAGTAGAATCGGAATGGTGTTTCAGAAACCCACGCCATTTCCCATGTCTATATTTGATAACGTTGCCTTTGGTCTTAAGCTCATGGGTGTAAACAATGGGACCGAGCTTAGAGACAGGGTTGAGCGGGCACTCAAGAACGCTGCTCTCTGGGAAGAGGTGCATGATAGACTAGGTGGGAGTGCATTCTCCCTGTCTGGGGGACAACAGCAGAGGCTCTGTATTGCAAGGGCTATAGCGGTTGAGCCTGAGGTCCTTCTCTTCGATGAACCTACATCCGCCCTCGATCCCATATCGACATCGAAGGTTGAAGAGCTCATAGCTGAACTTAAAAGTAAGGTGACCATAGTTATAGTTACACACAATATGCAGCAGGCGGCCAGAATAGCCGACTTTACGGCATTCATGTATCTAGGGGAGATTATTGAGTTTGATAAGACAGAGAAGATATTTACAAATCCCAGTCACATGCTCACCGAGCAATATATAACGGGAAGGTTTGGATGATATATTTTAGTTTCTCACTGTTGACAGAAATGAATTACGCTATTTTTAGAGGAAAGTAAATGTCTGAGAGAATAAAAAAGGTCTTGTTTGTAGGAATAATTCTGTCCGCTCCCAAATGGCAGAGGCTTTGCTAAGGGCTCTTTATGAGGACCGATATGATATATGCAGTGCTGGAACAGGGCCTTCAAGGGTTATTAATCCTTATGCTATTATGGTGATGGTGGAAATAGATGTTGATATTTCGGTAAAACATTCGAAATGCGTTGATGATTTTAAAGAGATGAATTTTTATTATGTTGTTACACTTTCTGACCATGCCAAGGAGAGTTGTCCATTGTTTCCAGAACACGACGTCTATCTTCATCATCATTTTGAGGACCCAACTGATTTTGACGGTGCAGGAAAAGAAATACTTGTCCATTTTAGACAAGTAAGAAATAAGACTAGAGACTGGATTGAGAAAACACTCGGCGAAGAAGCCGAAGCAGCGGTAGATAAATTAAGGGGTATTTAAATTGAAAATAGTTCATATCTCCGATTTACATCTCACTGGTTCTAGTTTTGTGCCCGACTGGGGTGAGAGGGTTCTTAGTATTCTTAACAAGATTGAACCTGAAATACTCGTTGTTACGGGCGATCTTACCGACTGGGGATATGAGTATGAATACGAGGTAGTAAAGGAGTATTTCGGCAAAATAAAGGCGAAAAATAGGATTGTGGTTCCAGGAAACCACGATTCAAAGAATGAGGGATACACTATATTTGAAGAGATATTTAAAACAAGATACCCGTACTATGAGGATGGGAAAGTCGCAATTTTAGGGATAGACTCAAGCGAGCCGGACATAGACGATGGACATATCGGCAGGGAGAATTATCCTGTTATAAAGGAGAGGTTATCGGCGGAAAATAAGATAAAGATACTCGCACTGCATCATCACCTTATTCCCATACCTGGAACTGGCAGGGAAAGGCATATACCCGTAGACGCGGGAGATGTACTTAGGCTCTGCATTGAATTGGGAATAAATTTTGTCTTTTCTGGTCATAAGCATCAGCCGTGGATATGGAGGCTCGAAAACACATATTTT
>PSLL01000047.1:0-7017 GCA_040289575.1 Candidatus Dadabacteria bacterium | reverse complement strand
CAGGAACCGCCACAACTCGTAGACTCAAAGGCAGGTCCTATCCCTCATTCAACATATTAGACATAACTGAGGGGAGAGCTTCATTAGTGGAAATAAATGTATCCGATGGAAGCTCAAAGGAGATAATGACAATATGAAAAAGCTAGAAGAGGAGATAAATAATCTCAAGAGACTGCTCCTTGAGATGGCCGCTTTGGTTGAGGAGATGATAGGCAAAAGCATAAAAGCACTCAAGGAAAGGAATCTGATTTTGGCAGAGGGTGTAATAAAAAGCGATGATATGGTAAATAAAATGGAGATAGAGATAGATAACATGTGTATAAAGATACTTGCGCTTTACCATCCTGAGGCTGAGGATTTGAGAACTGTGACGATGATTATGAAGATAAATAACGACCTTGAGAGAATAGGTGACCATGCGGTAAACATTGCTGAAAGGGCAATCTACCTTGCCGACAAGCCCTCTGTAAAACCGCTTATTGATATTCCGAGAATGGCGGAAAAGGCAATGGAGATGCTAAGAGAAAGCCTCGATGCCTTTGTGAATAAAAATGCGGAGCTTGCAGTTGAGATTCGTAAAAAGGACGATGATGTAGATTCACTTCAGAACCAGGTTTTAAGGGAGCTTGTGACGTATATGATAGCGGATCCAAGTATAATTGACCGTGCGCTCCGCCTTATTCTTATTAGTAGAGATCTTGAAAGGATTGCTGATCTTGCGACAAACATCGCAGAGGACGTGTTCTATATAGCCCGAGGCAAGGTCTTAAAGCATAATGCTATAGAAAGAGAAGGATCTCAATAAATAATGCCCTGATGCCATTGGGCATTTAACAAACAATTAACGAAATCTTAACGATTCCTTAACAAAGTTTTGATAACATCCACAAACTCCCAAACCTACCTAAGGTGCAAATTGAGAGTCGAGATAGAGTAGGCTTGAAAAGCGGGCTTTGGTTTTGCCGGTATAGAGCGCATATTAGACCTTATTCAATATAGAGCAAATAAAAAGAGGAGGTGATGAGCTATGAAAGGGCTGATAGGGTCAGTTGGACTGATTGGGGCAGGTGTTTTTCTCGGTATGGGTTTAATTATCGGAGCAAACATCGGTATGGTAGTGCTCAAAATAGCTGCTCCTCATATTGGTAGATTGCAAGACAGAGGAAAAGGAATTTGGTGAATCACTGGAGGTGTAATGCGTGTATCTGGTATCTCACATAGAGGGAAGAACGAGGCTTAAGTTTCCAAATTTATATGAAAAGAACCTTTTTTTAGAAAATACAAGGAATATCCCGGGATTAAAAAGCCTAGAACACGATGACGCGACATTAACTGTTTTAGTCAAATATGAGCCTAACTCGCCGTTTGACTACATAATGAAAAATATCGTAACCAAAGAGCCTGAACAAGGATTATCAAAGGATGACATTTCCTCTTATGTAGCCCCCGTTTTAAAAGACCCATTAACAAAGGCATTATGGCTTATGACAGTTCTGGGAATTAAAGTGGGATTTTTACAGTTTTCTATAAGCTCAATGATAGTAAATAGGTACATAAAGGCCAGATTTGGTTAATTCAAATGAAAAGGAGGCGCAAAACATGCCATTTGTAGAGGAGATTGGTGAAACAATCGCGGAGTATATTTTCCCCAACTATTTCTTTGGAGGGATAGGGACTGTAATAGGTATTGTGTTGCTGGCTAAGATGATGAAGCCGAGCAGACCCTATTTGGTTGGAGCTACGAAGGAGTTTATATCTTTTAAACAGTGGTTAAGCTCCTCTTTGGCAGAGAGTAAGGAGTTCTGGGAGGACGTTGCAGCAGAGGCAAAACACCAGTACAAGCTTGAAGTTGAGAGAAAGCTTGAGATTCTGCAAAGGCAGCAAGAGGTTTTACAAAAAATAAGAGCGACACTATAGGGAGGAAATAGTATGAATGCGTTGGTAAAAATATTTACATCAAATCCATTTTATTTCGCTTTGGGTATTGGGGCCGGGCTGGTCGGTTTATATGTGGTCAACAAGGTGGAAGAACAGAGAAAATTGGAGAATACACTGAGGGAGATAGAAGCGGCAGTCAAGACCTTAGAGATGCGAAAATTGGCCATTGCCGAAACCGGCGGAGAAAAGGCAAAGAAAAATTAGTCCATCTTGGGAATCTATAAGATAGAAGAATCGAGAGAGACAGAAAATGGCTATTCCATATATTGTAAAGAGTCTGCTGCCGGGGAGGTTTCAGATAAAAAGCGAGTTCTTCAAATACATCCCCGTCTCTGAAGATGCTGTAAGCCATTTTATTAGACAAAGAAAGGGTATATCAAAGGTTAAGATCAGTAAGAAAACCGGAAATCTGACCATTGAGTATGAGCCTAATGAGTTTAACCCGGGTGAATTTTTCAACATCTTAGATACTGCCACACCTCAGCTTATAGCGACGGCATTATCAAAGGCGGAGAAGAGCGTTGTTAAAAAACCGGAAGAAAAAGAAGAGGACCAAGAGGGCGGCGCTAAGAGATGGCTTGTTTTAAACACACTTGGGTTTGTGCCTTTTCTCTTTAGGGCTTCAATACCTTTTGATTTCTTTACGTTTTTAACATTGGGCTTGGCTGTTCCCATATTCAAAAAGGCGATTAACTCAATCAAAAATAGAAAAATAGATGTTCATCTTTTGGATTCATCTGCAATAGCCCTATCTACCTTACTGAGAAGCCCTTTCTCTTCTATGCTTATGATATGGCTTTTGTCCTTGGGGGATTTGATAGAGGAAAAAACACACGGGGCAGCCCGTAAGGAAATAGAGAAATTGCTCAATTGTAGAGGCGAGACGGCTTGGCTCATTACCGAAGATGACAACGCCGTCAAGGTCTCTGTGGCCGATATAAAGGCGGGAGATAAAATAGTCGCCTATACCGGGGAGAAGATTACAGTTGACGGGTTGGTTGTCGAAGGGGAGGCTTTGGTAAATCAGGCGTCTCTTACGGGTGAATCAAATCCTGTTCATAAGAAGCAAGGCGATAGAGCTTATGCCGGAACATTTATAGAAGATGGGAAACTCTACGTAGTTACAGAGAAGGTAGGAGACGAGACTGCCCTTGCAAAGATAGTGCAGATAATACAAGAGAGCGTTAGGGATCCGATAGAGACTCAGAAAAGGGCAGAGGAGATTGCAAGCAAATTTGTAATTCCCACGTTTTTAACCGCAGGCTGTATTTATGCCGCAACAAGGAATTTAAGCAGGACTGTATCCACTCTGACCTTTGACTACCATACTGGGATCCATGTATCAACCCCTACGGCGGTGATGTCACACATGGCGCTTGCGGCAAAAAGGGGGATACTATTTAAAAGTGGAAGGCATATCGAGATCCTACACAAAGTTGACACTATAGTATTTGATAAAACTGGCACACTCACTGTTGGTTATCCAGAGATAACAGAAATAATCCCTTATAATTTATCTGAAGAAGAGGCTTTAAAACGCGCCGCATCACTTGAACAAAGACTTACACATCCTGTGGCCAAATCCATAGTCCAGAAGGCGATTGAGCGTAATTTGGAAATCCTCCCGAGAAGAGAATCAAAGTACCACATGGGTCTTGGGGTTGAGGCTTATATAAATGGGACTAAATCCCTAATAGGCAGCACCAAATTCATGGAAAAGCAAAACATAAGGATTCCTAAGAAGGTTAAAGAGGACGTTGATAAACTACACGAAAGAGGGGAATCCGTTTTGTATCTCGTAGAGGATGATGTAATAGTTGCTTTGATTGGATTTGCGGATCCGCTGCGGGCCGAATCCAAAAGGGTTGTGGAGATTCTTCATAAGCTGGGGAGAGAAGTCATTTTGTGCACCGGAGATAATGAGGGTGCTGCAGAGGTTGTGGCTAAGAAGCTCAATATAAAGAGCTACTACGCAAGGGCATTTCCCGATGAAAAAGCAAAGATAATAAAATCCATGAAGAAACAAGGAAGAACCGTAGCATTCTTGGGGGATGGAGTCAATGACTCTCCCGGACTGTCTGTTGCGGATATAGGTATATCTATAAATAGTGGAGCGGATATTGCGATTGAGGTTGCCGATGTCGTTATAGGTAATGATTTACGCCACCTTATAGAGGCAATAAGGATATCTGATATGGCTATTGGAAAGATGGAGCAGAACTACAGAATCAATACTATAGCGAACACAATTGGAATGATTGGAGCAATCACTGGGTTATTCTCTCCCATTGTCGCCACGATTATTAATAATGGAACGACGGTTTTCATGGGTATAAACGCTATAGAACCGCTTTGGAATAATGCCGATGGACATATAAAAGGGATTTATGAATATAAATAGGCTGTGGAGGTGATATTAATGGCTAAAAAGAGAAGAGGTGAATCGGATGACGAAAAAAAATTACAACAAGACCTTGAGGAAATGAAAAGAATCCTTGCCGACTTAAGGGTCAAGCTTGGTATGACAAAGACAAGGGATTTGACAAAGATTCCCGCAGAAACTGCGAAGAGGATAGGTGACACGGCTTCGGAGGTTGTAAAATCGGCTTCAGAGGTTGTTGAAAAAGCATTAAAAGTCGTTCAATTTGCAGCGCTTGGAGCAATGCAAGGTGCTAGAAGGGCACTAAAAGAGGATAAAGAAACAGAGGGATCAAAAACCACTACTAAGTCAAGAAGAAAAGCTCAGAAATCACATTTTGAGAGTGCGCAACAAGATACCAGCAGTGAAGGTTAAATGGTCGGAGCCGTGTTTCAACGGATAATATCAAATTCGGCTGTCAGTGGTACGTAAGTGTCATTCTGAGTGAAGCGAAGAATTAAAATGAAATGCTTCGCTTCGTTCGGCATGGCTAACGACCACCCCTCAATCGTATTTGATACAAGCAGCTCAAGCTTTGTTTTCATTCTGACCTCGATTTATTTTCTCATCGAGTTGATAGGTGGTCTATACTATAATAGCCTTGCTTTGATTACCGATTCGGCGTTTATGGCAATTGGTTTGGTAGGTCAACTCAGTGCAATCTATGCAAAAAGGCTGAGTCGGAGACCACCAGATAAAAATAAGACATTTGGATATGAAAGGGTTAAGGTCTTATCTAGTCTCTCTAATGGAATCCTTGTTGGATTTCTTTTGTTTTATGTACTGACCAATGCATACAGGAGGATCTCTAATCCCGAACCATTAGATACAGATAAGGTCTTTGTAGTTTCAGTAGTTGGGTTACTTGTAAACGTCTATGGAGCCTTTAGGCTTTATCAACTGTCGAAAGATATAAGTTTAAGGGGAGCATTTTTAATTGTTCTAAATGATGCATTAAGTTCTGTTGGTGTAATAGTATCAACCCTGATTATAAAGTTTACAGGTCTTTATGTGGTAGATGCAATTGCGAGTATCGTTATAGTTCTCTTGGTAGCATATCCTACGTACTTCTTGATGAGAGATAGCATAAATATACTGATGGAGGGTATTCCTTCAGGGATTGATATAGAAAAAGTGGAAAAGTTTATATACGAGAACTTTGATCATGCAAAGAGGGTTAAGGACCTGCATATATGGGCACTGGTTCCGGAGAAAACGATTATGACCGTAAAGATAAGAACGGAGGGTAAGGTGTATGATAGAGAAAAGATAAAAAGCCTTAAAGAACTATTGCAAGAAAAATTTAGACTCTACGACGTCTTTGTCGAGGTTTATGAGGAGGATTAATTAGATGATATACGTAAAGACGAGAAGTGGGAGATTCATGTCTTTGAATCATATAGTGGGCTTTGCTCTGGAGGAGCAGAGCATGGAGATGGAAGGAAAAAGAACCATAGTCTCTGAGATAATCGCGTACCTCCCAGAACCACTCTATCCTGCTATCTTGGCAATCTATTATGATCATGAAACGGCGGAAAAAAACCTTGAGAAATTTATGGAAAAGCTTCTAAAAATGGAGAGGGGAATAATAGGCATAGAAACACAAATATAAAGAGGGTAAATTTAAATTTCTTTTTGCTTTTGTCTTTTTAAAAGAATAAGGATGCTCTCAACAAAGCATCTACTTATAAATCGTAATCCATTACCTTAGTGAGCGCCTCACGCAAGGATTCTACTTCAGAAAGTTCTAATTCAAAGAACTTGAGTGCTTGTTGTATAATATCCATGACCTTCTTATTACGCAACCTATAAAATACATGCACACCTTCCTGCCTTAGGTCTACTAGATGATGCGCCCTTAATATAGCTAGATGCTGAGAGGCGTTAGAGGAGCTGAGTCCTAACCTCTCGTGAATCTCCTTGACGTCTTTCTCGGATTCATTCAATAACATTATGATTTGTAAACGGGTTGGATTTGAAAGAACGCCAAAGAGGTTTGAGACCGATTTAATTATGCGCTTAGGCATTTTTAGTTAATAATATTACAAACTAGTTATACAATAAAGCTCTAATCTTTACTATATCTACCCATCTTTTTTCAGTAGTAGCCAATCTGTAAATTTTAAACAAGCACTTTTAGTAACTATCTAATGTTCGGCGTTTTTGTTTCCGAACTCCTCGATTAGTAAAAGTGGTTTGTAAATTTTGTGCTCAGTATCGTATGATCTCAGTATAAGAAAATCACCTGATCTCTCTACATAAAAAGTGAAACTGCTGTGGTCATCAAAAATTAAAGTCAGAGCAGGCATACTAGCACCAAACTCTAAGGCCTTTTTGGCTTTTTCATATATCTTTTCAATCAAAGTATTTTCTGATTTCTTTGAATTTAGCATTAGCTAGTCCCCCTTTTTTAGTATTTGTGATCCGATTCAATCTAAGTTTTAGATCGCTAAATTCAACGGGAGAATTCTTCTGGAATATTCTGTGGGGATTAAGATGGGGCAATCCTGCGCAAAGATTGCCCCATCCAATAAGGTACATGGAAAAGAGAAGGAAAGTAACGAAATTTTCTTTGCATTATACTTAAGCATGTGAGCTTTCTTCTACTTTCGTGCGCTGAACTTAAGTCCTGTCTTAGCCCTATCCCAAGTCTTCTCTGT
>PSLL01000119.1:0-2261 GCA_040289575.1 Candidatus Dadabacteria bacterium | reverse complement strand
TGGAGGGGCGATCAGATCTCTGCCGCTCGCCCCCGCAACGTGGCGTGGCTCAGTGCCGCCAGTTTCAATCCTTGTTGTTGTGGAGGGGCGATCAGATCACGGTGCGTGCGTATATAGGATAGAGGAGGACAGGAGTTTCAATCCTTGTTGTTGTGGAGGGGCGATCAGATCTCCGTCGGCGTCGGAACAGGATAGAGCAGCAATTCGATGAGTTTCAATCCTTGTTGTTGTGGAGGGGCGATCAGATCTCGCGCGCGCAATCGTCCGGTAGTACCTTGGCAGAATGTTTCAATCCTTGTTGTTGTGGAGGGGCGATCAGATCTCCGTTTTCGTTTCGTCACGGAGCAATCCTATATGTGTTTCAATCCTTGTTGTTGTGGAGGGGCGATCAGATCAAGGCTTTGCTCGATGCGCTCCAGCATGGCGGAGTCTTGTTTCAATCCTTGTTGTTGTGGAGGGGCGATCAGATCTGAGAGACAGAAGAATGAGAGGGGAGAAACATGACGAGTTTCAATCCTTGTTGTTGTGGAGGGGCGATCAGATCGGCGAATGCCGACGGTCTGTCCGCGAAAGCAGCAAAGTTTCAATCCTTGTTGTTGTGGAGGGGCGATCAGATCCCGATGGCGGATACATCATCGTTCCGCCATCCGTGCTCGGTTTCAATCCTTGTTGTTGTGGAGGGGCGATCAGATCGGAAATTGGCCAAAAAATGTCTTGACACACCGTCGCGTTTCAATCCTTGTTGTTGTGGAGGGGCGATCAGATCACTTCCGCCCGGGTGCGTCGTTGTCCGGAAGTATCGTTTCAATCCTTGTTGTTGTGGAGGGGCGATCAGATCGAGCGAGTGCGCGGGCCTTCATGTCTGCGCTCTCATGGAGTTTCAATCCTTGTTGTTGTGGAGGGGCGATCAGATCCTCGCCGGTCGCCCGGTGAATCCCTACCGATGGGCGGAGTTTCAATCCTTGTTGTTGTGGAGGGGCGATCAGATCACTGTGTGGCGGGTGTAGGAGCCCGCGGTACTTTGACGTTTCAATCCTTGTTGTTGTGGAGGGGCGATCAGATCCGAAGGCGCGGCCGAATGTGAGCGCCGCTGGGATGTGAAGTTTCAATCCTTGTTGTTGTGGAGGGGCGATCAGATCGATACCCGTCAAGGTATCGCGCGCCGTGAGTATCACGGGTTTCAATCCTTGTTGTTGTGGAGGGGCGATCAGATCCTGGATTTCCATGCCATTGTCCCCCTCTATTCCTTGCGGTTTCAATCCTTGTTGTTGTGGAGGGGCGATCAGATCGATCGCGAGGGATACGATCGCCAGGGGTATGATCGCGTTTCAATCCTTGTTGTTGTGGAGGGGCGATCAGATCGTCTGTTCGTAGAATATACGCTTCGCGACGATTTGTGTTTCAATCCTTGTTGTTGTGGAGGGGCGATCAGATCACCGTCGGCGTCACGGCCCGCCATTGAGAGCCGACCAGGTTTCAATCCTTGTTGTTGTGGAGGGGCGATCAGATCCATGTGTATATCTCCTTATCGAACCGAGTCGCGCCAGTTTCAATCCTTGTTGTTGTGGAGGGGCGATCAGATCGGAAGGAAGCCGAAGGATGGCCAGCAGGAAGGCCAGGTTTCAATCCTTGTTGTTGTGGAGGGGCGATCAGATCCTGCCACAGGCCCAGCCAGCCGGAGCCGGAAGGCCAGGTTTCAATCCTTGTTGTTGTGGAGGGGCGATCAGATCTTCCCGGGGGCAGGCGAGCGAGGCCCCGGCCCAGAAGTTTCAATCCTTGTTGTTGTGGAGGGGCGATCAGATCTGGATCATCGGGGCATTGCATCCGTCCGGACCATATCCGGGTTTCAATCCTTGTTGTTGTGGAGGGGCGATCAGATCCAGGTCTTCCTGTAGGTGGCGACATCGTGGACTGGAGTTTCAATCCTTGTTGTTGTGGAGGGGCGATCAGATCACTGGCTGAATCATGAGTGCGTCCAGCGCCATATGGTTTCAATCCTTGTTGTTGTGGAGGGGCGATCAGATCGCATACGGCTTCAACTCCCAACCGCAGAGGATACGACGTTTCAATCCTTGTTGTTGTGGAGGGGCGATCAGATCCCTCAAAGCATCGGTCGGGATTCGGTGCGCATCCTGGTTTCAATCCTTGTTGTTGTGGAGGGGCGATCAGATCCTGCGCTAGGAAGAAGGAAATAAAAACTGTTGCGACTGGGTTTCAATCCTTGTTGTTGTGGAGGGGCGATCAGATTCAGGATAGGGAGC
>PSLL01000118.1:0-2272 GCA_040289575.1 Candidatus Dadabacteria bacterium | reverse complement strand
CCCTGCTCAGTTCCTTTTTGTCCTTCCAGGACACATACCTGAGCGTATTCCTTATTTGATGTATTACGCACTGCTGTATATCTGCTCTGGGATAAACTGACCTTATTGCTTCCTCAAACCCATTAAGTCCATCTACGCTAAGTAACCCAAGTTGCTAGTTAAATACCTCCCGTGGAAAATTAAAGAGACAGAACAAATCCCACGGGAGGTAAACAACATGATTGAAAAGGCAACTATAATTTACACCATTATTATTGATGATATCCTCAAGGCAGTGCGACACAAATAAGACATCAGGCAAAAGATGACAGATGCAGAGGTAATAACAACTGCACTCATAGCTGCCATTGTTTTCTCTGGCAATATAGAGAGGGCAAAAGTTGCTATGTATGAAACTGGGCTGATACCGATATGCTGGAGATATCAAGGCTACGGAGGCGTATTCATGCAATATCGAGCCTTATAGAGGCCCTGTTCTTCAAACTTGGTATGGTTTTCAAGGAATCCAATACCCATATGGAATACGTCCTTGATTCTTTCCCCCTAGCAGTTTGTGACAACATAGGAAGATAGTAGACAGAAAACAGGGAGAAAAGATAAAAAGATTTCGTTCCTTATCCCCTGTATACTGTATACTATCTATTGTCTAATATCTTCCGGGGGTCAAGATTCATATAGTCTCTACTTCGGATGGAATTCCTGTTGAAATTCTTTTCTTACCAGGGTCTTCTAACGATTCATTAGCTTTGTATGAATTACCCTTTGAGTTGCCTGGGGGTAGTGAGATTTATACGGATTCAGCATACACGAACTATGTTATTGAAGATGAGCTTTATGAGAATTCTGGGATTAAGCTCTCCCCACAGAGAAAGAGCAATTCAAAGCGACGGCAATGGGATTTGACACAGTGCTATAGAAACCATATGCGAAAGAGAATAGAGACTGTGTTTTCTCAAATCACTAATTTCTTTCCGAAGAAGATTCATGCTGTAACGTTTGAATGATTAAGGTTCTTCTATTTGTCCTTGGGTTTATAATTGATAAGGCTTTCTGTTAATAATGAAGTAACCAGCAACTTGGGTTAATTATCATCTTTTATTCTCTCCCTAATTTCTTGTAGATTCTGTTTACTGTGGGTCTCGATATATCCGCTAATTCCGATCTCTTCGTAGCTGAATTTAGACTCCGAAATATGTGCTCTATTTAAATACCTGTTTTTCCCCCATAACTTAGCATGTATTCTAACACCCTAAGGTTATCTAGACCCTTTTTTCTTTAAGCCCGGGTTTTAATAATCGCCAAGTCCAAATGCTTAAATTGACCTGAGAGGAAAATACAAGTTACAATTATAAAAAGACATATCAACAAGTGGAGGAGATAAAAAATGGACAATAAACAGTACGGGATAATAACGACAATAGTTGTGATTGCTGCATTACTGGGTGGTGTATTTGGGTCGGTGTTGACCTATACCTTTACGGCCAAACCCTCTTTAGCCCGTGAGACTCTCGAACATGAGCCAGTTATCAGAGCCGAGGGATTTGTCCTCGTGGACAAGAAAGATAGAACTCGTGCTATGCTTATCCTAGATAAGGATAATCCTAATCTAATTTTTTATGGCAAGAACGGGAAACCACGTATTGGGCTTTCCATATTGCCCGATGGGCAGTCATCCGTTGTGGTTGCCGATAAGAACGGTAAGGTTATCTGGTCTGTGCCTTAGGAGATTTGCCCATTATATGCACTTAATCTAAGCGTTTGGACTTTTTCAGCTACTATTACTCCATTTTTTATACAAGTAGATTGGAAACCTAATAAGCTGAAACCTTAATATTTAAACGCCAGTTTATATGAACAAAAATTCAGGAGATTGATATGAGATTGGCGTTTTCCCTATGTAGCTTGCTGGCATTAGTTCTTCTATCTCAGTGTGCCCCTCTATCCCCTCCTGGGGTTTATCCGGTATCCTATCCCGTCATTCATAGCCGAATCGCTGAACTCCAACGTAGGATTGACAATGGCGTAGCAAGAGGGACACTGACTGATGAAGAGGCCTCAAGGCTACAATTTAGATTGGATAAAATCAGATCAGATACAGAGAGGTTAGAAGCCGAGGGAATTAAAACGCCGGAAGAGGCAGCACGACTCAATCAAAAACTCGATATCCTGGAGAATGATATTTACAGGCTAAAGCACAATCCAAGGGGAGAATATTATTAGAATCCATTTCAAAACCTCCTTGCAGAAGATGAGCAGATATGGATATTTGTGT
>PSLL01000117.1:0-2277 GCA_040289575.1 Candidatus Dadabacteria bacterium | reverse complement strand
AGATCAATGAAGAGCCACATGGCCAAAGGCAGCACCACGAGCAGGCCTAGCTTCAATCCTGCCTCCCCCTTATCATGAAGGCTATCAGCATGATCATCGCTAAGCCCAGCAGCACGATGAGCCACAGGGGCAATAAGCCCGCCATAAAGGCCATGGCCGCGCCTATCAATAAGCCCACGAATAAGCCAGCAGGCCCAGCGACGCTGGCCAAGAGTAAGGCGGGCACGCCTATTAGCGCCAGCATCAGGGCGAAGCTGAGGGCAGGATCGCCACGTATTATAATATCACGGCCTCCTCCGCCTCCATCACCGGGTGGCGCGCTAAAATTGCAGCAGATGCCTATCTTCAGGCCGTAGGGAATTAGGCCTTGAGCTGTGGGATTGATGAACAGAGAGAGCCCAGTTCCATATTGCGCGCCGGGGCCAGGTAGGGGCTGGCGGGTGAACAGGCCTAAGGAAACGGTATAAGAAGGCTGCAGATTCTGCGCCAGGCCCAGCTTAAAGATGCCCAAGGAAATAGTATAGGCGCCTATCTGCTGCAATTTGCTAAGTATGAGGTTGAGCGTGCCGCTATAGCTGACGCCAGAGGCCAGTTTGGACAGGAGTATTTTCAGCGTGGCACTGAAGCTAATTTGCTGCTGATAGCTTGCTGCCAGAGCAGCGCCGGCTATTATTAGGAGTAGCGCCAGGAGGAGTATTAGGCGCCCTTTTGTGATCATTCATCCTTAGGGAAAGTTAAGCTGTATCCCCACGGCCTGCCCCGCCACGAATTGAAAGTTTCCCGACGTAGCCAGGCTGCAGGACTGTGAGGCGATGAGGATAGACGTGCTGCCCCAGCCCGATATGCCCAGGGAATACATCACGAGCTGTATGCCATTACCGCCGCCGCCCATGGGGGCATAGACCTGCGCGTATTTCTGCGTGGGGCTGAACGCAATAGTTATTTTATTTGCGCCATTCCCCACCCCCTGCGTGCCCACCTGCTGATCGCTGCAGGGGCTGGCAGGCGGATAGACGCCGATGACCGCGCCCGTGGGCAGTGTGTTATCTATACATAAGCGCGTGGTGCTGGTGCCTATGCCGAAATTCTGCCGAGCTAGGCACTGGGCAAAGAGGGCAGCTATGGCGCCCTGGGCCATGCCAGAGTAGGCGCCCGCATTGGTGGCTATGCCGGGAAAGATGAAGGTATAGAGCACAGTAAGCGTATCGCCCGACACGACGTTAATGGGGTTAATGACATCGTGCGCGATGAGCGTGTAATAGGGGCCTGCGGGCAGGACGACGGCGTAGAGCATCGTATCGCTTATCGTGGCCGAGCTGCTGAAGCTTATCGTGGCGCTTATCTGCACGCATCCTTCAGTAGGATTAGGGCAGGGGGCTGGAGGATTCCTAAAGTTTCCCGTGAAGGGGCTATAGACGCTGGTGGTGGCTCCAGCTAAGCCCACTGCGCTGAGCACACAATCGCCCGGGTTAGCGGTGTTGCTGGAGCCCACGCCTATGTAAATGGGCGTGGTGGTGGTGCCGGCATTGGGGGCCTTAGCTGCCACTGAAGTAATGGTGGTGCCCGATATGCTCACCTGGCAGGAGGGCGTGGGGGGTGGGGCTAAAAAGAGCGTATTGGCAAAGCCGTTATTAGGGCAGGTATCGAGCGGAGCCCCGGAATAGGCGCAGACATTCCCCAGGAGGAAAGGCAGGTATTGATAAAAGGAATTGGTGAGCACATCGGGGCCCTCATGAACTAGTTTGCCATTCTTATAGACGCTCACGATGCCTTCTACGCGCATGGCCCTGAAGGGCTCCGACGGCTTTATGTAGGGCTGCACGCTCACGTAGTAGCCATAAAAAAGCGCCCAGCTCATTACGAGAGAGAACGCTAGCGCTATTGCCATCACCTTATAGAACTCCTCTTTACTCATGCCGAGCTGGAGCTTACTCATGCCGATATATCACCGCCACGAGGAAAGCCAAAACGAAACTGAAGGGCAGGAGCAGATAGGCGAAGTTGTTGAACCAGGTAGGCCCGCCCCAATCCCTGGGCATGAAGGCATAAAGCTGAGGCAGAAGCACGATTACCAGAATTAGACAGATGAGAGCCCCAAGCGCGTGTAATGGGCTCATTCACGCCTAATATCCCCGCCAAATAGCTTTATAAAATTATCGAGGAGATAGGCCCCGTGCACCGCAGGAGGAGGAGATGGATCCAAGAAGCGCTTCAGAGGCCTGGGGCTTTACGCGGTTATGTCAGGCGCCGCTATGGGAAAAGGGGCTTCACGCCTAA
>PSLL01000116.1:0-2333 GCA_040289575.1 Candidatus Dadabacteria bacterium | reverse complement strand
TTCCTATTTCCACACCTTTTGTTTATACCTCGAATGGTTTTAAACCCTCGTCTCTGCCGGTACGAGAATGAATAGAAGCGAAAGGGATTCCGTAGAGTATCGTTATAGCGAATATCCAATATCAGGTGCATTGTTGCTCCAATGAGGTAACCGATCAAAGGGAGAGACCGGATCATCATCGCTAGCAGGCCGAGGCAGAACATCAGCTCATAGGAATGAAGCACGAGCACCAAGCGACGCGCTTGATTGTCCAGATAGTATCGGATAAACCGAAAAGGGTTCAGACTGAATTGCCGCTCAAAGACGACGTAATCAAGGTAATGATCAAGATCGATCCAGAAAGCCCCGCAAAACACGCCGATGGCCAGTTCAGAGGAGCCGGTCACAGCATAGGTCGCACCTGTTGCGATCACGGATGTGATCAAATGTCCTTGGGGTTTCATGCTCCTCCTTCCTTAATCATTACCCAGTAACTAAAACCGACTATACGGTATGCAGCAGTACCATGATCAGACCAGGAACTACCATCGGGGACATACGAACGTGTTGCGTCAGATATTTTCTCGCCCGTCCTTTCATGGCGTCGTACAGGGAAGCGATGGGTACGGCGGAGAGGCCGCTCTACTGCGTCGTAGTCTTATAGCTCCCAGATGGTTTCTGTGCAATTCTCCAAAAGGAGGTCTTTTGTCTACGTTCGGAGCATTGGCAGGATGTGGAGTCGGAAAGAGAATATCCGGTGCGATGTCTGCAACGAGGCTTTTTCAGCGGAAGCGAAAGTCAAAGAAAATTACCGTGAGATAGGAGAGGGGTTTGTTAAAGCGACAGATAACCTGCGCGGTTTGGATTTTGCTGATCGTGCTGGTTACGACCATGCCGTGGAGCAATTTTCAAGGTCATTCGCATTGGAGCTTCGTCCGTTGGATTCCTTTTCAGGATGCATCACTTAAGAGACGATCCCTCTTCGATCTTGTTCTGAACCTATTCCTGTACGCGCCAGTCGGCTATTTCTACATGCCACTCTGTCGAGCCGTCAGTACAGCGGCATTCCTGCGCGTGATTCTGATGGCGGGTCTCTTATCCGTCGCCACTGAATTATTTCAGGTTTTTAGCCATAACCGGATCCCTTCCATGACCGATGTCTTGATGAATATAATCGGGACGGCGGTGGGAGCGATTGCAGCGATAATCTGGGGGGCGAACGAGACCAATGGTATGGGGAAAGGTCAGGCAATCGAGAAGCCTGGGAGTGACCCTCACAATTCCGGTCTTCTTCGCTGCTGAAGAGCCGTTGGCCTTGCTGCCCCAGTTCGTGGGGTGCTGGTGTTTTGGTTCCGATCAAGCTAGACTTTGCGTTACGCTCCTTCTGCTGGAAAGAAGGCATTATACGGATCCTTGCTCATAGCAGAGAAGGGGCGAATCATGATTAGACATCGCCGGAAGATAAATATTCTAGGATTGATTCTCGTGGTTGTTTCGATGGCTCCTGCTGAAGGGGCTTTGACGGAGGGGTTATCCCCCTCAAGCGGGGTGATTCCAATGGCCGGGCCCGCGTCCGAACGATTTTCCCTCGTCTTCAATGGTGAAGGGGTTAAGGATAACCTGACCGGCCTTATTTGGGAGCAATCGCCTGACTCATCCTATGTCGTTTGGAGTGAGGCCATCTCCCATTGTCTCTCAAAGACTCTCGGGGGCGTAGAGAGTGGCGTGCTCCCACTGTGAAAGTGCTAGCCAGTTTGATTGACCTGTCTCAGAAAGACCCCGCGCTTCCACCAGATCACCCATTTTCCAATATCAAATCGTCAATTTTCTGGTCAGCGACGCCCTCAGAGCACGACGAAATCGTAGCTTGGCATGTAAGCTTCTTCACAGGCGAGGTGGTCACCGATCAGAAATCTCAAACTCGTCGCATCTGGTGCGTACTGGAACGCAGCGAGCCGGCTGTTCGGTAATGGGAGATCTCTCGTCCAGAAAGAACGATGATCCGCATCAAGCGCATCTACGATCAACCGAGTCCGCGCGATGGGACCAGGGTGCTGGTTGATCGCTTATGGCCGCGCGGCATCAAGAAGGAAGAGGCGCGGATCGACGAATGGCGCAAGGAGTTGGCCCCCAGCAATGAGCTGCGCAAATGGTTTGGGCATGATCCAGATAAGTGGGAGGGTTTCCGAAGACGCTATCGACAGGAACTTGCTCGCTCTGGCCAAATGGAGACCCTTCGCTGGCTCGCGCAGCGGTCCAGGCACAAGACCGTCACGCTGGTCTTTAGCGCGGCTGATAAACAGCATAATCAGGCCACGGTGTTGAAACAGTTGATCGAGGAATTGCTGAGCGGT
>PSLL01000115.1:2134-2353 GCA_040289575.1 Candidatus Dadabacteria bacterium | reverse complement strand
CCCGTAGCCGACGAGTAGGCCGAGGCTACCGCATTGACTCTGGTGAGGAAGAGACACACCCGGTTACAGGTCGTAAACTGTTCCAGGAAAAAGGCCCATTGCACTTTGTTAGCAAAAAGGACCCGGTGCCGCTAACCGAGGTTGAAGAGGCTGTTCTCTGTTGGGCAGGTTGCGGTCCTAATGGCATCATTAACTGGGACATTGCAGTTTACGGCGGGG
>PSLL01000115.1:0-2116 GCA_040289575.1 Candidatus Dadabacteria bacterium | reverse complement strand
AGCTAACGTGGCTTGCAGGGAAAACTGTACCAACCCCTGGGAACTCACTAGCTACTGATTTACTCGTTATAAGTGACTGGGGAACTTACATCTACAGTCCGACGCGTGAGCGTAGCAAACGCGTAGAGATTGAGGGTGAGGCTGATTATTACAAAGTTCTCAAGTGGTGGCGTGAAGGTATCAAAAAAATCAGCGACAAGCGGCCTGATATTGACTGGGCCACTACGTCCTCAAGTGCACCTAATGCCTCGTTGTTCGGACCGTACCAGTATAATATTAATAAACCAGGTTCAGCTTGGTTCATTCCCATAACAGATGTTGGCTGGCTTTACCTCAGTATATTGGTCAATATCTTCGACTGGTGGCACCTTTATATTATAGATGATCGGACGGGTGAACCCGCAGGTCTCAAGCAGTGGGTCAAACCGGGCTATCTGGAGTTTCCGGTAGCCCTTAGTAGTTTTGAACAGTTACTCTTTCAAGTTGAAATGTACCCAGCAGGGAGTATTGTCCAAAACATCAGGCTGGCCTGCGAGGCAATTGGCCTTGGCAATTGGGTGTTTTGTGGCTATTTTGATGATGTGTTGATGGGGGCTTTCCCTGATATCACTAAGGGTCTAGGCTTCCAGGCTGAAATCAACCCGAAGGCGATGACGGCTTCTGGTCAGGTTGCGGTATTCGGTTTGCCTGGAATCAAAGAGGCCACTTACGTACCATCTCCAAAGTATAAGAACGGTGAGGCGGCCATCAAGGCCTTACTCGAGGAAAAGTATGGCCCAGGCGGCACCCTTGCGCCCGAGGACAACTGGATGTTTAAGGTTCGGGGACCTTATAAGCCCGAGGTTGCGCGGGCAATTGTTGACCATCCGCGCAACAAGATCCCTGATTGGGCTGTTGAAGCAGCTATAGCTTACGTTGATTACTGTGTCGAGCACTATGGCCGTTGCCCAGTGACGTTCAATCCGATGCAATGCAACTTTGGCATAACTGTACATCATCTCGACGAAGAATTTTACGAAAGGTTCTATGTTGAACCAGGTCTTACGCCTCAGATTTTAGAACACTTTGAACGCTGGCACTGAAGTCACAACTCCGTTTAAGGAGGCTGCTAAAATGCGAGAGGTTGTAGTGTTAGGGGTTGGTATGACCCACTTTGGAAAGTTTTTGGACCGCAGTTTAAAAGATTTAAGTCGCGAGGCGGTAGAGGTTGCGGTCAAGGATGCAAGTATTTCAAAAGAACGGCTTGAAGCTGCATACGTTGCAAACGCTATTGCGGGACTCATTACTGGCCAGGAGATGATCCGGGGTCAGGTAGTGCTCCGAGCGGTTGGTATTGGAGATATTCCTGTGGTAAATGTAGAAAACGCGTGCGCCAGCGCGTCCACAGCCTTCTATCTGGCTTGGCTAAGCGTTGCTTCAGGCCATTACGACTGCGTCTTAGCCTTGGGTGTGGAAAAGATGACCCATGAAGACAAAAAGCGGGCTTTCCAGGCCATTGGTACGGCTGTGGATGTTGAGGAATTTACTGATCGCATTAGACGTGGTGAGGTCGAGGCTGGGGCAGGGGAAGCCAGGAGTGTCTTCATGGACTTTTACGCTCAATGGATACGGGAGTATATGGCCAAGTACCCGCACACTACCAAGTTACACCTGGCCAAGATTTCATCCAAAAACCATTATCATGGTAGTCTAAATCCATATGCACAATATCGTAAGCCAATGTCAGTTGAAGATGTACTAAATGAGCCTGTGGTTGTTGAGCCGTTGACCCGGGCTATGTGTGCTCCGATAGGTGATGGAGCGGCCGCTGCAGTGCTGTGCTCTGTAGAATTCGCCCGGAAATTTACTACAAAGCCCGTTTATGTGGCTGCGACAGTTTTGCGATCAGGGAAGGACCTAGGACCCGAAGAGCCGAATATTGTTGAGCGGACGGCAAGGGCTGCCTATGAAATGGCAGGGCTCGGGCCAGAGGATATCGGAGTGTTTGAGGTTCATGATGCCACGGCCGCGGGTGAGCTTTTGGCTTACGAAGAACTTGGGCTATGCGAGCATGGGGAGGCCGCGCAACTGATAGATGAGGGGGTGACTTGCCTTGGTGGGCCGAAGCCGGTAAACA
>PSLL01000114.1:799-2366 GCA_040289575.1 Candidatus Dadabacteria bacterium | reverse complement strand
ATACGGCGACGGTGGATTTAAAAGACGGAGTGATCGCCGTGATTCCAACGGTCGAAGCCACCTTAGCCCGATAGTCCTAGGGCTTGACCGAAATGAGATCGGTGCTATCTGGCGGGCATCGGGAATACAGACCGATCATCAGCCATAAACGAGATAGTATGGAGGGAAACCATGACACATTCAGCCTTCGCATCATTTGATGTCGACAGGTTCTTAGATGAAATGCGTCGCACCGTCAACGGCTCGACGTGGACTCCGGCTTGCAATGTCTACGAGGATGAGCACGGCTTCTGGGTGCAAGCGGCGGTACCGGGGATGGATCGGAAGGACATCGAAATCCTCATGGAAAATGGAGTCCTGACCCTAAAGGGAGAGCGAAAGGACGACGACTCAGAATCCAATCGAACCTACTTTGCTCACGAAATTGGACGGGGAATTTTTTCTCGTTCGTTCAGATTGCCCAACAACGTGGATCCAGGCAAAGTATCCGCTTCTTATAAGAACGGGGTCCTGACTATTTCCTTACCGAAGCGCGAGGAAGCCAAACCCCGCCGGATCATGATCGAATAATCAGAATAATCAGCAAGGACCGGACAGCGGAGCAAGGGCTGGCTCTTGCTCCGCTGTCCTTCAGGTTCTTACCCCAGACTGACCGCGCCGCCTTTAGTATCAGTATCTCCCCCGCTCATTTTCTGCTTCTCAACGCGCCATTCTTCAGGCGAAATTTGAAAGAGGTGACCTTTGGCCGTGATGAATTCGCCTTGCTTGATCGCCACCCGGCCAGGCTCCTTGATCTCAGCCTTAAGGATCACCTTTCCGGATTCTGCATGCTTCAAGACAAGTTGTGTGGAAGTTTTGTCCAACTCATACGATCGAGCCACATTGAAGGCTATGGTGCTGTCAACGACTTTCACGGTTACTCGCCCGACGTCATCGAACATGACAAAGTCGATCAGCATCGGCCCTTCGGGCTTCCGGAGCGTAACCGTTATCTGCGGCACGCCTTCCACCTCTACTGTTCCGTCCGTATTGCGATATAAATTTGATCCGATCTCCAAATCCATATCCGTCAGTCTCCCTTCACGAAGCCCCGCTATTCGTTCATCGCTATTCGTGAAACGCCATGACAAGCTCTCAGCAATCAGCGCTCAGCTTCAATCTCAGGACTCACTTATCTTTAAAAAGCTGACGATTGATTGCTGACCGCATGATGGCCATTCTTCATGCGTTTAACAATTAACGTCCTCATAGCCGGCTTCCAACGAAGTTGGAGGCCTGTTTCGGCAGCTAAGGCTTCCTGATCCTGTCCAAGATCAGCGCGATGCACCCTCCTAGCAAGCCGCCTCCGACAATGGCCGTCAGGAGCTCCGTCAGCTTTACTTCCCAAAGCGACCCCTGGGCCTGCATGACTTCCCGAATGCCTCCTTGCAACATAATGACAGATGTCGCCATCAGCGCCCCGACGGCAAACCACCATGCGAACACTTTGAAGGACTTCATAGCTGTAATGACGTTACTCGTTACCCGTTCATCGCAGGAAGATTATCCTTTGTCAAATCTGGAATAG
>PSLL01000114.1:0-737 GCA_040289575.1 Candidatus Dadabacteria bacterium | reverse complement strand
AATAGTAAGCAGTTTTTCCTGCTCTTACGGCTAACGATTAACGTTTAACCAGTAACGATTACAAGTCCCTCTGCCGGTCTAGACTCCGGTACTGGATCGCTTCAGCCAGATGAGGCGCTTCGATTCTTTCTGAGCCAGCGAGATCGGCAATCGTTCTGGCCACGCGCAGGATTCGCCCGTATGCGCGTGCTGAGAGCCCTAATCTCGTCATCGCTTGCTCGATCAACTCTTGCCCATTCTTATCCAAGACACAATACTTTTTGATGTGCCGCTGTTTGAGCTGGGCATTGCTGTAAATCCCCTCGCGCTGGTACCGATCGGCCTGTCGTGCCCGAGCCGCCGTGACCCGTGCCCGGATCGCAGCCGATGGTTCCTGGAGTCCGTCCCCGCCCAGCTCACGAACGGGAACAGGCGGGACCTCGACATGGATGTCCAATCGGTCCAGCAACGGCCCGGAGAGACGTGTGCGGTATCGCCGAATCTGATACGGCGCGCAGACGCCCGGCTCCGATCGCCGTAGTATCCGCACGGACAAGGATTCATCGCCGCAACGAGCATGATTCTGGCCGGATAGCGCAAGGACGCGCTGACTCGTGTCAGCATCACCGTTCCGTCTTCCAACGGTTGCCTGAGCCCGTCCAGGACATGCCGCTTGAACTCGGGAATCTCATCGAGGAACAGGACGCCGTGGTGGGCCAGCGAGACCTCTCCCGGCCGAGGGACGGTTCCTCCGCCGA
>PSLL01000113.1:1334-2372 GCA_040289575.1 Candidatus Dadabacteria bacterium | reverse complement strand
GGTTTCAATCCCACGCTGGTTCGATTGAGGCGGCCCGATCGCTCCCTGGCGAAGGTGGCGCAATTGTGTTTCAATCCCACGCTGGTTCGATTGAGGCGGAGAGCGACGCCTCCTTGCGCCTTGTTCACGATGAACGTTTCAATCCCACGCTGGTTCGATTGAGGCGCCAATCCAGCGTGTACAACACGAACAGACATAGGGGTTTCAATCCCACGCTGGTTCGATTGAGGCCAACTGCCGCGCCATAGCCCACCCCCCATTTGAAGATGTTTCAATCCCACGCTGGTTCGATTGAGGCCAGAATTGGGAACCCAACGACGTTCGAACATTTGTTGTTTCAATCCCACGCTGGTTCGATTGAGGCGGTCTTGTCTCTCCTGTCTTCCCTCGGGCTGCTGCGTTTCAATCCCACGCTGGTTCGATTGAGGCCGCGTCGTCTGCGACGACCACGACGCGCAAGAGATGTTTCAATCCCACGCTGGTTCGATTGAGGCCGTCATGGTCCCACATAGCATGACGCGAGAAGAGGTAGTTTCAATCCCACGCTGGTTCGATTGAGGCCTTCAGGGCCCAGGCCATATCGGTGATCTCACCCGAAGGTTTCAATCCCACGCTGGTTCGATTGAGGCCCGGAACGGGCTTGCCGCTCACCGCAGGCCGCCATGGTTTCAATCCCACGCTGGTTCGATTGAGGCCAGGCCGGCCCTTCCCAGCCCGCCTCGCGCCAATTGTGTTTCAATCCCACGCTGGTTCGATTGAGGCGGCCTGGAGGTCGATGTCTTCTACATTGGCTACCGGCGTTTCAATCCCACGCTGGTTCGATTGAGGCTAATAATAGTGGCTCTGGTGGTCGGCGCTTACATCTGTTTCAATCCCACGCTGGTTCGATTGAGGCCGTTCTTGAGAACGCTTACGAGATTGTGTTGACCCAAGGTTTCAATCCCACGCTGGTTCGATTGAGGCCCGTGCTTATCTTGGTGGTAGGTGTGGGACCCCTAGTTTCAATCCCACGCTGGTTCGATTGAGGCACGCGGGTGC
>PSLL01000113.1:964-1299 GCA_040289575.1 Candidatus Dadabacteria bacterium | reverse complement strand
CGATTGAGGCCCATGCTTATCTTGATGGTAGGTGTGGGACCCCTAGTTTCAATCCCACGCTGGTTCGATTGAGGCGTGGTCATGAACGTGTACAAAGTCTTCACAATTGAGAGGTTTCAATCCCACGCTGGTTCGATTGAGGCTTGGGCTACTATCTCGATCCTGCACTGGCAAAAGACGTTTCAATCCCACGCTGGTTCGATTGAGGCCAGGAAGGTGCGTCTGTTGGCCGTTACATTAAGCAAGAGTTTCAATCCCACGCTGGTTCGATTGAGGCCCGCCCCGATGATGGGATGTTCCTCAGCCCGTGGGCGGGTTTCAATCCCACGCTGGTA
>PSLL01000113.1:0-954 GCA_040289575.1 Candidatus Dadabacteria bacterium | reverse complement strand
GATTGAGGCCCAGAGCAGGCGGTTCTTCTGCCACCATTCCGTCTGGTTTCAATCCCACGCTGGTTCGATTGAGGCGATTCCGCAACTCTCGGCCCACATCGCACCACCGGTGTTTCAATCCCACGCTGGTTCGATTGAGGCCTCTGGACCAAAGGGATGACGCACGTTCGGAACCTGAGTGTTTCAATCCCACGCTGGTTCGATTGAGGCTTCCCGTCTGGGGATGGGGCTTCTTCTTGTCATAGTGTTTCAATCCCACGCTGGTTCGATTGAGGCCTTCGAGTATTCCATGAACGTCTTGCGGGCAGTATCCGGTTTCAATCCCACGCTGGTTCGATTGAGGCCCCGAACCTGCGTGTGTAGGTGTATGGATCTTGCTGGTTTCAATCCCACGCTGGTTCGATTGAGGCACGCAGGCCCACCACATTCACGGTGCCAAAGGTAAGTTTCAATCCCACGCTGGTTCGATTGAGGCATGGACTGCACGACTCTCTACATTTTGATGTTTGTAAGTTTCAATCCCACGCTGGTTCGATTGAGGCGCTATCTTCTCCTTGCTTCTTCTAGCAGGGGTGGGGGTTTCAATCCCACGCTGGTTCGATTGAGGCGGGACCAGGGGCGGGGATAAGCTGACTTCTGTCTTTTGTTTCAATCCCACGCTGGTTCGATTGAGGCGCCGGAATCGTGCGCTTCTTTTCTACTGCCTTCGTTTCAATCCCACGCTGGTTCGATTGAGGCGAGGAGGTCACCGGCAAGCCCGTCCTGGTGAACCGGGTTTCAATCCCACGCTGGTTCGATTGAGGCCTGTACCAGGTGGAGGGGCGGGCACCATTGGAAATCGTTTCAATCCCACGCTGGTTCGATTGAGGCCCCCCGAACGAACGGAGGAGCGATAAAACGTCAGTGTTTCAATCCCACGCTGGTTCGATTGAGGCTCTTGAGAACATCTCCAAG
>PSLL01000046.1:0-15731 GCA_040289575.1 Candidatus Dadabacteria bacterium | reverse complement strand
CCTCCACATCTCCCATCTTATATACCTTGTGTATATCCTCTGTAACTATAATGTCAGGGGATTCCATATGATCTAACACAAACTACCTATTCTTAAAAAGGGATCGAATCTTAAAATCCCTTTTTGTAAGTAATTACTTACTTAATTTACCGCCCCATACTTAGGCTGTCAAGGAGGCAAAAGCTAAACTACAGCACTATGTCAGCAGACAAGAAGGTATTTGAATGATTCCCCGAACCGAGAATGAAGAATATCGTCACCCAAATTAGGATTTTAACAGCGTCGAAATTTGTATTTTTCTATGATTAGAGGTTTATGGTATCATTTAATTCAAATCACTACTCTGCTTATTCTCTTGTTTTATGTAAAAACAAAAGGGGCAATATTATGAAAAAAATAAGAGAGCTTTCCCCGAATGAGGTTTATCGCTCCTGTGATCTAAGGGAGTTCAGGTTTAGAACTACGGAGGAGATCACCGGTTTTCCCTCCTCTTCTCTACCTCCGTGGTTCTCTAAACGGTTTAGGACTACAAATGGGCTTGTGGGCTGTGAGGATTTCATTGGTCAAGAAAGGGCGGTAAATGCGATATATTTCGGCTTAGGGATAGAGCATCGCGGATACAACCTCTACCTTGCTGGTCCCCCCGGGGTTGGAAAAACAAGCTCTATAAGGGCCATACTTTCAATGATCTCTAAAAATCGCCCTACGCCCGGCGATTGGTGCTACGTCTATAATTTTGAAGACCCAAATACACCCAAGTCAATAAGCCTCCCAACGGGAATGGGAAGGGTGTTTAAGAAGGATATGGAAGACCTCCTTGAGAGCCTGAGAACCAACATATCCAAGGCATTCGAGAGTAAGCAATATGAAGAAGAGAGGCAGCGGATTATAAACGAATCTCAGAGGCAAAAAGAGGCTCTCTTCGAGGAGCTTCAGAGGAAGGCCTCAGAAGAGCAGATGCAAATACAGTTTACACCGACAGGGATTGTGACGATTCCGCTTTTTCGCGGAAAACCCCTTACGCAAGAGGAATACAATGCGCTCGATGATGCCCATAAAGAGGAGATGAGGAGGAGTAAGGAGAAGATTGACCAAGAGGTCGGGGAGATTTTTAAGAGTGTAAAGAACCTTGAGAGGGAATCTGCAAATAAGCTCAAGGAACTCGAGAATAAGGTGGCTCTTTTTGCTGTAAGAGACCTACTTGACAGTGTGAGGGAGAAATACAAAGCCTATCCCGACATAATAGATTATCTGGACATGACACAAAGACACATACTCGAAAATATTGATAACTTCCTACCCGAGAAGTCCGCAGATGCGGGTGGGCCGTTTCCGTTTAAGGTTCCTCAGCAAAAGCCGACATTTACCGAATATCAGGTAAATGTCGTGATAGATAATTCCAATACAGAAGGAGCACCCGTAATATTCGAGTCCCATCCCAACTACCCAAACATGTTCGGTTCAATTGAAAGAGAAGTTAGGTTCGGCGTTCTTGTTACAGATTTTACGATGATTCGCGCAGGCTCGCTTGCCAAAGCAAACGGCGGCTATCTGGTAGTTGAGGCACTCGACATCCTCAAATATCCATTTGTCTGGGATTCGCTTAAAAGGGTTCTTGAGAATCAGGAATTGAGAATTGAAGACGTGTATCAGCAGTATGGGCTTATAGCTACGGCCGGACTGAGACCCGAGCCCATAAAATTGAACGTAAAGGTCATATTGACGGGGAGCCTCCAGATTTATCACCTGCTTTATGAATACGATGAGGACTTCAGAAAGCTCTTTAAAGTGAAAGCCGACTTTGACTCGGTCGTAGAAAGAACCGACGCAATGGTTTCTCAATATGCCTGCTATATAAAATCCATATGCGATAAAGAACACCTCAAGCACTACGACAAAAGCGGGATTGAGAGGATAATTGAATACTGCTCAAGGCTCGCGGGGGATCAGAATAAACTGTCCACTCAGTTTGGGGCTGTCTCCAAGATTATAATAGAGTCAAGCTACTGGGCAGGCTTAGACGACAGTAGATATGTAACACGAAAACACGTAGAGAAGGCAATTGAGGAGAAGATTTACAGATCAAATATGATTGAGGAAAAGATCCGTGAGATGATTGCGGAGGGAATGATACTGGTAGACACTGAGGGCACCGTAGTAGGACAGATTAACGGACTTGCCGTCTATAACCTAGGTGATTATGCATTTGGAAAGCCTTCGAGAATCACATGTGAGACATTTATGGGGGCAGAGGGCGTTGTTAACATCGAAAGGAAGGCGAGCCTAAGCGGCAACATTCACAATAAGGGTGTTCTTATTCTAAGCGGATATATCGGAGCAAAGTATGCCCAAAATAAGCCTCTTAGCCTCTCGGCAACCCTATGCTTTGAGCAGAGCTACGATGTGATAGAGGGTGATAGCGCATCCGCTGCAGAGCTTATTGCCATAATATCGAGTCTCTCAGGGGTTCCGATTAGACAGAACTTTGCCATTACGGGTTCTGTAAATCAGAAAGGACAGATTCAACCCATAGGTGGGGTGAATGAAAAGGTCGAAGGGTTTTATCATGTATGCAAAGTCCACGGTTTGACCGGAGATCAGGGTGTAATAATACCGCATCAAAACGTGAGGAATTTGATGTTAAAAAGAGAAATCGTTGAGGCTATAAGAGAGGGGAAGTTTCACATCTATCCTGTAGAGACTATTGACCAAGCGGTAGGGATCATAACGGGGATGGAAGCGGGCGAAAGGGATTCCGATGGGAAGTTTAAGGAAGGAACTGTAAATTATCTCGTTGATAAGCGCCTAAAGGAGCTTGTTGAGAAGTTCAGAAAGCTGACAAAAGGGAATGCAGGGAAAACAGGGGAAGAGAAAGAGACAGAGGATTAGTAACTTAGAGAGTCAAAATCCCAATTAGCTCAAAAGATCTAAAGTAGCCATATAGGGTTAAATGCTTTTTTGTCGGGAATCCAGTTTAAGTATCTCAATCACATCCTTAAAACTCGCAAATGGCGAAGAAAGGATTATTGAAATTGATCCGGGAGAGGCGTTTGGTAGAGGAAATCAGCCGTCTACCAGACTCTGTATTAAAGGAATAGAGAACATATTTAAAAGGAAGAAAGTAGATAGGGTTCTGGACGTGGGATGCGGAACTGGTGTGCTTGCACTTTGTGCCGCTGCACTGGGAGCCGATACGGTTTTGGCCCTAGATGTTGACCCTATAGCTGTAGAGGAAGCCAAAATAAACGTTAAAAAGAATGGATTCTCCAATATTCAGGTCATGTATGATTCCTTGAAAGGCATTAATGATAAATTTGACCTCGTACTTGCCAATCTTGGAACAGTTGAAATTCTTAATATAAGCGAGGAGCTTAAATCCAAGTTAAAAAGCGATGGCCTGCTTCTAGTCTCTGGAATTTGGCTAACAGGGCAAAAAGAGATGGTAGTTCAGAGATTTCGAGAGCTAGGTCTTTTCCCGGATGAGGAACTATCGGAGGGAGGATGGATTGCTTTATTGTTTAAGTTGAGTTAAATAATTTAGTCGTGATGAAAAAATCTAAAGCACAATCGCAATATGTATGTCAGAACTGTGGTAACTCATCGCCCAGATGGTTGGGAAAGTGCCCCGCCTGCGGTGAATGGAACTCTTACGTTGAAGAGAGGGTAATAAGAGAGAAGAGAAGCCATGGAAAGGCCTCCTGCAACTCCTCCTCTATTGCCATTACTCAAATAGAAAGCACAAAGGAAGAGAGAATTGGGACGGGAATCGGGGAATTAGATAGGGTTCTTGGAGGCGGATTTGTTCCCGGCTCACTTGTGCTCGTAGGAGGCGACCCCGGAATTGGAAAGTCCACACTTGCACTTGATATGGTAAACAACGTAAGCCTATCTAAAATGAGCGTTCTCTATGTTACGGGCGAAGAATCCCCCGAGCAGGTAAAGATGAGAGCCGAGCGAATGGGCGTAGGCTCCGACAGGCTCTTTGTTTTTGCAGAAACCTCTGTAGAGAACATTCTCAATGAGATAGAGAGGCTTTCACCAAAACTCGCGGTAATTGATTCGATTCAGACTATATACACCGAGGATTTTCCCTCTGCCCCAGGAAGTGTAGGACAGATAAGAGAGAGTGCAGCAAAGATTATGCAATATGCAAAGACAAGCGGCATAGCGATTTTCCTTATCGGGCATGTGACAAAGGAGGGAACGATTGCGGGACCAAAGGTTCTGGAGCATCTTGTAGATACGGTGCTCTACTTTGAAGGCGGACGGGAGCATTCCTATAGAATTCTGAGAGCTGTAAAAAATAGGTTTGGCTCAACAAATGAGATCGGCGTATTTGAGATGCATGAAAGCGGACTTGAAGAGGTAAAAAGTCCATCGGAAATATTCCTCTCCGAGCGCCCAGTAAACGCCCCAGGCTCGGTTGTTGTCCCAAGCCTGGAAGGCACAAGACCCATCTAGAGATTCAGGCTCTGGTTTCGTCCTGTAATTTCGGCGTACCAAGAAGAACAACTATAGGGCTTGATTACAACCGCGTCTCACTTCTTGCCGCAGTGCTAGAAAAAAGGGCAGGGCTTCACATATCGGGTCAGGATATTTTTATGAACGTCGCAGGAGGAGTGAGAATCGAGGAACCCGCGATTGACCTCGGCATCATCACCTCTCTCGCATCGAGCCTCTTAAACAAACCGATTGAATCCGATATAGTTGTGTTCGGCGAAATCGGCCTTGCCGGTGAAGTGCGGGGCGTCTCTCAGGTGGAACTCAGGCTTAAGGAATCCGAGAAATTGGGCTTTCGTAAATGCGTTCTTCCTCGGATAAACCTTGAGAGGCTGAAGCGTTCGGACACCGACATCTCCCTTATCGGCGTAGGCTCAATTGAAAAGGCGATTGAGGCGCTGTTTTAATCTATTAATCCGTTTCAATGAATCGGAGCATAACCAACTGTAATCTCACCCTTTATAGTCATAATCCCGTAAGGAGTAATTCTGACTTCATTGGAAGATTTCTCATGCCTAATTAACTCTGCGCGGGAGAGGGTTTCTACAATAAATTCAGCTTCAGATGTACTATACCCTAGCTCATCACCAATTTCATACATATTGAATCCTTTAGTCTGGTCAGATTCACACAAATCATACAGCTTGGAAAGAAAATTAAAGGCCTTTTTCTGAATCCCTTCTACACTCTCCTCCCTGTAATTGTCCTTTAGGGTATGCGTAAGGTCAGTTGGTCCTAGTAAGTGAGACCAGAGACGATAAAATTCGCTCAGGGTTTCGTAGGTTAAGTACACAGTAGTTTTTAGAAATTCGATATTATCCTTATATAGTTCTAGAACTAGATTCATTTTTTTCACCTCTCTTATGGTATTTGTTGATGGTTAAATATGGCGGAGAATCATGGACAGGAAAATAAAAAAGAATTTAACATGGATATTATTATAACCGAAAAATCACAAAATTCTATCCATATTGATAGACTGTTCTCTAACAAAGATGCGATGTAATATTTTCATTTGCCAGCCCTTGAGTTGACATCCAAATCTACTAATCTAAATTTAAACCCATGACTAAAACCCAAATTAGTTTATCTCCCATAGGTGTATTCGACTCAGGCATAGGCGGGCTTACAGTTGTAAAGGAAATCCTAAAGAGGCTTCCGAATGAAAACCTCGTTTATCTAGGCGATACAGCAAGGGTTCCTTATGGAACAAAATCCAGTCGGACTGTGATTGCGTACTCGGAGAGCAACGCGAGGTTTCTCTTATCAAAAGGTATTAAACTTCTGGTTGTTGCATGCAACACCGCCTCCGCCGTTGCGCTTCCGAGTCTGCGATGGGATTTTGAGATTCCCGTAATAGGTGTGATTGAACCCGGAGGGAGAAAAGCGGCAAGAATTACCAAGACAGGAAAAGTAGGAGTAATAGGAACGCCATCAACAATACGGAGCGATGCATATAAGAAGGCCATAGAAAATGTCGCTCCGGAAATAAAGGTCTATTCCAAAGCCTGCCCTCTTTTTGTTCCGCTCGCCGAGGAAGGGTGGACCGATGGAGAAATCGCGGAGATTGTGGCGAAAAAATACCTGTGGACTTTAAAAGAATCCGGGATTGATATTCTCATACTCGGCTGTACCCATTACCCTCTCCTCAAATCCACTATTCAAAAGGTTATGGGAGAAGGAGTCGCGCTTGTGGATTCTGCTGAAGAGACCGCTTCAGAGATAGAAAGGATTCTTAAAGAAAACAACATCTCAAATGAAAATTCCACCTCTGGCCAAAAGGAGTTTTACCTTACAGATGTCTCAGAAACCTTCGTCTCTGTTGCGGGGAGATTTCTAGGTGAAAAAATAGAACGGGTCGAGCAGGTAGATATATAAATAGGGGGCACGTTGAAACGTGCCCCCTAAAATCATACTCATCCAAAAAAAACTACTGTTGTGCAAGGAGTTTCTTAAACTCCTCTGTAAGCGCAGGAACTATCTGAAACAGGTCTCCTACAATACCATAGTCGCATTTCTGGAAGATCGGGGCGTCCGGATCTTTATTGATTGCTACAATCACCTTGGAAGAGCCCATTCCGGCAAAGTGCTGGACCGAGCCCGAGATTCCGACCGCAATGTAGAGAGTAGGAGAGACAACCTTTCCGGTCTGCCCGACCTGCATAGCATAGGGGACAAACCCTGCATCTACCGCCGCGCGTGATGCACCTGCTGCGGCACCGATTGCGTCAGCAAGTTCAAATATCAGTTTGAAATTATCTCCGCTTCCCATTCCCCGCCCGCCTGAGACAATCCTATCGGCTTCTGTTAGCTCAGGCCGCGCGGATTCTTTTCTCTTTATCTCTACAGTCTTTATTTTTATATCCTCAGGTTTAAGATTAACAGACTCATTCACAATCTCCGGATTCTTCGGCTCTTCTTCGGGTTTAAACACATTGGGTCTGATTGTCGTCATCATGGGCTTATGATCGAGGAATTCCACTGTGGCAATGGATTTTGCAGAGTACATATAGCGCTTGATTTTTAATCTCTTATCATCTGTAAGGTCTAAATCAATTGCGTCCATTGCGAGCCCCGCTCCTACAAGGGCTGCAACCCGAGGGAAAAAATCCTGACCGACGGATGTGTTCCCCGTTATTACAATGGGCGGTTGGTGTTTTTTAATTAAATCCGCAAGCGCAATCGCATATCCTTCAGGGGTGTAGTCTTTTAAAGTTTCATTATCCACGACGTAAACCTTCTCGGTACCGTACTTTCCCAGCTCCTGAGCAAGCCCAGAAACCCCGGAGCCAAGAAGAACGCCGCATATCTGTCCTCCTAGCTTTGGAACGAGTTTCCTACGCGCCTCGGATAATGCCTCAAATGTCGCCTTTCTAACCTTTCCGTCTATTGTGATGTCCGCTACTATCCAAATTTCATTGCCCATTTCCTTGCCTCCTTAAGTTAACGAAAAAAATAATGCATGATTCACGATACAAGATGTAGACAAGATAAACCGTCCATCCTGTTCTTGGATCATTTCCTGTTTGCAGCTAATTTTTTTAGATCGTCAAATCACTTTGGCTTCCTCTCTAAGGAGCTTTACAAGCTCATGCGCCGCTTCCTGGGTTTCGGCTTCCTTTATTATCTTGAGTCTTCTCTGCACCTGTGGAACCTCAAGCTTTGTAATCTTAAATCGTGCCCCAGCCTGACCGAGCGATTCTTTGGTAATACCCAGCGCATCAACGTTAATTTTATCGGGCGTGACCTCTTTTACCTCTTTTTTCTTCGCCTTCATAATTCCGGGGAGCGATGCGTACCGCGGTTCATTGAGTCCCCTTTCGCAGGTTATAAGGGCCGGAAGCGGAACCTCAACTATAACCTGCCCGCCCTCGACTTCCCTCTGGCATGTTACCTTTTTCCCATCCGGGGATAACTGCATCTTGGTCACTATCGCGACATGTGGAATTTCTAGCTCCTCTGCTATCTGAATTCCAATTTGACCCGTTTCCTCATCGATCATCTTCTTCCCGGTGAGTATTAAATCGAATCCACCCAGGTTTTTAATCTCCGCAGCAATTACCTTTGCACTCGCATAAGGATCTGTAAATGCGAAACTCTCATCCTTTATGTGCACTGCTCTATCCGCACCCATCGCAAGCCCAGTGCGAAGAGCCTCAACACATCTTGCAGGCCCCATTGAAATGAGAATCACCTCACCTGTTTTGAGATTCTCTTTGATTTTAATCGCCTCTTCAATTGCAAATTCATCATAGGGATTTACAATCCACTTTATCCCCTCTGTATCAATAGAATTTCCGGTTGAAGCAACCTTAATTTTTGCCTCCGTATCCGGCGTTTGCCTAACAATGACGACAATCTTCACCGTACTCTTCCTCCTATTAGTCTTAATAGTATTTCAAAATTACTTATGATTCTCTGGCTAATCCACACCTAATTAGACCTACACTGGAGTAGAACCCTTCTTCCTTTCCATGTTCAGTATTACTCCCTCGATTCCTACCTCAGGATCAAATAACCTGAACCCCAAAACAGTTGCCGCAATGGAGGTTGAACTCCCTCAATAATTTATAGAGCCACCGAGGATTCCGACAATCCTGAGATTACTTTGTATCCTCTAGGATAAAGGTAATCTTAACGTGCGCTCTATATTCTGTAATTCTTCCATTCTCTATATGCGCATTCATCTTAACAACCTCTAGACCTGTAAGATTGCGCAGGGTCTTATTTGCCCTTTTTAGAGCACTCTGGACGGCGTCATCCCAAGATTTGCTGGACGCTCCAATCACCTCAGTTACTCTTGCTACAGCCATATCACCCTTCCTCCAGTTAGGTTAAGTTTAATCTAAGCCCTTTGCAACTCGGCAGAATTACCTAGTTTGGAAAGATAACAAAGCATCTAAACCAGGCTCTTTTGCTATATTTTTATTTTTAATTCGGGGTAAAAGACACCACAATGTAACGGATTGAAGGTTGATTGTCAAGTAAAAACAGGGAAAAGCCACTGACAAGGGGCCATCGCCCTTTGCACAAAGGAACGACAAAGGAGACTAAAGTAAAAGATAGGTCGTCCGCTTTAAGGATATTCAGCCGCCCCTAGATTATCTAAATTACAAATCCAAAATTAAGTGCAAAGAATGGGGTAAAAAAGAATGGGTCAAACACAAGTGGACAGGGTATAATCGGACCAAACACAACCGGAAACACAAACGGAGTAAAAAAGAACGGGCTGAAACCAAATGAGGCTACAAATATATCTATATCTCTATCCCTAAAGAATGGACGGTGCTCGAAAAACTCCTCTCTAAAGTGATGGTGTCCAAACTCTCTGAACTCGTGCCCATCTCGAAATCCCAACCGATCATTAAACCCACGTCGCTCGACATCGAAATTACGGGCGTCGCTTAATCTATTAAAACTATTAAAGTTATACGTGGATCTAAAGGCATTACTGTTATGAATATTAACTGTTCTATTAATAGGCATCCCTCTTCCCATAACAAAGTTGCGGCTACCCATCGCCATACCGGAATTATGAAACGTTCTTCCCATGCCAAAGCTACGATTACTCATACCAAAACTGCGATTGCCCATGCCAAAGCTACGACTACCCATACTAAAATTATGGAAAGACCCAGTCATACCGAAGCCGCGATTACCCATACCAAAACTATGCATAGGAGCCCCGCGCATAAATTCTCCTCCACCAAAACCTCCTCGACCACCAAAAGGTCTGGCAGAGCCTATAGCCGGAGTTGTCAGAATAATGGTTAAAATGATTATCAGAGAAATACCAATTTTTTTCATAGCTATATTCCTCCCCATTTAATATTTTAAGCAGCCATTAATTCAATTTCAAGCAAATTCACAATCTCATATTAGATTAAGATGACGGGCCCTTGAAATAGATTCACAACCAAAGGGGGGGCATAAAAAGGATTCGCCCCTACTAAAATTATCAACCTACTTTATCACCGCAGTCCTAGTCGAACTTATCTCTCAAAAATGGTTTTATTAGAAACCAAAAGCTTTGCCTCGGTTGTCGCTACAGTCGCGTTATTTTGGTTTTTAATCTCTCCTGAGAGTGAAACCAATCCCCCATCGAGTTTGGGCTTTGCGTCAAGCCCCTTTACCTCCCACTCCATTGAGATTGTGTCTCCCGGATAAACGGGCGCGATGAATTTTATAGAAGCCTCAACTGTTGATATATCCGTGTCATGAAAAACGTTGCTGTAGACCCCAACCATCAGGCCAAATGTAAGTGCTCCGTGGGTGATTCTCCTCCCAAATCGGGATGTTTTCATGCCCGGCTCATTCGTGTGAAGGGCGTTAAAGTCACGAAAAAGCCCCGCCGCCTTTACAACATGGGCTTCACTTACTGTGATGCTCTCTTTAAATCTATCTCCGATTTTGAGTTCATTAAAAGCCTTTCCCTTACGAATCATAACACACCTCTTTTTATGAAATTATATAAATCACATCCTTTTTCTGTCCCTCAACGCCTTGCCCAGTGTTATCTCATCTATATATTCTATATCGCCCCCGACAGGGATTCCGTGTGCTATGCGGGTTACATCAATCCCAAATGGCTTTATGAGTCTTGCAAGGTATAGAGCCGTAGCTTCACCCTCCACGCTTGTATTTGTAGCGATTATTACCTCTTTTATATCCCCGTCTCCCAGTCTTGAAATGAGTTCTTTTATCCTTAAATCTTCAGGACCTACTCCCTCAATCGGAGAAATCACGCCGTGAAGAACATGGTATTTTCCGTTAAACTCCCCGCTTTTTTCGATTGCAATCAAATCAACGGGTTTTTCCACAATACAGATTGTGGCCTTATCCCTTTCTTCGTCTTTGCATATAGTGCATAGATTCTCCGATGTAAAGCTATAGCAAATCGGACAAAGGGTGACCCTATTTTTTGTATCAACTATTGATTTTGCAAGCCTCTCAGCGTAATCTCCCGGAGCCCGGAGAATGTGAAATGCGAGCCTTGTCGCGCTCTTCTCCCCTATTCCCGGAAGCTTTGAGAATGCATCAATAAGCCTCAGAATCGGCTCCGGCAAACCAGTGCGTCTCATTTTTTATTGATTATTTAGCCACAAATTTACACATAATGAAGTAAGCAGAATTCAGGATAAAGAACATAGAATACAGGATGGAGGAACTTGAGGTTTTTCCCCTATATACTGTCTACTGTATTCTTCTGTTCGTGTTCATTCGTGACTAATTCCTACTCCTTCCTAAATAAGCCCCGGAGGAAGTCCAAATCCTGCGGCAGCTTTAGAGATCTCTTCTTTCATTATCTCTCTTCCTCTGATCAGCGCCTCATTAACCGCTGCCGTGACCAAATCCTGGAGCATCTCAATATCGCCTCCGCTTATTACCTCAGGCTCAATCTTTATTGAAATCACCTCGCCCTTTGCCTTTGCGACTGCCGTTACCATCCCGCCGCCCGCCGAGGCTTCAACAATCTTTTCCCCCGCCTCAGCCTGAAGCCTCTCAATCTGCTCTTTCATCTTTTCAGCCTGCTTCAACATACTCTGAATGTTTCCCCCGAATTTCATAGCCTCACTCCTTAACTCTTTAATTTTTTTACTTCAACCACTCTCCCTCCAAAAATCCTCACAACGTCCTGCACAACTGGGTCTTCTTGTATTTCCTCCCTATCTTTTGCGATTCGTTCTTTTAAAGACTGATAGCCAATCTCTCCAGCAGATGACGATTTCACCTCGACCCTAATCTTTAAATCCCGCTTAAAGAATTCCTTCGAAAGCTTCCTTAGGTTTTCCTGAGCATCTTGACGGGAGAGGTAATCGGAATGAATTGAGGAGGAGAAAAATTCAATCTCTAATATTCCGTTATCGAATCTGATTTTACTTGCCTGTTCCAGATGCATCGCTGTAATAGGCTTTTTTGACTTTACAAATCTCACAAAATCCCCTAAGTCCAAACCCGAAAAACCCAATTGGCTTTCCTCTGAGGTTGTAGAAATATCATTAAAACCGGAGCCAGAGGTTGGCTCCTTTTCAAGATGGGATGTCATTTTTTTTTCCTCAGAATTCCTCTGCACTTCACCTTCTTGATATTTCGAATGTGATGCACCGACCCCGATTCCTTCGGAGAGTTTCTCAAGCTTAGCGAGAATCTCATCAATCGGAACTACCGTATGAATAGTAGAAAGCTTCACAAGTGTTGCTTCAAGCGCCATTCGAGGATAAAAGGACCTTTGAATCTCATCTGCCCCTTCAATCATAAGTTTGAAAATCATCTCAATAGACTCAATACTCTGGTCTGTAGAAATCCTCTCCATCTCCTTCTTTTCCTCAGCCGAGAGGTCTGAGACAATATCCCTCCCGCAGGTTTTAATCAGGAGCGCATTCCTTATTACTTTCAATAAACCCTCTGAAAATCGTTTGGGACTCATCCCCTTTTCACTCGCCTCATTTATTATCTCGATGCATCTTTTGGGATTTCTATTGAATATCGCCTCAAGTGTGGACTTTAAAAGCGACTTATCTGATATACCAAGGATTCTTGAGGCCTCCTCATGTTTAATCTCCATACCAAAAGTCGCAATGAGCTGATCGAGAATACTAAGGGCATCGCGAAGGCTTCCGTCAGCCTCTTGAGCTATAAGGTAGAGGGTCTCATCCGGGATTTTTATCCCTTCGGAATTGGTAATAAACTCGATTCTCTCCTTTATCTTTGCCGTTGAGACCTTCTTAAAGTCGTATCTCTGACAGCGTGAGAGAATGGTTACGGGAATCTTGTGTGCTTCAGTTGTAGCGAGTATAAAGAGCACCCGCCGGGGAGGCTCTTCAAGGGTTTTAAGAAGGGCATTAAAAGCCGCCTGAGAGAGCATGTGCGCTTCATCAATTATGTAAATCTTTGTTTTTCCGGATGAAGGAACGTACTTTACGTTTTCAATAATTTCTCTTACATCACTTACTCCGGTATGCGAAGCGGCATCAATCTCTATTACATCGAGCGATTTTCCATCGGATATCTCCTTGCAAAATACGCACACGGAGCACGGCTCAGGGGTGGGTCCCCTTTCGCAGTTGAGGGACTTGGCTACAATCCTCGCGGTGGTTGTCTTTCCAACCCCTCTGGGGCCCGAGAGAATAAGGGCATGTGCGATTTTTTCGGTAGATACGGCGTTTTTGAGTGCCTGCGTAATATATGGCTGACCTATAAGGTCATCAAACGTTTTGGGTCTCCACTTTCTGGCAAGCACAAGATAGGAGGACATCTATTCACCTTAAGACCAGCAGGCTAGGTTCACCACAACGCTCAAGAGGTCTTGCTACCGTTGCTCCCTTCCGGGCCTGGCGGGGTTTACAAGTTCCTGCCGTGCGGGCCTAGCCGCTGGAACCCAGTTAATTATTTCATCTGGCGGAGAGGGTGGGATTCGAACCCACGAGGGAGTTTTATCCCCCTACACGCTTTCCAGGCGTGCACCTTAGGCCGCTCGGTCACCTCTCCGGCAAATTAAATTTTTTCTCAACAAGATTCTAACATTAAGGCTTAAGATGTTCAAAATCTTTTGGATTGAATTGAGTAAAAATTTATACTAGGGGTAAAGACCTTATCGCTTGACTCATTCCTTTGTTTCTCCCGAAACCTCGTCGGCTTGTTTTTCCATTGTATCCGCTCTTTCCTTGGACTTCTCCTGTACCCCCTTTGCCTTTTCTATGGGTCCGATTATTGCTTTTTCTCCTACTCCTGCCCCCTTTTTCTTTTCCTTCTTTTCCGCTTTTCTTGTACATGAGACGGACATAGATAAACAGACGAATAAAACTAAAATAGTTAATACGATCCTTCTCATTACCCTATTCCTCCTGTTGTTCAGTCGAGTTTTTGGTGTGCGTAAATTATACAGCTACTTATGTATTATTAAGAGCCATTGTTGCAATGGGTTACCATTGAGATAATGAAAAGAGAGTCTATACGGCTCATCAAATTAGATTTTTAACAACAATCATCCCGTATGCGTTGCTCCCTAGATACCCCGCAGTAGCCGCAAAGTCCAAGCGTTTAAGCTGTCACAATCATGGATTTCAATGGTATGTATCGGAGAAAATGGGTACTACTCGCCCTTCGCTTATCAAGACCCCTGAGAATAAGAGAAGGGGACGATTACAGATTTATAATTTCATGAAAGGCCAAAACTCCTTTAAACGAATTGACTCTTGGATTCAAGCTTCTTACGGGAAGCATCAAAATAATCGAGTTTCAATTATTACCCCCTATACAGGCGTGATGTGCTCGGTGGAACACCCCGCTTTTACTTTCCTTTATAATCACATTTACAAAGGTCTTGTCTTATATGTGCAATTACATTCCAAATATCATCTTTTGATAGAGTCCCCCCCCAAGCCGGCATAAGAGGGGATTTCCCAACGGATGCGCCGCCCTCACTTATAACTTTAAATAGGTGCTCATTACTAAGTGTGGACATATAACTCGCGTCGGTTAGATTTCTCGGTTTTGGATTAAGTGATGTCCCTGCAGGACCATTTCCTTTGCCTTCGGGGCCATGACAAGGCGAGCACTTATCCATAAATATTGCTTTACCCTTTACCGGATCACCTTTTGCTTCAGCAACTGTCTTTTCTTTTGAGATCCCTTCTCCAGATGTTGCTTTAGGCTCTTCTTTCACCACTTCCGTCGTTTCCTTTATCTTTGCATCAGGTCCTTTCACCCCTCCTATGTCCCTTGTAATATTTGTATCGCAAGAGATAATGAATACAGATAGCAATACGCAATACACCAGAACCGTAAGAGTCAACTCAGTTTTTCTCATCGCCATTTCTCCTTTAATCCCAGCTTCGATTAATCATTTTATACATAATATAACAGATAAACCTTCTTATCACCAAAATTTTAAGAGAGATGGTCTATTGCTAAGGTTTGCTCTAGGTGAGATAATAATCAAGACGAATTCATATACGAGTAGATGGGGGAAACGTTATCTGAAGGCTTTTGTGAGAGGAAACCATTATGGGACTGACAGTCTTAGAGATTGAAATAGGAAACCCTGCTACGCCTGATGTCACGGAAAAACTAGAGTTTCTAATAGACTCCGGAGCCATCTACTCCGTAGTCCCGACTCCGGTTTTAGAAAGACTCGGCATCAAACCCTTGGTGGAGCAGGAATTCCGTTTGGCAAATGGAACTAAAATCACACGCAAGAAGGGTATCGCCCTTTTTAAATACGGAGATCGAATAGGCGGGGCAGATGTCATATTCGGCGAGGAGGGGGACAGCGTCCTTTTAGGTGCCTTCACACTTGAGGCCCTCGGTTTGGTTCTCGATCCCCTGAGGCGGGAGCTGAAGCCAATGCCTATGGTTCTTGCTGTCTTGCTAAACAAATAAAATTTGGGTTAAAAATCGGAGCGTTGAATGAAATGGAATATGACATTGGATTTAAGTTCGATAATCACTAGCATATTGACTCTTGAAACAACAATCGTGGTATTTTATTGGAGCTATAGGCAATATAATCAACTTAAAGAACAACTAAAGATTCAAAATGAACAAATCAAATTAAACTTCTTCTCCGAGTATACAAAGAGATACCGTGAAATAATTTTACATTTCCCGGAGAATATCAACGAGAAATTGCTTCGTTGCAAACATTCATTTTTTGTAAGTAGAGAAAAGCAATAAAGAATCTGATTTTTCCATCTCCTCTTACAATCACATGGATGTTATATACTACAGCC